>CAJTWH010000042.1 GCA_910579995.1 uncultured Muribaculaceae bacterium | reverse complement strand
AGTGAACACGAAAGAGGTGAACACCTCAATTAGTGTTCACCTCCTACTCGATTTGCCCGGCAGAAAGCGAAGTCAGCAGCTATTACAATCAGTGTCAACAATTCCGAGGCGGGGATTGCAAGCCACATTCCCGCAGTGCCTATCAGTTGAGGCAGCAAGAGGAAGAGCGGAACAATGAAAATAATGCCGCGCAGCAGGGTGAAAACCGTAGCTCTCGTGGATTGCTCAAGACTCTGGTAATATCCTATCATGGCAATGTTGAGAGCGAAGAATATGCCGCAAAGCGCGAATTTGGGCAGGCCCTCCGAGGCAATGGCGAATGCTTCCGATACGGGCGAGAGGAACATCATGATGATAGGCTTGGCTCCAAGAGCAACGATTACGGCCACAATAATGCCGCAGACCAAAGCCGCCGCAAGCGATGTCTTGAGCGATTTGGATACACGGCTCATGTTTCCTGCTCCGTAATTATAGCTTATTATCGGCTGGGCCGATTGCGCCACCGCATTGCTCATCGAGAAGATTACCGGGAAGAGGTAGCAGGCTATGCTGAAAGCCGCCACTCCATTCTCACCCAACGAGCCGATAAAAACATAGTTTCCGGTCAACATCATCACCGACATAGCAATCTCGGTAAGGAAGGTCGCAAATCCGATTTTTGCCATATACCAAGTGTTTCTCAGCGTCAGAAGCAGGCTTGTGAGCGACGTTTTCAAGCGATAGAATTTGAGTGTATTGGAGTAGAATATGAAATACACGAGCACCATAATGCCGCCTAGCGCACAGCTGACAGATGTAGCTATCGCCGCGCCGGCCACTCCCATTTGCAGAGGGAAGACAAGAATATAGTCCAATGCGATGTTGAAAGTCGCCGCCACGATGTTGCACCACATGGCATAGCGGGGCGACCCGTCGAGACGTACCAACATCATGCCCACACACTCGATGAGCAGGAATGTCATGCCCGGCAAGAGCCACAGCAGATAGTCTATGGCATTGGGTAAAAGCACATCGCTGCACCCAAGCAGTCTGACTACACTTTGCGGCGCAAACAGGCAAGGGATGGAAATAAGCACTACGATGACTATACCGACAAGGAATGCCTGTGTGCTGATGATGTTGGCCGCCTTCACCTTATTGTTGGCAAGATGGATACTGGCAATTACCGACGAACCGATACCGAACATCAGTCCGAGCCCCGTGACTACCATAAACAGCGGCGCGACAATGTTGACGGCCGCAATACCGTTGGCGCCTACGCCTTGTCCTACAAATACACCGTCTATAATGGTCAGCAGAGCATTGAAAACCATTCCGATAAGAGTCGGAAAGAACAGCTGGCTGAATAACCTTGGTATTCTTTCATTGCCGAAGTCAAGGCTGTCGCGGTCAAGATCTTTTTTCATAATGAGTCATAAAAAAGCGGATAAGGTGAATGGTTTTACCCAGTCATCTTATCCGGCATTATACCTTTTGCCCTCCGATGAGGATTACAAAACTCGTTGGTCTTAAATCGACTGCAAAAGTACATAAAAAATTCGAGATTTTTTACACCGGCAGAATAAAAAGGTC
>CAJTWH010000041.1 GCA_910579995.1 uncultured Muribaculaceae bacterium | reverse complement strand
CTGATAAGGGGACGCAGAGGAAGATGTTTTAGATTTGGGGCGTTTGATTTTTCCTTCGGCTATAAGGCGTTCTTTCTCGGCGCGTATGCGGTCGAGAAGTACTGAGGCGGGTTCGTCGTTAGGGTCCTGAGGCACGAGCTTGCCACGGATAGCGAGGTCGAGAATTTTCTGACGCAGAGCTTTTGTATTCATCTTAATTCTCTCGTTCTAATTGAAGTTTAACTTTCTCGACTTCAGCTTTGAGCTGTTCTTCAGAGGGAAGAAGCAGTTGATATTTTGAGGCTACGATAGAGTCGTTGTCGGCAGGAAGTGTCATTTTGATTACGGTGTCGTTCTTTTTCGTGCACAACAGAAGCCCGATTGTTGGGTTCTCATCGGGGAGTTTCTCGAAACGGTCGTAGTAGTTGACATACATCTGTAGCTGTCCGATTGCCTGATGTGTCGCTTCGCCTGTTTTGAGTTCTATCACCAAGAATCGGCGTGCCAGACGGTTGTAGAACACGAGGTCAACGAAAAACTCATCGTCTTCGAGAAGCAGCCGTTTTTGGCGTGCCACAAAAGTAAAGCCGTTGCCAAGTTCAAGAATAAATTCTTGGAGATGGTCAATCAGCGCTGTTTCAAGGTCGGATTCGTAATAATGTGCCTTTCGCTCAAGCCCAAGAAATTCGAGCACCATCGGGTCTTTTATGATCTCAGATGGTGATTGGGGCAAACGCTCTTTGCGAGCCATTGCAAGCACTGCCTCCTTGTCGTTGCTGAGAAGTAAACGTTCATATAGCATTGAGTTGATTTGACGCTGAAGTTCGCGGGCAGTCCAATTATTGTGAAGACATTCCAGTTCGTAATATTCACGTTTGTCTTTATCAGATATCTGAATTAGAGCTCTATACTGAGTCCAATTGAATTGCGAACGCACTGCGTTCGCAATTGGATATTCCAAATAAAATTGTCGGGCTTGTTCAAGTTGCCTCACACCAAATCCACTCCCATATTCAGGCGTCAGTGATTTAGAAATTTCACGAATAGTATATTCTCCATACTGAGCACGGGCTTTGCCCCCTTGCTCTTCTTCGACAATGCGTTGGCCTATTTGCCAATACATCTGAACTCTGCAAAAATCAACTGAACGGACGGCTTTTGAACGAGCTTCGGCTATTATTTTTCTTATGTCATGGATTATCTGCATGGTTATTCGTCTTTTAGGTTAAGTTCGGCGAATAGCTTCTCGAGTTGGGCTACAGCTTTGGAGATATTGTCGCTTTTCGTTTTTATGTCGGCCATCAAGTCGGCGAGTGAGATATCTTCCACTTCGCCGCCTTGGCGTATCCATGTTATGTCAAGACTTGTCTTGTCGCGGCTGAGCAATTCGGCAACGTCGTATCTGCGCCAGCGGCCATTGGGGTTGGAGTCCGGGTTGAATGTCGCTGTACGCTTGTTGTAGCAGGCCACGAAATCATCGAGATGATGACGCTGCATGGGGTTTGTGGCGAGGGTGTGCTTTATGTCGGTGCGATAGTCGTAGAACCATACTTCTTTTGTCGGCGTTCCTTTGGAGAAGAAAAGCACGTTGGCCTTTACGCCCTGAGCGTAGAAAATGCCTGTAGGGAGTCGCAGAATTGTATGGAGATTGAAATCCGACAGCAGACGCTTGCGGATGGTCTCGCCGGCTCCGCCCTCAAACAGCACGTTGTCGGGGAGCACCACGGCTGCGCGGCCTCCATCTTTTAGCGACAGCATTATGTGCTGGAGAAAGTTGAGCTGATTGTTTTTTGTCTGCACATAGAAGTCTTTGCGGTCGATATCTACCGAGCCTGCGGGGCGGGTGCCAAAGGGCGGGTTGGCCAATATTACATCGGCCATCACATCGGGCTCGAGCTCAAGAGAGTCGCGGCACTCGATGGGGCTGCGGTCGGTTCCGACCCCGTGGAGATAGAGATTCATTGAGGCGAGTGTGACAACGAGGGCTGTGTTGTCGACTCCATGGAGCGATTTGTTTTTCAGAAAATCTTGCTTCTCGCGGTCGGCCGACTGAGCTTTCATATAATCGTAAGCAGTGAGGAGGAAGCCTCCTGTGCCGCAGGCAGGGTCGAGCACTGTCTCGCCGATTTTAGGGCGGGTGACATCCACCATTGCCTGAATGAGAGAGCGGGGTGTGAAGTATTGACCGGCACCGCTTTTCTTGTCCTGCCCGTTCTTCTCGAGAATGCCCTCGTAGATAGCGCCTTTGACATCGCCGTCCATCACAAGCCATGATTCTTCGGCTATCATGTCGATTACTTTCTTGAGGTAAACCGGCTTGTCGATTTTGTTCTGGGCTTTGGTATAGATGGTGCCGATAAGATTGTCTTCCTTGCTGAGGGTGTCGAGAATCTTCTCGTAAGTATCTACCAAGTCCTCGCCTTTTTCAGCTATAAGGTCGAACCAACGGCAGCCGACCGGCAGAGCCGACTCTTCTTCAAACATCTCTACATTCTCGTGATCCATTTTAAGGAAGAGTAGGTAGGTGAGCTGTGTGATATAATCGGTGAATCCTATGCCCTGCCCGGCGAGGGTAGTGGCAAGAGTCCATACTTTCTTGGTGAGTGTTTGAGGGGTTGATATATTTCCGGCCATTATGCTGATTTTCTATTGAAGATAAGGAATTGTGATAGAGAGAGTATTGCTTCTTTGGCAGCGTCGGCACTGCCGAAAGTGTGAATTATCTGCGCCGCCACGGTCTTGTCGTATTCCCTGACATCTTTGAGCGATGACGAACCGTTGGTGACTATATAGTTGACTATCTGTCGGATAATTTCTTTCTGGGAGTCGGTGAGCGAGCGCTGAGTCTGACCGCACCATAGCTCGAACCGTTGAGCCGCCAAGGAGGGCAGTGATTTCAGCTCGGGTGTGGAGTGAATTGCATAGCGCACAAGTTGTATGATGTTTGTCAGAGCGTCTTTCTCGTCTTTGGTTGAGAATTTCTGCACTGCCTTGGGGTTGAGGATAGAGTAATTATTCCATAGCTGCGGGATGTTGAACTTATGGTTTGCCATCATGAGTTTCATCTGCAGGTCTTTGAGCATTTGATAGGTGAGTGGTTCGGCGGTATTGTTATATATTATGCGGAGCGCCTCGATGTCGTCTTTGTTGCTGTCGATATATTTTTCAAAAGCTTCGGTAGTGGATGTCGCTTCTTCTTGCGAGAAACCTTTTTCGATGAGCTTGTCTTCGCCGGGGTCGAGAATTTTTACAAATCCTGCATTGAGGATAAGCAGATATTCCCGCGCGTCGGGATTGACTGCGAGCGGGCGAACGAGACCTTTGCGCTCATTGTTGGGCTCGTTGACATTATGGTAGGGCGGGAGAGTGCAGGTTTCGAAAGCCTGATATATATTAGAGGCAATCTCTGCCATACCGGCTTTGGCCCGCCTTTCGAATTCGCAGCGTTCGTCTTCCTTGGCGCGGTTGTGGATCCGAGAGAGGCGTCCGGCAAGGAGCCGGAGATTGTCGTCGCTAAGGTCGCCGTGGGTGATTCGCTCGAGCAGCTGCTTGAGAGTCAAGGTGTGCATAGGGGTATCGTCGCCGGGTGTCGGCATTGTTTTCTCATGCTCGGTCACACCGACGGCGTCGACAAGAAAATAGCAGTCTTTGCTGAAGGCGTTGGGCGTGACATTGCGAAGCTTGTCGTCGCTGATTGTGCGCACTCCGCGCCCTTTCATCTGAGTGTAGAGCGGCAGCGACTCAACATCGCGCATGAACAGGAGCACTTCAAGCGGCTTCACGTCGGTGCCGGTGGCTACGAGTGTGACTGTGACGGCAATACGGAAGTCTTTGTCATTGTTGAACGACCGTATCAGCTCGGTGCTGTCGCCGGCCGAGTATGTGATTTTCTGCACGAAGCGGTCGTCGGTGCGTCCGAATACTTCTTTTGCTATATTGACGATGTTGGTGGCGTGGGCGTCGTTGAGGGCGAATATCAGAGTCTTCGGCAGATAATCCATTACGGGCTCGCGCTGCGGGTCGGTAAACATTTCGCTGTAGACGGCGTCGCGATACGTCTCGAGTACGAGTTTAATCTGAGCCGGGTTTACAATGCTGCGGTTGAGCTCCTTACCGGTATAAGTCTCGAGGGTTTTGCTCCGGATGTCTTCAACTTTGCCGGTATATCGTGTGATACGGTGGAATTTGTCGCCCTCGCGGATAGCTCCACCTTCTTCTGCCTTTGTCTTGATACGGTAAATACGTTCGGCGACATTCACCCCGTCGACAATAGACTGCTCGAGTGAGTATCTTATCACGCGGTTATTGTTGAAGAAGGCAATTGTCTCTGCGACAGGAGTAGCGGTAAGACCGACGAGTTTGGCTGTGTCGAAGTATTCGAGTACTGCACGCCAATTGCCGTAAATGCTTCTGTGACATTCATCGATGATAATCATGTCGAAGAAGTCGTGAGGCAGTGCAGGGTTGGGCGGCAGAGTTACGTGGCCTTGGATATCTTCGGTTGCCTCATCATCGTCGGAGTCTTCTATGGGCTGTCCTGATAGGAGAGAGAAAAGGCGTTGGATTGTGGATATCACTATTTGGTCGCTTTCTTTGACGCTTGCCGATCTGAGCCTGTTGACCGAGAATATGGTGTTGAGAGGGTCGCCGCTCTCGGTGAGTCTGAATCTGCCGAACTCACCCTCCGCCTGCCTGCCGAGGTTGTTGCGGTCAACAAGAAAAAGCACACGCTTCATCGGTGTGTAATTGAGCATGCGGTAGATCGCAAGGCAGGCGGTGAACGTCTTGCCTGCGCCGGTGGCCAATTCCATGAGCGCGCGGTTATGCCCGGCGCGGAAACTTTTTTCAAGTTCGGTTATAGCCTCATATTGGCAATCGCGCAGTCCGCGCCTCTGCAAGTTTGGCAGAGCGGCGTAATAGTCGGTGATACCGAGTAACTTTACAATCTGTTTGGGAGTATGGATGGCTTTCAAAGGCTGATAAGAGCCGTCGGGGTCGCGCAAGTCGCGGAACAACAAATCTTTGCCATTGGAAACGTATGCCAAAGGAAGTGGCTCGTACCAAGCCGGACACCATGATGGTACACTCTTGGTATAGAACTCTGCCTGCTCGCAGACAGACGTTGAGGATACATCGACTTCCTCGCGCTTTGCTTCGAGCACACCGAAAGCTTTGCCGTTGATAAACAGCAGATAGTCGGCCTCATGATTGCCTTTCATAAGGCCTTCTTCAACCGCGGCAGCGCTTATATCGGGAGAGTAGTGGTCGCGGTCAACCACAGCCCATCCGGCTTCCGCAAACATGCGGTCAATCTTTTCTCGAGCTATCTCTTCGGGTGTCATACGCATACTTCTGATAAGACATATATTATCAGCAGTTACAAA
>CAJTWH010000040.1 GCA_910579995.1 uncultured Muribaculaceae bacterium | reverse complement strand
GTGACCTCCGGGTTATGAATCCGACGCTCTAACCAACTGAGCTATCCCGCCGTTTTGCGAGTGCAAAGTTAGGGACATTTTTGGAGTCTGCCAAATTTTTTGTGAACTTTTTTCAAAAAAAATTGTTCGACGGCCTCGAGGGAAAAATTGAACCTCACGTATAAGAGCCATTTATACATTAAAATCAAAAAAGCGGAAAAATATGTTTGGTAGATAAGGATAATTATATTATCTTTGCGCCAAAGATACGATTCAAGCCTCAGGTTTGTTTAAAGTAGATTACAATCAATCATTTCATTATATTCTATGAAACATTTCTTTACACTTTTGCTTATGACCGCAGCGGCAGCTTTTACAAGCAATGCAGGAGTCAATAAGTATCAGCTCGATATCGACCATGCCGATCGAGTAAAAGTATCTATCAATTATCAAGAGCAGACCGGCCTTAAAGACGGTGTGAATGTATTCACAATCGACGACATGCCCGACAACGGCATGCAGGTCATCGTAATGCCCGCCTCTCAGGAATACAGCGTAACATCGGTTGTAAACAAAGCCGGCACAGCGCAGTCAATCCAAGGCAACAACGCCTATTTCTATTTCAACAACACAGAGGAAGGCCACTACTACAAAATCACCACAAAAGACCTTAACGAAAGCCGCACAGCCTCTCTCACCGTATCGTGCGACGCTCCGGAGAAACTTTCAATCCGCTTCAGCGGCACTTACCGCTCTGTCACACTGAGCGAACCCACACAAGTGCTCAAATTCGACCCCGAGACTGAGAATATGATCGGACTCGAAAAGCAATACAGCGAAACTTTCTATGGTGTGAAGCACAACGGCACAGACGTAGCGCCCGACCAATATGGCAACTACAGCAATCTGTCAATCGCCAACGGCGACAATCTCGAAGTGTCGCTCGTTGCTCCCGACATCGACTACAACTACACCATTACCGAAATGGACGGTGCAGCAGGCTTCATCACTTCTGTGAAAGTTGACGGTACGGCTGTAGAAAACATCAACAGCTTCAAAGCTCATGCAGGCTCCACTATCGAGCTTACAGGCAACACTTCTGAATATATTTTCGAGAAGATGGAAATCGGCGCCCAGACTGTGACATACCTCTATGGCTCATACACATTCAAGGCCACAGCCGACACCGATATCAAGGTTTACGCCCACAAGCCCGGTAAATTCAGCGTCAGCTTCACTGTAGATGATCCGGCCAATGTAATTGTCTACACCGGCTATGACCAATCGTCGAACAACATCGCCCTCAGCGCCGGCGAACAGCAAATTGAGTTCAGCGAGACTATTGGCGGCGGTTCTATCTACATCAACATCACAGCCTCTGCCGCAGGTGTACTCAAGTCAGTGATGAAAAACGACATTGAGCTCTTCCAAGGCTATACACCTATAAACATCGAAGTGGCAGCCGGCGACAAATTTGTCATCGCAACAGAGAAAATCGTACGCGACTGGACCGGCATGCTCTATGTAAACGGTCTGGACGACTCTTACTATTTCAATTTCCAGAGCCTCAACACCCACAAAGATATCTGCGCCGTTGCTGAAGGCTACAACAAGTTTGAATTCGGCAGCGTTGACCTTCCCGTCGGCATTGGCTTCCAGCCCAAAAACGGCACCGCAGCTGTTGTAGTGCTCAACGGCGAAACTGTAAGCCCGATGTATGAGGGTTCGTTCACGTTCTCATTCGACGGTGCAACCGGCCTTGCCAACGGCGATGTTATCAAAGTATTCATCAACGGCGAACCAGAGAAATACGACCTCACATTCGACATGCCTGAAGTTACAGACGGTATTACCGTGCGCCGCGACCATATCACCGAGATCAGTGATTTCAGCGCAGCTTCGACAGCTCATCAAGGCACCGTATACCACCTCACCGTACCCGACGCAGAAGGCTACACCGCCACCCTTGGTGAAGAAGCCCTTACATTCGACGCAGACAACACTGTAGAATTCACCCCGACAGCTCACGCAGTGCTTTCTGTAAGCGCCAAGACTGTAGGCGTAGAAGAAGTCAGCGTAGACAACAACGCTTCTAACGAAGTCTACAATCTGCAGGGTATCCGCGTTGCCGGCGACGCCAACGCCCTCCCGACCGGTATTTATATTATCGGCGGCAAGAAGGTATATGTAAAATAAGGTGCCCGGTGCACTTTTTAAAGCCATAAAACAGAACAAAGTCTCGACTCCGCCGATATAAGGCGGAGATGAAACTTTGTTGTTTATCCAATCAAGATCTATCATATCACACTAATGAAAAAGATTCACAGAATAACTGCAGCGGCCCTTCTGCTTGGCATGACGACGACGATGTCGGCACAACTGAGCCTGAGCGACCGCATGTATCTTCGTATGGAACAGAGCCGGGCAGCGGGCAGCCGCTCCGGCGAGAAATTATCCAACATACTTGCTTTCGCCAAAATCGCCAAAGGGTTCACCAAGGCCGACCTTGAGGCTGAAGGTGTGCATGTATCGAACCTTATCGGCGACATCGCCCTTGTAAATGTGGCAGCCGATGATGTAGAGCGAGTGGCAGCATTGCCTTGTATCGAGCGCCTCGAGATATCGCGCCGTGTACGCCCCACTATGGACCGCGCCCGCGCCGCCTCAGGAGTAGACAAACTCCACGAAGGCTATGAACTTGACCACCCCTACACCGGCAAAGGAGTAATCGCGGCAGTGTGCGACGAAGGTATCGACGCAAACCACATCAACTTCCGCGACGAGAACGGCAACTCACGTATTGCATTGCTCTCCCATATAGCCATAGACAACAGCAGCCCTGACGGCTGGGTAGGCAACACCTACGACCGCGACAATATCTTCCGCTTCACCACCGACAACAACACCACCTTCCACGGCTCACATACACTCGGTATTCTCGGCGGCTCATATAAAGGTAAAATCAATGCCGCCATCGAAAACGATGACAACAGCACAGCCACAATCAAGGAAATCGACAATCCATATTACGGTGTTGCCACCGGTGCGGATCTTGTAGCCGGCACCACCACTCTTGTCGACCAACTCATCGTGCAGTCAATCGACATGATGCTCAACTACCGATATTATACCGGACAGCCGATGGTATTGAGCCTCTCGCTTGGCTCGAACGTCAACAGCCACAGCCCCAAAGCGCTGATGAACCAAGCTCTTGACCTCGTGGCAGATGAGACTATACTCGTAATGTCGGCCGGCAACGAGGGCGACGTGCCTTTGGCTGTAAACAAAAACCTTACAGAAAGCGACACAGAGGCCAAATCGTTCATCAAGTCAACAATCACACAGGATATGGTGACCTCTGACGGACAGGTGATTCCTGCCGGCTTCCTCTATGGTATGCTCCATATTTTCAGCGACAAGCCGATCAAGCTTACCGCCGTCACCTATAACAAGACACGCGGCCGAGTTGGCTACACCATGCAACCAGATCCTGACGCAGAAAATGGCGCAGGCAAGTGGTTTGTAAGTTCTGACGACTACGTTGAAGATGGCACCGAAATCGTGAGCTCGACTCTCAACAACGCGTTTTCGGGCTATGTTGGCGTAGGCTACGACTTTGACGAGTACTCAGGCGAGTATATGGGTGCGGTTTCTTATGGACTTGTACCGAAAAACGACAATTACCTCTTCGGCTTCATCGTTGAAGGTGAGCCGGGTCAGCGTATCGAATGTTACAACGAGATTGACTATGCCGAGCTGAGCAACATGGGTATCGCCGGATGGGACAACGGCAGCAGCGACGGTTCGATATCCGACATGGCATGCGGCTATAAACCCATTGTAGTCGGAGCCTACAACACCCGCGACAGCTACGGCAGTCTCGAGGGCTACCGCCGTCACTACCAAGGCAAATTCACACCCGGTACAATCACCGATTTCTCTTCATACGGCACACTCGCCGATGGCCGCACTCTGCCGCATGTATGTGCGCCCGGCGCTGCCATCATTTCTTCAACCAATACATATTATGAAGAGTACTATGGCGCAGACAAAATCGACAAATCCGGTCTGGCAGCACAATATGATGAGAGCGGACGCCGCAACTATTGGGCTCCGGCCAGCGGCACATCTATGGCCACCCCATACGTGGCAGGCTCCATAGCATGCTGGCTCGAAGCCGACCCCTCTCTTACAAACGAAGAGGTAAAAGATATCATAGCCAAGACCTCAATCCGTGACGAAGAAGTTGAGGCCGGTAATCCCGTGAAATGGGGAGCAGGCAAATTCGACGCATACGCAGGTCTGAAGGAAGTACTGCGCCGCTCGTCAGCCTCTCTCGGCAATGTGGAAGCCGACGGCAACGCACTGATGATAAAGAGCGACGGCAAGACATTTGAGCTTTTCCTCGCTGGTGCAGAGAATATCGACGCCAAGGTCTACAACATGTCGGGCAGCCTTGCCTTGACCGACAAGGGCGACGGAGACACCCTCACCCTTGACGCATCGGTTCTCACTCCGGGCGCCTATATCGTGAACGTAAACGGCATTCACTCACGCAAAATCATAGTAAGGCAGTAAGTTTACGCCGGCCACGACATTGAATACATATAATAACCAACTAACAAACCAAAATATGAAGAAAATCACATTGGCATTTCTTGCAATGATGACGGCCGTGCTCTGCTCTTTCGCAGCGGAGACCGAAGAGCCTATCATCACTTTCAAGACTGCTATCTACGACTTGCAAGGGTCGTCGAACAGCTTCACTATCCGTCTTGGCTCAACAGAGACTACATGGATAGACTTTGACTGTGGCGCCACATCAGGCGAGATGGAGATTGAGCCTGCCACATTCGACACTGAAGCCTCAGCTATCAAAGCGACAAGCATTACCTGTAATGTCGACAAAGAAGGTATCGTGAAAATATATGGCGACGCAAGCCTGATAGACTATTTCGACGGTGAAGGCGCCTATATCGAATGGATCGAATTCGGCGATTGCACCAATCTCGAGATTATTGACCTGCAGCACAATCAGCTGCAGCGTCTCGACCTGTCGAAATATACCAAGCTGTCGGCTATCTACCTTACCGACAACCCCTTCACTCCGGAGACACCTCTGGTTGTAGGCACCGACCACCCCAATCTGCTTATCCTCGAAGTTGACATCATCGATTATATCGATCCCAATTTCGATATTACCACATACCCCAACCTGATGAGTTTCGACGCATATCACAACTTGTCACTGACTCATCTCGACCCGTCGCAGTGCCCCCGTCTGCTGCGCCTCGCCGTAGACCTCTGCCCTATCCGCACACTTGATGTGAGCAAGAATACAGAACTCACCGTTCTCAATATCGAAGACAGCGGCATTACAGAAATTGACCTGAGCAACAACGCCAAGCTCACCCAATTCTACGCCGGCCATACCTCGGGCACTCTCAACACAGACTGCAAATTCAGCAAGATAGACTTGAGCCACAACCCTCTTCTGACATTCATATCACTCACGGGCAACCAACTTACAGAAATCGACCTGAGCAACAACCCTAATGTAGACAACCTCTATCTGGGCCGCAACTACCTCACTACCATAAATGTTGCCAATCTCTCCAAACTCAGCAACTTCGATATCAGCAACAACAACTTCACATTCGCTACGCTGCCCGACCCCGATCCGGCTTGGTATGACTACCGCTATGAGCAGCGCCCCATGCCGGTAGAGAAGTCGTATGCCGAGGGCATGACGATCAATCTTGCCGACAAGGTGCTCCGCAACGGCACAACCACCGACTGCGAGCTCTATGCCTACAATGTTGTCACCAACACGAGCAACAAACTTGACGCTTCGTACTACGACTATGCCGACGGTATCGTCACTCTTAAGAAAGCAAGCAGCGACTCGCTCTACCTCTCTTTTGCCAACAGCGCATTTGTGGGTGTGCCAATCAATACTACCCGCTTCATGGTCAAGACCGAAGCAAACTACGGCAAACCGAGCGAAATGGTGAAATTCGGCACTATCGTTGGCGACGGCACTCAGATTAAACTCTCTGTGGGCATTGCCGGAGCCTCCGCCACGACGCCCAAAACCATTTATATCAACCCTGGCGACGGCAATCTCGTAGAACTCCCCGTGACTACCGAGCTACTTGGAGACACTCCTAACGTAGTGTTCACCAAGAAAGGCAGCAGCGAAGTGAAAGTGCTCACAGCCGAGGGCGACGTACTGACAGCATTTGCTATCGACGACATGTATCTCACATCGTTTGACATCCATGCCGCCACAGAAATTGAGCAACTGCGCCTGCGCTCTACAGAGCTCTACAACATTGACCTGCGCTACAACCGCAAGCTGCGCAGCCTTGAGATGACAGGCAACCACTTCCTCAACGGCCTGACCCTTGCCGGAATCAATGGTGCATACTCAAAGACCATTCTCGCCGACATAAACCTGAGCAACAACGAACTCTCCACCATTACTCTCAACGACGAGCGCTCTATCAAGAATCTTGACCTGAGCTACAACAAATTCACCACTTTCGGACAAAAGGAATTTGAGAATATCGTCAACTTCAACATCAGCCACAACCAGCTTACGGCAATCAATACATCATATATGTATAATGCCGACCGCGTGGATGTGTCGTACAACCAGCTTACAGAGATCACACTCCCCGATCAGGACGGCATGGCATATCTTGACTTGAGCAACAATGCTTTCACATTTGCCAATATGCCTACAGCACCGGCAGCAACAGCTACCTACATCTATGCTCCTCAGGCAAAAATCGTAATGCCGGCCAAGGCTCCGGGCGCTAACCTGAGCGCACAGAACTATGTTGTAGACGGTGTAGGTACTGTCTATACATGGAAAACCACCGCAGGTGTGACACTTACCGAAGGCGTTGACTACCGCCTAACCAACGGCTCTACCTCATTCATGACTCCCGCTGTAGGCAAGATGGTATATTGCGAGATGACAAACCCGGCATACCCGCAGTTTACCGGTGAAAACGCTCTCTGCACCACTGTAATGGAGGCGGCCGCCATGCCTACAAATCTGATCGCCTCATTCACCACCCCGACCGGAGGTCAGGAAGCTGCTCTTTCGTTCACCTCTGACAAAGAAGGAACAGCTGTCTACATCGACTGGAGCGGAGACGGCAGCGTGGTAGAACAATACGTTCTCGGAACATCATACCGCCAATTCACAGCCAAGACTATAGCCGGTGCGACTGCCAAAGCATATACATACTCAACCGACGAACACATCACCGTATTCTCAATCGACGGCGTGTCAATGAGCTCATTCGACGGCTCGAAACTTGCCGACGCGACATCGCTGATGGTATATAACGCCGGCTTGAGCAACATCACCCTGCCCACCAACACCGACAAGCTCGTAGAGCTCAACCTTTCAGGCAATGCGTTTACTGATGTAAAAGACCTTACAGCACATACAAACATCACGCTTCTGAGCCTTGCAGCCAACAAGTTTGAGACAATCGACGTAAGCGCATTCCCGAAACTCGAGCAGCTCTATCTTGGCAGCAACCAGCTCACCGACATCAAGTTTGGCAACCATCCGAACCTCTGGCTATTCTATGCAGCCGGCAACCAGCTCAGCCAAATAGATTTCAGCGGTATCACCAACCTTGACCAACTTGATCTGGGCCACAACAACTTCACTACCATCGACGTTTCATCCCTCACCCGTCTGCGCGTGCTGTCGCTTGTTGTGAACTCGTTTACTTTCGCCACTCTTCCCGCAGCCCTCAATGCCGACGGAACTGACAAATATGCCGTATACAACTATGGCAGCCAGCGTCCGCTCGATGTAGAATGTATCGATGGCAAGGTAGACCTGTCGTCGCAGGCAAATGTAGGCGATTATCCCACTACATACCGCTGGTTTGTAGGAGTACCCGAAATCGACGATTATGGCAACATGAACGGCGAAGAACTCGTCGCAGGTGAAGAATTTATCGTCAACGACGGAGTGACAACATTCCTCATCACATATAGCGGAGTTATGTGTGTGCTCACCAACGAAGCCTTCCCCAACCTCTTCCTCTACACTCCCCTGCTCGACGTAACCACCGGCATTGAGGACATCACTGCCGATGACAATGCCGAGAAAGAATACTTCAATCTTCAGGGTATGCGCGTGGCCAACCCGCAAGCCGGCAATGTCTACATTGTCCGCCAAGGCAAAAAGACAAGCAAAGTCCTCTACCGATAACATCCTCTGATATCCTTTACAAGCCGGCTCTCATGAGTCGGCTTGTTTTATTTCCGGGCTGCAACAGCCATGTCAACGTAAAAATCTTTTGCTCATGTCGGCATTTATGACTAACTTTATGCCGATATTTCTCAAATTGACAAAATGAACAATACTATAACTCTTTCGCAACTCATAACGCGCCTGGCAGCGGTGTCGGGAGTTGACAACAACACGGCCCGTAAGTTCCTGCGGGCACTTTTCGCTACTGTGGAAGACAACGTTGCAGCAGGCCACACAATAACCATAAAAGGTATCGGCACCTTCCGACCCGTAGCCAATGACCTTGACTCAGGCAACACGACAGTGGCATTCACCCCCGACAAAGATCTTGCAGCCGAGCTGAACCGCCCCTTCGAAGTGTTCTCAGCAGTCGAACTTGCCGATGGAGTCACATTTGATGAACCCCAGCAAGAGACTCCGGTGGAAGAAACTCACGATGAAGATGAAACTCCCGTATTCTTGGCCGAGCCAGAAGAAGAGCCGGAACCACAGCAGGAAATTGAACATCGTCAGGAGCCGGAGCCCCAGACTCTACGCTGGCCCGAAGAAGAGGAGGAAGAGCCGGCCGTGACCGCAGAAGTCATCACTCCGGAAGAACCGGAAGAAGAACCGGAAAGGGTAATAACCGCTCACGAACCCGAAAAACCAAGGCGCAATCTACTTTGGCTTTGGATCGGCCTAATATTCCTTGCAGTCATTGCCGGTGCATATCTGGCAGCAGTATATACCACACCGGTAACACCGCGTCCACAAATCGAAGAAGAATCACCCGAACCTGCCGACTTGCAGATTGAAGAAGTATCAGTAGAAGACATCGCACCAATGCAGCAAGAGAATTCCACTCCGGATGTCGCCGCTACCACTCCGGCAGCGCCGGCTGAGGTAACTCCCGCCCCCGCACAGGAAGAAAAGAAGCCCGTTTACGACACCGTAGACGTAAGCCTCATCCGCCTTGCCAAAAAACATTATGGAGAATCAAGTTACTGGGTATTCATCTATGAAGCCAACAGCGACAAAATTCCCAATCCAAACCGTATCCGCCCCGGCCAAAAAGTATTGATTCCGGATCAATCCACATTCCCCGGCTCAACAAAAGCAGAAACAGTCAAGATAGCCAAAACAAAACAGACAGAATTGCTCCAACGCTTTAAATAATCATTATCAGCAAGTTAGGAAAACGCCCTAAAAAATTTTCAAAAAAACTTTCAAAAAAATTTGCACAGTAAAAAAAAAGTCCCTAACTTTGCAGCGCAAAAGGGCAAAAGCCCAAGCGCAAAAAGGTGTTATAGCTCAGTTGGTAGAGCAAAGGACTGAAAATCCTTGTGTCCCCGGTTCGATT
>CAJTWH010000039.1 GCA_910579995.1 uncultured Muribaculaceae bacterium | reverse complement strand
AAGTGAACACGAAAGAGGTGAACACCTCAATTAGTGTTCACCTCCTACTCGATTTTATTTACCATAGCTGTTTATATGCACCCGGTCGGCGTGCCATTTATCCATCGGCTCGTGTTCTTTTTCGGGATGGCCGATCGGGATGAGATTGAAAGGAATGATGTCATCGGGAATGTCGAGTAAGCGAGCGGCAGCCTCCATTCGGTCGGTATGCGGATAGAGACAGGTCCATACAGCTCCGAGACCAAGTGCGTGGGCGGCCAGAAGTATATTTTCGGTGGCTGCCGAGCAGTCCTGCTCCCATAGATTATCATCGACACCTTCGAGAAAGCGGTTTCTGTTTCCGCACACCACGATGGCCAAAGGTGCATGTGCTGTCATCTTTGCGTAGGGTAGTGCATTGGCGAGAGCGTCGAGCAGCTCACGCTTGTCTACGGCAATGAATTCCCATGGCTGTTTGTTTACGCCGCTCGGTGCCGACATGCCCGCATGGAGCAAAGCCGACACGTCGATGTCGGAAATCGGCTCAGCTGTGTACTGCCTGATACTTGTGCGTGTCAGGATATTTGCGTATGCCGGATTGTTGAGTATTTCTTCCGGCAGATTATCTGTTATTACCATACTGATATACTTTAATTATACTTATAACAAAGTATTCGTCATTCTGTTGTGTAGTCACGCTTGTTGTTTACCATTGTAATTGTGTATTCTACCAATTGATGGTTTTGCAATGATCTCATAATCAGGACGTTTGGGTTGTGATACTCAATAGTGAGTATTTTATATCGATAAAAAACTGCCGAACTTTGCACCACATAAATCATCAGTTATGATAAAAGGAAACAGATTTTTAACGTTTTTGACAATCATTCTCCTCTCTATATCAGCAGCTTTTGCGCAAGCCGGCAATGGTATGATTTCGGGTAAGGTGCTGTCGCTCGACGGTGATCCTCTTGATTTCGCCACAGTCATGCTCAAAGGCACAAAGTATACCTCAACAACCAACGACAAGGGCCTTTATCACATCTCCGCTCCGGCCGGGCAATATACCTTGGTGGTATCATCGGTCGGCTTCGAGAAAAAAGAGATAAGTGTGAAAATAGAGCCAAAACAGCGCCGACGTATCAATGTCAAGCTCAATTCCAACACACATCTGGCCGATCTCATTGTGGTGGCAAACCCTGTCAGCAAGGTGCGCAACTCTGCTTTCAATGCCACAGCTGTGAATACGCAAGATCTCGTCAACACTACCAAGACGCTCAGCGAGGCTCTCTCCAAAGCTCCCGGCATGAAAATCCGCGAGAGCGGTGGCGTCGGTTCTGATATGGCGGTGACTATGGACGGCTTCTCGGGCAAGCATGTGAAGGTGTTTATCGACGGTGTGCCGCAGGAAGGTGTCGGTTCTTCGTTTGGTCTGAACAATATTCCGGTGAATTTCGCTGATCGTATCGAAGTTTACCGAGGCGTTGTGCCTGTAGGATTCGGCACCGACGCTATAGGCGGTGTGATAAACATTGTCACTCCCAAGCGCCAACGCAGATGGTTTGTCGACGCGTCATACTCCTATGGTTCGTTCAATACCCACAAATCGTATGTAAACTTCGGCCAGACTTTCGACTCCGGTTTCAAATATGAAATCAACGCGTTCCAGAATTATTCTGACAATGACTATTCGGTCGACGCCCCTGTTGAAAATTTCGAGACAGGCGCTGTGAATCACCGCAAGCTCTACCGTGTGAAACGCTTCAACGACACATATCATAACGAGGCCATCGTAGGCAAACTCGGCTTTGTAAACAAAACATGGGCCGACCGCCTGCTCGTCGGTTTCACATGGTCGCACATGTATAAGGAGGTTCAGACCGGTGTGCGTCAGGAAATCGTCTACGGACAGAAGCACCGTCACGGCCACTCGCTTATGCCCTCACTCGAATATGCCAAGCGAAACCTCTTTACAAAAGGCCTCGATGTGAGCCTTACGGCAAATTACAATCACGACACATCTATCAATGTCGACACCGCCTCGGTAAGATATAACTGGTTTGGTCAGACAATTCCCACCACGGGCGGCGAGCAATCGTTGCAGAATACCAAGTCGCTCAACCACAATTGGTCGGCAACTGCCACGGTGAATTATCAGCTCGGCAACAGACACGTATTCACTATCAACAACGTGTTCAATGCCTTCAACCGCTCCAACGAGAATCTGCTTACAAATCCTCCTACACATGAGGAGTTCAACAAGACTACCGACAAAAACATCCTCGGACTGTCGTATCGCTATACCCCCATCGACAAGGTTAATATCACAGTATTCGGCAAACAATACCACCAGTATGTGAGCGGCCCGATGGCTACTTCGTCAGCACAGGACAACTACGCCCTCACCTCGCGCACAGTCGACTACTTCGGCTACGGCGTTGCCGGTACGTGGATGATGCCGCTCGGCTTCCAGCTCAAGGCCTCTTACGAGAAGGCTTACCGCCTGCCTACAATCGAGGAAATGTTTGGTGATGAAGACCTCGAGATGGGCGATATCTCACTGCGTCCTGAGTCGAGCCATAATGTAAACATCAACTTGAGCTACAACGCAACTTTCGGCCCCAACGTAATCTATGTGGAAGGTGGATTTATTTTCCGCGACACACACGACTATATACAGCGAAACATCATGGCGCTGTCGGGTGGCAAATCGGCTGCAACGTATATAAACTACGGCAAGGTTGACACAAAAGGCTTCAACATCTCGGCACATTATACATATTCACGCTGGTTTACCGTTGGAGGCAATCTCACACAGATGAATGTGCGCGACAATATGCCGTACGCTCAGGATTCATCGCTGCCTAACATCTGCTATCGTGAGCGCATGCCAAACATGCCTTGGCTTTTTGCCGACGGCGACGCCAATTTCTATTGGCACGGCCTCGGACGCAAGTCAAATGTGCTGTCGCTCACCTACGACCTGCAGTATACCCACAGCTTCAGCTATTATTCAGAAAACATCGGCACAAAGTCAGACGATTATATCGTTCCCGACCAACTTGCCCATAACCTCACCCTGAGCTACAGCATACATGGCGGACGCTACAACCTCTCTTTCGAGTGCCGCAATTTCACCAATGCAAAGCTTTATGACAATTTCTCGCTTCAGAAAGCCGGTAGAGCCTTCTATGGTAAAGTGAGAGTATATTTCGGTAACTAAAACATAAAATATATTACAAAAGATGAACAAGAAACTTTTCTCGCGCATGATGATGCTTGCAGTGGCTGCAGCGTCGCTCACTGCCTGCGACAAAGATGATGACCCCACGCCCGGCCCCGGCAATGGTGACGGTAGCGTAGAAGGTGGCAAATATGTTTTTGCCACAACTGTGCAAGGATCTAATGGCTCTGCCTATGTAATCCTTACCGGCGAATCTCTTGATGAAGGTACGCTCACTACCGTGGGCAACGGTATCACCAGCGACGCTGCCACCCAGTGGGTGTTCTACAAGAATTATCTTTACGGCCTGCAATACAATCAGGGCAATTCCGGTGGCACACGCCGCTACTACATGCTCCCTAATGGCGAGATGTATAAGAGCGACGAATCATATAACATCGACCGTTTCTCTTCCTACGGTTTCTATGGCGACGACATCATCACTACCGCCACAGCTTCAGGTCCCGAAAAATATGCCGACGCTAAAGGCAACCGCCAAATGGTGCTCACCGTCGATTGGCTCAATGTGCTCGCCGGCTCTAAAACTACAAATGCGGACGAAATCGCAGAAGGCAAATACTCTCTCGAAAACTATGTTGGCAATGGCGAATATGTTACTCTTTCGGGTGCGGAGCAGAGTGGTACGAAGCTCTACAGCGGTGTCATTCCTATGGGTCTGAGCGCTTACGGCGTGGCGTACGACAATGGCAAGTGGGTGAAATATCCCGACCTCATCAAACAGGAGTCCGGTGGCTCGGGCGGCGGTGCATACGAAGCTAACACAATCTCGGGCACCCAGTATCCCAATGAATGTTGGGTAGCCATTTACAATAACGGCGATATGCTCAACCCGACTCTTGCATATACCGACCAGATAAGCTATCCCTGCGGTCGTTTCCGCTCACAATATTATCAGACAATCTGGGCCGACGATAAGGGCGATATCTATGTGTTCTCTTCAAGCTATTCCAAGACGAGTACAGATACCCGTCAGCAGACAACACTTGACGCCGGTGTGTGCCGTATTCCAAAGAACAGCACCAAGTTTGATGATTATTACTGCAACATCGAAAAGCAGACTCCGGGCGGAAACCGTACGTTTATGCGTTGCTGGCCCGCCGGTGGCAGCACTTTCCTCATGCTCATGTATAATGGCCCGATTTCAGGTGTAGGAGCGACTACTACTGCTACCGATCTCGCTATCTTCAACGCCGAGACAAAGAAACTGACCTACGTTACCGGTCTGCCCGACAATGTATCGTCGGTAGGCAAGACTGTGTTCGTTGAGAATGGTAAGGTATATATCCCCATCAATGTCGGCGAAGAAAGCAGCTCTACCGGTGGTAGCGGTCATGGTGGCGGCGGTCGTGCTTCTGATGTCTCTTACCCCGCTCTCTACGGTATTGACACCAACACCGCAGTAGCTACCAAGGGTGTGACTGTCGAGTGTACTTCTATCAACGGCTTCGGATATCTTACCCCTGCCGAATAATACTTCCATAACCTTATACGGAGTTTGTGGCCTTACCGGCTGCAAACTCCATTTTGAGGTTTATATGCTTATCTCTTATAATTTTCTGTCATGATCAAGTTTTTCAGAAAAATACACCTTTGGCTGTCGGTGCCATTCGGCATTTTCATCACACTTATCTGCTTCTCCGGCGCCATGCTCATATTCGAGCCCGAAATCACACGCGCCATCAAGAGCGATGTCTACTTTGTAGAGTCTACCGATGGTGAGGTAATGCCTATGGGCGAGCTGATGGAGACTGTAAAGGCCTCTTTGCCGGATAGTGTGGAGATTACCGGTGTAACCGTATTCAGCGATAACAGCCGTACTTATCAGGTCACTCTATCCAAGCCACGCCGTGCGTCGATGTTTATCGATCAGTACACCGGCCGTATCACCGGCTCCTATGAGCGTATCGGATTCTTTGGCACAATGTTCAAGCTCCACCGTTGGTTGCTCGACAGTGCCAATCCTCATGGAGAAGGAGTAAAGGTCGGCAAGACTCTCGTGGGAATATCCACCCTTATATTTGTAATCGCCCTGATATCGGGTATTGTTATATGGTGGCCGCGTGCGCGACGTGATTTCCGTCACAGCATGAGTATTCCTTTCTCGCAAGGCTGGAAAGGCTTCTGGAAAGGTCTTCACGTTGCCGGCGGCATGTATGCGCTTGTGTTTGTGCTTGCAATGGCGCTGACAGGTCTTACTTGGTCGTTCAATTGGTATCGTTCGGCTTTCTATGCTGTCTGTGGGGTAGAGCATACTCCACGCAATTTCGGTCAGGCCAACGCGTCTGTAAAATCTGATAATGACGGTGGCGAGCGAGGCGGTCGCGGAGAAGGTCGTGGCGGTCGTGGCGAAGGCCGCGGTGGACATGGCGAAGGCCGAGGCGAAGGTCGCGGCGAAGGTCATCAGGATGGCGAACATCGTCGCGGTGGTGGCGGCATGCACCGTTCACCTTACGGTCGTTGGCAGCAGGTATATGATCAGCTCAAGGCAGAGAATCCCGAGGCTCCTCAGATTACGATAAGCGCCGAAAGTGCTTCTGTGACTCTTGGAACCACAGGCAACAGCCGTGCGGCAAACCGCTACAGTTTCGACCGTCGTTCGGGCGAAATCACTCCTGCTGCGATGTATGCCGACAACAACGGTGCCGACAAGCTCCGCGGATGGATCTACTCAATCCATACCGGTTCGCTCGGTGGAATGATTACCCGCATACTTTGGTTGCTCGGCGCTCTTCTTGGTGCGTCGCTGCCTCTTACGGGATATTACATCTGGATCAAACATCTCTTGCGCAAGAGAGATCCCAACTACGTACCCCATCACCATCATCATTGAGTGAATTATTGAATAATGTGGTTGTGGCCTTCTCCGTTCGCGGAGGAGGTCACATTTTTAGTGGGTGTCGTACAAATGTATGACGCCCTCTCAGAATCGCTGGCGGGGCAGGATTATGCGCTCACCGAGCATTTTGCCCAATTGCTTCTGATAATCTTTCCAGCCGGCCAGTTGCTCCATGATTGAGGCTGCCGACTCGAAATCTTCGGCAGGAAGATTCATCAGCTTGCTTGTGAGGTCTTTTATCATTCCTGTGACGATGGCGCTGCGGAGCTCGTTGACCGCACGCGGTACAAGTGTCTGCAGCTGGTCTTGCTCGCTTTCTACGTGAGCGCCTTTGGTGTAGATACGCGATAGGGTATAGCGCTCTATAAGAAGTTCAGACGCGACGCTGCGCACGGCGTTGTCGGATGAGTTGATGAGTTTTGTCTGGCCATAGAGCATGTCGAATTCATCTGTGGCGTTTTTGCGGTAGTCTTCGATTTCGCCCTGTATAATCCTTTCGTACTTATCGATTTCTTGGAAAGAAGTGCCGCGTTGCCTTATCTGCTCACGCTTCTCTTCGAGCATTAAGGCGCAATTGGCTTCAATTTCAGCAATTTTAGCCTCGCGCTCTGCCGGCCATTGGTTATGGCGTATGTCGTCGAAAGCTTTCATGATGGCTGCAAAAGGCGGATGTGAGAATGTGAATTTATCGGCGGCGAGTTCGTTGACTATGATGTCGTATACAGTGGCCGGCACCACATCACCATCAGGCGTAGACATGTCGAAGATATAGAGCAGACCATATCGCACCACATACCGCACCAGCATTTCCTCGTAAGGTTTTAGAATGTTGTTGTCGAGGTTGATAAGCGGAGCCTCGGTGCCGCTTTCCTGTGCTTTCCCTTCCTCAGCTTGCGCTGCTTGCTGACCGGTTTCTGTCTCGGTGATATTGCCCAATGACGCACGGGCCTGCTCGCGGCGGGCAGCCTTGTCGGCTTCCTCGTAGCGGCGTGTGATGAAGATGTTGAGCTGATTGATGAGAATATCCTCGGGCACATTGAGCATGCGCGAGCACTGCGATATATACTCCTGCCGTTTGACAGGTTCGTCGACGTATGCAACAGTCTGAAGTATCTCGTTGATTACCTTTGCCTTAGCTGTCGGGTCGCCGGCGGGGACATCGGCCATGAGCTTGTCGGTCATGAAAGCGATGATATCCACCTCATTCTCGGCAAGATATTTCTCAACCTCGCTTGCCGAGTGGTGCTGGGCAAAAGAGTCGGGGTCGTCGCCGGCAGGCAGGGCGAGCACTTTTACGTTCATTTTCTCGCCCAGAAGCAGATTGATACCGCGCAGCGAGGCATGTATGCCGGCGGCGTCGGCATCATAGATAAGAGTGATGTTTTCGGTAAAACGGTGTATCACGCGTATCTGCTCTACGGTGAGCGACGTACCCGATGAGGCCACGACATTTTCCACGCCTGATTGGTGCATGGATATCACGTCGAAGTAGCCCTCAACCATTATGCACTTGTCGGCACGGCCTATTGCAGCGCGGGCCTGATAGAGGCCGTAGAGCTCTACTTTCTTGTGGTAAATGTCGGATTCGGGAGAGTTGACGTATTTGGCAATGTTCTTATCGGAGCGCATGGTGCGGCCACCGAAACCAACCACTCGGCCCGAGAGTGTATGGATAGGAAAAATCACACGTCCCCGGTAGCGGTCGTAGAGGCTGCCGTCGCGGTCGCTGCGGCCGATAAGACCGGTCTCCACAAGATTGTCGTCATTGAAGCCTGCCTCGCGAGCCGCCGTAAGGAGGTCGGTGCCGCGGTCGAGGGCATAGCCGAGGTGGAAGCGCTCTACCATGGCGTCCGACATGCCGCGGTGGCGGAAGTAGGCCATGGCTATATCCTGCCCGTCGGCGGTGCTGTGGAGATTGTGCTCGAAGTGCTTGAGAGCGAAAGCGTTGACTGCGATGAGGGCTTCGCGCTTGCTCTGCTGGGCGCGCTCTTCGTCGCTTAGCTCGCGCTCTTTGATTTCTATGTTGTATTTTCGGGCAAGATAGCGCAGTGCTTCCTGATACGACATCTGCTCATGCTCCATGATGAAGTTGACGGGCGAACCGCCTTTGCCGCAGCTGAAACATTTGCAGATATTGCGGGCCTTGTTGACAGAGAAAGAGGGAGTGCGCTCGTTGTGGAACGGGCACAATCCCTTGTAGTTGGCGCCGGAGCGGCGCAACTTCACAAAGTCGCTTACGACATCTACTATATCGGCGGCGTCGAGGATACGCTGCACGGTTTCTTGATCAATTCTTGCCATTGCAAGTGCAAATTTACAAAAAATTGACCAATCACCATGCAAGCACATGCTCCCTTTTTAAATAAGCTCTAAGCTGATTCGCTTATCCTCGTCTCCCATGAGGCGATGGTATTGAGCAGGAAACGGCTGTCGTCGTTGTCGTTGCAGATACCCAACATCATTCTGCATTGGTTCAGTATGTGTTGGCCGAGAGCCCGGTTGCCGTTTTCAAGAAGGTAGGGGAGCTCTTCGAGACGGTCGATTACATAGAGCATGGCCTCGCGGCTGCGCTGCTGTGATTCCGATTCAAGCAGGTGACGGTATTCGTTTTTCAGATTATCGATTCGCGCGGCGTATTGTTTGGTCAACTCGTTTTTCCTCAGACCTTTAAATTTCTGAATCAAATTTATCATGTTGCCGAGGATTTGATTGAATTGCCGGCAGTTTCCACTCCGTGCTACATCTCGCAAAGCTTGCTCTGATTTGTCGAAAGCTCTGATTTTGGTATAGTTATAATGGCAAATTTGTATTCGTTGTAAACGTTGATTTAGTTTTACGCTTTTAAATAATTCTTCGCGGGCTTCGTCGGTCAATTCAATGATTTGAGGTAGAGTCTCAAGGCATATTTTGATGTCATTGAAGCGTGTGCTTGTCTTTTCATTACATTGTGAGAGATGATTGAATAGCCGTGAACATTGTCTGAAATTACGCTCTGCCTCATACGGATTTCCCCGCATAAGATAATCATCTACCGTGTCAAGGTATTTATTGAGCATGTCAATATCGCATGTCTTATTTTTCTCAATAGTCTGTCGAGACAATAAGCGCTTGTCGCGATTGTCGAATATGTGGGCAAGTTCTTCCGGTTTGCTCGTCACATGCCATGCACAGCACATAGTGCAGTAGTAACTTCTTACCGGAGCTTTACCATGTTCTTCTTTGATTTCATCACTGTTGAAGCGGATAAACTTGTCGGCTTTCTGTCGGCTTTCAAATTGCATTTTCGGGCGTCCGCAGGCGGGACAGTAGATTCGGTTTTTTGTCGGTTTCATGCTTAAAAATTTTTTTCAAACAACATACGTAAGTTTTCTGTTTTTATTTTTGTGACTTAAAAAATTTTTTACGAATTTAGCATAAAAAATATCAACACTATGAATGTAGGAGATAAAATCCCTGAAATATTGGGTATCGACCAAGACGGTCGCGAGATAAAAGCGTCTGATTTCGCCGGACGTAAACTGGTGCTCTACAGCTATCCGAAAGCAAATACAAGCGGCTGCACTGCAGAGGCCAGCTCACTTGAGGAGCATAAACAGGAACTTGCCGACGCCGGCTACAGTATCGTTGGAGTAAGTAAAGACAAGGTTGCGGCCCAACGTAAGTTTGCCGACGCCCACAACCTGTCGTTCCCTCTGATTGCCGACACCGAGACAACTCTGCTTCAGGAGCTTGGCTGCTGGGGAGAGAAAGTGGCATGCGGGCGTCGCACCGTAGGTATCATACGCACCACATATCTGGTGGATGAAAACGGAGTGATCACCCATATCTTCGGCCCGAAGGATATAAAGACGAAGATCCATGCCGAGCAGATTCTCAACTATATAAACGGTAGCAATTGAGCGCGATCTGGATAAGCATAGCCGGTATCTTCGGCGCCTCTGTGCTTGGCTCTGCGTTGGGTTTCGGCATAA
Source organism: uncultured Muribaculaceae bacterium (assembly GCA_910579995.1). GTDB lineage: Bacteria > Bacteroidota > Bacteroidia > Bacteroidales > Muribaculaceae > CAG-873. The sequence goes on along the minus strand of CAJTWH010000039.1, from coordinate 5,258 downwards.
AGGCTCTTCCGCATAAATGGAACGACGCCTTGCTGGGTTATTGCGCCGGTGTCATGCTTGCGGCCTCGACTCTCGGTCTTATCGTGCCGGGCTTCGAGGCTTCGCCCTCATCGATGTGGTGGCTGGTGGCAGTGGTTGTGGTAGGTGGAGCGATGTTTCTCAATGTGCTCGACCTTGCCACACCTCATCTCCATCATATCACCGGCCTTGACCCCGAGGAACACCACCGCAATTCATCTCTGAGCAAGGTCTTGCTGTTTGTGATGGCCATAGCCCTGCATAAATTCCCCGAGGGTATGGCTGCCGGCGTAAGTATGGCAGACACCGGCGACCAAGCCGTGGAGTGGACTGTGTCGATAGCCATCGCCGTTCAGAACATCCCGGAGGGTATGGTTATCATAGCTCCGTTGCTCGTTGCAGGTGTTTCACGCGCGCGTACGTTTATAATAGCGCTGGCGATAGCATTGCTTGAGGCTCTCGGCGTAGGGGCCGGCTACGGACTGGGCTATCTTTTCAATCCGCTCCTGCCATATTTGCTCGCTTTTGCCGGCGGTGCAATGCTATATGTTACTTCCGATGAGATGATTCCCGAGACACATGCCCACGGCTATCAGAAGCAGGCTACTTACGCATTGCTTCTCGGATTTATAACTCTTGTTATTCTCGATCTTGCACTTGCAGAAACATAAAAAATGCCAAAATACGCTCCGAAAATTGATTTATAAAAATTTAAGTGTTAATTTTGCAACTTGAAATCACATTTTGGCGTTTCATCTATCAGAATAACTCATTAAGAACATCATAACTAATGGAAGTAACATTCGAAAAAACAGGCGAACTTGAAGGCGTCGTTGTTGTCAACCTCGTAGAGGACGATTACAGCGCACGAGTAAAGAAAGAGCTCAAAGAAATCGGACAGAAAAAACAGATTCCCGGATTCCGTCCCGGTCACATTGATATGGCACAGCTCAAAAAGCGCTTTGGCAAAGAAGTCAAGGCTCATGTGCTCAACGAAGTGGCTTCTGACGCCGTGTTCAAATATATCGAAGACAACAAACTCGATCTTCTCGGTCAACCTCTGCCTCTCGTAGAGGGCGAATTCGACCTCGACAACACCGACTTCACTTTCAAATATGAAATCGGTCTTGCTCCGGAGCTCGATATGAAATTTGACGACAACGTAGAGCTTGACTACTACAATATCGCCGTTTCAGACGATATGATCAACGAGCAGGACAAAGCTATCCGCGCTCAGGCCGGCGAGCAGGTTCCCGCACAGGAGTATGCTGAGCGTGCTCTCGTGAAAGGCGTAATCAAACAGCTCGACGCCGAAGGCAATCTGAAAGAAGACGGTATCGTTGTTGAAGACGGTATCCTCGCTCCTTTCACCTTCAAATCAAAAGAGCAGGCCGATAAGTTCGAAGGCACAAAGGCAGGCGACACTGTAGTGTTCGACGCTTTCGCCACTTGCGACGGCAACGAAGCTGAAATCGCTTCCATGCTTCACATCGACCGCGATAAAGTAGAGGAAGCCCGCGGTAACTTCCAGATCGTTATCAGCGAGTATATCGTCAACAAACCCGCCGAGCTCGGTCAGGAACTCTACGACAAAGTATTCGGTGCCGACACCGTTCACAACGAAGAAGAATATCGTCAGCGTATCAGCGAGATGATCGCGCAGGCTCTTGCTCCCAACAGCCGTCAGCTCTTCGCCCGTATGGCCGAGGACTATCTGATGGAGACATACGGCGCAGGCATGCAGCTCCCCCTCGAATTCCTCAAGAAATTCATGGCCCGCACCAACAGCGAGCTTAAGGCTGAGGATGTCGCAGGTGAACTCGAGCGCGCAGTACCCGGTATCAAATGGGAAATCATCGAGAACAAGGCTGCCGAGAAACTTGAGGTCAAAGTTACCGAAGATGATGTCAAGGCTTTCGCCCGCTCGCTCGCTATCCAGCAGCTCCAGAGCTACGGTATGGCTCACATGGCCGACCAGATGGCAGATATGCTCGCCGAAAATATCCTCAAGGATAAAGACCAGCGTCAGCGTATCATCCGTCAGGCTTTCAACGGCAAGCTCATCAACACCATCCACAACTCTATCGAGCTTAACGAGAAAACCGTCAGCCTTGAAGAGTTCCGTGCTCTCGTTGATACCCTCAACAACGCTTCAGGCGCTGCTGTGGCTGCCGAAGAGTAAGCTCAGGAAATTTAACTTCTACGAGCCCTGCGAGTTTTCGCGGGGCTTTTTTGTCAATTAAAGAAATTTTTCTCCAAATTGTTTCGCTTTTCTCAAATTAAATTCTTAAATTTGCTGAAAATTTAACAATAGTCCTTTATAAACCAATTTCCATGATCAATCGATTTATCCTCAATGAGGTATCGTATTTCGGCCCGGGTGCTCGCAAGATGCTCCCCGAAGCTATCGGCCGTATGGGTGTTAAAAAAGCTCTCGTAGTCACCGATCCCGGCCTTATCAAATTCGGTGTGGCCAAAATGGTGACCGACGTTCTTGAAGAAGCCGGTATTCCTTTCGACATCTTCAGCGACATCAAGCCCAATCCTACCGTTTCTAACGTAACAAACGGTATCGACGCTTTCCGCAAAGCAGGTGCCGACTTTATTGTAGCTATCGGTGGCGGTTCGTCGATTGATACAGCCAAAGGTATTGGTATTGTTATCAACAACCCCGACTTTGCCGACATTGTATCTCTCGAAGGCTGCGCTCCCACCAAGCACAGAAGTGTGCCTATCATCGCTCTGCCGACAACTGCCGGCACTGCAGCCGAGACCACTATCAACTACGTGATTATCGATGAGGAGAAACAGAAGAAGATGGTATGCGTTGACCCCAACGATATCCCCGCAGTAGCCATCATCGACGCCGAGCTGATGTATAGCCTCCCCAAGAGCCTTACCGCCGCTACCGGTATGGACGCCCTCACACACGCTATCGAAGGCTATATCACCAAAGCCGCATGGGAGATGTCTGACATGTTCGAGATCGAGGCTGTGAAAATGATCGCACACTATCTGCCCATTGCGGTAGAGGAGCCCAAAAATGCCGACGCCCGCAATGGTATGGCTGTGGCCCAGTATATCGCAGGTATGGCATTCAGTAATGTGGGTCTTGGCCTCGTGCATGGTATGGCTCACCCGATGGGTTCGCTTTTCGATGTTCCTCACGGTGTAGCCAACGCTCTTCTGTTGCCTACAATCATGCGCTTCAACAAAGAGAAGTGCCTTGACAAATATCCCGCTATCGCACGCGCCATGGGCGTTGACACCGAGGGTATGACAGCCGAACAGGCTTCCGATGCCGCTTGCGACGCTGTGCAGGCTCTTGCCCTTAAAGTTGGTATTCCCCAGCACATGTCGGAGCTCGGTATCACCGAAAACGATATTCCCCGTCTTGCCGAGCAGGCTCTTGCCGACGTCTGCACTCCGGGCAACCCCCGCGAGGTGACTCTTGAGCAGATCAAGGAGCTCTACAAATCAGTACTCTGATAAAAATATTCAATCTCACTCCGAGGCATTATGAGCAACGGCTCATAATGCCTCGGATTTTTTTATTTGTTGCAAATTAAGCATTTGCAGGGGCGATGAAACAAAAAACACAATAAATGAAACGTAAGAGCATGCTTTTTTAATGGATCGGTAAGTAATTTTGCGCAAAATCTTTTTCACCTACCGACCATCATGAAACATCAATTTCTTGCCGTCGATTTCGGAGCTACCAGCGGGCGCACTGTGCTCGCTACCGTAACCGACGAACAAGTGTCAATGGAAGAGCTTACCCGTTTTGGCCACGATATCGTCAGCATGGGTAAGCACCTCTATTGGGACTTTCCTCACCTATATAATGAAATCGAACGCGCCCTCTCGCTGCTTGCTGCAAAAGGTATTACTCCCACTTCAATAGGCATAGACACTTGGGGTGTGGATATAGTTTGCTTCGGCGCCGACGGCCTCCCGCTTGCAAATCCGTTCAGCTATCGCGATTCTCATACAACTGATGAACCGGTGCGCTATTTTCATGAATGTATGCCGGCCGACAAGGTCTATGATCTCACCGGCATTCAGGTCATGAATTTCAATACTCTCTTCCAACTGTCTGCCATGAGGCGCGACGCCAACTCATCGCTCGCTGCCGCCAAGAGGATTATGTTCCTCCCCGACGCCCTCAGCTATCTGCTGAGCGGTATTGAGGTGACAGAATATACCATCGCTTCAACATCGCAGCTTCTAAACCCCAACACACGCCGTATCGAACCCGCTTTGCTCGATACTCTCGGTCTTGACGCCAATATTTTCCCTCCCATGATCATGCCTGCCACGGCAATCGGACGCCTCACTCCTGAGGTGAGCCGCCGCACAGGTATGGCTCAGATTCCGGTGATTGCTGTTGCCGGTCATGATACAGCCTCGGCCGTAGCAGCGGTGCCTGCGTCGGGCGAAGGGTTCGCATATCTCAGCAGCGGCACATGGAGCCTTATGGGTATTGAGGTGCGCAAACCTATCATCAACGACGACAGCTGTGTGGCGAACTTCACAAACGAAGGCGGCGTAGACGGCACAACACGATTCCTCAAGAATATCTGCGGCATGTGGCTGCTCGAATGTTGCCGCAACGAATGGGAGCAGCAAGGCCTGCCTACCGACTTCGATACGCTCTTCTCGCAGTTCGACGCCGTGGCCGACCCTATGCGCTCTATAATATTCCCCGACGCTGCCGAGTTTGCAAGCCCGGTGTCGATGTTGGACGCTATCCGCACCTATTGCCGCAACTCAAATCAGCCTGTGCCGGAGACTCAGGGCGAGTTCACAGCATGTATTCTTACAAGTCTTGCCCTGCGCTACCGTCAAGTCATGGGTATGCTCACACGCTTCTCACCCTTCCCCATCGAACGTCTCCACATTATCGGCGGCGGCTCGCGTAATGTGCGCCTCAATCAGATGACAGCCGATGTGCTCGGTATGCCCGTTGTAGCCGGTCCGGTAGAGTGTACCGCTCTTGGCAATGTAATGCTTCAGGCCAAGGCAGCCGGTGTGGTTACTTCACTTGAGCAAATGCGTCAGGTTATCCGCAAATCAGTTGAGCTCAAGGAATTTACTCCCAAGTCTGACCGCAAAGAAGCTTGGGATGAAGCATACAACCGATTCCTCGTTTTACCAAAATAAACTCTTTAACTATTATATACCAATGAAAGAAGAACAGATCAAACAGGCATACGAGATTGCCCGTGACCGCTATGCCG
>CAJTWH010000038.1 GCA_910579995.1 uncultured Muribaculaceae bacterium | reverse complement strand
TACATTGTTACAACAAAGTAATAAATGTAATATCATTGTAACACGATTGTGCGCGGATATAAACAGAGCCTCCCCGCCGGTAAAGCGCCGGCGGGGAGGCTGATATGTAGTAAGTCTTTATAGCTTATTTGACAGCTACTTTAGCGACAGTGTCGCCAACTTTGACAATGTAGAAGCCATTTTCAGCGGGAATGGAAGTGCGGGGTGCTCCGATAAGTTTGGCCACACACTTGCCATCGGCTGCGAATACCTCTACCAAGCAATCCTCTGCACCGGTCACAACAATAGCTCCGTGAGCGGTGAAGATTTCTACCGATGAGCTTTCCATGCCGGTAAGGCCGCTCATGGCGGGGTCGTAGACGGCCTCGTTTGATTTGAGCGATTCGCCTTCGGCGTAGAGCGCAGTCACTACGTATGTATGTGCAACATCGGCGTTGGCCTCAGCGTCGGCATAGACGGTAGTTTCAACGGGAGCCTCGGTGATACGCTCGCCATCACGATATACATTGTAGCCTTTGACGTTGGCAGTGGCGGTAGCACCGTTCTTGGCGCGGAATGTGACGTCGTCAACGAAAAGCATATACTGGTATTGACTCACGCAGCGGATAGCGAAATACTTGGCGCCCTCGGGGATGTAGGCTGTATATTCTTTCCATTGCTGGGGAATATTGGTGTATTCTGCCACGAGGGTGAAATCATCAGTGGCAGTGCCGCTCATTGAATAGAGAATCTGGAAGGTCTCGTAGTACTGGGGCTGGTCGGGGTCGCAGGGGAAGCTTGTCGCCCAAAGGCTGATAGTCTGAGCTTCGCCTGTAAGCTCGGGTGATATGGCCCAGTCATCGTTTGCTACCGGTTTGCCGCCGATGGCCGAATACATCGAGCAGAGGTATTGATTGCCGGAATGGGCGTTGAACGCTGACACGTTACCGGTCTGGAGCGCGGCGAGGGTATTGTCGAACACAAAGAACGACTGACGACCGGTGACCGGAAGCTGCCTGTTGCCGATACCGCCGATAGTGCCGCCGTCTTTGTCAACGAAGGTCCAACCGCTTACCGAAGTCGCCCATGAGAGCGAGGGAGCGTCGAAGTTCTCGGTAGACGCGGTCGCTACTGTGAGATCTTTTGGCTCTGACCACTTGAGAGCCACAGCATTGCCGGCATACGACACTGCGAGGTCGGAAACCACTGGCAGGCTGTTCGACTCAACAACAATGCTGAAATCGCGGGTGTTGTCGTTGACAAACATATCGGGTCCATATTCCACTTCTACTTCATATTCATGCTCACCGACATTGAGAACATCGAATCTTTGGGTGAAAGTAACCGAGGTCTTTTCACCGCTTTCGAGAGCTGTGCCGTTTTCGGTGGCTGCGATATGGCCGTCGAGCACGAGGTTGACCTTGTAGCCGAGTGCGCGCTCAGTGCCGAGATTCTCGATGTCAGCTTTGACAGTGAAGTCGGTGTTGGGCGATACGGTGGCCGGGTAAGAGAGCGAGATGAGGCTCAGGTTGTAGGGTGCTATGGAGTTGATCTTGAAATCGTCGAGATGAGTGAAAGCAAAGGTGTTGTTGTATGCCGTGATTCTCATTTCAACAACCTGACCGGCGAAGTCGGCCAACGGCACGGTTGCTTTGCACCACTGCGCCTCAGCTCCCAAGTCCATGATTTTTGAGCTGAAAACCTTTTCATAATCTCCGTCAGCGCGAACTTCCACCTCAACGACATTTTCATTGGGGCTGCTGCTTGCATAGTGGAATACTTGGAAGATGAAAGCAGGCTCAACCACATCGGCGAGGTCAATCTTACCGGTCAGCAGAGAGCATGCACCTCGGCCGTATGCTTCGAGATACATCATGCCGCCGTCGTTGTCGGCCGGTGTCACGCCGAAATCGTCGGCAGCTACCAGTTTCCATACATCATCACCGCTTACAATCTGATTGGCGAAAATAGATTGTATCTTGCAATCGGCGAACGATTCGCTCCAAGGAGCGGTGTAGGGGACGCCTACCGCTGTCTGTGCCGAAGGCTGAATCTTGGAAGTGCCGCCTTCGGTGACAGCCTCAACGAGAGTCTGCACGAAGCGCTGGCCGTCGAAATCCTCGAATCCGTCGAATGCGTCGAATTCAATGCTTGTGCCTTCTACACCCGTAGCCACTGTATATTTCTCTCCGGCGAGGTATTTATATACATTATATGTGACATCACCTTTGCCGAGGGTGCGTCCGTCGATATCTGAGCTTACGGCAGCCCAAGAGGCAGCTACATGGCCGTTAGAGGGTTCGCGCATTGTCACACTTGCAGGGGCAAGAGGTGCTGAGAAACCGATAAAAGTTTCGGCCGAGGCTTCAGCGCCCGCACCGAGTGTGTTGTGGCATACTACCTTATAGATATGTTTGCCGGCAGAGGGGTCGGTGTCGTCGATGATGGTGGCAGGCTGGCCGGGTGTGATACCTTCGGTTACTGTCTTTACAAGCTCACCGTCGCGGAAAAGCTCGGTGCGTACGATGGCGTCGAGAGGCGAGCCACCGATGGTTGTTGCCGGTGCTGTGAAAGTAATGGTGGCAGTGTGTCGGCCGTTCGGGTCGGCTGCCGCGCTGAGGTCGGCGGGAGCTGCGGGAGTGCGGTCAGATACTCCTGCGCCGATCTTGATGTAGTTGATGTAGAGATATCCGCCGTTTGTGGGTGTGGTGGCGTGCACGCCGATATAGAGTTTGCCTGTGGCGTCGGCTACCGCCGTGCCCTTGAATTGGGTGTAGGTGCTGCCTGTGACGCTTGTCTTGGCGATGACTGTCTGAGTGAGAGCCGCAGCCTCGGGCGATGGGCCTGCGCATACCTCAAATTCTTCGGTATAGCTCGAACCGTAACTTCTTGCCGCAAGTACAAACTCGTAGCTCATGCCGGCTTTGACCTCTACCGGAGGAAGCAATAGCCAATTGTCGGCCGGTTTGGCAGAAGTTGACACTTTTACTTCATGCTCGTATGTATCGTAGCTCCAAGCTTTGTTGTCATTGGCGAGGGAGCTGTAGCCGATGAAATCGTTGGCCGAGGCGAAATTTGTCTCGTAGGGCGGCTCGATAGGGCCGAGCTCGAAGCTTGCCGATTTAGTGGCGGGCGACACAAGACCACCTGCCACAGCCTCTACAGTATACCAATATGTGGTGCGCTTATCGGGAGTCGGAAGCTCGTCGACCATCGATGTGGTGTTCAGGTTGTCTGCCGATACGACAGTGGCGTCGGGGTAGCGTGTGACGCGGTAGGTGCGGTTTGCGGTGTCGATGCTGCCTCCATGCACGCCTGATGTTACAGAGCCCCAGCGAAGAGTCGACTTTCCGTCAGCGTAGGCTACCGTAAGGCTAACCGGAGCTTTGGGAGTGTCGGCACCTATATATTTTGCGTCGCCTCGTTGGCGCGGGCCTTCGCCGGACTCATTCGAGAAAGATACGGCGAAGCAATAAGTGCCGGCTTTATCTACAGCGACGTCCACCGACAGGCGTGTTCCTCCAAAGCTTGTTGTTCCGTTGGCTATTTCCTTGCCGTTGGCATAGATATGATAGGTGATATCACCTGTACCTTTAGTGCCGTCTACAGTGTTTGTAGGAGTATAGAAAGCGAGTTTGCCGCTCATGGCTGTGCCGCTTATGCTCAGACTCGGCTTGGTGTAGCCCTTGCCGGGGGCAGCGGGAGCATATTCTTTCTCAGGCACGAAGAAACCGCCGAGCTGCTCTTCGTTGGCGAGGTCGTAGAGTTTTGTGGCCTTGGCACTCGCGAGGTCAATGCTGTAGAGTGCTGTCTCGGCGTCGGTCTTGATGGCGTAGAGCATGGTGTTCGACTCTTTGTCGACCATGCCGCCTGTTATCCAGTCTGTTTTCAGACCAGTGTCGCCCACCTCTGTAATGGCGCCGTTTTCGGTGCTTACGGTGAGCAGCATACCGTCTTCGTCGACGGCATACAGCACTCCGTCTTTATTAAAACCGCAAGCGCCCCATCCCTTTGGCAGTTCGGCTATCTTGGTAGTTGCAAAATAAGGTACATTTACAGAGCAGAATCTGAAAGTCTCGCCGTCTTCATTGAAATAGCAGCCGTATGCTTGCCCGAGGTCGACGTCGAAAGTGTTGGCTGTAGCCACGTCGGTAACCTTTCCGGTGAAGTTGTCTTCAACTTCCCAAGTCGACATTTTGTAGGAGTTCTGGGCAACAGCAGTGATACCCATCACGGTCTCGACGCGCACGCCGTAGAAATAGCCGTCATCGTAGGCTATACCGCCACCGCTGGCATAGACATCGCGCTTGATCAGCTGCGGGTCATACTTTTCCGTTGTGAAGCTATACACACCGGAATTTTCCGTGGGATACGATACCACCGCATTGAATGCAATTTCGGCCGAGGTCGACAATGACGTTGCAAATAACAACGACGCCAAGCCGACTCCGGCGATTCTGGTAGATAATTTATCCATAGTTTATAAAAGATGTGATAATATTGGCGCGGCTCTTGAGTTAATGGAAATATACGACAGCCGGAAAAAGCCGCACAACCGACATTGTGGGCGCAAATATACATATTTCTTGAATTTCTAACAACTTTTAAGCTAAATAATATGTAAAAATGTAATAATACTGTCACATTGCTAAATAAAATGAGAGAGTGCAGAAACCTGCGCTCTCTCGTTTTATCTGCCTATATTCTATTCTGTCAGATTTTGAGTTTGAAGCCGAACTGGAAGAGGCCTTGGGCTCCGAAACCTGCTTCGGCAAACATTGCCCAGTTGCGGTTGAGGTCTACTTGAGCTCCGACAGGCACGATCTGGAAAGCGCAGTATGCCTTGGTATAGTTGTCGCGCTCACGAGGCTGCATGTAAGAGAATTCTACACCCAGACCGAGTTTGGCATAGAGGGTGACGATGCTGTTGCGGTAGTAGTGGTAGCGTCCGTTCATCATCACGGCATGATAGGCGATGTTGCTGTGAGCCGGGCCTCCTTTGGTAGTGGTTGAAGAGAATGTATACGAAGGGCCAATCCATATCTTCGGTGTTACGCGGAAGTTGACACCGAGGTTCAGCGCACCCCAAGCAGTGTTGACATGGCTCCAACCGTCTTTCATATCCGTGGCGTCCATCTGTGTGTATGCGCCGTAAGAGGCTGAGATTTCTGTTTTTTGGGCGTTGGCGCCGAATACTGATGCAATGCCTACGGTGAGGGCGAAAAGAAGTTTTTTGATCATAATGTATCGATGAGTTTGTGATTTTTATGGTTTATAAACAATCTGCCCGGAAAAAGTGTTCATTCGCCACTAAATATTGTCCAATTGTTTACACAATTTGGTTTTATTTGCCCGAATTTGTATATTTGCGCTAATATATCATTTCTCACTAAATAATACACTGTGCTAATGAAACAGATCTACACGGCAATAGCATTGATCTTGTGTGGCGTACCGTCGGTTTTTGCGGGTTCGCATTTCACAGCCCGTAAATCGGCACCTGTGCTGCAGGCTGTCACTCCCCAAGTTTTCTGGCAACCTCTGACTCAGAATGAATATTTTGTTATAGATGGCGAATGGATGAGTCTCGGCGAAACCCGCTTCGTTTACGATGAGCGTGGTAATGCTATAGAGACTATCGTAGAGGACGAGGACGGCTACTTCAAAGTAGAATCTACCTACAATGAATACAACAAGCCTGTTGTTGTGCTTTCTTCAATCTCTTCGGATGGTGAGAATTGGGAAGAGGCGGCGCAGACAACGTATCAATATGACACTGTTCTCCACAGCTTCGTGACAGAGCGAATGTCGTACGACCGCGACGGATCGGAGTGGATCGCAAACTATAAGTGTGAGATCAATGATATTACCCGCAATGGTGCAGGAAACATCACCGAGGTTGTAAAGAGTCTGCCTTTGGGCGCGGACATGCTGCCGGGCTACCGTCTGGCCTTTACATACGATGAGGCCACAGGCAAAGCCGTCACTATGGGATATTATCTCAACTACAACACTGACGACCAGCTCAAATGGGAGCTCAACCAAAAAACCGATTACCGCAACATAGAATGGTTCAAAACCGATGGCCAAATGACCGGCTCGAGCCTTTCAAACTATATCGAGGGTGACAACATGATAACATCCTGCGATATATATTATGACAACGAAATCGACGGTCACTTCTATGTAATCCGTGGCGATGACGGTTCATATAAAGCCGTGGAGACATTTCTTGACATAAACACCATCGGTCAGACAGTAGAGAAAGTATTTATCGACAATACCTCTGACTACGAAATCATCACATCGGAGTATTTCGACGCCAACAATATGCCTACCTCAAGGGTGCAGTATTTCAGTCGCGTTGTATATCAATTCAATGATCACGGCGATATCATACTCAATGAGATGTCGGAGAAGTACGACGGACGCCCCGAAGAAATTGTCGCCGGTTATGAGTATTCCTATACATACGATGAGAATGGCAATATCAAGGAATTTGTGCAAAGCGTCTTCGATTATGATTCGGGAGAGTATGTTGAAGATGTAAAGATGATCTATGGCGAATATGCCCAATTCTCAGGTCTTGAAGATGTCACTGCCGACACAACAGCGGCTGTTGAGTACTTCGATCTGCAGGGTCGCAGGGTAGAAAACCCGGCCTCGGGTCTTTATATCCGCCGCCAAGGCTCCAAGGCTGCCAAAGTGCTTGTGAAATAATCAAGCCCAATTGCTGACTCACAACGCCCCCGTGCGCAGATATATGCGCGCAGGGGCGTGCTTTTTTTAGGGTAAAGTTCTAAACCAAAACAGTCGCTTATATGTTTTTATCATATAATATTTATCAACGTTTCAAACTATTAAGCGATATGAAAGACATTACCACCGACCTTTTCAAAGTTAAGAGCAGTGTTAAGACCCCGACTGCCGGGAGTATGCTTGTTGCCGAACCGTTTATGCGCGAAAGTTATTTCAACCATGGCGTAGTGTCGCTGATAGATTATGTAGCCGACGAAGGCGCCACCGGCGTAGTAATGAACAACCGCACCGAATATATGCTTGCCGATTTGCTTGATGGCATAGATAATTCCTTGCAGATACCGGTATTTTGTGGCGGACCTCTTGGGCAGGACAGGCTTTATTTTCTCCACACCCTCGGCGGAGAGATCATACCTAATGCCCGCCGCTATGCGCCCGGCATATATGTAGGAGGAGATTTCGACGCAATTATATCATACGTCAATTCAGGATATCCGATTGATGGAGCCGTAAGATTTTTTATCGGTTACAGCAATTGGGCTGAAGGTCAGCTTGAGCGCGAACTCAGGCAGGAAAGCTGGGTGCTCGCCCCGGCTCCCGAGCAGGCGTCGGAATTGCTCAGCGACGTTGGCGACCGCTATTGGCACCGCGCTGTGCGCTCACTGGGCCCGGCTTACCGCGCATGGAGCCTGCTCCCGCGCAATGTGATTGTGAATTAAAGTGAATTGTGGAAATAAAACGACGCCCCTTGCCGACAATGTCAGCAAGGGGCGTCAATATAATAGGAGTCAATAGTTGTCTAAAAATAGTTGCTTTGTAGGTTAATTGTGTGCTATTAGCTTACTGTTCTTTCGTATGTTTTGCAAATTTAGTCATTATTTTTAATAAATCAATTATTTTGCTGAAAAATATTGTTTTCAGCGGTTGCCTTTTTGTGAATTCTGTCGGTCAATAGCCTCGTCGACTTCTTTTTCGATAGCTTTGAGGATATTCGGATCCATTGTGATTTCCACGAGTTTGCGGGCAAAATCTGTCATCGAGCGTGCGACGTCGGTGCGCAGGTAGCGCGGGTCGAGCCCCCTGTGGCCGAGGCGCCAGCGGTCGAGAGCGTCGGCGTCTTTGAAGATACGGTAGATGGTGATTGCGCGGTCGGCCTCAGCGCCGAAGTCACGCTGTATTGCCTCAATGCCAATGCCGTCGGCAAGGTCGTGGTAGCGCATGGCATATACAGCCTCGGGCATACACTCGATATCCGGATTGACTGAGCAGAACTGCTTGTAATAGAGCGCGGCACGTGCTCCGTGGCCGGTGTCGAGGTAGTCATCGAGGCGGCGGGTGTCGTGAAATACAGCGGCATGGGCAAGAGCAGTCAATGCACGGGCGTCGTCAGGTATGAGTTGCGCGCCGATTGAGAGGGCGTGGAGCAACACGCGCTCGCAGTGCGGACGGGCATGGATTAGGCTGTCGGCCATATTGAAATCCACGCGAGAGTACATCATCTCGCGCCATTTGCAGAAGTCGGCAGAAACATCAACCGCCGACGCACTGAGCACGTCGGCGGGTATGATATAAGAGTTGTTCATCGGCAAAATCAAGCCTTGAGGGCCTCAAGCGACGCGCGGAGAGCAGCGAGCTTCGTCTCGGCGTCGGCAAGTTTCTTGCGCTCGGCCTCAACTACGGCTGCGGGTGCTTTCGATACGAAGCGCTCGTTGCCGAGTTTCTTGTTGACAGAATCGCGGAAACCCTCGTAATATGCAATGTCTTTGTTGATACGCTCAAGCTCAGCTTCAACATCGATTGCGGTGGTCTGAGGCACGTTGAATTCAAGAGTGCCTACCATGAATGAGGCTGCGGAGGCGTCTTTGGCTGCGTCGAGAGTGATTTCTCCGATATTGGCAAGCTTGGTGGCGAAAGCGGCGGTGTTGGAGTCGAGCTTGCCAAGTACCAAGAGCGGCAGCACTTCTTTGGGGGAGATGTTCTTGCGTGCGCGCACACCGCGGACACCATTTACAATCTCCTGAGCCATAGCCATCTGAGCGAGAATCTCGCTGTCGACAGCACCGGCGGCGGGCATTGAGGCATACATGATAGACTCGCCCTCGGCGCGCTGTGCGAGTGCCTGCCAGAGCTCTTCGGTGATGAAGGGCATGAAGGGGTGAAGCATGCGCAGCAGGATGTCGAAGAAATTCTCTACCTGACGGTAGGTCGTTGCGTCGATGGGGCTGCCGTATGCCGGTTTGATAGTCTCGAGATACCATGCCGAGAAGTCGTCGCGGAAGAGGCGGTAGACTGTCATGAGGGCCTCGCTGATACGGAACTTGCCGAAGAGGTCTTCTATTTCAGCTATGCCTTCGTTGAGTCGGCTCTCGAACCAGCGTGCTGCAAGAGCGTTGAGCGCCGGCTGCTCTGATTCGGCCACTTCCCAACCTTTTACGAGGCGGAAGGCATTCCAAATCTTGTTGCAGAAGTTACGGCCCTGCTCTACGAGTTTGTCGTCGTACATGATGTCGTTGCCGGCAGGTGCAGCAAGCATTAGACCCATGCGCACGCCGTCGGCGCCGAAGTCGCGGATAAGGTCGAGGGGGTCGGGCGAGTTGCCGAGCTTTTTGCTCATCTTGCGTCCGAGCGAGTCGCGCACGATACCGGTGAAATAAACATTGTCGAAAGGCTGCTTGCCAACGTATTCATAGCCGGCCATGATCATGCGAGCTACCCAGAAGAAGATGATATCGGGGCCGGTGACAAGAGTGGCGGTGGGGTAGTAGTAGTTGATTTCCTCGTTGCCGGGGCGGTTGATACCGTCGAAGAGAGTGATGGGCCAGAGCCATGACGAGAACCATGTGTCGAGCGCGTCGGGGTCCTGACGCAGGTCGTCGAGCGTGAGTGAGTTGTCGCCGCTTTCCTTGCGGGCTTTGTCGAGAGCCTCCTCGGCGGTGAGAGCGACTACATATTTTGCCTCCTCGGTATTGTCGAGGCTGCTGTCGCCGTAGAAATATGCCGGGATACGGTGACCCCACCAGAGCTGGCGGCTGATACACCAGTCTTGGATATTCTCAAGCCATATACGGTAGGTAGTCTTGTATTTCTCTGGCACGAAGCGGATGATGTCGTCCATCACCGGGCCCATTGCAATCTCGGAGAAGTGCTTCATGTTTACGAACCACTGCAGCGACAGGCGCGGCTCTACGGGTATGCCGGTGCGCTCCGAGAGGCCGATGTTGTTGACATAGTCTTCGGTCTTCTCAAGCAGGCCTGCGGCTTCGAGGTCTTTGGCAATAGCCTTGCGGCAGTCGAAGCGGTCCATGCCTACATACATGCCAGCGATCT
Organism: uncultured Muribaculaceae bacterium; assembly: GCA_910579995.1. Lineage (GTDB taxonomy): Bacteria > Bacteroidota > Bacteroidia > Bacteroidales > Muribaculaceae > CAG-873. The sequence goes on along the minus strand of CAJTWH010000038.1, from coordinate 5,279 downwards.
CTGCCACGCTGCCGTCTTCATTGAAGATGTCGATGGTCTCGAGATTGTGTGTCTTGCCAAGCATGAAGTCGTTTTTGTCGTGCGCGGGTGTCACCTTGAGGCAACCGGTGCCGAACTCGATGTCGACATAGCGGTCTTCGATGACGGGAATCACGCGGTTTACCAGCGGCACAACAACCTTGCAGCCCTTGAGCCATTGGTTCTTGGGGTCTTTGGGGTTTATACACATTGCCGTGTCGCCCATGATTGTCTCGGGGCGGGTTGTGGCTACCACGGCGTAGTGTCGGCCGTCGGCGTCGGTGTGTACCACGCAGCCCTCGGGAGTATTGAGTTGCTCGGGCTCTTCGGCAAGGTAATAGCGGAGATAGTAGAGCTTCGACTGCTCCTCAACGAAGTATACCTCATCATCGCTGATGGCGGTGCGGTTCTGGGGATCCCAGTTTACCATGCGTTTGCCGCGGTAGATGAGCCCTTTGGCATAGAGGTCGTTGAAAACCTTGTTTACGCTCTCGCTGCGGAGGGGGTCCATGGTGAAGGCAGTGCGCTCCCAGTCGCACGAGGCGCCGAGTTTGCGGAGCTGCTGGAGGATAATGCCGCCGTATTTCTCGGTCCAGTCCCAAGCGTGGCGGAGGAACTCCTCTCGGGTAAGGTCGGTTTTCTTGATACCCTCAGAGGCAAGTTTGGCGATAACCTTGGTCTCGGTAGAAATAGAGGCGTGGTCAGTGCCGGGTACCCAGAGGGCGTTCTTGCCCTGCATGCGTGCGCGGCGAACGAGGATATCCTGAATTGTATTGTTAAGCATGTGACCCATGTGGAGCACACCGGTCACGTTTGGCGGGGGAATGATTATAGTATAAGGTTCGCGTGCGTCGGGCTCGCTATGAAAGAGCTTGTGTTCAAGCCAATATGCATACCATTTGTCTTCAACCTCGGCAGGGTTGTATTTTTGTGGCAGTTCGTTCATCTTATTTTACTGATTTAGACTGCAAAATTATGAAATTTCGGCCACACAGACAAATTTATTTATGTTTCGCCAGCGAAACGTATGGTTGGTGGTTTGTGGGCGGTAGGCGGAGGAAGGTTAAATCATGTCAACAAAGAACATGACGATGAAAATGCCTACAGAGGTGAAGAGCATTGAGTCGATACGGTCGAGGATTCCTCCATGGCCGGGGATGATGTTGCCGCTGTCCTTGATGTGATTTGTGCGCTTGATAAGTGATTCAAAGAGGTCGCCCCATGTAGACAGCACGCATACGAGAGCGCCTACTCCAAGCCACTCGATGAGAGTGAACGGCTCTGCTACAAGGTAGAAAGCACCGGCACCGGCGGCGAGGCAGAATATCAGACCTCCGACAAAGCCTTCCCACGATTTCTTGGGCGAAAGTCGCGGGAAAAGCGGATGACGGCCGCAGAGCGAGCCTACACAGTAGGCACCCGTGTCGTTGAGCCATATCATCACAAACATCGTCAGGACAATCTTCCAGCCATCCTGCTCGCTGCAGAGGATATTGAGCAGCGTGAGAGGCACGGCAATATACATTATCGACAGCGTAGAGAGTGCGACGTCGGTAAGGGCGTTGACACTCTTGTTGTAGAGCGTGAGCGTGAAGCGCACGAGAGCGTAGCCGAAGATGATGGCGATACATGTAATCATCACGATTTCAGGGAAATCGAGCACGTAGGTGATGTTGCACAGCGCCAAGGCTGTGATTATGTCGAGAGCGCGGGTGGCCACCTCTATGCCTTTTACGGCCGGACCCATATTTATGCGCTGGAATTCAAGCATTGCCAGAACACAGAATATCGAAAACAGAGCTGTAGACCATGCTTGGCCGGCAAGCAATGCACCAACTATCAGGGCTACATATATTGCGCCGCTGAGGCTGCGGATTATAAGGTTTTTCATAACTGATGTGTTTTTCACGCGACAAAAATAGCTATTCTTGCCGAAAACACAAAAATTCGACCCTTATTTTTTTATCATGTCGGGGAGGGGTTTGAGGCGCATGGCCATTATGGCGAGCGCGGCTGCGATCAGAGCCACTGCCATGAAGGTCCATGCCGAGGGGCGGAGGATATCGCCTAATCCGACAATAGGAGCCACCGCGGCGGCAAAGATATATTTTATCACGTTGAGGATTGCTCCGGCGGTGCCGGCGTCGCTGCTGCCCACATCCATGCCGAGGCTGTTGGCGCTTGCAAACACCATGCCGCTGCCGAAGAGCATGGGAATGGCCATGAGCTCATACCATGCGAAATGGCAGCTGTGGTACATCACCCACGCCTCGCCCAAGGCAAAGGCTACCATAATGAAGGTGCCGGTGACAAGACCCTGCTTGAGCACTCTGAATTTCATCACCCATATCGAACCCAAGGCGATTGCAAGAGCATTGCCGCCGAAGATAAGGCCGAATGAAAGCGCCGAGAATCCATAATGGTCCTGAATGATGAAAGGCGCCGACGATATGTAGGCATAAAGCAGCCCTACGCCGATGGCCTTGAGAAAAACGTAGATCATAAATCTGCCGTTGCGGAAAAGTGTGGAGTATGCGGCGGCATATTCTCCGAATCCTTTCGCCTGCATGCGCCGTGACGCCGGCAGGCTCTCGGGCATGCGGCGGCTCCAGAAAAACATGATCACTCCTATGGCAAGGAGCAGCACGAATATGCCGCGCCAACCTACCGAATCGGCCATGAAACCGCCGATTGTAGGCGACAGCGCCGGAGCGACGCCGTTCATCGCCCCAACCACAGCCATGACTTTGGCAAGGTTGCGTCCGCTGTAGTCATCGGCCGGGATAGAGTAGGAGAGTACCATGGCGCCCCCTCCGCCAATGCCTTGGAAGAGGCGGCATATTATGAAGAAATATATCGACGGCGAAAAAATGGCCACGGCAGTGCTCACGCCAAAGAGCCCCAGCGATATAAGCAATATTGGTTTGCGGCCATAGCGGTCGCTTAGAGAACCCCATATCACCGACCCTAAGCCAAGGCCGAGCATGACCATCGACAGTCCCAGCTGAGTCACCGACGGAGTGGTGTGGAATTCGCGCATCATCGCCGGCATAGTGGGCAGGTACATGTCGTTGACGAGCGAGCTGAATGCTCCCAGTATGGCTATGAATACGAGGAACTCAATGTATTTGTGGCCGGATACTGCCGAAGGTGTTGCCATGGCTTATTTCTGACGGTATTGGGGCAAAAGTGGTACGGGGAATTTTGAGAAAAGGGTCTGCACGGCCTCGGCTATGCCTTTGAGATTGCGGAACTGCGGATTGCCGTTCTGCATGATTGTGGCTACCGACGCAGAGTAGAGCGGGGTCTTTGTCTGTATGTTGACAAAGTCCATAGTGAGCACGCCTTCCTTGTATATGCCGGTGATAACCTGAGCGTTGGCATAGTAGTTGGCCCAATAATTATAGCGCGGATACATGAAGTAGGGGTAGTAGCCGTTGTAGTAGGGGCCGGAATAAGGCATATATCCCGGGGGGAGAGCCGGCTGTGTCTCAATTTCTTTATGCACGGTAAGGCCGATGTTTATGAGCAGCGGCGAGGCCGAATCCTCGCTATATCCGCGCTCGAGCATTTGCTCGCGGATGGCTGCGACGATGTTGTAATAGGTCACCATCTCCATGCCCGGTGGCAGTGAGCCGTCGGCAGGGCTGACGATACGGAAGGTCTTGTATTGCGCCAGATCGGCGTCGTTGTAGGTTTCGCTGTTTACCAAGGCAAAGGGGCTGCACGACCCTAACAGAAGCACCAGACTTAAGAGGAAGAAAATCTTTTTCATGTCGAAACGCTGTTTGTTAATTTAAATTTATAACAAGTTTGAACTTGAAAATGTTGATTTTAAAATAATTTAACCTCAGTGTAATTGCTATGTGAAAATAATTATCTACTTTTGACGCCGAAGAATTTTTACTTCTCATCACCTCAAACCTAATGGAAGACATTACAGATTACTTTATCTCGATAATACGTCAATCACATAGTGCCGACATGGCTGAGGCAACTTTTCGCCAGGCACTTGTAGACGATCCTGAACTTCGCCGCCAATACCGCGAATACTGCCGGGAGCAGGGCAACAGCGAGCGGCGCGGCTTTCTTGATTTCTGCACCGAATATATGGAGAGTCAAGATGAAATGTGGAATACTCTGACCGATTATAACGACGTAGAATAACAATGACCTCAACCTTACGTTTTCCCGCAGAATGGGAGCCGGCCGAGGCAGTGCTCATAGCTTGGCCACACGCCGATACTGATTGGGCTTATATGCTCGATGATATCCGCACGACCTACGGGCATATCATCTGCGCTATATCGCAATATGCCAAAGTGCTGGTAATCGGCCCCGAAGAGCCGCAGAAGCAATTTTTGCCGGAAGATACCGTGCTTGAGAATATCATATACCACCGTATGCCCACCAATGATACGTGGACGCGCGACTATGGCCCTATAACAGTTGATATCGACGGTACAAAGGCTGTGGTGGACTATCAGTTCAACGGTTGGGGGCTCAAATTTGCCTCCGACCGCGACAATCTCGCCACCCTTGGTCTGTGCGAGGCTCGGATTATCAAGGCTCCGCGTATCAACCGGCTGAGTTTCACCCTCGAAGGCGGCTCTGTGGAGAGCGACGGCCAAGGCCTGCTCATCACCACTACCGAGTGTCTGATGTCGCCCAACCGCAATGGCGGACTCTCGCGTGCCGACATCGAAGATGCCCTGCGCACAGACCTCGGAGTGGATAATATATTGTGGATCGACCATGGCGCACTCGCCGGCGATGATACCGACGGCCATATCGACACACTCGTGCGCCTCGTGCCGCCGGGTGATACACTTCTTTACGTCGGCTGCAGCGACCCGTCTGACGAGCACTATGAATGTCTGTCGGCAATGCGGGCCGACCTTGAGGCCTTGCGCCGCCCCAACGGCATGCCTTTCAATCTTATAGAGTTGCCCATGCCCGACGCCATATATGACCCCGATGAAGGAATACGCCTGCCGGCGACATACGCCAATTTCTTGATACTTAACGATGTGGTGCTTGCTCCGGTATACAATCAACCCCTAAAAGACAGGCACGCGCTGATGGCATTGCAGGCGGCTATGCCCGACCACAAGATAATACCTGTCGACTGCCGCGCCCTAATCCGCCAACACGGCTCGCTCCACTGCGCCACTATGCAGCTCCCAGAGGGAGTGCTATGATATTTGAGAACTCAAATTCCAGCCACATAACAACAATACAGTAGGGACGTGCCACGGCAC
>CAJTWH010000037.1 GCA_910579995.1 uncultured Muribaculaceae bacterium | reverse complement strand
ACACCGGGTATCCCTCCCGATGTCCAACCACTAAATCCAAGTCATAAATTTGAAATAAAAACATTATGACGTTGAATTGAGTGCAAAAGTTAACAATTAAATCGGAATCGGGAGGGATAATTGGTGTTAATTTGTGTATGGATCAAGCGGTTCAGAGCTTGGATAAATTCAATTTTAGCAATCAAAACGAAAATGACAATCCGTTGACCCTCAGTAGGGACGCGCCGCGGCGCGTCCGCCCCTCCGGACTATTTCCTGTCACAGAACTGATGATGATTACCTGTTGTGAGGCGGACGCGCCGCGGCGCGTCCCTACTAAGTTGCTGTACTGACGGTTATGGGCGATATTATGACATGTAGAACCGGAACTCCAAAAACATAAAGCGCAAGTTTCGCTTGTTAAACATGAATAAAGTAAGCGTTTGATTTTGAGAGTTTGAGGGAAATTTGTAATTTTGCAACTTGAAATTTGTGGCTTCGATAATGGGGCCTCCGAATGATAAAAAATGGAAATAATCCGTACTGTCAACCGTCTTGCCGAAGTGGTGGCCGATAGCCGCCGGCAGGGCAAGACCATAGGCTTGGTGCCCACTATGGGCGCCCTTCATGCCGGCCATAAATCGCTGGTAGAGCGTGCACGCCGTGAAAACGACGTGGTAGTGGTGAGCGTATTTGTAAACCCCACCCAGTTTAATAATGCCGATGACCTGCGCACCTATCCGCGCACCGAAGAGGCCGACTGCGCCATGCTCGAGAGCTGCGGTGTAGACTTTGCATTCGTGCCCTCGCCCGAGGAAGTATATCCTGAAGCTGACACCCGCGTGTTCGATCTCGGCCCGGTGGCGGAGGTGATGGAGGGTGCCATGCGCCCGGGTCACTTCAACGGTGTGGCCCAGATCGTGAGCAAGCTCTTTGCATGGGCTCAGCCTACACGTGCATACTTCGGCGAGAAAGACTTCCAGCAGATTGCCGTTATCCGCCGTATGGCAGAGCTCGAAGGTTTTGACCTTGAGATTGTGCCTTGCCCCATCGTGCGTGAGGCCGACGGCCTTGCCATGAGCTCGCGCAATGTGCGTCTGAGCCCCGAGGCACGCGCCATCGCCCCCAAGATACATCAGATTCTTGCCGACAGCGTAGACCTGCGCCACCAAGGCTATGAAGCCGAAGAGGTAGAGCGTCTCACCCTCGACGCAATCAACAATATCGACGGTCTCGAGGCCGAATATTACCGTATTGTCGACGCCAAGACAATGCAGCCCATCGCCCGCTGGGCCGACGCCGGCGAGCTCGGAGCAGCCGGTTGTGCCACGGTATATTGCGGCGGTGTGCGTCTGATCGATAATATCCGTTACTAAGAACTTGCTTAAAAGCTATGTTTATCCAAGTACTGAAGTCAAAAATCCACCGCGTCACCGTCACTGAGGCGCGGCTCGACTATATAGGCAGCATAACCATCGATGAAGACCTTCTCGACGCTGCCGGAATCCTGCCGGGCGAGCGAGTGTATATTGTCAACAACAATAACGGCGCACGCCTCGACACCTACACCATCCCCGGTCCGCGCGGCTCGGGAGTGATATGCCTCAACGGCGCCGCCGCCCGCCTTGTGCAGCCCGGCGACATCGTGATCATAATGTGCTATGCCACAATGACTCCCGAAGAGGCTCGTGAATTCAAACCTACTGTTATATTCCCTGACACGGCTACTAATCATCTCCTCAACTAATCAACATGTTCGAAAAACTCAGCGATAGACTTGAGCGCAGCTTCAAGCTCCTCAAAGGCCAAGGCCGCATCACCGAAATCAACGTTGCCGAAACCCTTAAAGACGTTCGTCGTGCGCTTATCGACGCCGACGTCAACTATAAGGTTGCCAAGACGTTTACCGATACCGTAAAACAGAAGGCTCTCGGCCAGAATGTAATCAACGCCATCGAGCCGGGACAGCTCATGGTGAAAATCGTTCACGATGAGCTCGCCACCCTCATGGGCGGACAGGAGACTCCCCTGCGTATCGAAGGCAAACCCGCAATCATCCTTATGTCGGGTCTGCAGGGTTCGGGTAAGACAACCTTCACCGGCAAGCTTGCCAAGAAACTCAAGAGCGAGAAGGCCATGCGCCCGCTGTTGGTTGCCTGCGACGTCTACCGTCCCGCGGCTATCGACCAGCTCAAGGTTCTCGCCGACAGCATTGGCGTTGAGGTGTATACCGAAGACGGCGTGAAAGACCCCGTGAATATCGCCAAGCGCGCAATCGAATATGCCAAGTCGAACCATAACGACCTCGTAATCGTCGATACCGCCGGCCGTCTTGCCGTAGATGAGGAGATGATGGCCGAAATCGAGGCTATCAAGAAGGCCATCAATCCCGGCGAAATCCTCTTTGTAGTCGACGCCATGACAGGTCAGGACGCCGTCAACACCGCCAAGACCTTCAACGAGCGTCTTGACTTCGGCGGCGTGGTGCTCACCAAGCTCGACGGTGACACCCGCGGCGGTGCGGCCCTTTCGATCCGCAGCGTCGTTGACAAGCCTATCAAGTTTATCGGTACGGGCGAGGGTCTCGACGGTATCGATATCTTCTACCCGGCGCGTATGGCCGACCGTATCCTCGGCATGGGTGATATCGTGTCGCTCGTAGAGCGTGCCCAGCAGCAGTTCGATGAGAAAGAGGCTGAGGAACTTGCCAAGAAACTCAAACGCAACCAGTTTACCTTCAACGACTTCCTTAAGCAGATTCAGCAGGTGAAGCGCATGGGTAATATCAAGGACCTCGCCGCCATGATTCCCGGCATGGGCAAGGCTATCAAGGACATAGATATCGACAACAATGCTTTCAAGGGTATCGAGGCCATCATTTCATCAATGACACCCTACGAGCGCGAGCACCCCGAGGTTATCCGCGGCACACGCGTGCAGCGTATCGCCAAAGGCTCGGGTTCGCAGGTGCAGGATGTGAGCCGCCTGCTCAAGCAGTTCGACCAGATCCGCAAGATGATGCACACCATGACCAACATGGGCTCAAACCCCGCCGCCATGATGCGCCAGATGCGTCAGGCACGCCGCCGCTAAGTTGCCGGAGGTTAAGGTGTGAGGTTTCTTCCATATATCTCCAATAATCCAAGTCAAAGACTATGCAGATAATCGACGGAAAGGCTACGGCCGCCCAGATCAAACAGGAAATCGCCGCAGAGGTAGAGCAGCGCCTCGCCTCCGGTCTTCACCGCCCCCACCTTGCCGCCATCCTTGTCGGCCACGACGGAGGCAGCGAGACTTACGTCGCCAATAAGGTTAAAGCTTGCGAGGTATGCGGCTTCAAGTCTACACTCATCCGCCTTGAAGACACCGTGAGCCAAGACGAACTTCTCAAACATGTAGAGGCTCTCAACAACGACGCCGATGTCGATGGCTTCATTGTGCAGCTCCCGCTTCCCAAGCATATCGATGAGCAGGCTGTGATAGAGGCTATCGATCCTGCCAAGGATGTCGACGGTTTCCACCCCGTCAATGTAGGCCGACAGTCGGTAGGGCTGCCCTGTTTCCACTCAGCCACCCCTGCCGGTATCGTAGAGCTCCTCCGCCGCTACGATATACCTACCCGCGGCAAACGCGTGGTGATAGTAGGCCGAAGCAATATCGTAGGCAAGCCGCTGGCAGCCATGCTCATGCAGAAAGGCGCGCAAGGCGACGCCACTGTCACTGTATGCCACAGCTCTACTCCCGACCTTGCCGAGCACACCCGCAAGGCCGATATCCTTGTGGCCGCCATGGGTCGCCCCGGTTTCATCACTGAAGACATGGTGGCCGAGGGTGCAACCGTTATCGACGTCGGCACCACACGTGTGCCCGACGCAAGCCGCAAATCAGGTTTCCGCCTCAGCGGCGATGTCGACTACGACAAGGTAGCCCCTAAATGCTCGGCTATCACTCCCGTGCCCGGCGGTGTAGGCCCGATGACCATCGTGTCGCTCATGCTCAACACATTGGAGGCCGCACGCCGTCGCGACTGATAACGATTTCAGATTATGGCACATCCATTGCTGCCCGTCTGTACCTCATTAGCCTCGCTGCTCTTTGCCGGCAGCGAGGCTGACCTGCTTTTTGTGGGCGACGCAATGCAGCATAAAGCGCAGATTGAACTTGCCCGCAGCGGAGCCGGATATGACTACTCCGAGTGCTTCGCCGACATCGACTCCATAATCTCTGCCGCCGATCTTGCGGTGGTGAATCTTGAGACTCCGGTAGGGCGTCCGCCATACTCGGGATATCCGTGTTTCAACGCTCCGACGCAGTTTGCCGACGCCCTCGCCGAGGCCGGATTCGACCTTTTCCTCACAGCCAACAACCATACCCTCGACCATGGCCCCAAGGGACTGAGAGCGACCATAGCCCATCTCGACAGCATAGACAAACTTCACTTGGGCACATACACGTGCGATTCCGCCCGGACGGCAGAGTTGCCCAAGATTGTGAACGTCAATGGTTTCAAAATCGGTTTTCTCAATTATACCTACGGCACCAACGGCATAGAGCCGCGGCAGGGAGTGGTAGTGGACTATATTGACAAGGACCTGATAGCCAAGGATATCGAGGCCTCGCGCAATGCCGGAGCCGAGCTCGTTGCCGTGTGCATACACTGGGGCGACGAGTATAAACTCCTGCCTAACGCGGCTCAGAAAAATATGGCTGATTTTCTTGAAAAACAGGGTGTTGACCTCATCATCGGCGCTCATCCTCATGTGATACAGCCTATGGAATTCCGCACCAACCGCTATTTTCCTGACAAGAACGTTTTTCTGGTATATTCATTGGGCAACTTCGTGTCGAACATGAAGACAGCCGACACCCGCGGAGGCGTGATGGCTCACGTCACTATCTGCCGCGACGATGTAGGGCGGGCGCACATCAAGGCCGCCTCGTATCGGCTGCTCTTTACCATGGCCGACAAATTCAAGGTGCTCGAGGCCGACAGCGTCAAGTCGCAGCTATGGAAAGGCAAAGCCAAAGCTTTCTCCGACCGCGCACGTGATATTTTCGACAAGCACAACGTCTGCGTGCCCGAGTACAAGTAAATCAAGTTTCAGGTTGAAACTTAAAGTTTAAGGCGCTTTCAGCGCATAGTTCAGGAAGTTTAAAAGTTTAGTTTTACCATTTCTAAACTCCTTAAACTTTAAACTCAAGATAAACTAGTTTCGCTTGCGAAACTTAAAAAAGTAATTCAGAAGATGGGAGTTTTTCAATTCACCCGTTTTGCGGTTGACGACCACGGTTGCGGCATGAAGATATGCTCCGACAGCGTTCTGCTTGCCGCATGGTTTCTGTCGCCCTACAGCGACCGCCTGTCAGTCGCCGATGTAGGGTCGGGCTCGGGTGTGCTTGCCTTGCTTGCCGCCGATATCATGCCGCAGGCACGTATTGCAGGCGTAGAGCTCGATTCTTCTGCAGCGGCGGCAGCCTCGGCCAACTTCTGCGCCTCGCCTTGGAAGAGCCGCCTCTCGATAGTCAATGCCGATTTTTTGGCCTACGCCGCCGAGGGGCACACATTTGACATCGTCATATCCAATCCGCCGTATTTTACCGACGGCCTGCGCTCGGCCGACAGCGCACGTGCCGACGCGCGTCACCAGTCGGGCTTGACTTACGCTTCTCTTCTTAAAAACAATATGCTTGCGCCCGACGGCCGGCTCGGCATGGTGTCGCCTGCTGAATTTGAGCAGGAAATCATATATCAGGCCGAACTTGCAGGCCTCAAGCTGCGTCGTATCTGCCGTGTAGTCACAGCCAGTGGCAAAGCTCCCACGCGCCTGCTCTGGGACTTCGCCCTCGCCGACGGCCCCATCAGCGACGAAACTCTCTGCCTGCGAAACCCCGACGGCACATATTCGGCCGAATACCGGCGCCTTGTATCACCATTTTATATCCGCTTATGAAACGCACCGATCTTGTCCTCACCCTCCCCCAGCGTCTGCTGCTGCTGTTCTGCTTTTTTCTGATCTGCTATATACTTACGGCAGTCACATCTTATATCCTCGGACGTGTGATGGCCGGCCGCATGGAGGCGGCAATCAGGATCAGCGCTCTCATTCAGGATATACTTGCGTTTATCGTCCCGGCGGTGGGCACGGCAGTGTTTGTCAGCCGGCGCCCGGCCGATCTGCTGTGTATCCGCCGTGCTCCCGGGCTTGGCATGTTGCTGTTGGTGCTTGTGATGATGTTCGTGTCGGTGCCGCTGCAGGAGGCTATATGTTGGTGGAACTACAATATCAAGTTTCCCGAATCGATGGCCGGCCTTGAATCGTCATTGCGCATGCTTGAGGAAATGGCCTCGGATACCATGCGCGCCATGATGGCCGATACGAGCGTGAGCGCCTTGATAATCAATATACTTATCATCGGCATAGCTGCCGGAGTGTCGGAAGAATTGATTTTCCGCGGCTGTTTCCAGCGCCTGCTCACCACCGGCGGAGTGAACGTGCACCTTGCCATCTGGCTCGTGGCATTCTTCTTCAGCGCCCTCCACATGCAGATATTCGGTTTTGTGCCCCGCATGCTTCTCGGAGCCTATTTCGGCTACCTGCTTCTGTGGAGCCGCTCGCTATGGGTGCCGGTGGCGGCGCATGCTCTCAACAACACTGTCTATGTGATATCGGCATGGCTGCAGGTGCGCAGCGAGGGAGTCGAGTCAGTCACAGCCGAGCCCACTCTCTGGAGCTTCTGGCCCACAGCTGCGAGCCTCGTCCTCACCGCCGCCACCCTCTACTTCATGCGCTCGCTAAGAGTGAGAGAGTAATCAGAGCCAATTGCGCCAGTTATCGCACGATGTTTTTATATACTGTGCGGTAGCTGTGCTGCCGTATCGCTTAACAACTGTGCGGAGATTGCCCAAGAGGTACTCAGCCTTGGCTCTTTCCTCATCGGTTACAAACATTGCCAAAGCCGCTTCAATCTCTTTTTGGTAAAAGGCTTCAGTGGCCTTGTGCCCTACAGTTGTCTCGTAGTTGTATAAGAAAGCGTAGTTCTTTTCAGAAAAATCACACTCCCAGTAGTGTAGCTCAGGAGAAAAGAGGTCGCAACATCCGCCGCGCCAATATTGAGTCAAAGCCCAACATTCTTCAAGTGAGTTTCTGCGGCCAATGGCGTACATCAGACGGCCTTTTGCCTTTTCATCCTCACTCACACCACGCTTCATCATTTTTTTGTATTTGCTCATGAGCCCGGCAAAGCGTAATTTTGCGTCAAGCGGACAGCTGCCATACTTGTGCGAAGTCGGATATTCGTACTCCCAACCCCATTCAGATTCCGCCCATCGGGTAGGATAGTGGGCGAAGGGGTCGCGGGCGAGGTAATTGCCTTTGTAGATATTCATTGTCCGCTGATAGTGATGGCTCACTGTTGACAGATAGTAGACGGCGCGGTCGAAATTTTCCTCGCGGATTGCCAGCGTACCAATCAATTCGTTGTAGTAGTCGCGGTCAGTTCTCGCCTTGGTGCGCAGATGGGCAAACAGCGGATTATCGGCCAGAATCTTAGAATAGGCCTTTGCAAGTTGAGCGGATGTGAGGCTGCCCATCAATTGGAATGACAGGCAAGAATAGTCGAGGGTATTGGCATGCCTTTCACTTTCTCTCATCTCACTGCGGGAGTCATCTGACGAAAAATTGTCGGCATACGAACATAACAAAATTGCGGTATGGTAGTCCTTATCGCGCCAAAGCCGCGGAATCCAATCGGTATATACAATGTTTTGGAAGCGTCGAACCCATTCATTAGCCTCCGGACTAATTTCGACAGCCTTGCTCTCAATCCATTTCAAATCTGCAAGCAGAGAATTGCGGTTGCCAAGTTGCGCGTCGATTTTCATCTTGTATGCCCGTGCGAGGTCTTTCAATCCGTCAGAAGAAAAGGTCCGGTTGAGGCTTTGACGTATCAGGGAGTATGCTCTTGTTCTGTCATTGCAATATTCATTTTTGACGTATGCCATCAGGAAAGTCCAGTCGCCTTTGTTCTTTACCCTCTTGTCTGCAATAATCTTATTTGCTAAGACGGCAGTCTGCTTCATAAATACGGTGTCGGAAGCACGGTTGCGGATGTAAGCCATCAGTTGAGGGGCACCCGGATTATGCAGGGTCATATATTCAACGCAGTCAGGCGCACTGATTGACCATATATCACCCGAAGCGGCAAAGAGAGAGTCGGCGCGCCCGCTATCACCGAGCCGGCTCCAACACCCGGCGACATATCTCCTCGCCATCCGCTTCATAAGATTGTCGTCAGGGATGTCGCAGAATACAGAATCATAGTACTCTATGCACTCCGAATATCTGCGGGCGGCAAAATAAGCCCTTGTCGCCTGAAGGGCATAGCGGTCTTTTAGACGTGTGCCCTCGTAAGAGCGGCTATTGCGTATAATGTCGCTGAAATCGCCGGTCTCGTAAGATTCGTTTCTGTCGGCCGGATAATACCACGGCGAGCGTATTTCTCTCCATCTCTCTTCCATGAACTTTGCCGTCAACAGGAAGTCGGAGAGCTCAGTATTTTTATTGTTTCTTAAATAGAGATACAATTTGTTCTTGGTTGGCTTCTGATAGTAGCCTGTATAGTACCAGATATCCTCCCACGAGCTTTTGTATACAGCCTCCTCGATATCATAAAGAGGAATGTCTTTAGAAGTAAGCGCTTGCCACAATCTCAGATTCTCCTCCTTCTCGAACTCGGCCATACTGCGATAGTCGCTTTCTGACTTGAAAAATTCCGGAGTAGGAATTATGGGATAGTAGGGGCCGCAGGCTTCGGCGAGAATAAAAGAGAAGAAGAGCGTCAGCAGGCTAACAGTCGGTCGAAAGCATATTGTTGATTTCATTGTCTGTATAGTTTGAGAGATTGTCGGTGTCAAGGTGGTAAAGGATATTGGAGTGAGGTTTGCCGGAAAGTTTAGTCTCAATCATTGCTTTCACTTTCAGGATTTCCTCGCTTGAAGAGATTTCGTGTCGGATTATGTCGCCTTTCCGTATGATTGTTTCCCTGTATGGGATATCTTTGAGTGCTATGAATTGTGTCTGTCCGATACGACGGAATGTTGTGCTGTCGTTAAGTTCCAAGCCATTGAGTAGACCGCAGAACTTACGTTTATGAAATAGAAGTTGCCATGAGTAGGTGGGGTAGGCCACGTCGAGGTGTAAAGGATATGCCGGAAGCCGTTTGAGATATGGCTTTACATCTTCCACATCCAATATGGAGTTGACGGCGTCAGGATTGTCGAAACTGCCGGTATTGTAGACCATAAGCACGCCATTGTCGACAGGAGGTGCTTCGCGTGCCAATTGATGTAGCCGGATAGTCGAACTGAGCCGCCAAGGCAATCCCATGTCAGAGATACTCATTTTCACAGAATCGCACAGCTTGAAGAACGACGTCTCTGTGGAGACCGTCCAATCGCAGTCGAGTTGGAGTTCGGCTACGTTGGGCAGGCCATTGTATGAGCACATGTTCTTGATCCGGGAGACGATGTTGTTTGCCAACACCCCTTCATAGCCTCTCATTCTTTTCAAAGCGTCCAAGGTGATATAGACTACAGGTACGACCTCCATATCTTTCAGCGAATCCTGAAACAGATAATATTCTTTCCAATTTACCTTTACAGACGCATTTGGAGCGGTCATGGATTCGGGAGTTCCGCCAAGGTCTTCGACCACATCAAACATACGCAGATACATTCTGCCGATATTGTGATTGTCGATAAATTTAAGGCTTGTGCTGTCCAAGTCTAAAACAGTCTTCCAATAGTACACAGAATTTTTCTCACTATGAGCCGGAGATAGAGGCGACCGGCAGCAAGATGATATAAGCAAAAGCAATGAAGCTAATGTGAATAGGGGAATTTTCATTTCGGATACGTTTTATATCCGCGAAGTTCGTGGAAAATCAACGCCCGGCAAAGCGATTTGCCGGGCGTTGTATGAATTGCTTGCATTCGTGTACGAAATTACTTCCGCCACACAAGGAAACTTATATTTTCAGGATAATTATCCGCAGGTGTGCCGAATGACACAGTGGAGCCATCCTCATCGACAGCACGCCCGTAGGCCTTAGACCCTACAAGGTAAATTGCATTTGTAACGCCCAGATCAACGAGCGACTGAGAGAAGTCATGAAAGGTCAATTGGCTACGGCTTATTATCACAGCTGTCTTGCCGCGGTATTCGGCAAGAGCTTTTCTGAAAGCCACTCCTTTTGGCTTGTTCTCTACGACCTGACCGCCCACCACGAGCGGGTATTGGCGGAAGAAGTCGCCACCGGTTTCAAGGGCCTGCTCCAGATATGGAGTGGCGTCGGCAACTCCGATTGTGATGTTGCCGCCGATTATGGCGCAGAATCCGGCCTTTGACTGCCCTGTGCTTATCAAGTTGCCCTTAGATACGCACGCTCCGACAATCTTCCCGTTATCGCTTCGGATATCTGCTGCCTGAACTGTCAGTATGGCCGTGGTATCCTCAAAAGCGTCACTTCCTATCACTAACTCGGGGCTGCCTCCTATGGGAGTAAGGATAGTAAATCGGTGTCGGCTGATGGTGGTGTCCTGCACAGCCGTATATGTTTTGGCCGGAATAGTGACCGCCGTATCTGTGGGAATATTGACCGGACTTGCCGGCACTTCTTCGATATTGACCGTTATTTCTACGTTCGCCGGAGTCTGCTTGTAGTAGTCGTATACGACAGCCCCGATTGCCAAGACTATTATAGAAACTAAGGCAATCCACCATTTTTTGTAAGGGCGCACATGTTTATGCCCTGTATTACCTGCGTCAGCTGAGATAAAACGTATCTGGTCGTCATCTAAGTCGAAATGAGGTTTCTTGCTCATTTTGCTTCTCCTTTTTCAAAATAATCCTTAAGCGAACGAAGAGCTTCCCGCGAAGCGGACACTTCATGACGGAATGTACGGCAGTCGGAGAGTATCAATTTCTGACGCGAAGGATTGACAAGTGTTACAAAATCAAGATTCACGATAAGACTCTTGCCGATACGCACGAATCTATTGTCGCCGGGGTCTAAGGTCTGCGACATCCGCTGCTCGATTTGTCCGAGCTGGACAGTCAGGACATACTCGCTGCCGTCTGCCAAGCAAATGGCAGAGTAGTTTCCGTCGGCCTTGACATATACCAAGGTCTCGACCGGAATTCGGAGCAACTCCGTTGAGGTAGCGAATGATAGTGTCTTATTCATAAATCTGCTGCAAATATACAACAATTCTGCCGTATATTATTTGCCATGTATTAAATACGGTCGTTCTGTCATACTCTTGTCAGTTGTTTTTAGATGAATCTGAATCGGGTTTCTATGGCTTTCCGGTGCATGCCAATCGAAAAAATATGTCGCGACAGCTACGCCGTCGTTCGCCGCAATGCGGCTATCCGTGCGATGTCCGCAGGACATCGATTAATTCAGAAACCGGGTACACCGCAGCTTTGCGCAGGTGTGCCCGGCCAAGGATATAGTCGGAACGTGCGTGGCTGGACGCGGATTATATATCATACAGACAACACACGCTCACCCATTACCCACTCAGTAGATTGCCTTCTGCTGACAGAATCGCAACGCTCACAAACTATTTAAAAAGATAGGTATTCGTACAACACAACCCAAACAAGGTAAAGGCTTACATCATTAGACCAACCTCATAACCCCTTAATAATTCAGCCCGGCGAAGCGAATTCGTCGGGCTGAATTATTGAGTGGTTATGTGATTGCGTGGATTACTTCACCAGCACTTTGGTGGCTTTGCCGCCTTGGCGCTTGATATAGAGGCCGGGGGTGAGATTGTCGGCGTTGACGCGTACACCGTTGAGGTTATAATATTCGGCGGGAGCATCGCTGCCGTCGGCCATGATTCCCTCAATACCTGATTCGGGTTGGGGATTCAAATCAGCCATAATGAAGAATTCTTTCCAAGTGTTGGCCTCTTGATAAGCCGTTTCACATCCTTTCACAACGTGAAGAATCACATTGCTTATGTTTACGTTGTTAAACACGTGACTACCGAGTGCAGGAGGATTTATTGCATAACAGTATATGGAAGTCAATCCGGAGCATCCGGAAAATGCGTCCATGCCAATTTCAGTCACAGAGTTGGGAATAGTGACAGAAGTTAATCCGGAGCATCCGGAAAATGCGTCCATGCCAATTTTAGTCACAGAGTTGGGAATAGTGACAGAAGTCAAGCCGGAGCATCCGGAAAATGCGTCCGAGTAAATTTCAGTCACGGAGTTGGGAATAGTGACGGAAGTCAATCCGGAGCATCCGGAAAATGCGTCCGAGGGAATTATCGTCACGGAGTTGGGAATAGTGACGGATGTCAAGCCGGTACATCCGCGAAATGCGCTAGTGGAAATTTTAGTCACAGAGTTGGGGATAGTGACAGAGTTCAATCCGGAGCATCCTGAAAATGCGTACATGCCAATTTCAGTCACAGAGTTGGGAAATTCGTATGATTTCTTAGCTCCGGGGACTTGTCTAAGAGTAGTTTGATTTTTATTATATAACACACCATCCAAAGAGCAATAATTGCTATTATCTTCTGCTACTATTATTTCTTCTAACCTTGAACAATTGGATAGAGCCCCAGCGCCGACTAAAGTTACTGAACCGGGAATAGTGAACGATGTCAGAGAGGAGCATCTGGAAAATGCGGTAGAGCCAATTTCAGTCACAGAATTGGGGATAGTGACGGAGGTCACTCCGGAGCATCCGGAAAATGCGTCCATGCCAATTTTAATCACAGAGTTGGGAATAGTGACAGAGGTCAAGCTGGAGCATCCGAGAAATGCGGAAAAGCCAATTTCAGTCACAGAATTGGGAATCTCAACAGATTCTTTTGCCCGAGGACAACACAACAGAGTTTTTTTGTTTTTATCAAACAACATGCCGTTGAATGAAGAAAACGTGGCATTATCCTCGGCTACTATTATTTCGCTCAAGTTTTGGCAATTACTAAAAAGATTATTACCGATACCAAGTGTTGTCACAGTGCTCGGAATGGTGACAGATGTCAGGTCTTCGCAACCATCAAACGCGTAAGTATCGATTTGGGTGACCATATAACGCGTAGACCCATTTGCGACAATTTGAGGTATGATAAATTTACCCTTGGGCTTTTCTGCTCCAGAGGCCGCACCGTTAAAGATAACGGTTTTATTTTCCTCAGATATGACTGTATACGAGAGGTTGTCGACGGTGAACCTATCGCCAGCGCGGGCAGTGACGACGAGCGTCAGCACCGCCATGAAAAGAAGTAGGAATTTCTTCATGCTTTTCGTTATTTATTAGTATTGTGTTGATTGAAATATCTTACCGGATTGGATTCGCCATTTTTCGTGTCAGGGAGGTAGGCGTTGATATATTTGTTCCAAGTCTCTTCGTCGGCGGGCTGCAGCAGTACGCCATATCTGCCCGGCTCGTCATCTTCATTGGCAATAGCCTGAAACTTGTCGCCGCCTATGCCGTTTTCATCAACTCTGCTGCGCGTGAACACCCCCACCACTTTGCGTTTGTGGTCGGTGATGTATACTGCAAAAATCAGTTTGGCAGCGTTGGCCTCTTCGGGCGCGAGAACCCACGAGCGTTGGGTGAACGCCATTATATGGGCAAGAGTGAGCTGCTGTCCGGGATGCTTTTCAAAATATTGGTTGATGGAGACAGCAATGTTCAGAGCCAGGGTGCACGGCATACAGTCGATGTCGAGATAGCCTCTGTCTAAAGCCGGGAGTATATAAGCCATAGGCTGTGCAGTTGCCGCCGAGGCTCACTCCGATGGCGATAGTGATTGGTTGAAAAAAAAGCGTGAGAGCCGTATCTGTTGCCCGCTCCAACAGTTAGAGGCTCTCGCATTGCCCATCTTCGTAGAACGAGCAACGGTTCGAGGCCTCACGCAAATATGTATCAACAAGCATCGGCGGTGTTAACACATCATCCGACGCGGAGATAACATATCCACATAAGCCATCTACCGTTGCAACATTCTTGACGAAGATTTTGAAATTTGCGAGATTTCTAACTGTCAAGATTGCGCGTCGATAAACGCTTTTCATTATGTAAATTGCCAAGGCAAAGCGCCCCTACAATGGCTGCTGACCCACCCTCAACCCCACGACCGGGGCCTCGAAATGCGGTCTGCCACGCAAAGTTAATAATTTTTTTTGGATTAGAGGGTGTACTAACCGGAAAATCCAAGAATTTCTCCGAAAACAAATCAAACTAAAAATAGCTAACAGCCTTTAAAAATTCCAAAATCAATTCTATCCGTTAGTACTTCTTTTCTCATTAAGTACATATTTAGTACGACTTGAAAATTGTAATTAAAGTTTCACCCGTTGCAACGAATCTAACTAACAGAAGAGACCGCAATGTAGTAGGGACGCGTGGAGGTACTATTATAAAAACATTAGCCGCGGTAGCGGCACGAGACAGCGTAGCTGTCGCAACTCTGCTTAGCCTTTGGCAAGAACCGCGTAGCTGTTCGCAGCCAAAGGTATGAAAAAGCAAAAATATAACGCGCTGCGTAGCTGCGCGACAAACCAATCGAAAAATCATGTCGCGCAGCTACGCAGCGCTATTTACCGGGGAGATTGCTGCAACCTGTGGTTGCGCATAGCTACGCCATGCTTACCACAGGCTACACAGAGTCGCGACAGCTACGCCGTCGTTCGCCGCCATGCGGCTATCCCTGCGAAACAAGAGGCTGCCAATCATGTCCGCAGGACATCGATCAATTCAGAAACCGGCTACACCGCAGCTTTGCGCAGGTGTGCCCGGCCAAGGATAGAGTCGGAACGTGCGTGGCTGGACGCGGCAAAAAAGACATGCCACTAAGTTGATTGCTTCCTACATCTCGTATGCGCAAATAAAAAGCGCCAAATAATTGCAGGTCAATTATTTGGCGCTTTTGTTGGTGAGGGTTGGCTTTTTATTTCTTTGAAATGCGGTAGATGGTGCCTTCGATGAGTGATACGTAGATGTCGCCGGTAGTGGGGTCTACGTCGATACCGTTGATCTCGCTGCTGCCCAAGGGGAGGGTGGCGATGAGTTCGGGGCCGTCGGCACGTGTGATTGTGACGAGGCCGCGGCGGCTGCCGGTGTAGACGTAGCCGTCGCGCTCCACGATTACGCAAGGTGCATGCTCGTAGCCGAGGCCGAGGTCAAGGGTCCAGCGCTCTTTGAAGTCGGGGCCGGTAGCGTCGATGGCAACGAGTTCGCCGTCCATAGTCTTGGCATAGACGGTAGTGAAGTCTTCGCTGTGGCCGAGGCTCTCGCGGTAGCGGTGGCTGTTGTCGCGCCAAAGCTGGCGTCCGGTAGCTCGGTCGAGAGCTGTCATGTAGCGGTCGGGAGCGACGATTATCACCTTGTCGCCGGCGATTACGGGCACAACATTGCCCGGGCCGAGCATATTGGCTGTCTTGCCGTTGTTCCATACCCATTTGAGTTTGCCCTTGTTGAGGTCGAGGCAACGCAGGTTGGTGTCCCATGCACCGAATACGAGGTCGTTGCCGTCGATGGCCGGAGCGGCCTGGCAGTAGTTGAAAATCGAATCGTATGACCATACGAGTTTGCCGTCGGAGGGGCGGCGGCGCTCGATACGTTTGTAGCCGCCTTGTATGTAGCCCTTGGCGTCGGGAGTGAGTGTGCCGTCGGCAACGTAGGGGCCTTCTTTAGATGTCTGTCTGCGGACTACTTTGCCAGTTTTGGCGTCGACGATAAGGATGGCGTCGTGAGTGGGCACGGCAATGCGTCCTTTACCAAGGTCTACCGGGCGACTGAAGAGCGACGCGCCGGTAGGTATATCCCATTTGTGCTTGCCCGATTTATCGATGGCGCGGGCTTGGCCGAGAGAGTTGCCGAAGTAGATATTGTCGTTGTCGAAGCCCAGACGGGTGAAGATCGAGGCACTGTCGGCCCATACCTTGCTTACTTCAAAGCCTGCGGGCGCTTTGAGCTCGGGGCGGGCGGGGAAGGCGGCTTTCTTGTGCTCGCGGCGGTTGGCGAAAGCATACATCGCCGTTTTTTCTTTGCCGAGCTGTTTCTCGTAGAAGTGGAGCCATTGCGGGTCAATCTCGAGGATTGTATATCCGAAATTGCCTCCGCCGAGGTCGAGCGCACGTACGGTCACGCACTGCAGGTCGGAACCCGATTCGGCTCCGCCGGTGGGATAGTTGTTCCAGCGGTGATAGTGGCCGTTGATGTGCCCTATCACGGGATATTGCTCAAGAAGCTCTACATAGTCGGCCACATTGTCGAGGTCGGCGAGGAGGGGATAGTGGTTGAAATTGAGCACACGGCGGCCATCGGTGACGAGGCTGTCGAGGGTGGAGCGCAGCCAGTGGAGGTCTTCCTGCTTCACGTGTCCGTCGCCCATCTTCATGTAGGGGCCGCAGTTGATACCTACGAGCACGAGCGAGTCGACGGTGGTGACGAAGCGGTCGTTGCCCCAGAGGTCTACGAAGGTTTTTGTAGCGCTCTGGCTCCAGTTGTTCTCATGATTGCCGGGGAGCACGAACAGAGGGTGCCTGATAGCGTCGAGAGTGGATTTCACGTTTGTGAGCTCGCGGTCGGAGCCCTCGTTTGAGAGGTCGCCGTTGACTACGACGAGGTCGAAATCCTGAGCATTGATTTCATCTACAGCCACTCGCAATGCCGAATCGCAGGCATTGCCGGGGGTGACATGGATGTCGCTGAGAATTGCAAGGCGTTGTGCTTGTGCGCCAAATGCCATCGCGGCAAGAGCTAAAAGATAATAACGCAGTTTCATTTTGTGTTTTAAGGTGTGATATAGGGTCGCTACAGAGAGTTGCAGCATTGCAAAATTA
>CAJTWH010000036.1 GCA_910579995.1 uncultured Muribaculaceae bacterium | reverse complement strand
ATTTAATCGAATTTTTAACACTTTTTGCTTGCGCAAGTCCTAGATTTCCTATGGTCAGCATGGCGTAGCTATGCGTAACCATAGGTAAGATAATGATTCCTATTAGATAAGCGCTACGTAGTTGCGCGACTTGTCATTTATATTGACTATGTCGTATAACTACGTAGCGATTGTTTGCAGATTGGTATCATTTCAGCGGTTTACCCGTCGGCAGGCCGTTGTTGCCGGGCCGGTTCATCGGTCCGGGATTCCAGCCGATACCGTTGGGGCCGGCAGGATTTACTGTAGGCGGTTTGCTTGTCTGAGGTGGCCGCTGCTGCGGACGGTTGGCGGGCATGCCTACAGAGCCGGGACCATTGCCGATTAAAGGAGGAGCAGGTGGCCGCTGATTATATATCGGGCCATAATTCCACACCGGTGTGTTCCAATAATAATCACCTAAATATCCGTTGGGATACCAATATGTATCGTAAGGCCCTGAAGAGCCTACATCTACGCCGAAGCCGAGGTCGGCGCACGAACTTGCTCCAATCAATGCTATGCCGGCTGCCAATATTGCGAGGAAAGTTTTCATAACCCAAATTATTTGATTTAATAATATAACAAATCAGAAAGCAAAAAGGCCGTGCGTTTTGCTCAAAATAATGATATTCAAGGGTTGAAACTTACTCGAATGCGCTTATCACCGAGGCGGTAATAGTGTCGGGCTCGCAAATTTCTGCGGCAGGCTCTAAAGCGATGGAGTCAGGTTCGCAAATTTCTGAGGGGATGGCAATGCTGTCGGGTGCGGAGATTTCGATGAGGCGGTCAAGCGAAATGCTCAAGGTGTCGGCAGGCTTTGTGATTATGGGGAAGTCGGTGCGCTCCGGAGCTGTAACCTCAGTCTTCACCTCTTTGGCTTTGCCTTTCTTCACGCCCGGCACACGTCCGGCTGAGTGAAAATGCCGGGCATAATAGCTCTCGTCGAGCTTGCTGATAATCACGCCCCGGCTGCTGGAGGCATGGATAAATTGCCCTTGCCCGATATAAATGCCCACGTGCCCTATGCGTGAGCCACCGGCCTTGGAGGCGAAAAACACGAGGTCGCCCGGCGTGAGGTCGCGGCGCTTGATATGCTCGGTAAAGGCCTGCTGCGAGTGGCTGTCGCGCGGCAGCTTAATACCCGTCACCTGCTCATAAACCACCATCACCATGCCAGAGCAGTCAGTGCCCTTGCGTGTCTTGCCGCCATACACATATTTGGTGCCGAGCCACTTGCGCGCCTCCTTTACGATTTTCTGCCCCACGGCCGGGTCTACGCCCTTGAGCCCGGGGCGGTCGTACTCCTCCGCCACGGGCGCGGCGCTCTGCCGCGAGCCATGGCAGCCGGCAAAAAGAAGATTCGCCGACACAAACAAGGCCAGAAGTACACGCATATATCTCATTGAATACAAAGTTACAAATTACCTCGAGTGCCGCAAAATTTATTTGTCATACTTATAAAATTTTGTAACTTTGTGCAAAAAGATACTTTACTATGGAACCGATTATTACCTTAAATGATTATCTTCGGCAAGGCGCAGAAAAATGTTTTACAGTTCCCGACTATCAGCGAGGGTATGTATGGGGAAAAAGGCGCAATGACGGGCGCTCTGATTCTTCGACACATTTAATGGATACATTGTTGTCTAAGTTTCAGCATGATTCTTCTTCCGATGTTTTTCTTCAAGGCGTGACGGTAAGCGAGAATGTCGATGAGATAATTCTGATCGACGGCCAGCAGAGAACAACTTTCTTATACCTGCTCTTGAAGTATCTTGGCTACAAAGGTAACTTTGCTATAAGATATGCAATACGAAAGGAATCGGAGGATTTTTTGACAAATATTGAAGACAATCTTTGCGTAGAGGCTTCTGAAGATGAACCGTTTCAGGATTTGTACTATTTTAAGAAGAGCCTTGCCATTATTAGAGAAAAACTTAATAATTCAGGCCTGCTTGCAGAAAAAATAAGAAAAGAGTTTTTAGAGTATCTGCTTACTCATATAAAGTTTTTATTCATATCCATACCGGAAAGTCAAGCGATAAAAGTTTTTACCATGATGAATGGTAACCGTGCTAAAATGCTTGAACAGGAGATTATAAAGTCCGAAATACTTCGATTGGCGTCATATACAAAAGGAGAGATTTCAATACAGGAAGAGTGGGAACTCAATGCCTTGCGCAGCCGTTATGCCCGAGAATGGGACAAGTGGTTGCATTGGTGGAATAATGAAGATGTGAAATTCATATTTCAGACAGATTGGCAATTGGGATGGCTATTAACTGCGGCTACCGGAGAAAGCCGAAAAGACAATATAACATTCGATAGTTTTTGTTCTGATTTGTTCGGTCGCGATCACTCACCGTCCAAGGCAAAGGCCGTTTTTGACCTTTTGAGGAAGACTCAGAAAAGATTTGAGGAAGTTTACTATAATCCGATTAAGTATAATAGGATTGGAGCAATTGTCCGTCTGCTTGATAAAGACAATCTTGTTAAATTTATCAAGTATTATTTTCAGACTAACATACCGGATGACAATCTGAACGATTATTATCTTCTTGCATTTCTTGGTTTGACACACGCGCAGATAATTAAAAAATCGACTGAAGAGATAAAAGATAAATTTATCGCAAAATTTGAAATGCTCAAGTCAGCCGATGTGTATAATACCGACGGAAAAGCAGAAGCATATATTCTTCTGCTAAGATTAAACATAGATGAAGATAATTTGCAAAACAACGGCAGTGGACGTAAGTTTGATTTTCATATATGGGATAAGAATAAATGGTCGCTTGAGCATATTAAAGCAAAATCAACTGTATATCACATAGACGGTGATGTCATAAAGCGAGGTGATGATACGGTGATAACCGAAGATGATATTGCTCTAATGACAAACAGGACTGATTTAGGCCGTATAACCAATCCGCTTGACAATACGGAAGAACTTGATGTCACAGAGCATTGTTTGGGTAATCTCGTGCTTATCTATCGTGATGACAATTCTTCTTTTGGGCCGAGTTCTTTTGATGAAAAAAAGAATATGTTCCTCCTTGGTACTGATAACGAACGAAAGAAAATATTCAAGAGCCGACATCTGATGCATAGTATCTATAGGTTTGCAGAAAACAGTTGGGAAGGAGAACAAATACGAAAACATTTCAAAGACACACTGTCGGCTTTTATTTCGACATACAGTCCCTATTTACTCCAAAAAGATGAAGAACAAGATTAATCTGATATCCGGAGAAAGTTATAATCTGGCGGAATTGTTTTCGGGCAATCGCCGTATAATTATCCCTGATCTACAGCGTGATTATTGCTGGGGTGATAATGCAGCTCTGCTCGTGTCTGATTTTTTGAATACTCTTCTCCGCCAGTTCAACAATAAGAAAGACCGCTACAAGCGTTTGAGCCTCGGGCTTATCTATGGCTATGAGGTACCCGAAAACCATGTTCAGTTGTGCGATGGCCAGCAGCGTATCACTACGCTGTATCTGCTTGTCGGTATGCTCAATCGTTGGAGTGGCGACAACCGTTTTGTCAATTTCCTGATCAATGGTCTTTATTCTGACAAAGGACAGACCTATCTGCAATATTCCATAAGGGAATCGACATTATATTTCATCGACGATCTGGTGCGTAAGTTTTTTGTATCCGCAGAGGTGAGCAATATAGAAAATATTGATGATATAAAGGCATGTGATTGGTATTTCGACGACTATAATGTTGACTATAGCATTCAATCTATGCTTGGAGCTCTGAGTGCTATGGAAAAGATAAGGAATCAGATAGAAGATATTGATGAGTTTGCAGAGTTTCTGCTGCACAGGCTGATGTTTATTTATTATGATTTGGAAAACAGAGCTTTAGGCGAAGAAACTTTTGTTGTAATAAATACAACAGGCGAACCCCTCACACCGACAGAGAATCTCAAGCCACTTATTCTCTCAAAGCCTGAAAATAAAGGCCGCTATAATGTGGCAGATAAGCATAATCTAAACGAAGCCGAGGCTTGGGAAGAAATCGAGATTTGGTTTTGGCAAAATCGTGATAAAAAGAATTATGATACCGCAGACAATGGCCTACACGAGTTCTTGCGGTGGATTGCGCTTATAGTATGTCGGCCGAAACATGATAAAGACGCTGAAGAGGGGATTGATGAGGAGTATAAGCGGATACTTGAATCTAAATCGTCATCAAAAGATACGAAGTTTCGTTTCCCTTTCGATGATATTTCTTTAAGTACAATAGTCGAATATTTTAACGTTTATCTATGGCTACAGAAATTTATCAAGAAATATTTCTCCGTAGCTAATGGCAATGGCAGAAACCTCAGTCAGATAGACTGTTTTGTGTTACTTCCAATATTGCAATATGCCAAGACTCACCGCAAGTGCTCCGCGAGAGATGTCTCTCGCCTTTTTGAATTTTTGAGAAATATCGCGAGAATTGAAAATGTCAGTCGGTCGGTCAGTAATCTGGTTGATAAGGCCATAGAAATCGGCGAATCTATTGGTGATGTTGTTGATATCTTGAATCTCAATGATGTATCCAAGATAATATTGACAGATGAAGAGGCTGAAAAGCTGCAGATACTTAAAGATTTTCCGACTGAAAGATCTCGAATTGAAAAAGCAATATGGCATGTCCAGAATCTTAATGTCGATGCCGGCGTCACTTTATTCAAAGGTGAGATTGCCATTGTAATCGCTTGGGCGAAAGATAGCGACGTATTCGATATCCAAAAATTTGAGAAATATTCCAAGGCTCTTGAAGCCATTTTGAAGGTCGGTGATAACGATCTTACCCGTCGGGCTTTGTTGTGCTTGGGGTTTGACAATTACCCCGTCGATGGCTGGAATTATGGATGGAGTAAAGATACACGTGATGTGGACTATGATACCAGTTGGAAAAACATTATCACTACAAATAGCGCCCGGTTTAAAGATTTGCTTGATACTATTATCATTTCATCGCTCCATGCTGATGAGATTCTCACCAAGAAAATAGCCGACAACTCGCCAAAGTTGAGCCACAGGTTTCGCGCCATTGCAACTATGCCTCAACTGTTGGCTTATTGCAATTACAAAAGGTGTTACCATTACAAAGATGAAGGTCTTGTATTGTTCAACAATTATTCGGCAAAGAGAATACCCTTACGCTTGGCCTGCATAGCTCTGAAACTTGGCGCAGAATGGCTGCCGATTCAATTTACTGAAATTGCAGGATCTAATATCGCACTGCATTTGATAGTGAATAAAAACTTATTGGAAATCTACTTTGATAAATCACTTTGCTTTTTGATTTCGAGCTCCCATGACGGTATTGTGGTAAGGAATAAAGAAAACAAATTAGTCCGTATTTGCGATGATGATTACATCGACAGTATTTCTGTTTTGAATCCAAACGCTGATTGTGTCTATCGTAAAAAACGGAGATATGAGTATAACCCTAAAAACATATCATCCCGCAAAGGCAGGATAAATCGTAAATTATGATACTTTTTCCGAATGCAAAGATAAATGTGGGGCTGCGCATTGTGCGCAGGCGTCCCGACGGTTACCATGACTTGGAGTCGGTGTTCGTGCCGATTCCTTGGTGTGATGTGCTGGAAATTGTGCCGGCAAAGGGCTCGCAGACGACATTTTCTATTGTCGGCGACGATATTCTGCAGCTCGCCGACCCGGCCGACAATCTTGTGATGAAGGCTTACCGCGCCTTGGAGAAATATATCGGGCGCAGTCTGCCGCCGCTCGACTTCTACCTGAGCAAGAAGATACCGACCGGTGCCGGCCTTGGCGGCGGATCGGCCGACGCGTCGTTTGCCCTGCGCGGTATCAATGAGCTTCTGGGCCTCGGCCTGTCGCTTGACCAGCTTGCCGGGGTGGCGGCTACCGTAGGCGCCGACTGTCCGTTTTTTATCTACAACCGCCCCATGTATGTGCAGGGCATAGGCGACGTGATGACTCCCATCGATGTCGCCGCCCTCGATGACCTGTGGGTGGTGGCTGCAAAAATCCCCGGCACGGAGGTCTCTACCCGCGAGGCATACGCCGGCGTAAGCCCTGCAGAGCTGCCTGCCGGCACCGACTTGCGCGCCTCTATAGCCTTGCGCCCCGACAAGTGGATGTGGAACGGCCTCACCAACGACTTCGAGGAGTCGGTATTCAAGGCGCAACCCAAGGTTGGGGAGCTTAAGCATTGGTTCGACTGTTGGTGCGACTACACCTATTGCGCCATGAGCGGCTCGGGCTCCACGGTCTTCGTCCTGCTTCACTCGCAGGCCTACACCGACTTTACGGTCGGCAAACTGCGGCAGGCCTACCCCGAGGCTGACATTTTTGCCGGAAGACTGTCTTCTGCGCCCCTCGGCTGAACGTTAAGCCTCTTTTTATTGTTATATTTTTAATCACGGTCGGATTTTAACACAGTTTGGCCGAGTTTTTGCATATATTTCTTATAAAGTACACCAGAATTATGAGCGACAAACATCAAGATAAGAAAAAACAAGCCAAAGAAGCTGTTGAAGAACCTGAAATCATGGACGTTGTCGATACAGAAGACAATCAGACCGAAATCGAAGACGCCGAACTCAGCGAGAACGCCAATCTCCAGAATGAGCTCGACGCCGCCCGTGCTGAAATCGAGAAAGAGAAAAAAGAATATCTCTTCCTGATGGCCGACTTCGACAACTTCCGCAAGCGCACAATGCGCGAGAAAGCCGAGCTGCTCAAAAACGCCGGCGAGCGCGTGCTCTCAGGCCTGCTGCCCATCGTCGATGACTTCGAGCGCGGTCTTGCCGCCGCCAAAGAGGCCAAGGACGCCGAGGCTGTGCGCCAAGGCATGGAATTGATATATCAGAAATTCATAAAATACCTCGAAAGTCAGGGCGTGAAGCCCATGGAGAGCACCGGCGCCGACTTCGACCCCGAGCTCCACGAGGCTATCGCAACAATACCCGCTCCTACTCCCGAGCTCAAAGGCAAGGTACTCGACACCACCCAGAAGGGCTATATGCTCAATGATAAAGTACTCCGCCACGCCAAAGTAGCCGTAGGTGAATAATGCCTGTTGATTATGGAAAATAAACGAGACTACTATGAAGTGCTCGGTGTAGACAAAAACGCCACTCCGGAGCAGATAAAAAAGGCTTACCGCAAGAAGGCCATACAATATCACCCCGATAAGAATCCGGGCGACAAAGAGGCCGAGGAAAAATTCAAGGAGGCCGCCGAGGCCTACGATGTCCTTTCCGACGAGAAGAAACGTCAGCTCTACGACCAGTATGGCCATGCAATGGGCCAGCAGGGATTCCCCGGCGGCGGTGCAGGCGGTTTCTATTCGCAGGGCTTCGACATGAACGACTTCTTCAGCCGTCATGGCGACCTCAACGACTTCCTCAACTCGATGTTCGGCGGCGGTTTCGGTGGTGCCACAGGTGGACGTCGTGCTCCGCGCAAACGTCGCGGCGGCGATGTGCGCATACGTGTGAAGCTCACCCTTGAAGACATTGCCAAAGGTGTCACCAAGACTCTCCGCGTGCCCACATTCCTCGAATGTGAGTATTGCAAGGGCACCGGCGCCAAAGACGGTGTGGCTAAGGCCACATGCCCCGTATGCCACGGTCAGGGCCGTGTCGTAGTTCCCCAGCAGACACCTTTCGGCGTAATGCAGTCAGAGGCTGTCTGCGAGCGTTGCGACGGCACAGGCCAGATTATCACCGAGCCTTGCCCGCACTGCCACGGCCAAGGCGTGGAGCGTCGCGAGCAGGAAGTTACATTCTCTATCCCTGCCGGCGCTGTCGAAGGCCAGACCTTCGCTCTCCGCGGCAAGGGCAACTATCCCAAAGGCGGCGGCGTGCCCGGCGACTTGCTCGTGGTCATTGAAGAAATCAAGCACCCCGAGCTCATCCGCGACGGTGCCGATGTGATCTACAACCTCATGCTTGATATCCCCACCGCCACCCTCGGCGGGGCAGTAGAGATACCTACAATCACCGGCCGCGCACGAATCAACATCCCCGCCGGCACACAGCCCGGCAAGGTGCTCCGTCTGCGTGGCAAGGGCCTGCCCGATCAGGAAAACGGCGGCACAGGCGACGAGCTCATCAACATCATGGTATATATACCCGAGAAGCTCACCGACGCCCAGCGCTCAGCCATCGAGTCGATGAAAGGACAACCCAACATCACCCCCTCGGCAGCCGACAGCTCCCGCATATTCTCGAAGCTAAAACATATCTTCGACTGATATTTTACCGACACAAAAAAAGGACGCATGCAGCGTCCTTTTTTTGTGTCGGTAAATCTTGCTTGTCAGTTGAGCGGGATGAGCGATATGATTGCGCGGTTGGGGTCGCTGAAGATTATGTCGGTCTGTGCTGTCTTGAGGTCTACCGATACTGCCACCTTATAGCCGTCGGAGCGGCGCGTGCCGGTCATCTGTGCCTTGGCGTTGCGGGAGTCGTTGGCTATGTATGTGATATCGATTTCGTTGGCTATATTGAGATCTTTCTCGGTGTAACTGAAAGTCACGGGGTCAAACGACACCGCCTTGCATACCCTTCCGTTCTCTTTTGCAATTCCATAGAAACGACCGTCGCTGCAGAGGTTTTCTTTCCACAAAAAGATGTTGTCGTCGTATTGTAGTTCAATTGCCGTGGTCTCCATGGTGTACTTGTCAAAAGCCACATATTTTTGCTCTGAAGTATTGAATATCACCTTATCGGAAGTCTCATACCATGAACGTATACCATAGTAGTAGGATGATAATTCATATTTAGGCAGCATTTCTACGGAGCTTTCACCATACGCGGTGCCCAGATGTATATATTTAGGTTGTTCTCTTGACAATTCGAGGATGGCATCGTCAAGCACTAAATAACTTGCATCTCCGTTACGTTCGCCAAATGCGTCATAACCACCGTTAGGATAGATTATTCCTGCTGTTCGACCCGCAGAGTTATAAACACCGTCTTGTTTACAATCTACTGTCATGCCGACAAGGCCGTTGTTCATTGCAAAGACTTTCGGATAATCTGAATATTGAATCGGAGAGCCGTCGGTGCTCAGTTGCTCCCATGTGCCTTTGCCCTTAGTGAGGGTGATACGCCCTATGTAGCCGGGATTAGCCGGCGTGAAAGTATAGAAGGCTGCCAGCAGACGCCCGGCTCCGTCTTCGGTAAATGAGGCTCCCATCGGATTGAAAGTTGGATAGTCTGAGCCGCCAATGCCTTTGGCGCTGAATACGAGGCCGTCGCTGCGGCGGACGATAAGATTACGATATTCATCAGTTGCCTGAACCGGATCGCCGTCTTTGTCGAAGTAGGAGCACAATTCGAAGCCGATATAGTCATCGGTAAGGTTATATACATAGACCGGTGATACAGTCAGGTCTGACCGAGATTCTTTGCCGTCTTCATCGACAA
Organism: uncultured Muribaculaceae bacterium; assembly: GCA_910579995.1. Classification (GTDB taxonomy): domain Bacteria; phylum Bacteroidota; class Bacteroidia; order Bacteroidales; family Muribaculaceae; genus CAG-873. The sequence goes on along the minus strand of CAJTWH010000036.1, from coordinate 10,300 downwards.
ACACTCCGATAGCGGTGAGTTGGCCGTCGTCGCCGAGTTTGAACATGCCCGCGCTGCTGAAGTCGCCGTCGGTGGCTCGTGACGACGAACCGACCATGGTGAGGGCTTGGCCGTTGGCGAGGTCAAAACGGCTTATTGTCTTACTTCCTCCTATTAAATCATCTGATTCACAGGATGTCAAGCAGCATAAGAGTATGGCTGCCGACATCGCATGGAATGAAAATTTGATGTTGGTCATAAATTGAGATTAAAATGATAGTTGTTGTTTACAAAATTACGCATAAAAATTTAATTATCATCGATTTTTGTCCGATTATTTTGAACCTGTCTATAGCAAAAGCCCATATTTTGCCTCGACAACAAAATATGGGCTTTAGTAATTTCGCGGATACGTTTATTTGTTTTCGCAAGTAAATCTTGCTTGTCAGTTGAGCGGGATGAGCGATATGATTGCGCGGTTGGGGTCGCTGAAGATTATGTCGGTCTGTGCTGTCTTGAGGTCTACCGATACTGCCACCTTATAGCCGTCGGAGCGGCGCGTGCCGGTCATCTGTGCCTTGGCGTTGCGGGAGTCGTTGGCTATGTATGTGATATCGATTTCGTTGGCTATATTGAGATCTTTCTCGGTGTAACTGAAAGTCACGGGGTCAAACGACACCGCCTTGCATACCCTTCCGTTCTCTTTTGCAATTCCATAGAAACGACCGTCGCTGCAGAGGTTTTCTTTCCACAAAAAGATGTTGTCGTCGTATTGTAGTTCAATTGCCGTGGTCCTCTTGGAGTGCTTGTCAAAAGCCACATATCTTTTGTCTAAACACTTATTGAATATCACCTTATCGGAAGTCTCATACCAAGAACGTAAACCGTAGTTGAAGGATAATAATTCATCATGAGGCAAGACTTCTACGGTACTTTCACCGTATGAGGTACCCAGATGTATATATTTAGGTTGTTCATTTGACAATTCGAGGATGGCATCGTCAAGCACTAAACAACTTGTATTTCCGTTATATTTTCCAAATGTGTCATAACCACCGTTAGGATAGATTATGCCTGCGGAGTTACCCGCAATGGTATAAGTATCTTCAGGATTACAACCTACTGTCATGCCGACAAGTCCGTTGCTCATTGCGAAGACTTTCGGATAATCTGAATATTGAATCGGAGAGCCGTCGGTGCTCAGTTGCTCCCATGTGCCTTTGCCCTTAGTGAGGGTGATACGCCCTATGTAGCCGGGATTAGCCGGCGTGAAAGTATAGAAGGCTGCCAGCAGACGCCCGGCTCCGTCTTCGGTAAATGAGGCTCCCATCGGATTGAAAGTTGGATAGTCTGAGCCGCCAATGCCTTTGGCGCTGAATACGAGGCCGTCGCTGCGGCGGACGATAAGATTACGATATTCATCAGTTGCCTGAACCGGATCGCCGTCTTTGTCGAAGTAGGAGCACAATTCGAAGCCGATATAGTCATCGGTAAGGTTATATACATAGACCGGTGATACAGTCAGGTCTGACCGAGATTCTTTGCCGTCTTCATCGACAAACACTCCGATAGCGGTGAGTTGGCCGTCGTCGCCGAGTTTGAACATGCCCGCGCTGCTGAAGTCGCCGTCGGTGGCTCGTGACGACGAACCGACCATGGTGAGGGCTTGGCCGTTGGCGAGGTCAAAACGGCTTATTGTCTTACTTCCTCCTATTAAATCATCTGATTCACAGGATGTCAAGCAGCATAAGAGTATGGCTGCCGACATCGCATGGAATGAAAATTTGATGTTGGTCATAAATTGAGATTAAAATGATAGTTGTTGTTTACAAAATTACGCATAAAAATTTAATTATCATCGATTTTTGTCCGATTATTTTGAACTAATATAGCAAAAGCCCATATTTTGCCGTCAAGACAAAATATGGGCTTTAGTGATTTCGCGGATACGTTTATTTGTTTTCGCTCTTGTGGTTTGTGCCTGAAGTATAGCCGTAGCCGTAGTTTTGTGATTTGTAGCGGCCATACTCGCCATAGCGGCGGTACATGTAGCTGTTGCTTGCCATGTTCACACCGTTGAGCACGATATATACAGAAGCGAATTTATTGCTCTTGACAGCGTCGTGAAGCACCTTGAGGCTCTTCTTTGTAGAGAAGTTGGCGCGGGTCACGTAGAGCTGCTGGTCGCTGTGGCGGCAGATGAGGAATGTGTCGGATACCACGCCGATAGGAGCGGTGTCGAGAATCACATAGTCGAATTCCTCGCGCAGCTGTGCTATCATCGAACTCATGTTGTTTGACATGAGAAGTTCGTTGGGGTTGGGCGGAATCGGGCCTGCGGGGAGCACGTAGAGGTTGTCGTTGTCGTGCGATTTGCAGATGAGTTTGTTTAGGTCGGGCTGCTGACCGCTCAGGAATGTAGTCACGCCCTGCTGGTTAGAGAAACCGAGAGCATGGGCAAGCATTGGGCGGCGGAGGTCAAGACCAACTACAATCACACGTTTGCCCATCAGAGCGTAGGTCATGGCGAGGTTGGAAGAGATGAAAGTCTTACCCTCGCCGGATACAGATGATGTCACCAGTATCACGCGGCTGTCGACACCCGAGCGGGTAAAGGATATATTGTTGCGCAGAAGTCGGAAGAGCTCTGCAATAGGAGTGGATACGTTCTGCCCCACTACAATCTCGTCTTTCGATTCCTTGCCGCTCAGACAGATTTCGCCGAGGACAGGCACTGAGGTTATTCGCTCAAGTTCTTCCTGATCGCTGAAGATCGGGAAAATCATGCGGCGGATAAATATTATGGCAGCCGGGATGGCGAGGCCGATGATGAATGCCAGCATGTAGATCTGCATTTTTCGCGGAGTTACAGGAATGTCGCCTGTAGGGTCGTCGATAAGTCGTGCAGTATTGGTGGCAAGAGTTTTCTGCAGGGCGATTTCCTCGCGGCGCTGGAGAAGGAATGTGTAGATATTTACCTTTACCTGCTGCTCGCGGAAAATCTCATTGAGGCCTTTGTCGAGAGTCGGGGTGGAGGCGAGTTGGCCGGCACTGCGGTTTTCGAGGCGGCTGATAGAGTTGCGCTTGCTTGCGAGTCCGCTCTTGTGGGTGGCGAGGTTCTGAAGGATACGCACTTTGTCGCGGCTGAGTTCCTCGCGCATGTTCACAACCAGAGGGTTGTCGGGTGTGCTGCCTTCGAGAGTACGGTTGAGGTTGGTTACCTTTTTATTGTAGGCCTCGATGATCTGCGCGATAGTACCGTTGTCGATAACAGCCGGCAGAGTCTGATAGTTGTCGGCTGACGATACAATGCGCTCAATGTCGTTGACAAGGCTGATTTCAGTCTCTACCTGAGCTATCTGGTCTTCGTAGTCGCTCTTGAGGCTGAGGTTGAGCGACGACTGTGCGTTGATATCGGTGATGTTGTGCTGCTGGCGGTATGCTTGGAGGCGGTTTTCCACATCGCGAAGCTCGTCGGAAATCATCACAAGGCGGTCGATGATAAATGCCTCAGTCTGTATGGCCGACCGGTTTTTATCCTCGATGATGTTCTGGTTGTAGAAATCGAGAAGAGCGTTGATGATGTCGTCGCCGCGCTTGGGATCGTTTGTGCTCAGATTGATACGCATGATCTTGTCGGAGTTCTTGGCAAACTCGATATTGAGCGAGTTGGACAATTGCTGAGCTACGGCGTTGGGGTTGTAAATGATGATTTTCTCTTTACCTTCAAGTGAATTTACCACAGGCGACATCGACAGTGTCACGCTGCCGTGCGACAGTTCCAAGTCAAAAGGAAGCGATACGTCGGAAAACGATTTTTCTTCTTTTACGCTCTGGAAGTATGTTTGTGCCTTGATGTCGAATTTGTTGTCGCCGGCATTGCTTACAGTAATCTGTATAGGAGACTTAAGCGAACGCAGCGATACTGAATCCATCGAGGCGACGATGGCATTGTTCTGGTAAAGAGGAGTGTCGCGGAATGTGCCTTCGCGGTAATAGCTGTACGACAGCTTGAGCGAGTCGACAATCTTGATTACATTGTTGCGCGATTTGAGCACTTCGAGCTCGGTCTCGTCGATATAGCTTTTGAGGGCCACCATAGGGTCGCCGGCTTGTGTCATGTTGAAAGCGTTGCTCGACGAGCTGTTGTCTTGGCTGAGGTATATCGACGCTGCCACATTGTATGTCGGAATCTGGCGTGCGATGTAGAAGAACGCAACAATGAGGCATACAATCACGCTGAGCACAAACCACTTCCAGTGAGCGAGGAAGTCGAGAATCAGGCCTGTGGTGTCAAATGATTCTTCAGTACTCTTATTCTGTTGGTTATCGTTTTCCATCATTCATTATTTGGAGAGATTAACAATGCCGATTACCAGTGAGGCTACCGACGAGAGACCGCCGACAACTGTGATGGTTGCTGTCACGGCAGGGTTGAGCTGCCATGCGCTCTGACGCATTGAGTTGTTGGGCTCTACGTATATGAAGTCGTTCTGCTGCAGGGTATAGTAGGGCGAGAGAAGGAAGTTCTTGTCGTGGAGGTTGAGACGGTGCACCTCGCGTGTTCCGTCGGGGTTGACGCGGTAGAGGAGTATGTTCTCGCGGTCGCCCTTGATGTCGAGGTCACCTGCCATCGAGATAGCCTCGAGGAAGGTCATGCGCTCGTTTTTGCTCTGATATACGCCGGGGCTCTTGACAGCTCCCGCCACGGTGACGCGGAAGTTCATCAGGCGGATGTCTACCGAAGGCTTTTCAGTGAGATATTTGGGGTAGATTGCGTCGCTGATTTCTTGAGCCACAGCATTTTTCGACAGACCGGCCACGTGGATAGTGCCTACGATGGGGAATTCAATATTGCCGTCGGCATTTACGAGATAGTAGTCGGTTGAAACTTCCAGACCGCTGCCGCTGCTCGTGTTGTTGGTGCGCGTGAGACTGTTGATTTTACCTTCGCTGTCGATATAGCGTCCACGGTTGAAGGGAGCCACAGCAGCCATGTTGCTGCCGGTGATTTCTATATTAAGCAGGTCGCCAACGGTGATGACAGGGTCGGTCAAGGGGGGAACTTGTGACAATACTTCAGCCGGGATTGTCTCAGCTTCAACTAAATAGGGTACTTTTTTTGGAGCGCTGCACGCCGTGGTTAAGAACGCAATCACTACAACAGTAATAAACGTTCTGATAGATTTTCTCATTTTAAGTATATACTTGTGATGATATATTCGTATTCGCTTAGTTAGTAACGCGGTCGCAAAGTTATTAAAAACTTCCGAAATGTGCAAATTTTTAGTTGGTTGGCCGCCGATACCACATCCGCGGCCAACCAACGGAAGCGTTATTTTATGGGTATGTATTCCACGAAAGCCTCGATGGCTTCGTATGAGGCGAGTCCGAGGTCTTCATAGAGCTTTGCGGTGGCGCGGTTGCGCTCTTCGGCGCGTTGCCAGAACAGGCGGTCGTCGTCGCCGAGGAATGGCGCGTTTTCCATCTGGCTCTGGTGCTTGAGGATTGAGTTGCGCTTGAAGCGGAGCTCTTCGGGGCTGATAGGCACTGCCATCTCGATATGGTCGATTTCCCATTCTGCCCAAGCGCCGCGATACATCCATATACGGCAATCTTTCATCCATTCTTCGTTTTTGAGCTCGTCGATGGCGGCGAGGACGGCGTCGGTGCATACCTTGTGCGTGCCGTGCGGGTCGGCGAGGTCGCCGGCAACGAATATCTGGTGAGGTTTGACATCGGTGAGAAGTTTCTTCACGATGTTGACGTCGCGCTCGGTGAGGTTGCCTTTCTTTATGGTGCCGGTCTCGTAGAAGGGCAGGCGGAGGAAGTGGATGTTCTCGTTCTTGACGCCGATGTAATGGCATGCTATTGTAGCCTCGGCCTGACGTATCATAGTCTTGATCTCGCGTATGTCGCTGATGTCGGTGTCGCCGGCTTTCTTGTGGGCGACGAATCCTTTGACCTCGCCGGAGAGTTTGCGGTAGCCGTCGGTGTCGAAGCCGAACATGGGCGCTATCTTGTCCATCATAAGGAAGTAGCGCATCATATCCTCGTCGCCTACGGCGATGTTGCCCGATGTCTCGTATGCCACATGCACGTCATGGTGCTGGTCTACAAGGCGCTTGAGTGTGCCTCCCATTGAGATTACGTCGTCGTCGGGGTGGGGAGAGAATACAATCACGCGCTTGGGATATGGCTTGGCGCGCTCGGGGCGGTATGTGTCGTCGGCATTGGGTTTGCCGCCGGGCCAGCCGGTGATGGTATGCTGCAGATCGTTGAAAATCTTGATGTTGACATTGTAGGCCGAGCCGTAGAGAGCGAGCAGTTCGCCAAGGCCCCAGTCGTTATAGTCTTTGTCGGTGAGTTTGAGGATTGGTTTGCCGGTCTGAGTTGAAAGCCACACAATGGCGCGGTGCATGAGTTTGTCGTTCCATTCGCATGATGTCACTTTCCACGGCTGGCTTATGCGGGTAAGGTCTTCGGCGCCACCGAGGTCGGTGATCACTTTCACATGCGGGTGGCCTTGCAGCAGCGAGGCGGGTACGGCGGGTGTCGCCGGGCCTTCTACAGCCTGCTTGATTATTCCGGCGTTGTTCTCGCCCCACGACATGCACAGCAATCGGCGGGCGCTCAGGAAGTTGGCAATGCCGAGGGTGATGGCGGTAGAGGGAACTTCATCGCAATCGTAGTTTTTGCCTACCTTATGGCGCATTTCGTTGCCGAGAAGCACGAGTCGGCAATAGCTTGAGGCAGGGCTGCCGGGCTCGTTGAAGGCGATTGCGCCGTTGGCTGCGACTTCGCAAAGAGCCACGTCGATACCGCCGGCGTCGGCTATCTGCTGCTCGTAGGCATTGCAGTATTCCGACATAGCCTCTTTGGTGGTGGCCGGGTCGATGGAGTGGATATTCTCCGGTTTTATGTTTACCTTATCGAGAAATACCTGATGAAGGCGGGTGAGGGTAGAGGGGCCTTCGGGCGAGAGCGGGAAAAACTCGCTGATATTGAACACCTCTACTTTCTCGAAGTCGACTTTACCTTCTCTGTAGAGCTTGATGAGAGCGCTGTAGACTATATGAGTGCTCTTGCCTGCACCGAGAGCGAGGACGCATTTGCCATTGCGGTCGATGAACTTAGCGATGTATTTTACAATTTTCTCTGCGATAAAATCAGCTCCTTCGGCGGCTGTCTCATACACGCGTGTGTCGATTTTTTCCTGACGGCGGAGGGCTGTCAACTCGATCTCGCTATCAGGATTGTAATAGCGCCGGGGAATGCGATCCAGTTTTATCTGGCTGCTAAGATCTGTTTTCATTTTATGTATAGTATGTCTTTCTGTCTCAAGAAAGCTCGAGGCATGGGTTAACACTGCAAATATAACTAATATTTTTCATATTTTAAGTAACGGTGACGAAAATTTGCATTATTTACATATCTATGCATAAATATTAACAAGCGAAGGCAACAAAAAGTTGCCTTCGCCTGAAAATTTTTTATGAAAAACGTTTCGTCTTACTCCTCGTACCACTTGGAGTACATGAGGTAATTCTTGGCGATTTTGATGTTGATTTCGCGGGCCTGCTCGGGGTCGACCATCTTGATGAATTTGGCCGGAGCGCCGCCCCACAGCTCGTTGGGGCCGATTTTAGTGCGCGAGAGCACCACAGAGCCGGCAGCCACTATGGCACCTTCGCCCACCTCGGCGTCGTCCATCACCACTGCACCCATGCCTACGAGGGCAAAGTTGCGGATCTTGGCGCCGTGGATAGTCACGTTATGGCCTATCGACACATCATCGCCAATCTCGATTGTCGATTTCTGATACAACGTATGGAGCACGGAGCCGTCTTGGATATTGACGCGGTTGCCGATGGTGATGGTGTTTACATCGCCTCGCAGCACGGTGTTGAACCACACGCTGCAGCCGTCACCCATGGTGACGTCGCCTATTATGGTGGCGTTTTGGGCAAGGAAGCAATCCTCTCCGATTTTAGGAGTGAAACCTCTCAGGGGAATTATGAGTGCCATTGTGTCAGATTTCTTGAGTGTGGATTTCGAGCCATTCTTTTTCTGCGGGAGTGCTCAGGGCGGGCATGAGGCGCTCACGCACGGTGGCATGGTAATTGTTTACCCATGCGATTTCTTCGGGAGTCATTATTGACTTGTCGAAGAGGGCGCGGTCGAAGGGGAAGAGTGTGAGCACCTCGAAGCCGAGGAAGCGGCCGAACTCGGTGGTCATGCGCTCTTGGCAAAGCACGAGGTTCTCGCAGCGTATGCCATGCACTCCTTCGCGGTAGAGGCCGGGTTCGTCGGATGTGATACTTCCGGCAAGCATGGGAGAGTCTACCCAATTGAGGCGTATGCTGTGGGGGCCTTCATGTACGCTCAGGAAGAAGCCCACGCCGTGGCCTGTGCCGTGGAGGTAGGTGAGGCCGTTTTTCCAAAGGTATTGCTCGGCAAGCACATTGAGCTGTGCGCCGCGTGTGCCCTCGGGGAAGATGGAGGTGGCGAGGGCGATGTGGCCTTTCATCACCAAGGTGAAGTCGCGGCGCTCGTCGGCTGTCGGGGTGCCCAGACATACGGTGCGGGTGATGTCGGTGGTGCCGTCGAAATATTGCGCGCCCGAGTCGACGAGCAGCAGGCCTTCGCGGCGCAGGGTTGATTTAGACTCCTCGTCGGCCTCATAGTGCACGATAGCTCCGTGGGGGCCGTAGCCGGCGATGGTGCCGAATGATTCGTCGAAGTAGTTCTCGCCTTGGCTGCGGTATTTGTGGAGCAGGTCGGCTACATCGAGCTCGGTGGTGGGAACGTCGGCGGCGAGTCTTTCCTCAAGCTCCATGAATGCGCGCACGAGAGCTGCGCCGTCGCGTACCATCGCGGCATGGACGCCGGCTATCTGTGTGGCGTTTTTCACCGATTTCAGTCGGGCGGCTGTGGTGGGGTGCTTGGCTATGTTGTGGCCTGCCAGAAGTTCTTTAAGGCCTACCGACACTGTGCCGGGGTCAATGAGCACGGCCTCAGTGTCGGGCACGTTGCTGAGGAAATTCTTGATTTGGTCATATCCCTCGGTGACGACTCCCTGAGAGGCAAGGTATTCTGTTGTCTCGGGTGTGAGTTTCGCCGGGTCGATGAAGAGTATGCCACCGCCGTCGCGCAGATAGAGATAAGCCGTTGCTACGGGGGTGTGTTTTACGTCGTTGCAGCGGATGTTGAGAGTCCATGCGATTTCGTCGAGGGCTGTCACCATCACTGCGTCAGCACCGGCCTCGTGTGCCTCGGCCATGATTTTGGCAATCTTGTCGGCGGCGCTTTCACCGGCAAATTTCACATCGTGGATGAAGATTTTTCCGTCGGGGAGTGCGGGGCGGTCGAGCCACAGGCGGTCGATGACGTCGAAGTCGGTCTTGAGCTTAATGCTCTTGCGCGCGAGTTCGCCGCTGATACGTTCGATGGCAGGTGTGGTGAAGAGCATGCCGTCGAGGCCGACAGTAGAGTGCTCGGGAAGCTCGTCGGCGAGCCAACGGCCTATCGAGGGGGTGTCGGCGAGGCCGTCTTTCATCAGCTCTATGCCTGTGCCCTCGAGTTGGCGGGCGGCCTGCAGGAAGTAGCGTGAGTCGGTCCAGAGAGCGGCCTTGTCGGCGGTGACAACGAGGTCGCCTGCCGAGCCGGAGAAACCGCTCAGCCACCGGCGTACCTGCCAGTGAGAGGCCAGATATTCACCGAGGTGCGGGTCGGCCTGCGGAATGATGGCGGCGTCGACTCCGGCAGCTTTCATCTCTGCGCGGAAAGCTGCAAGGCGCTGGGTATATTCGTTCATAATATATCAATTATATGTTTTTAGCGGTGGATAGAATGCGTCGGGTATGTGCTCGAAAGAATAGTCGTCGGGTGTGCCGGCTATGGCAAAGAGGTCGAAGCGCACCTGATGTGGCAGGTCTTTGATTTTGATGTATGCCGCGGCTGCCCGCACCATGTTGAGGATTTTCTTGTTGTCGACAGCGTCGAGTGGGTCTTCATCTCTGTCAGACCGTGTCTTTACCTCGGCCACGACAAGAGTGTCGTCGCGCATGGCGATGATGTCGATTTCAAGCCTGCCTTGGCGCCAGTTGCGCTCGGCGATGGCAAAGCCCTGCTCTGTGAGGTAGTCGGCGGCGATATCCTCGCCCCACTTCCCGGTTTCGTTATGGCGTGCCATATTCCTATTCTTTTAACATGCAAATATACAAACATTATTTGACAATCTTCCGTTCATACCTTTAAAAAATATTTCGTAACTTTCCTCTAAAAAGTAAAGGTCACCCAACTTATCTGTCTGCTTTCC
>CAJTWH010000035.1 GCA_910579995.1 uncultured Muribaculaceae bacterium | reverse complement strand
GGCCGCCTTAGGGACTTGCACCCGTTAGATTATGCCCCTGTCGGGCGAACGAAAATAGCGGCTGCCGGCAAATGCCGACAGCCGCTTTATACGCGAAAATCAGATTATGTTTATTTCACTTCAACTGTAGCCGTAGCCGGTTTGAGACCCTTGGCAGTAGCCTTGATAGTAAGGGTGCCGGGAGTCTTGGCTGAGCGGGCGATAGCTGTTGCAGCTCCGCTGAAGAGTTTCATCTCCGGATTCTGGAACGGCATGAGGCATGTAGGGTCGCCATTGGCTGTGGCCTCGAATGTGCCGGCTCCGGTGACTTGGAATTTCACGAGGTTTTCTGCACCGGGCACCGGAGTGCCGTTTGCGTCCAAGGCTTCGACAGTGAAATATACAAGTTCGTCGCCGTCGGCTGCAATCTCTGTGCGGTTAGGGGTAATGCGCAGTGATTTTGCCTTTCCGGCTGTGCGAACGGTTTTCTCAGCGGCAGCGTTTCCATTTTCATCGTAGGCCACCACGCGGATTTCACCCGGCTGGTATACCACATCATTCCAGCGCAGACGGTAGCGGTCAACATTATTGTCGGCGTCGGCCTTGCTGCGTTTACCCTGACTCTTGCCGTTGACAAACAGCTCGGCAGAAGGATACGATGTATATACAAATACGGGGGTTACCTTACCCTTGCGGTCGGGCCATGTCCAGTGAGGAAGCACGTGCAGGGTCTCATCTTTGTCATTCCATTTCGAACGATAGAGATAGAAGCGGTCTTTGGGCAGCGACGCGAGGTCGATTATGCCGAAATAAGAGCTGTGGCTTGGCCATGCGTCGGTATCGTAGGGCGAGGGCTCGCCGAGATAGTCGAAGCCGGTCCACACAAATTGACCGATCACCCATTCGCGGTCGTCGTCCATAGCGAAATCTATATCGGGGGTATTCGACCATGAGCAAGTCTCGTTATCGTAGCTGTTGCTCTGGTTGTCGGGGTGCATTTTTACATTGCGCTCTTTGAAATCCACGGGGAAGTAATACTTACCTCGCGACGAAACTGTCGAGGCTGTTTCCGAGCCCAATATCAATTTTTGCGGCAGGCGCTCGTAGGCATTGTCGTAGTGCTGGGGCTTATAGTTGAAGCCGGGGATATCGAGAGCGGCGGCAAAGCCGTTGTCAAGCACCGCACGGATCTGATCCATGCCGCAGGTCACAGGGCGGGTAGGGTCAAGGCTATGCACGAGATCCTGAAGCATGGTGAGCTCACGCATGCCGTCGGGGCCCCATTGGCTCGGCACTTCATTGCCTATCGACCACATCACAACCGAGGGATTGTTGCGGAAATTCTCTACCATGTTGGTGATGTCGCGCTCTGCCCATTCGTTGAACACAGAGCCGTAGCCGTTGGGCGATTTGGGTCGGAAGCCCCAGTCGTCGAAAGGCTCTACCATCAACATCATGCCCATCTCGTCGCAAAGCTCGGCAAGCTCGGGTGCGGGCATGTTGTGAGATGTACGGATAGCGTTCACACCCATATCTTTGAGCAGTTCTATCTGGTGGCGAAGAGCTGACTTATTGACTGCGGCTCCGAGAGGACCGAGGTCATGATGGTTGCATACGCCTTTGAATTTTGTCACCTTGCCGTTGAGGAAGAAACCTTTCTCGGGTATGTATTCAATGCTTCGTATGCCGAAGCGGGTATCGTAGCTGTCGACCTCCTTTCCGTCTACACTCAATGTAGTGCGGGCGGTGTAGAGGCGCGGGTCGTCAAGCTCCCACAGCTGGGGTTGCTCTACGAGGAAGTTCTGAGCGAACTGTTGGCCATGGGCGTAATACACTGACTTGTCATTAGCCACCACTTTGCCTTCGGGGCTGATGATATCTGTATTTACAGTCACTTTCTCGCCCTTGGTGGCGCCATCGATAGTCATGCGCAGATTCACCGACGCATATTCACCTGTGATTTTAGGGGTTGTCACATACGTGCCCCATACAGGTATATGCACTCGGTCGGTGTTGATCACATGTACGTTACGGTACAATCCGGCTCCGGGATACCAGCGCGAGGCGCGTTCTTTGTTCTCGAGCTGAACAACGAGTTCGTTCGCTCCGGGCTTTACCGCTCCTTTTGTATTTACCGTAAACGAGTTATAGCCGTAAGGCCACTGACCGATTTCCTTGCCGTTGAGGGTGACATGGGCATTGCTCATGGCTCCGTCAAAGAGTATAGAGATATCACGGCCGGCAGTGTCGGGCACCTCAAAAGTAGTCTTGTAGACACCTTTGCCGATAAACGGAAGACCTCCGGTACGGCCGGTTTTCCAAGTCTCGGCGGTTTCACCGTTCTGCTTTACTGCAACTTTCTGCAGGTCGTTTGCACGGTCGAAGGGGCCGTATATAGCCCAGTCGTGCGGCACACGTACTGTCTGCCAGCCCTCGGCTTGGTCAAGCGTGCCTTTTGAGAATTGCCACCCTTCGTTGAGTGTGGTTTCGCTTCGCTGGGCCGAGGCACACAATGCCAGACCCGCAAAGCTGATTGCGATTATTCTTTTCATTGATATTTTGATTACGGTGTAATTATTCAGTTTTATCAGCATGATATTCCACAATGCCGGGCATGGAATAGCGTATCACCTTCGACACCTCCACTCCGAAGTCATCGGCGGCCTTGAGCAGTATCGGTTTGTAGGCCACACAAGTAGAGCCAACGAAGCACAATGGCTGAGCGTTGTAGTCGTATTGCGAGATATTGCGCTCAAAGAAGAGCATGAATGCCGTGTATACGAGATTATATACATACGAATCATCAAGGTGCTCGGCAAGGAATGAAGAATACTTCGAAAGCGAGCGGCTCGGCATCGGATTGGAATAGACATCATCCATCAGCACATTTGATGTGACCATAAATTTCTCGTAAAAAGCCGACCGGATATAATCGGGAGCCAAGCCCTTGAGTATATCGGCAATAAGCACTTTGCCCATATATGCTCCCGAGCCTTCATCGCCGAGGATAAAGCCAAGCGGAGCTACCGTGCGCGTAATCTCGCTGCCATTGTATAGGCATGAGTTGGAGCCTGTGCCGAGAATACATGCAAGACCCGGTTTGTTGACAAGGAGTCCGCGGGCAGCACCCAACAGGTCACTTTCTACAGTAACAGGAGTCTTGAACTGTGCTACCAGCGAAGATTCCATCACCTTCTTTTTCTCCTGATTGGCACAACCGGCGCCATAGAAATACACATGCTCCCACCGACGGCGGAAAAAAGCCTCCGGTAATTCCAATCTTATACTGTGCGATATCTCGCGGCGTGTCTGGAAATAAGGATTGAGACCGCTCGTAAAAGCGTGCTCCACGATATCACGTCCTTCCGTGATCACCCATTCAGTACGCGTAGAGCTACTTTCGGCTATAATATTCATGTTCGGTAGATTTAGGTGTTTATGAAGGTGGCCGGCGCGTGTGATTTCACGCGCCGGCTTTTCCGGATTTATTTCTTGCTGTCGATATCTTTAAGAAGAGTATCAACTGCTGTTTTGAGCTGGGCGTCGTAGCCTTTCACGATGTCTTCGGGAGCATTTGCAACCTTGACATCAGGCTCGAGCTGACGGTTTTCAAGGAAACCACCGTCGGGCAGACGGTAGCCGATAACCGGGATACCGAAGACCATCGTCGGGTCTTGCATGCGCACCCAGTTTACCGAAGTCATCGTTCCGGGCACGGGCATACCCACGAGCTTGCCGAGGCCGCGGTTGCTGTAGACCCAAGGTGTGCCGTGGGCATTTGAGTAGCAGGGCTCTGCCATAACCATGATCGAGGGTTTATTCCAACGGCGTGAGGGCATGTCGCAAGTAGCTTCTCCGCGGATTTCCTGTGTAAAGTATTTCTCACCGCTCAGAAGCACCTCGATGTCTTCGTGCAGGCGTCCGCCACCATTCCAGCGAATGTCGATCACGACGCCTTCGCGGTCGTTGTATTTACCCAAGAGGTCTGAGTAAACCTTGCGGAAGGAGTCATCGTCCATCGACGAGATATGCACATATCCAAGGCGTCCGTGCGAGAGGCTGTCGACAGCCTTGGCATTGCGGCGTACCCAGCGGTCATAGAGCAGGTCGCTCTCGGCTCCGCGCGATATCGGGCGTACGACATAGCTTTCGGTCTTGCCGGCGCCGTTTTTGATTTCTACAAGAGTGCGTTTGCCCGAGGCGTCGGTGAGCAGGCGGTCAATCGGAGTTTCAGTGGTGACTTTCTCGCCGTTGATGGCAAGGATAATGTCGCCGGCTGATACCGAGGGGTTGAGGGCATACATGGGGCCGAATTCGAGAACTTCGTCGATACGGGCACCCTCGCCGTTGTAATTCATGTCGAGAAGCACGCCGAGCGAGGCTGTGGCTGTGGGAGCGGAAGCGGCGCTGCCTCCATAATAGCGGCCACCGGTATGGCTTACATTGAGTTCGCCGAGGAGCTCGCTGAGAAGTTCGGCGAAGTCGTAATTGTTGTTGATATGGGGCAGGAACCGACGGTAGTTGTCTGTCATAGCTTTCCAGTCAACACCGTGCATATCGGGAGTGTAGAAGCGCTCACGCTCCTCACGCTCAACATAGTCGAACATAAAGGCACGCTCTGCCGCGGGATCGAGGGTCTTGGGCGCGTTGAACTTGATAGGCTTAGGTGAAGCGCCGAATTTGTAGAGCGAACCGCCTGCGAGGAAGATATTCTTGCCGTCGGGTGTGATTTCAAATGCGGCAGCCTCACTGTGGCGACGTTTCATCTCAAGGTCTTTCTTGTCGAGGTCATATTCCCATACGAATACTCCGTCGTCGGCCTGAGAGGTGAAGTGGAGGGTCTTACCTTCGCCGTCAACGATGAAGTCAACGAGGTCGGTCGACATGGGGGTTGCGCGTACCTGACGCTCGCCGATACCGGCAAGTTCTACAGTGACAATATCGCTTGTATCGGCAGGATTTTTGGGTTCGAGTTCGCGCTCTTCTTTGGGAAGCATGTATTTGCGGTATGCCTCATTGTTGAGGAACACGAAGAAGACATCGCTCTGCGAACCCCACGAAGCATGGTTGCGCATACCGAGGCGTTCGGTCTGGAATGCGATGGCTTTGCCGTTCATAATCCATTTGGGATCAGAGTCGAAGTAGCCGCTGTTGGTGATGTTGGTGAGCTTTCCACTCTCAACATTTATCAGGGCTATGTCGGTGTAAGGGTCGTGGCGACGGTCTACAATCTCGAGGGCAATCCATTTCGAGTCGGGCGACCAGCGGTAGGTAAATCCGCCGTCGCGATGACGATAGGTGCTTCCGTCGGTGAGTTTGCGGGTCTTGCCCGATTTGATATCGGTGACTGCCAAGATGTTGCGGTCGAGAAGATATGCCACGGATTTGCCGTCGGGCGAGACTACGGGCTTCTGCCGCTCATGCTTGTCGGCCTTGAACGCCGGTTTGAGGTCAATCAAGGTGGCATGAGCGAGGTCGGGCTCGCCGGCACGGCCGAGAGTGGCGGTGTAGATGTTCACCGGGCCGTCGGCCTGACTGTCGAAATAGAGTGTTGAGTCGTTGGCCCAGCAAACGTTGCCCTCGGCCTCGGGGGTATTGGTGATCTGCTTGGTAGTGGGATATTCCACAGATGTCACATACACGTCGCCGCGGTAGATGAAAGCCATGTTCTTACCGTTGGGCGAAGGTTTTGCTCCGCTTGCACGCGAGCCGCTGAGCTTGCGTGTTTCATCGGGGAAATCGGCGTTGATGGAGACAGCCACCTTGGCAGGTTTCTTACCGGGAGCCATGGTGTAGAGCTCGCCGTTGTAGCCGAAGGAGAGTGTGCCGTCGTTGGCGCGGCTGAGGAAGCGCACCGGATGGGTGGTAAACGAAGTAAGACGCTCAGCCTTGCTCATATCGCCGGCCGGAGAGCGGTATACGTTGATTGATTTTTCAGGAGCGCGCTCGCTAAGGAAGTAGATGTAGTCGCCTGCGTCGACCGGGTTGAGGTCTTCTCCGGGGCGGTCGAGCAATTGCTCATGACGGCCGGTGGCGGGGGTATAGCGCCATATATCGCGGGTGACCGATGAGGTATGGTGTTTGCGCCATGTATCTTCAAATCCTTTGACATC
Source organism: uncultured Muribaculaceae bacterium (assembly GCA_910579995.1). Lineage (GTDB taxonomy): Bacteria > Bacteroidota > Bacteroidia > Bacteroidales > Muribaculaceae > CAG-873. The sequence goes on along the minus strand of CAJTWH010000035.1, from coordinate 19,893 downwards.
CTGATATACAAAGCTTTTTCCGTCGGGAGCCCAAGAGATTGAGGTCACCGGGGTGGCGATAAGCTGTTGGGGCTTGCCTCCGTTGAGGTCAACCGAATATAGCTCGGTCATACGGCCTGTCGGGAAAAGCGCACTTGAGGCAGGGTCTTGTATTGCGGCTGAATAGAGCACGGCCTTGCCGTCGGGAGTGAAGGCTTCGGGATACTCGGCGGCGCTGTTGAAGGTGAGGCGGCGCCATTGGCCCGACGCGTCGGCATTGACGGCAAACACGTCGAAATTGCCGAAACGGTCAGAGGCGAAGACTATCGTCTTGCTGTCGGGACTCCATACGGGCAACTGCTCGTAGCCCGGGTCGGAAGTAAGACGTGTGGCCTCGCCGCCCGCTGCCGGGACGGTGAATATATCGCCCTTGTAGGTGAAGGCTATCGTCTTGCCATCGGGAGAAATGCGTGCGTCACGCATCCACAGCGGCGCTTCGGCGACGGCAAGCATGCTGCCGGCCATAAAGATACTGACTGCTATGATGTGTTTCATGTAAAATGAGTCTGATAAGTGTATATGTGTCAATGTGCAAATTTACGCAAATAAATCCAAAGATAGACATAAAAGCCCTTAAAAGATACTTTGACTTTCAGAAAAATTGCAAAAAGGAGCGCTTTTATGTAATTTTGCACTCGCTATGGCAGATATTTCTCAGATACAAAACGGTGAGCCGCTATCTTTGAGGCAGCAGATCGCGCTGACAGCCAAACTGTCGGTGCCGGCTATCATAGCCCAGTTGTCTACAATCATGATGCAATATATCGACGCTTCGATGGTAGGCCATCTCGGCGCCGACGCCTCAGCCTCGGTGGGGCTGATGAACTCAAGCCTGTGGATGTTCTGGGGCGTATGCTCCACCATCACCATGGGTTTCTCGGTGCAGGTAGCCCACCGGTTGGGAGCCCGCAAGCAGTCGGAGGCGCGCGCCGTGCTCCGGCAGGGTATAGTGGCATGTGCTTTGGCCGGTCTTTTCATGGCTCTCCTCGGCGTGTCGATAGCGTGGCAATTGCCACATTGGCTCGGCGGAAACGAGGAGATATGCGGCGGAGCCTCGACCTATTTCGTCACATTCGTAGCGGCTCTGCCGATTCTGATTCTCAATTATCTCGCCGGAGGTATGCTTCGCTGCGCCGGCAACATGAAGATTCCCGGGCTCTTCAATGTAGGCATGTGCCTGCTCGACGTGATTTTCAATTTCTTCCTCATATTTCCCACACGCGAGCTTAGCATTGCCGGCATGGAAATCACCATGCCCGGCGCCGGACTCGGCATTTTCGGCGCGGCGCTCGGAACAGTCGCAGCCGAATGTGTGTGCGCCGGCGCAATGATGTATTGGGTATGCCGCCGCCAGCCCGACCTGTGGCTACGCGGCGAGGAGGCTCACAAGAGTTACCGCCCTACCCTCGCGGTGCTGAAAAGAGCTGCGAATATCGCCGTGCCGATGACGGTGGAGCATATCGTTTTCTGCGGCGCACAGATTACCATCACAATCATCGTCGCCCCTCTTGGAGTAATTGCCATAGCGGCTAACGCTTTTGCCGTCACGGCAGAGAGTCTGTGCTACATGCCGGGCTTCGGCATAGGCGAGGCGGCCACAACGCTGTGCGGCCAAGCATACGGTGCAGGCAGATTCGACCTTGTGAAGCGTTTCGCCCACCTCACTACGCTGCTCGGCATGGCAGTGATGACAGTCATGGCTGTGGCAATGTATCTATGTGCAGACGCGATGATGGATATAATGACGCCCGTTGCCGCCATCCGTGAGCTCGGCGCCGAGGTATTGCGGATTGAAGCATGGGCCGAACCGATGTATGCAGCCTCGATAGTGGCTTACGGTGCTTTTGTAGGCGTGGGCGACACGTTGCTGCCTGCCACTATGAATTTCGGCAGTATATGGCTTGTGCGAATACCGCTTGCCGCCATCCTCGCCCCCACATGCGGTCTGCGAGGCGTGTGGATCGCCATGTGTGCCGAGCTTGCATTCCGCGGCCTTATATTCCTCGCCCGCATGAAATGGGGCCGTTGGCTCAAACCGGGCCGCACCACCGACCCCAACCCCTCTCTCGAGCAGGATACGCTTTGAAAACCTATTACGCGACACAAACTAAAGCGCCGCGGCTCTCAGTAGGGAAAGTCGCGGCGCGGTAGATTGTCGTTATGGAATCAGTTTGAAGCAGAAGCAAGGGGCGCGGGCACGGTGTAGGTGCGCGTTGCCAGCTCCTGATCGAGCATGTAGAGGGCAAGACCGTTGTCGCCGATGAGTTTGAGGCGGTCGATAAGGCCTTGTGCGGTTTCTTCTTCTTCAACCTGCTCAGCGATGAACCAGTCGAGTTTGCCGCGGGTGGCATAGTCGTGCTCTGATTCTGCGAGAGCATAGAGGTTGTTGATAAGAGAAGTCACTTTCTCTTCGTGAGCGAGGGTGTCGAGGTATGCAGCCAAGGGGCTTTCCCATGATGTGGGTACGGCGTCGATGGCTTTGAGCTCTACGCGGCCGCCACGGCTGAGAAGATAGTTGATGAAGATCTCGGCATGTGCCTGCTCCTCTTTAAACTGGATACGGAACCAGTTTGCGATACCTGCATGGCCTTCGGCCTCGAAGTGCATGCCCATGGAGAGATAGAGATATGCCGACCAGAACTCGGCATTGATTTGCGCGTTCAACGCGTCTTGGATTTTAGGACTGATCATACAGTATATAAGTTAATTGGTTGTTTTTACGGCTATGTCAAGCGGACTGCGGTAATCACTGCCTCGCCTGATATGTAGTTTATATTCGAAGTTATCATGTATGCCTGTAGTATCGGCATTGTTCGGCACAATCAGCACTGTGCCGCGCGGATACATGGCAGCGGCTTCAAGGCTTTCTACCTCTCTAACACGGTCGTTGAGGTAAAAGTTCAGAGTATAATACCTTACGGGGCCGAGGGTCAGGATATCGCCGTCGCCGGCAAGATTATCGATAAATTCGGCCTGCGCCTTATTGCTGTTAGGATTCAGCACTGCCGGCATTACCGCAGCCGCGTAGGCGAGATAAAGACTCCATACAATCGACAAGGTATGGCCTACCGGGCTATGACGGTTAGCGAACCATGCGACGCCGGCAAAGCATGGCAGAATCACAAATATCCAGCGCCACCATGGTATGGCCTCAAGCATAATGCCTTTGACCTCTATAAACTGCAAGGCAATCACAGCCACCGGCACCAACACTGCGAGAACAGCCATAAACCATGCGAATAACCGAGTGACTTTGGCGCAGCTCTCGCGGTCGGAAAGAACAGTGGCTATGCCATAGCAAACAAATGGATATGCCGGCAGTAGATATACGCTCCGCTTACTTGCCGGTATGCAATAGAAAGCCACTGTCAGTACGGCGGCTGTAAGGCTCAGCAAAGCTGCCGGCGAAAAAGAAATTGGGCGGCGCCTGCGCACACCGATGAGGGCAGCGAGCAAAAGCACTGTCCATGGCAGGAGACCGGCGGTAAGAGTCATGAAATTGTAATACCAAGGATTGACATGGCTATCGTATGACATCGTGCCTGTGAGCCGCCCTATATTTTCTTCCATCATCAGGTCGAAGAAACCGTCGCCTCCCTGAAGGTATGCCGCATAGTACCACAAAGCGGGCACTATAAGCGAGGCCACAACTATGGCAAGCATTTTTACAAGTGTCAGCCAGAAGCTGTTGCGGCGCAAGAGCCTGTATACTCCTATAATGAAGCAGGGCAAGAGTGTGCCTACAGGGCCTTTTGTCATCGTGGCGCAGCTAAGCAGCGCTATCACTGCTATATAGCGCAGCCAACGCAGCTTCACTTTGCGTTCGCCCAAATCGTAGAGCATATAGATGGCGATGACCATGCAGGCTGTGAGCACCATGTCGAGACGGCATGCCACAGCAGCCCTGAACACCTCCACACACGTAAGAGTGACAAGAGAGAACGTGATAGCAAAGCGGGGGCCGCGGGCACGCTCAGCCCAGCTGTAGCCTGCCATAAGCATGGCTATCGCCGCCAATGCCGAGGGCAGACGCGAAATATACTCGTTGACGACTCCGCCATTGAAGAGCCATGCGAAAGCTGCGATTATCCACGCCACGAATGGCGGCTTGTAGGGGATATCGGCGCCGTAGCTTACCGGAAGAATCCAATTGCCGCTTTCGAGCATAGACACTGCCACTATAGCCTCACGTGGCTCGCCCTTGCTGTTGAATAATGTTTCGCCAAGCCAAGGAAGAAGCAGAACCGCAGCCGCGAGAAAAACCATCGTGGCCGCACCGGGGATATATGATTCGTTACGTCTTATCATTGCTGCACCTCTACAATTTCCACTTGCTTAATGCCCATGCGGGCCTCAAGATATTCGGCCAACTTCTTGCGCTCCGATTTGGCGAGACGCCCTTTTGTATGCACCATGGCCACGGTGGCAGTATCAGTGCCGTTATGCTCGGCAAGGTCGCTGAATACTGTCGTGGATATACCTATGCGGTGGATGTTCGGGAAAAGCACCTTAAGCTCCGGAGCGAGATTCGACGAGGCTGTGAAAGCCGTGCGCTCCTCGCTTATGACATGTTTGAGAGAATCGATGGTTACCTGCTGGCGGTTGATTGTGGCCTGCGTGAGACGGTAAATATCTCCGACGGCAGCAGTCTGCTGCGATTGAGCTGCCGTGCGGTTGGCCTGAGCTCCCTGTATTATGACAAGGCGTGTGCCGGAGAGGCCGTAGAACTTCAACTTGGAGGCGAGGGCGAGCTGAAGAGAATCAGACGGCAGCGGTTTGCCTATCAGAGTCAAGGATATGGTATGCTCACCATGGTCGGTATAGGCATGGTGGCTTATGACCTGCGTATCGGGAAAGCGGCACTCCTCCGCCACAAAGTTGTCGGCGCTCATGGTGAATTTATTCTGGCGCAGCATATTGTAGGTGAGATAAATGCTGGGCAGCATGGTGAGGATGGCGAGAGTATAGACTATGCGGCGAACACGGCGCGCCCGGGCATTGTCGCCGGTGCTGTGTGCCTGATATTTCATCAGCTTTACCCCAATGAAAGTGGCGAAAGCGATGTATACTGAGTTGATGAAGAAAAGATAGAACGCGCCGAAGAAATAATTGAGCTGCCAAGTGGCAAGGCCATAACCGGCCGTACAGAGCGGCGGCATAAGGGCTGTTGCAATAGCAACGCCGGGTATTACATTGCCTTTGTTGTTGGCGCCGAGGGCTATGATACCGGCCGCACCGCCGAAGAAGCCTATCAGCACATCATAAATAGTAGGCGACGTGCGGGCAAGGAGCTCACTGTGCTGCTCGCTCACGGGCGAGATGAGAAAGTAGATGGTGGCTGTGATCACCGAGAAGCCTGCTGCCATGCAGAGGTTGCGCACACAGCGTTTGATCAAGTCGAAGTCATGGATACCGACTCCGAGACCTATACCTATGATAGGCCCCATAAGCGGCGATATGAGCATGGCGCCGATGATCACCGCCGTTGAATTGGTGTTGAGACCGAGCGAGGCAATGAAGATGGCGATTATAAGAATGAGAATATTGGTGCCTCGGAACGACACTCCGTCGCGAATATTCTGCTCGGCCTCAGCCTGCGAAACAAGCTGCCCCGAGAGCGTGAAATAATTCACAAAAAAGTCGCTGATCCTGTTTGCTATGTTATTCTTCATTGCCATATAACTTAAGTCTCGCAAGCGAAACTTGTTTATCCGGAGTTTTACAAGTTTAATGAGCTTGTTTTAGCATTAAACTTTTTAAACTTCATGAACTGCGCATTAGCGCAAAAACCTCAAGTTTCCAAGTTGCGGGGCAACTTGCCAAACTTGAATTATAAAATTCAGGTTTAAGGACCTGCAGATTTCTACAAGTCCTTAAACCTTTACTTGTCATTATCTGCTCAGACGTATTTGCCGTAGTCGGCATTGCGCATGTCGCCGGTATCGGTGAATGCGTTGTGGAATGCGAAGGCAGCCTTGAGCGAGTGTGGAGTCTGGCCGCTTATGCCGAGTTTGAGATAGTCGTTGAGAAGCTCGCGGTACATGGGGTGGGCGCAGTTGTTGATAATCTCGCGCGCACGTTCTACAGGATCCTTGTGGCGGAGGTCGGCGATACCCTGATCGGTAACGAGAATATCGACGCTATGCTCGCTGTGGTCGGGGTGAGCCACCATAGGCACGATGTTGCTGATCATGCCGCCCTTGGTAACCGAGGGGCAGCTGAAAATCGACAGGTATGCGTTGCGGGTGAAGTCGCCCGAGCCGCCGATACCGTTCATCATCTTGGTGCCGAGCACGTGGGTAGAGTTCACGCTGCCGAAGAGATCGGCCTCAAGGGCGGTGTTCATGGCGATGACACCTATACGACGGATAACCTCGGGATTGTTGGAGATTTCTGCCGGACGCATGAGAATCTTGTCGTGGAAGAAGTTGAGGTCAGAGAAGAGAATCTTCTCGGTATCGTCGGAGAAAGTCATCGAGCAAGTGCTGGCGAAAGTACATTTGCCTTTCTGTAGCAGATTGAGCACGGCGTCTTGGATAACCTCGGTATACATCATGAACTGAGGCAGCTCCTTGCTTTCGCCGAGGTCGTAGAGCACGGCATTGGCCACATTGCCCACGCCCGACTGAAGAGGCAGGAATTCTTTGGGAAGACGGCCGGCCATGTATTCGCCTACGAGGAAGCGGACAACATTCGAGCCAATCTGCTTTGAAATTTCATCGGGAGCGGTGAACGGCTTAACGCAGTCGTAAGAGCTTGTCTTCACGACACCTACAATCTTGGCGGGGTCTACCTTAAGGATAGGCGAGCCGATACGGTCGTTTGCTGCGTAGATAGGTATCTCGCGACGGCGGGGAGGATCGAGAGGCATATATACATCGTGCATGCCGAGAAGAGCCTTGGGCAGCTTGTCGTTGAGCTCTATGAAGATTTTCTTGGCCATCATGGCATAGGTGGGAACGTTGCCCACACCGCAGCCGAGGATAATCTCGCCGTTGTCGGTGATGTCGGCGGCTTCGATAATGGCGAAGTCAATGGGGCCGTATGTGCCGTAGCGTACCTCCTGAGCCATCTCCGAGAGATGACGGTCGAAGTAGTGACAGTCGTGGCTGTTGATACGCTTGCGCAAATCGGGTACATTCTGGTAGGGTGCACGCATGTTGTAGGCGTTGGCGCGAGCCATCACACCGTCGACATGGTCGCTGGTCGAGGCACCGGTAAACATGTTTACCTTGAAGTCGCGGCCGGCCTCGTGCTCACGTTCAGCTTTTTTAGCGAGAGCTTCGGTAATAAATTTCGGTGTGCCGGGGGCTGTGAAGCCCGACAGGCCTATGGTAGCACCGTTAAAAATCATTTCAGCGGCTTCTTCTGCCGTCAAGATGTTGAATGCCATTGTTGTGTGATTATGCGATTATTAGTTTTTCTATGGTGAAACGTATGCTCCGGAAGCCCGGACATACCTTAAAATTCTTTAAACTTGGGATTATTGAGAATCTCGCTCCATATCACTGCCTTGCGAAGTTCTTCAAGCTGCGGAGAAACCGGAGCCGGCTCCGGCGCCGTGAAAGAGGCGGGAGTGTCGGCAGTGACTCTCACACCCTCTTCTTCTACAAGTTGCACCGGCGCAGGCTGCTGAGGACGAGGAACTTGCTGACGACGCTGACGCGGGCGTGGTGGAGGCGTCTGACGCTGTCGGGGCTGAGGCGTAGACCCGCCTTGTGCGCCCTGCTTGATTTTATCGATTAATTTCTCAAGCAGAGGAAGACCGACCATGACGCCGACACCAATTAATATGGATATGAATTGCGAATCCACTTCTTTTTAGTAATTTTGCACAAAATTACTCATTATTGAGCAATAAAACAATTTTTTCAATGGAAAACGACCGCAAATTATATATAGAAACTTACGGCTGCCAGATGAATGTGGCCGACAGTGAAGTCGTGGCCGCCATCATGGGAATGGAGGGCTATGATATCTGCGAGAGTATAGACGACGCCGACGCCGTGCTGCTCAACACTTGCTCAATCCGCGACAATGCCGAGCAGAAGATAGTATCGCGTCTGCAGGCGCTGCGCGCAATGCGACGCAACCGCAAATCTCAGGGGAAAGGCCTTGTGGTAGGTGTAATCGGCTGCATGGCAGAGCGCGTGAAAGATGACCTTATCAACAATCACGGCGTGGACCTCGTTGCCGGCCCCGACTCCTATCTCGACCTGCCGGCGCTGTTTGCCTCGGCCGAGACCGGTCATCCGGCAGTAAATGTGGAGCTCTCCACCACCGAGACTTACCGCGACGTTGTGCCGGTGCGTCTGCCCGGGCGTCAGGTGTCCGGATTCGTGAGTATCATGCGCGGGTGCAATAATTTCTGCTCATACTGCATTGTGCCTTATACCCGAGGACGCGAACGCTCACGCCCCGTAGACAGTATTCTCAACGAGGTCGCCGACCTGCGAGCAAAGGGCTACAAGGAAGTAACCCTGCTGGGACAGAACGTAAACAGCTACAATTACACCGATGAGAAAGGCAACACTACAGGCTTCGCCGAATTGCTTGCCCGTGTGGCCGAGGCTGCGCCCGACATGCGCGTGCGCTTCACTACATCGCACCCCAAAGATATGGGACACGACACTCTCGAAGCCATAGCTTCGCACCCGAACATCTGCCGCTGGATACACCTCCCGGTTCAATCGGGCAGCAACAGCGTGCTCAAGGATATGAACCGCAAATATACACGCGAATGGTATCTTGACCGCATTGCCGATATCCGCACCACAATACCAGACTGCGGCATAACAACCGACCTCTTCACCGGTTTCCACAACGAGAGCGAGGAAGATTTCGAGCAGACTCTCGACCTGATGAGGACTGTAGGGTTCGACGCCTCGTTTATGTTCAAATACTCAGAGCGCCCCGGCACACTTGCCTCGCGCACCATGCCCGACAACATACCGGAAGACGTGAAAATCGAACGACTCAACCGCATGATTGCCCTTCAGAATGAGCTTTCGCTCGCCTCCAACCGCCGCGACATCGGCAAACGCTTCGAAGTGCTTATCGAGGGCGTAGCCAAGCGCAGCAAGGAGCAGATGGTGGGCCGCACGAGCCAGAACAAGACCGCAGTATTCGCCCGCGGCAATGCCCGGGTTGGAGATATCGTGACCGTTGAAGTAGAAGACGCCACATCGGCAACACTTCTCTGCAAGATTGTAGATTAAACTGTTCTCCCATATAAGCAGCGCCCGCAGCTCTGAGGTTGAGCTGCGGGCGCAATCGTTTATATTTCATCCAAATCTTGCTGAATCTTTGCCTCTGTATTGAGTGCGTCGCGATAGTGGATTTTCACTTGACCGAAGTCCCTATTGTCGGTTTTGTCAATAGTCAATTTTATCAAACCGCCGGGGGCATGCCACTCGCAGGCATAGTCAATTTTGCCTTGGTGAAGATTATAAAATATTAAACTATTGGGAAACTCTTTGTGTTCATTGACTTCAACGCATTTACCGGGCTTTCCGTATTTGCGGGTATAAATCTCCTTATAGTAGTTGTAGGTGTTGAGCAGGGTTTTCCATTCATCACTTTCGGGGAAGAGCACCACAACGCCGTAGACATTCTTGCCGTCAGAATCAGGCACGACCCCTACGGTAGCTTCACGGCCGGTGAAAACGCCCGTGAATATCGAAATATTGTTTTGATGTCCTTTAGCGGCAAAACCTTTGTCTTTAAGCTGACGGCAGAACGACGACATGCTGCCTTCAATAGGTATACCTTTGAATGACAAGTGATCTTGAGCGGAAGCGCACAGCGCGGCAAGCACAAATATAAGAATGTTGAACAAGCGTTTCATTGCATTTGATTTTCGGTTTGTTTTGCAGGTGCAAATTAAGCCAAAAATCAAGATATTTGCAAATCATTTTATGCCTTTTTCCTTCACATATTTGAGGAGCGTCTCATAGTCACCACGGAAGAGGTCGATATCTACGGCATGGTCAATGCCGGTGGATACTCCCTTGTCGGTAAACTGCCATATCTCCCAATGACGTGCCGATGGCTCGGCTCCATAGCGGGCAATCCAATAGTCGTAGTCATCGAGGCCATGACCTTTCATATAGTCGTTATAGTAATTATTATAAGTATATATGATAGGCTTCACGCCATAGTGCTTCTCTACGAGTTTGAGCCATTGCTTGGCCATCTTGATTACCTTTGCGTGCTGCTTCTGCATGGTTGCCTTGCTGATTTCGAGGTCGAGCACAGGCGGGAGGTCTCCTTTTTTAAGAGGAGTATTGGCGATGAAATATTTCACCTGTTGCTCTACAGGAGAGTTGACGCTCAGGAAATGATAAGCCCCTCGGATAATGCCCACACGCTTGGCCTCGCTGAAATTGCGGGCGAAGGTCGGGTCGACAATCGTAGTTCCCTCGGTGCTTTTCATCAGGGCAAAAAGGACAGGCTGGAGAAAAGAACCGCTCTTGCCATTGGTGACAACTCCATCCCTGCGGGCTTTGAGTGACAAATTAGTCCAATCGATCTGCTTCTGGTATTTTGCGGCGTCGATACCATAAACCTTTTTGCCTACTTTGAACTTGCGGTTTTTGCTTTTGGCAAGAGTACCTCGACGCCATTTGCCGAAATCCATTGTACCATCGGCAAAGACCATGCGGCCGAGGCCTTCCTTATAGCCCATATTCCAGTAACCGTAATAGACGTTGCCATTCTTATACCGGCATACGCCATAGCCGTTCTGCTTGCCGTTGCATACGCCACCGGTATATGAATAACGGTCGGTATCAAGTTTGCCTTGATGGGTGCCTGCCGCCGACCCGGCCGAAAGCGAGGTGACGAGCAGCATTATAGCCGCGAATATTTTGCCTAAGATAGTGTTCATGTCAGTAATGTTTGCAGGGCTACTGTAGAGATTGAAATAGCCCATGACAAAATTAAAACGTTTCAGACTTTAAAAAAGTGCGGAACGTCAATATTTTTACTTTGTTATATTTTGTTAAGATTTAACGCTCGTTTAGCTAAAATTTCTTATCTTTGCCGATTATTAGACAACAACAGATATAAAATAACATGAAATTGAAGCTCAAAAGAGGTTTGAAGCTCAATATAGCCGGAGGATTGCCGGCAAACGTCCATGCAGAAGAAAAAAACGTGGGCTTGTGCGCAATCATCCCCGACGACTTTCCCGGCTTTGTACCGAAAGTGTGCGTGCGCGACGGTGACGCTGTTGCTGCGGGCACACCGTTGCTTTTTGACAAACGTAACCCGGAGGTAAAGATAGTATCGCCGGTAAATGGCAGAGTGCGCGCGGTCGTGCGCGGAGAACGTCGCAAAATCATGCGTGTAGAGCTCGAGGTCGGCGAGACTTCGGCTCCTGCAGTAACTTTCTCTCAAGTCACCGATGAGGACTCGGCGCGCAAACTTCTCGCCGAGTCAGGCTTGCTGGCTCTCATGCGCCAGCGCCCCTACGACATAGTACCCGCACCATACGACACAGTGCGCGATATCTTTATAACGGCTCTCGACACCGCCCCTTTGGCACCATCGGCAGCCGTTTTTTCGGCACTTTTCGACAAGCAGGATTATGAAGCCGGTGTGGCTCTGCTCAAGCGTATCACCAAGGGCAAGGTATATCTCAGCCATGGAAGCGATTGGGCTGCCGGCGACATAAAAGGCGCCGAGATGGTAGAGGTAGAAGGCCCGCACCCGGCAGGCAACGCCGGTATACAAGCCGCAAATATCGCACCTGTAAACAAGGGCGAGATTATCTGGACTCTCGACCTCCCGACCCTCGGACGAATAGGACGCCTCGCCCAAGGCAAAGCTGCCGAATACCGCACGATGGTGGCTCTGACCGGTCCGGAAGTCGCAAGCCCGGCGCTATATCTGACCACTATCGGCGCACAAGTCGCCCCTCTGCTTGCCGGACATCTTGACACCGATGATTGCCACAAGCGAATAATCAGCGGCAACGTGCTGACCGGAAATGCCGTCGGCGCCGACGGATTCCTGCGCTATCCTTACCGCCATATCACAGTAATCGCCGAGGGCGACGATAAAGACGAATTCATGGGCTGGGCGTCGCTCTCACCCGCGAAAATGAGCGAGAGCCGCTCGTTCCCTGGCCATTTCGCCAAACGCCTCTTCCGCCCCGACGCACGCCTCAACGGCGGACGCCGCGCCATGATAATGAGCGGACAGTATGACAATGTGATACCGATGGATATTCTGCCCGAGTATCTTATCAAAGCAATTATTTCAAACAACATCGAGGATATGGAACGCCTCGGCATATACGAGGTGGCTCCTGAAGATTTCGCTGCCGCCGAATATGCCGACACCTCCAAGCTACCATTGCAGCAGATAGTGCGCGACGGCCTCGACTACATACGCAAAGAACTTGAATAACATGTCAGCCCTACGCAATTTTCTTGACAAAATAAAGCCCGACTTCGAGCCCGGCGGCAAATTGCACGCTTTCCACTCGGTATACGACGGCTTCGAGACATTCCTCTATACCCCCCGAACGACCTCCGCGCCCACCGGGGCAGTGCATATCCACGACAGTATCGACGCCAAGCGCACCATGATTATCGTGGTGATGGCTCTCATGCCCTGCTTCTTCTTCGGCATGTATAACACCGGCTATCAGCACTGGCTGGCGCTCGGTGCTACACAATTTCCATTCTGGAGCCTGCTGTGGTATGGCTTCCTGACTATCCTGCCGCGTGTGTTGGTTGCATACGTTGTTGGTCTTGGTATTGAATTTGCCTTTGCACAGTGGCGCAAGGAAGAGATTCAGGAGGGTTTCCTCGTGACCGGTATCCTCGTGCCGATGATATGCCCGGCAGAAGTACCGCTGTGGATGCTCGCAGTGGCTGTGGCTTTCGCCGTTATCTTTGCTAAAGAAGTTTTCGGAGGCACGGGCTACAATGTGATGAACATAGCGCTGGTCACACGTGCGTTTCTATTCTTCGCATATCCGGCACAGATGTCGGGCGATAAGGTTTATGTGGCCACGGGCACTCCTTTCGGATTCGGCACTGAACTCCCCGACGGCTTCGCCGGAGCTACTCCTTTAGGACAGATTGCCACTCAAAGCGGCCCGCAGATCACTCTCACCGGTATCGACGGACATATCATCGACACATGGCAGGCGTTCTTGGGTCTTATACCGGGTTCGTTTGGCGAGACTTCGACTCTCTGTATACTCATCGGCGCAGTCATCCTGCTTGCCACCGGTATCGCTTCATGGCGAATAATAGTGTCGGTAATCGCCGGCGGCTTGGCTATGGGCTGGATTGCAAACACATTTGCATCGCCCCTCTACCCTGCCTCTTATATACCGGCCTGCGACCAGCTTCTGCTTGGCGGCTTCGCTTTCGCGGCAGTTTTCATGGCCACCGATCCGGTGACCGCAGCCCGCACCACCACCGGCAAATATATCTACGGCTTCCTCATCGGTGCCATAGCCATAATAATCCGCACCTACAACACCGGCTATCCCGAAGGCGCAATGCTTGCAGTGTTGCTTATGAACTGCTTCGCCCCGCTGATTGACTACTGCGTGGTGCAAGCCAACATACGCCGTCGTCTCAACCGTGTCAAAACCAAACCCGTAAACGAATGAATAAGCAAAGCAACACATACACCATAATATATATCATAGTTATGGTAGTAGTCGTAGGCGCGGCTCTGGCGTTTACGTCGATATCACTCAAAGACCGCCAGCAAGCCAATGCCGACGCCGACAAGATGAAGCAGATACTTGCCAGCGTGAACATCGAAGTGACAAGCGGTGACATCGCGACTGAATACAACAGACTTATCACCAATTCTTTTGTGGTGAACAGCACCGGAGAAAGAGTGTCCGACGCTCCCGAGGCATTCTCAATCAACATCGCCGCACAGATCAAGGAGGCCGCCGACAAACGCCTCTTGCCCGTATATGAGTGCACGCTCTCCGACGGCAGTGTGAAATACATCCTGCCGATGTATGGCGCCGGCCTGTGGGGGCCGATCTGGGGCTACGCCTCGGTCGATTCTGACGGTTCTACCATCTATGGTGCCTACTTCGCCCATCAGGGCGAGACTCCCGGTCTGGGCGCCGAAATCGAAAAGCCCAAATTCAGCGACCAGTTCAAGGGCAAACATCTGCTTATCGACGGCCATTTCGAAGCCGTGAGTGTAATCAAAGCCGGTATGCCCGCTCCCGAAGGCGCAGACTATGTAGACGGTATTTCGGGAGGCACAATCACCAGCAAGGGTGTCGGCGCCATGATAGAGAATTGCCTCGCGCCATACGCCTCATTCCTGACCGGACTTGCCGCTAACAAATAAACTGCCGCAACTATGTCAAACAAAAGCGTATTTTTCAATCCTTTCTCAAAGGATAACCCTGTAATAGTACAGATTCTCGGTATCTGCTCCGTGCTCGCCGTGACTGCCAAACTCGAGCCGGCAATCGTGATGGGCCTTTCGGTGATTGCGGTGTTGGCGTTCAGCAATGTCATCATCTCGCTTCTCCGCAACACAATACCTACGAGCATACGTATCATAGTGCAGCTCGTTGTGGTTGCCGGATTGGTTGTAATTGTTTCACAACTACTTCAGGCCTACGCCTACGATGTAAGCAAGCAGCTGTCGGTGTTTATCGGCCTTATCATCACCAACTGTATCCTGATGGGCCGCCTTGAGGCGTTTGCCATGGCAAACAAACCTTGGCCTTCGTTTCTCGACGGTATTGGCAACGGTATCGGCTACGCACTGATTCTCATCATAGTTGGCTTCTTCCGCGAGCTTCTCGGCTCGGGTACACTTCTCGGCTACCAAGTGGTGCCCGACTGCTTCTATGAAGCCGGATATGTCAACAACGGCCTTATGATTTTGCCTCCGATGGCTCTTGTCACCGTGGCATGTATCATCTGGGTACACCGGAGCATAAACAAAGATTTGCAGGAAAAGTAAACTGTCGCACGCCGTAAACTTATCACAATGGATAATCTCAACCTATTTATAAGGTCGATTTTTATCGACAACATGATATTCGCCTACTTCCTTGGCATGTGCTCGTTCATAGCGGTGAGCAAAAATGTCAAGACGGCGTTCGGCTTGGGCATAGCCGTCACATTCATGCTCACCATCACCTTGCCCATCAACTACCTGCTTGAGACCTACGTGCTCCGTGCCGGAGCCTTGTCGTGGCTCAGCCCCGACTTCGCCGAGGTTGACCTCAGCTTCCTCTCGCTGATAGTGTTTATCGCCGTTATCGCGTCGATGACACAGCTCGTGGAGATGGTAGTGGAGAAATATGCTCCGGCGCTTTATGCCTCGCTCGGTATCTTCCTGCCGCTTATCGCGGTAAACTGCGCCATCCTCGGCGGCTCGCTCTTCATGCAGCAGCGCGACTTCGGCTCTGTATGGACAGCTGTATGTGCAGGCGGCGGCTGGGGTATCGGCTGGCTGCTGGCCATCACTGCCGTGGCAGCAGTGCGCGAGCGCATAGCCCAGTACTCCAACATTCCCGCCCCGCTCCGTGGCGTCGGTATCACATTCATAATCACCGCACTGATGGGCATAGCTTTCATGAGCTTCCTCGGTATCAAAATCTAACATACTGCAATGACACTCTCAAATATACTATGCAGCCTCGACCACTCTGCATGGCTGACAATAGAGGCCGGTGTCGGCTTCTTCTTGGGTGTGACTCTGTTGCTGGTGATAATACTGCTGATCGCCAAGAGATATCTTGTGCAGTCGGGTCCGGTAGAAATCACCATCAACGATGACAAGACCATAACCACGGCCGCCGGCAAACCGCTGCTCTCCACCATGGCCGACAACAATATCTTTCTGCCCTCAGCCTGCGGCGGAAAGGGCAGTTGCGGACAATGCCGTCTGCAGGTGCTCGAAGGCGGTGGTGACCCGCTGCCTACAGAGGCCGTACACTTCACCCGCAAGGAACTCAAAGACCATTGGCGTCTGGCATGTCAATGCAAGGTGAAATCAAATATGGAGATTACCGTGCCCGCCTCGGCTCTCAGCGTCAAGGAGTGGGAATGTGAGGTTATCTCCAACCGCAATGTGGCTACGTTCATCAAAGAGTTTATCGTCGCTCTTCCTGCCGGTGAACACATGGACTTCATCCCCGGATCATACGCACAGATCAAGATACCTCCATTCGAAATGGATTATGCCAAGGATATCGACCGCGACCTCATCGGCGAGCAATATCTGCCGGCATGGGAAAAATTCGGATTGTTCAGCCTCAAATGTAAGAATACCGAGACTACCGTGCGCGCCTACTCAATGGCAAACTACCCTGCCGAGGGCGACCGCATAATGCTCACCGTGCGCATTGCCACACCGCCATTTAAACCCAAACCCGAAGTTGGATTCCAAGATGTCATGCCCGGCATAGCCTCCAGCTACATCTTCTCTCTCAAGCCGGGCGACAAGGTGATAATGAGCGGCCCCTACGGCGACTTCCACCCTATCTTCGACTCTACTAACGAGATGATGTGGATCGGCGGCGGCGCAGGCATGGCGCCTCTCCGTGCACAGATCATGCACATGACAAAGACCTTGAAGACAACAAACCGGAAGATGAACTACTTCTACGGCGCACGCGCGCTCAACGAAGTGTTCTACCTCGACGACTTCCTCAAGCTCGAGAAAGAATTTCCCAACTTCAAGTTCCATCTTGCCCTCGACCGTCCCGACCCGGCAGCCGACGCCGCAGGCGTGGAATATACACCCGGCTTCGTACATCAGGTGATCTACAACAACTACCTCAAGGATCACGATTCGCCTGAAGATATCGAATACTACATGTGTGGACCGGGCCCGATGAGCAAGGCCGTTGAGGGCATGCTCGACAACCTCGGCGTAGACCCGGCCAATATCCACTACGATAACTTCGGCGGTTAAAAAAGCTCAACAGAAGCCCGAACTTTCACAAATTGTGGTAAAAAAATAATTTTCTTGCAACATATATTGAAAAATTCGGGTTATGACAGTTGACAAATTGGCAAAAAAATTGCTAACTTTGCAAACGACACAACAAAAAAGACTAACAATATACCCATATATAAACACACCTAACTAATGAAAAGAGTCTATACATTCGGCGACGGCCACGCAGAAGGCAACGCAAGCATGCGCAACCTCCTTGGCGGCAAAGGTGCCAACCTCGCTGAAATGAACCTTCTCGGCATGCCCGTGCCTCCCGGCTTCACCATCACTACCGAAGTCTGCAACGAGTATACACAATACGGCCGCGACGAAGTGGTAAAACGTATCAAAGAAGACGTAGAAAAAGCCATCGCACACGTTGAGAGCCTTACCGGCAAAAAATTCAACGATCCTGCCAACCCCCTTCTCGTATCAGTTCGCTCAGGTGCCCGCGCTTCTATGCCCGGCATGATGGATACTGTCCTCAACCTCGGTATGAACGACGCAACCGTAGCTTCACTCGCTGAAAAGAGCGGCAACCCCCGCTTCGCTTGGGACAGCTACCGCCGCTTCGTGCAGATGTACGGCGACGTCGTTCTCGGCATGAAACCCAAAAAGAAAACCGACATCGACCCGTTCGAAGAAATCATGGACAAGGTCAAGGAAGAAAAAGGTGTTAAACTTGACACTGAGCTCAATGTTGAAGACCTCCAGAACCTTGTGAAACTCTTCAAGGCCGCCGTTAAGGAATACACCGGCAAAGACTTCCCCGACAATGCTTGGGAACAGCTTTGGGGTGGTATCTGCGCCGTATTCGACAGCTGGATGAACGAGCGCGCAATCCTCTACCGCCGCATGAACCAGATCCCCGAAGAATGGGGTACTGCCGTCAACGTACAGGCAATGGTTTACGGCAACATGGGCAACAACTCAGCCACCGGTGTTGCATTCAGCCGCGACGCCGCCACAGGCGAAGACATCTTCAACGGTGAATACCTCATCAACGCTCAGGGCGAAGACGTGGTTGCCGGTATCCGCACACCTCAGCAGATCACTATCGAAGGTTCGAAACGCTGGGCTGCCCTCCAAGGTATCTCAGAAGAAGAACGTGCTTCAAAATATCCTTCACTTGAAGAATCAATGCCCGTATGCGCACAGGAACTCTTCGCCATCGCAGCCAAGCTCGAAGACTACTACCGCGACATGCAGGATATGGAATTCACCATCCAAGACGGCAAACTCTGGATGCTCCAGACCCGTAACGGCAAGCGCACCGGCGCTGCTATGGTGAAAATCGCCATGGACCTCCTCCGCGAAGGCAAAATCGACGAGAAGACTGCCCTCCAGCGCATGGAGCCCCAGAAACTCGACGAACTTCTCCACCCCGTCTTCGACAAGGCTTCGCTCAAACGTGCAGCAGTAGTAGCCAAGGGTCTTCCCGCTTCTCCCGGTGCAGCTTCAGGCCAGATCGTATTCTCAGCTGAAGAAGCAGAGGCTTGGGCAGAAAAGAAACGCAAAGTCATCCTCGTCCGTATCGAGACTTCTCCCGAAGACCTCCGCGGTATGGCCGTTGCTCAGGGTATCCTCACCATGCGCGGCGGTATGACATCTCACGCAGCCGTTGTTGCCCGCGGTATGGGTAAATGCTGTGTGTCAGGTGCAGGCGAAATCAAAGTTGACTATGTAGCCAAAACCGTAGAAATGGGCGGCAAGACATACAACGAAGGCGACTGGATTTCTCTCAACGGCTCAACCGGCGAAGTTTACGACGGTCAGGTGCCCACCACCGAGCCCGCACTCGACGGCGACTTCCTCGCTATCATGAACCTTGCCGACAAGTTCACAAAAACATACGTACGCACCAACGCCGACACCCCCCGCGACGCCCGTCAGGCACGCAAATTCGGCGCTCAGGGTATCGGCCTTTGCCGTACAGAGCACATGTTCTTCGAAGGCAACCGTATCGACGCAGTTCGCGAAATGATCCTCGCTTCCGACCTCGAAGGCCGTCGCGCAGCTCTTGCAAAACTGCTCCCCATGCAGCGCGGTGACTTCGAAGGAATCTTCGAAGCTATGGATGGATTCGGCGTTACGATCCGCCTTCTCGATCCCCCTCTGCACGAGTTCGTACCTCATCAGACCGCAACCCAGAAAGAGCTCGCCGACAAACTCGGTATCTCTCTCGCTGAGGTTAAGGCCAAGGTAGACTCACTCGAAGAGTTCAACCCCATGCTCGGTCACCGTGGCTGCCGTCTCGGTATCACCTATCCGGAAATCACCGAAATGCAGACCCGCGCCATCATCGAGGCAGCCCTCGCTTGCAAAGCCCGTGGTATCGACGTACATCCCGAAATCATGGTGCCCCTCGTAGGCTCGCTCAAAGAGCTCCAGCACCAAGCCAACGTGATCAACGCTACTGCAGTGAAGGTATTCGAAGAAAAAGGCGACTCGATCCCCTACCTCGTAGGTACTATGATCGAAGTACCCCGCGCAGCCCTCACCGCCAACCAGATCGCCGAGGTTGCCGACTTCTTCTCGTTCGGTACAAACGACCTTACCCAGATGACCTTCGGCTTCTCGCGTGACGACGCTCCCAAGTTCCTCAAATTCTACAAGGAACACGGCGTGATCAAGACCGATCCCTTCGAAGTCCTCGACCAAGAAGGCGTAGGCCAGCTCGTAGAGATGGGCGTGAAGAAAGGCCGCAGCGTTAAACCCGAACTCAAAGTAGGTATCTGCGGCGAGCACGGCGGCGAACCCTCATCGGTTATCTTCTGCGCTAAGCTCGGTATGAACTACGTGAGCTGCTCACCCTTCCGCGTGCCCATCGCCCGCGTAGCAGCGGCGCAGGCTGCAATTGAGGATTGAGCAAATAGCTTAATAATCAGATAATTA
>CAJTWH010000034.1 GCA_910579995.1 uncultured Muribaculaceae bacterium | reverse complement strand
TACATTGTTACAACAAAGTAATAAATGTAATATCATTGTAACACGATTGTGCGCGATTGGTAGCTTTTTATTTCTCGCTAATTTTGAGTAACTTTGCAAAAAATCAGCATATATGGCAGAATATCCCCTGTTGGAGCGCCTCGATGGCATTGAGGCCCGATTTGAAGAGGTAAGCACACTGATTACCGACCCCGACGTAATCGCAGATATGAAGCGATACGTCAGGCTCTCCAAGGAATACAAAGACCTTGAAAGACTCGTAAAGCTTACCCGTTCCTACCGTCAACTCACCGAAAATATCGATGAGGCTCATCTGATACTCGCAGAGGAAAACGACCCTGAAATGCGCCAGATGGCCAAAGAACAGCTCGACGCAGCTGTAGAATCCCTGCCGCAGCTTGAAGAGGAGATAAAGCTTCAGCTCATACCTGCCGACCCTGAGGATGGAAAGAATGCAATAATTGAAATCCGCGGAGGTACCGGTGGCGACGAGGCTGCCCTCTTTGCCGGCGACTTGTGCAAGATGTATATGAAATATTGCGAGAGCCGCGGCTGGAACGTCGCTGTCACTTCGGCCAGCGAAGGGGCTGCCGGCGGCTTCAAAGAGGTTGTGCTGTCTGTGTCGGGCGAGGGTGTCTATGGTGTTCTCAAATATGAGAGCGGCGTGCACCGTGTGCAGCGTGTGCCGGCGACTGAGACTCAAGGCCGTGTGCACACCTCGGCAGCCACTGTAGCGGTTCTTCCGGAGGCTGAGCCCTTTGATGTGGAAATCAATGAGGGTGAAATCAAATGGGATACTTTCCGGTCGGGCGGTGCCGGCGGACAGAATGTAAATAAGGTGGAGTCGGGTGTGCGGTTGCGCTATATGTGGCGCAATCCGAATACCGGCGTGTCGGAAGAGATTCTCATAGAATGTACCGAGACCCGCGACCAGCCCAAGAACAAAGAGCGCGCACTCTCGCGCCTGCGTACATTCATCTACGACAAAGAGCACCAGAAATATGTCGACGACATTGCCTCGCGGCGCAAGACTATGGTGAGCACCGGCGACCGCTCGGCAAAAATACGCACCTACAACTACCCTCAGGGGCGTATCACCGACCATCGTATAAATTATACAATATATAACCTGCAAGCCTTTGTAGACGGCGACATCCAAGATGTGATCGATCACCTGATCATCGCCGAGAACGCCGAGAAACTCAAGGCTGCCGAATTATAAGCAAAATTATGAAACGAACCGAACTTGTTGAGCACATCTATGAAAAAGGCACATTCCTGTGCGTAGGTCTCGATCCTGATATCAAGAAACTCCCTGCATGTATCACCGGCAGCGACAGCGAACGTGTTGCCAAGTTCTGCAAAGATATTGTCGACGCCACAGCGCCCTACTGCGTGGCATATAAGCCCAATCTCGCATTCTTCGAGAGCCTTGGAGCCGAGGGTATTGCTGCCCTTGCCGAAGTTGTGGCTCATATCCGCACCCACTATCCCGACCAGTTTATCATCGCCGACGCCAAACGCGGCGATATCGGCAATACCGCCGCACTCTACGCCCGCTCTTTCTTCGAGACAATGGACTTCGACGCCGTGACACTCAACCCGTATATGGGTGAAGACTCCGTGAAGCCTTTCCTCGCCTACGAGGACAAATGGTCGATCGTGCTTGCATTGACATCGAATGCCTCATCGAGCGATTTCGAGACAGTGGCCGACAGCAAGGGTGTGCCTCTCTATGAGCGTGTGATCCGCCGCAGCCGCCATTGGGGCAGCCCCATCAACATGATGTATGTCGTGGGCGCTACAAAGGCCGACAAGCTTGCCGAGATCCGCGAGATCGCCCCGCGTCACTTCCTGCTCGTTCCCGGAGTTGGTGCGCAAGGCGGCAGCCTCGAGGAAGTGGCCAAATACGGTCTTATCGACGAGTGCGGCCTGCTCGTGAATTCATCGCGAGGCATTATCTACGCTTCTTCAGAGGCCGATTTCGCACAGGCTGCCGGAGAGGCCGCCAAACAGCTCGCAGCGCAAATGCTTGAGCTGCTCAAAGCTTATGCAAACAATTGATTTGCAAGAGTGCAGAATTTTTACTAATTTTGCACTCTCTTAAATGGTAAAACGTATATAATGGATAATTGTAGCCTGGAAATAGACCTGCTCTTCGAGGTCAGCTGGGAAGTTTGCAACAAAATCGGCGGTATCTACACCGTTCTTTCCAGTAAAGCCAAAACACTCAAGGAGCAGTACGGCGACAAAGTGATTTTTATCGGACCCGATGTGTGGTCGGATGACAATCCATCGCCATATTTTACCGAATCCCGCACCTTGCTCCGTCGAGTACTTGATAAAACCATGCTCCCCGAAGGCGTCGACGTAAGGGTCGGCCGATGGGATATACCCGGTAAACCGATAGCGCTGCTTGTGAAGTTCGACGGCATGTATGCCGTGAAAGACGACGCCTACGCCCGCATGTGGAATCTCTATGGCGTAGACTCTCTCCATGCTTACGGTGACTACGATGAAGGCTGCGCTTTCGCGCGAGCCGCTGCAGCAGTTATCGAGGCTTTTGTTAAGGCGTCGAAAACCGACCCCGCTAAAGTTGTCGCTCACTTCGACGAGTGGACAACAGCAATGGGCCTCCTCTCAGTAAAGGCCGGTATGCCCGGGATTGCGACTGTATTCACCACCCATGCCACCAGCATAGGCCGCAGTATTTGCGGCAACGGCAAACCCCTCTACGACTATCTTGAGGCTTATAACGGCGATCAGATGGCAGCCGAGCTCAACATGCAGAGCAAACACTCGCTCGAGAAAGCCGCAGCATGGAATGCCGACAGCTTCACCACAGTGAGCGATGTCACAGCCCGCGAGGCCGAGGTCTTGCTCGACAAGAAGCCTGATGTGGTGACTCCCAACGGTTTCGAGCTCAACTTTGTGCCTGCAAAGACAAAATACAACGCCGCCCGCAAGGCTGCGCGAGCCAAGCTTATAGGTGTTGCCCGCGCGCTCACCGGCATTGACTTCGCCGACGATACATTTGTAGTGGCTACATCAGGCCGCTGTGAATACCGCAACAAGGGTCTTGATGTATATCTCGACGCCATGGCAAGCCTTGCCGACGCCGATACCTCGCGCCGCATACTTGCCTACGTGCTCGTGCCTGCATGGTGCGCCGGACCGCGCTCCGACCTGCGCTTCAACCTTGACTCGGCAAAGCCCGCCCGCTTGAGCGACCCTATGCTGACTCATGGCTTGAACAACTATAATGAAGATCCGGTGAACTGCCGCATACATCAGCTCGCATTTGCCAACGACGCAAACTCGAAAGTAACGGTGATATATGTGCCGTGCTATCTCGACGGTGCCGACGGTATTTTCGATATGACCTACTATCAGCTTCTCCCCGGCCTTGACGCTACCGTATTCGCCTCATATTATGAGCCTTGGGGCTATACACCCCTCGAAAGTATAGCTTTCGGCGTGCCTACGGTGACAACTTCTCTTGCCGGATTCGGCATGTGGGTTAGCGAAAACTTCAAAGTAGGATTCGACTCTTGCGGCGTAGATGTGATAGAGCGCACCGACAGCAACTATCAGGAAGTGGTGGCGCGCATAGCCGCCGATGTCAAGGCTCTTGCCGGCGACAGTGCCAAAGAAGCCAAGGCTATCCGTGCCAAAGCCATGGAGACTGCCGCGCAGGCGCAGTGGACCGACTTCATGAAGTATTACGACCAAGCATATTGCGATGCCTTCAATACCAGAGACATCCGCACAAAAAAATAAAAATCATACATAATCAAATATATGAAACTTTCAGTAAGCAACACCAATGCCCCGGTGTGGCGCGACATCACAGTAAAGGCCGAGCTGCCCAACCAGCTCAAGCCCCTCGATGAGCTCGCCAAAAACCTATGGTGGGTATGGAACAGCGAAGCCAAAACCCTCTTCCGCACCCTCAACCCCGACCTCTGGCGCAAAACAGGCGAAAACCCTGTAATGCTCCTTCAGCAACTTTCGTCGGAGCGTATAGCCGAAATTCTTGCCGATGAGATTCTCATGGCCCAGATCAACCATGTATATGCCGATTTTCAGGCTTACATGGCCAAACCAATGCGCAAAGATATTCCTTCGGTTTCTTATTTCTCGATGGAATACGGCCTGTGCAACTGTCTCAAAATCTATTCCGGCGGTCTTGGCGTACTCGCCGGTGACTATATCAAAGAGGCATCTGACAGCTGCGTTGACATGACCGCTGTCGGTTTCCTTTACCGCTACGGATATTTCACTCAGACTCTCAGCGTTGACGGTCAGCAGATTGCCAACTACGAGCCCCAGAACTTCAACCAGCTCCCCATCGAGCAGGTGATGGACAAGGATGGCCGCCCCATGATTCTTGAGGTGCCTTATCCCGGCCGTATCATCTACTCTCACATCTGGCGTGTGAATGTGGGCCGCATGAAGCTCTATCTGATGGATACCGACTTCGACATGAACAGCGAGTTCGACCGCCCCATCACCCACAAACTCTATGGCGGTGACTGGGAAAACCGTATCAAACAGGAATATCTGCTCGGTATCGGCGGTGTGCTCATGCTTCAGAAACTCGGCGTGAACTCACAGCTCTATCACTGCAACGAGGGTCATGCAGCGCTCCTCAACCTCCAGCGTCTTGTTGACTACGTGCAGAAAGGCCTCAGCTTCAATGTGGCTCTCGAGCTCGTGCGCGCTTCATCGCTCTACACCGTACACACCCCCGTACCTGCCGGCCACGACTACTTCGACGAAGGTCTCTTCGGCAAATATATGGGTGAATATCCCGCAAAACTCGGTATCAGCTGGAACGACCTCATGAACATGGGCCGTGAGAACCCCGATACCAACGAGCGCTTCTCTATGAGCGTATTCGCTCTCAACACCTGCCAGGAAGCCAACGGCGTTTCGTGGCTCCACGGCGAAGTGTCGAAGCGTATGTTCGCAGGTATCTGGAAAGGCTACAGCTGGGAAGAAAGCCATGTTGGCTACGTTACCAACGGCGTGCACATGCCTACTTGGGCTGCAAGCGAGTGGAAAGAATTCTACTACAACGAGCTCGGCCCTCAGGTATTCGAAAACCAGAGCGATCCCGAAGCTTGGAAAGGTATCTTCAATGTGCCTGACCAGCAGATCTGGAACATGCGTGTCCAGCTCAAAAACAAGTTCATCAACTTCGTACGCCGCGACTTCAAGGAGAAATGGCTTGCCAACCAAGGCGATCCCTCGGCTGTGATGAACATCGTTGACCGTATCAACCCCAACGCCCTCATCATCGGCTTCGCACGTCGCTTCGCTACCTACAAACGCGCACACCTGCTCTTCACCGACCTCGACCGTCTTGCCAAGATTGTCAACAACGAGCAGTTCCCCGTGCAGTTCGTATTCGCCGGCAAGGCTCACCCCGCCGACGGCGCAGGTCAGGGTCTTATCAAGCGTATCGTGGAAATCAGCCGCATGCCTCAGTTCCTCGGCAAGATCATCTTCCTTGAGGACTACAACATGATTGTTGCAAAACGTCTTGTTACCGGCGTTGATATCTGGCTCAATACTCCTACCCGTCCTCTCGAGGCCTCCGGTACATCAGGCGAGAAAGCCGAAATGAACGGCGTGCTCAACTTCTCGGTGCTCGACGGCTGGTGGTATGAAGGCTACCGCTTCAACGAGCGCGCAGGCTGGGCTCTCACCGACAAACGCACTTATACCGACCAAGGCCAGCAGGATAAACTCGACGCCGCCACTATCTACTCTATGCTCGAAAACGAGATCATACCTCTCTACTTCGAGAAGAACTCGGCCGGCTACTCACCCCGCTGGATCCAGTATATCAAGGGCTCTATCGGCGACATCGCTCCCCACTTCACCATGAAGCGAATGATCGAAGACTACATCAGCCGCTTCTACGACAAAGAGGCAGAGCGCAGCAAACGCCTCAGCGCCAACGACTATGCTCTGGCTAAGTCGATTGTTGACTGGAAAGAGCACGTTGCCGAAGCATGGGATGGTATCAAGGTGCTTGAACTGCGCCACAGCGGCGAGCTCAACAACACTATCACCGGCGAACCCTTCCACGTTGAAGTCGTTGTCGATACCAACGGTATCGGCCGTGACCTCGGTCTTGAGATGGTTGTTTACCGTCAGGAAGACGGCAAAGAGCAGCTCCACCGTATCGACCAGTTCAAGGTCGTTAAGCAAGAAGGCAACATCGTTACCTACGAGCTTACCACCAAAGTGCGCGACGCAGGTGTATTCCGCTACGGCTTCCGTCTCTATCCCAAGAACGCCGAGCTTCCCCACCGCATGGACTTCGCATACACACGTTGGATCTGATAACCAACTGACATACAATCAAAAAGGCAGGTGCAAGCCTGCCTTTTTGATTGTATGCCAGTTGGTTTAAATCTATACGTCCATTAAGTCTTTATCGTAAGTGAATTAACCGTGTAATATATCTATCGAACAACCGACTTCTCGCCAATTGTTAGAATTGGAAATACTATTCCGGCTCAACATCTTCAAGATCATCGATAATGTCAATTAAACGATGTCCTTTGATGTGAAGATTATAGATTAATTCCATCGGATTAGAAAAGGTCTCAATCTCATTGGAATATAGATTGTCACATAGAGCAGCATGATCAGGTTCATATAAAAGATGATATACATCGCCCTCATATTTGAATTCTACGTCATAGCCCTGAACCGCAAAATCGTAGAATAGGACTTGGCGCGCATTATTGGGATATCCTCCATAAGTTGTGCCGTATCGTTGTTCGTTTGGTGGGTACGCTGAGTTGAAGCGAATACCCATCAGATTTTTTCCTATGTAAGGAAAATCTTTGTCTGATACCATATTGATTATTTGTAGTTTCTTACGTTGTTTAGAATGTCCCACATTTCTTTAGTGAGAGGTTTGTCGCTAACGGGTCTGCCATCTTTCCAATCATGATAGTGTGGACCAAGATTTTTATGGTCAACCGTATGAAGCTCCCAAATTTTCTTACCATCTGGTCCATATTTTGCGATTGCTTTCACATCATGCCCGTCTTTATAAAATGTAGCATAAACTCTATTGGGAGTATGGCTCTCTTCCGGTAATTTCACACCTGCCTTAGGATTTTTTGGCGTGACTACCTGTATGCTTCCAACAGTTCCGATAGTTTTGTAATTCCTCCCGAGTTCCGAACTTGTAGAACCGGTGGAAAAACTTCCATTAGCGCCCATTTCTCAATCGTTTAAGGTTTCCATTGTCAAAGTAGATGGAACGCTCTTCGTCCTCGTTGGGCATTTTGTCTCCATATCGAATTATCAGTTTAGGATTGAGAACGCTTATAGCAGCATCATACCCTTTCATCCAGAAATAGCGAGACATTGGATTGCCTTTTATGGCCGTACAGTTAATAGCTACAACTCCGTGTTTGGGAATACCTTTAAAAGCGTACTCATAGCTTTCAGGACGCGACCATGATACATTGGGGATGACATTCATTCCCAATGATTGCCAATATGCTCCAAATGCATTGTTCCACCAAGAGTTTTGCATGCATAAGAATGGAGGCATATCAAGATGTTGGGAAAAGTCTGGAGAAATCACATATTTGAACCTGCTAAGTATAGCTGCATACTTTTGGGGATTGTGCATGATTCTTGCAAACGAACGATCTGCTTCGTAAAAATGGACAATCTGATTAAACTCCTTGGATGATATAGCCTTGCTGAAAGCAATGATAGAGTTTGGTATTGAATCGAAATCCGTTGGCTTAATTACAGGAACTCCGCAGTTTCCTTCAGTATATGTTAAATCTGTAAGAATGTCCATCTTTTTGAGATGGTAGTCAGCGGTTCTGTTAGTACGAGGTTTTTTAGTTTTCGTACCTTGCATGTTTTTATCAGCAGCGCATAGCGAGTCTGTCGAGAATAGTGGTAAAGGTTCTACCATAAGCAAAATTGTTAATAATGTTGTTAAAAGTCGCAACACTTTTGCAATTGTGGCAGACAAAGGTTACCTTTGTAAGATTAAGCATGGCTTACGATGTAATGTGGAAGTTCGCCGTAGGCCGTGTGCTACTTAAATCTTCAGAGCGGCATGGTTGCGTCTATGCCGCTCTCGCCTTTTAAATCTATCTGGTGTTCATGGAATAAATAGTTTTTTCAAGTCGTTTTATGACTGCAAAGTTAATACATCAATTTAGAAAAGTCAAGTCTTTTGAGAAATATTTTTTTTAAATATGTAAACTTGTAGGTTATTATGTTTTGTTTTTGTGGTTTGCAGAATAATAATTATCTTTGCAAATAATTTTACAAGTAAGAATCAACGTCATGAATATTATTAACCTGCAAGATTGCGCACTCTCTCCTCATCCCGGAACCGTCTTAAAAGGCGAGTTGGAAGAATATGGGCTTTCGCAGAGAGAACTCGCTTCTGCTCTTGGAAAGTCCGCGCCAATGATAAACGGTATCATTACAGGGGGTAAAGATATTACTGTTGAAATTGCGATTCTTCTTGAAGCTGCACTTCCGGGTAGCTTGAAAGCCTCTGATTGGCTTAGGCTTCAAAATGAGCATGACTTGGGACTAAAACGAAAAGAGATTGAATCAAGAACTGTGGCTATTGAGATTTGGAATAAATTGCGCACTCATGCGAATTTGGGTGCATTGAAAAAGAGATTGGAGTTCTCATCAGATTTTGAGAAAAATATTGCTATGGTCATGGAGGCGCTTGGTATCTCAGATGTCCAACAATTAAATTTACAATTCTCATCTTCCACCGGATGTTTCAAAAAATCAGAAAAAGTTCAGACTGATCAATCTAATCTCTTCACTTGGGTAGTTATTGTCAAACATGTGAGTAATAATATTAATTTGAATGCAGAATTTATTCCTGATCGAGTTCCGGAGTTGATAGGAAAGTTAAATGCTGTATTCTTCTCAAACACCGATGTAATTGAGAAGACTGAGAATTTGCTTAATACTTATGGCATTAAATTCATATCTGGGGAAAAAAGACTTGATAAGGTGCCTGTTGATGGTTTCTCATTTTGGAGAGGTAGCAATCCCACGATTGTAACTACACAGCGAATGAACAGAATAGACAACTTTGCATTCACAATTATGCACGAGTTGGGACATATTATGCTTCATCTTGAACAGGACAGTACTCATAGTTTTATTGATGTGGATAGAAGCATAATGGTTAATGATGAAAAAGAAACAGCAGCAAACCAATATGCGACAGAGGCATTGTGGAGTGGAAACTCTCCCATAGAAGCGTTCTCTGATATCGAGAATCCGTATGCCGCCGCAAATAAGTTAAAGGCAATAGCCAGAAGCAATCGTATGAATGTGGGAATAGTGACAGGACAATACCACCATTTTTGTCAAGAGAGGAATCTTGTCAAAAATTCATACGCGATATGTCGAGATCTTATTGCAAAAATTGGAGGTTATAATTAAACACCCTATCAGTCGGGCATTTGGCCTTCGGAGTGGAAAGAGTATATCCTGCTTCCGCAGAAAACTATGTGGTCAATTACGCGTATATCCATAATTTTCGCCGCATTGCATATCCGCTTGGTAAGGCTTATGTCGGCCTGACTTACTGCAAATGTCCCGGACGGATGATTGTGGCATAACATCATGGCAGCCGCTCCGGAGAGCAGTGCCTCGCGCATTATGATTTTCACATCAACCGATGTTGAGGATAGCCCTCCTTGGCCTACACGCACCGGACGGATGGCCTTGAGGTTGTTTTTGAGTAGCAGAATCCAGAATTCCTCATGGTCGAGCCCCTGCAGGTACGGGCTCATATAGCGTCGGCCGGCTTCGGCATTGTTGATGGGCGGGTCTTCAACTTTTATGGCGTCGGCAGCACTTCGGGCACCGAGCTCAAGGGCTGCCAGCATGGTAAGAGCCTTGGCCGGGCCTATGCCTTTATATCGGGTTGTGATGTCATGGACGCTCATTGCTGCCACACGCGATATATGCCGGCCATTGTCGGCAAGGATTTCCTCGCACAGTTGCACTACGCTCTTGCCCTTTATGCCGGTGGCGAAAATTATTGCCATCAGCTCGGCGTCGGTTAGCGATTTTATGCCGTGCTGAAGAGCCTTTTCGCGTGGACGGCTGTCCTGAGGCATGTCGGCGATGAGGTCGAAGATAGGTGTGCGGTCGTCAGAGTCGTTCATTTTTACCCTTTCTGATGTTGATTTCTTCGTCGATGTCGCGTCCGCGGCGGAGAAGAATCTTTGTAAACCAAGCTTTAAGGAATCCACAGCCGTAGCCTCCGAGCTGAATTGCCGCTGCAGGCACGGCCAATGCCGCTATTTTAAGTGACTTAGTGGATATCAGCGCGCCAACAAAGACGGCGGCGAAATATATACCTAACGGTAAGAGGAACCATGGCGACACGAAAATACCAAGTAAAATCAGAGCCAAGCAGCCGACTACAAACACAGCCGGCAAGAGGTGTACGAGCTTGAGAGAGTCGGGGTAGAGGAGCTTGAGGGTGATTCTCGACATACCGAAAACGTATACCTGTCGGAGGAATTTGCGCATGTCGATACGACGCTTGTGCCAAACGTAAGCCGGACGTATGAGTCCTATCGAGAAACCGGCCAAACGTATGCGCGTGCTCATGTCGATGTCTTCCGAGAACATCTCGCGGAAGCCTCCCACGCGATTGTAAACCTCACGGCTGAAACCCATGTTGAAAGTGCGCGGCACGAATTTCTCAAGCTGCACTTTGCCGCCGCGTATGCCTCCGGTAGTGAGGAAAGAGGTCATGGAGTAATTTATGGATTTCTGAGTGTCGCTGAACGAATCGTGGGCGGCGTCGGGCCCTCCGAAGCAATCAAGATAATTGTCAGAGAGAGCTTTCCGCAAGGTCTCGATGTAATGTGGCGGAATCACGCAATCGGAATCGAAGAATACGAAATAGTCACCCGAGGCATGCTCAAGGCCGTGGTTGCGCGCTATGGAGCGGCCCTCGTTGGCCTTGTAGAAGTATTTTACATCAAGACCTTTATCCTTATATTCCTGTGCTATATCCTCGCAAGGGTCAGTGGAGCCGTCTTCTACAAGAATGAGCTCAAAATCGCGGCTCGACTCATGGAGCAGGCTCTCGCAGAGGTCGCGCACTTCGCCGCGCCGGTTGTATACCGGTACGATGATTGAGAAATAGGGGTGGGCGCTATCCATCAGCTCATGCGGTTTTTATAGTCGAGATAATCGAAATGGCGCAGGTAGCGGCATTGTCCGTCGAGGCCTTGTAGCACGATGTCGGGGTGTGCCACACCGTTGAACATGTTGGTTTTCACCGTAGTGTAGTGATTCATGTCCTTGAGGGTGATTCTGTCGCCAATGCCGGGGGCGCGGTTGAAATAGTAGTCACCCTTGAAGTCTCCGCTCAGGCATGAGTTGCCGCCAAGGCGCCAAGGCGTGCCCGTGGAAAATTCTTTTTCTACGCTTTCGGCCACTTCCGGCAGGTAGGGCATTTCGAGAGTGTCGGGCATGTGGCATGCGAAGCTCACGTCGAGTATGGCAGTGGGAAGGCCGCCGTCGCATACGGTGTCGACTACAGAAGCCACCAGATCGCCTGTCTGCCAAGTGAAAGCACTGCCGGGCTCAAGAATCACGCGCAGGTTGGGGTGACGCCGACGGAAGTCTTGGATGAGCGCGATAAGATGTTCGGTATCATAGCCTTTGCGGGTCATTAGATGTCCGCCGCCCATGTTCACCCATTTGAGCAACGGGAGAAGATGGCCGAATTTTTCTTCGAAAGCAGCGATTACTTTTTCGAGGTCGTAGCTCGAAGATTCGCACAAGGCATGGAAGTGAAGACCCTCTACACCTTCGGGTAGTCCATCGGCGAGATCTTCGGCATTCACACCGAAGCGGGAGCCGGGAAGCGCGGGATTGTAGAGGTCGGTCTCGATGACCGAGCATTTTGGGTTGACTCTCAGGCCTACCGAGACTCCCGCACGGCGTACGCGGGCTCCGAAGCGCTCCAGCTGGCTCAGCGAATTGAATGTGATATGGGTGCTTCCGGCAATAAACTCGTCGATGTTTGAGTCGGTGTAAGCCGGAGTGTAGGAGTGTATCTCACCGCCGAGACATTCGCGGCCGAGGCGCAACTCGTTGAGAGAGCTGGCGGTGCAGTTGCGGCAGTATTCTTTCACGATGTCGAACGAACGCCACAGGGCATTGGCCTTGAATGCCATGATGATGTCGGCGCCGCTGCGTCGGCTGACTTCGCTGATGAGCGAGAGGTTGGCGCGCAGGCGGTCTTCGTAGACGATGTAGAATGGTGTGGGTAGTTCGTTGGCTGTCATTTGTTTATTGTAAATCTTGCAAATTTAAGTAGTAGTGTTCGTGAAGAGCCGTCGGCGGTGGTGACTATTATGCGGTCGCCGTTGGGGTCGGGTTTGAGTTCCTTGACGACGCCCTCGCCGTAGATAGAGTGGATTATAGTCATACCGACTGACAATTCTTTGATATCGTGGGTGGTGTAAGGCGTATTTCCGGCCGACGGGCGAGGTGCAGTGCTTGCTCCGATTGTCTGAGATACTTTTACCGGAGGAATATCCTGAGGCGTCGGCACGGGTTGATTAATTATTACGCGGCGTGGGCGAGGTGTCTCACCGCCGTATGTGCTTCGGCGCTGCAGCCGTGTGCCGGTCATAAGCCTGAGATATCGGCTGTCGATGTCGGTGATGAATCGCGAGGCTATGGCTTGCTGTGTGCTGCCGTTGAGGGTGCGCTGTTTTACAAAACTGAGCATACAGAACATCTTGGCACGCGTTATGGCAACATACATCAGGCGGCGCTCCTCCTCTATTTCGGTGGCGGTGTGCGATTTTCCTGACGGTAGCAGATTTTCTTCAACCCCGACAACAAATACCGCTCCGAATTCGAGGCCTTTGGCAGCATGTATGGTCATTAGTGTTACCCTGTCGCCGGCCTCGTCGGTGTCTTGGTCGGTGAGAAGAGATACCGTGGCAAGATAATCAGCCATGCCGCTGTTCTCCGGATTATCTTTGAGTGAAGACTGAGTGAAATCTTCTACCGAGTGCAGAAGTTCGTAGAGATTCTCCTGCTTGGATATGTTTTCCGGAGTACTGTCGCTCATATACATATTGAGCAGGCCTGTCTCCTGAATGATGTCTTTTGCCAAGGTGTAGGCGTCGATGTCGGCCGAGGCCTTGGCTATGAAAAAGTTGATTAGCCCGGCAAAATTGGAAAGCTTTGTCTTGGTGCCTTTGTTGAGCTCGACCTCGTATCTGTCGGGATGTGAGATGACGTCGTAGAGCGAGACGCCCTTGCTTATGGCGCCTTGTTTCAGCTTGTTAACGGTAGTGTCGCCGATTCCGCGCTTGGGTGTGTTGATTACCCTTTCGAGGGCTTGGTCGTCGTAGGGGTTGACGCTGAGGCGGAAGTAGGCCAAGGCGTCTTTCACCTCCTTACGCTGGTAGAATGCCAAGCCGCCATATACATGGTAGGGCACATTGCGGTTGCGCAGAGCCTCTTCGAGTACTCGCGATTGTGCGTTGGTGCGGTAGAGGATGGCTATGTCGTTGAAGGCCAATCCGAGCCGCCGCTTCACCTGCATGAGGCGCGATACCACCATGGCTGCTTCCTCGTAGTCATTGTAGGCCTGCGCCACTTCTATGGGGTCGCCGGTTTCCTTGTTTGAGAAAACTTCTTTTCGTATCTGGTCGGTGTTGACTGCAATGAGGGTATTTGCAGCTCCGATGATATTGCGCGAGGAGCGGTAGTTTTCTTCGAGCTTGAAAGTGCGCAGACCGGGGAATGTCTTGTTGAGGTCGAGGATATTGCGTATGTTGGCGCCGCGGAAAGAGTAGATACTCTGTGCGTCGTCGCCTACCACGCACAGATTGCCACGGCCCTCGCAGAGTTGCTTTACTATGGCATGCTGGGCGAAGTTGGTGTCCTGATACTCGTCTACGAGCACGTAGGAGAAGAGATTGCGGTAAGATTCGAGTAAATCGGGATTGTCGCGGAAGAGGATATATGTGTTGAGCAGCAGGTCGTCAAAGTCCATCGCTCCGGCTATGTGGCAGCGGGTGGAGTAGAGTCTGTAAATCTCGGCTGTGCGCTCGCGTCCGGCCTGAGCGTCGGCAGCCATAAGCTCTTTGTCGGCCATGTAGTCGGCAGAGGTATAGAGCTTGTTTTTGGCAAATGAGATATCTGCGAGTACTTGGCCGGGACGGTAAATCTTGTCGTCGAGTTTGAGTTCGCGGATTATCGTCTTGACGAGCGCCTTTGAGTCGGCGGCATCGTAGATGGTGAAGTTTGAGTTGAATCCGAGGCGGTCGGCATGGCGGCGGAGTATACGGGCGAAAATGGAGTGGAAAGTGCCCATCCACAGCTTCGAGGCCACTTCCTCGCCCACGAGCCGGGCAATGCGCTCTCGCATTTCTGCGGCTGCTTTGTTGGTGAAAGTAAGAGCGAGTATATGGCCGGGACGGTGGCCGCTGTTGAGAAGATGTACTATCTTGTAGGTTATTACACGCGTTTTGCCCGAACCGGCACCGGCTACGACAAGCTCTGCGCCGTCGAGATATTCTACGGCAGCGCGCTGGGCTTCGTTGAGCTCATTGAGATAATTTTCGGATACCATCAACGGAATTGGTTGACCTGTTCGAGATAGTCGAACCCGGCGTCGTGCAGCTTGTCGATAAGCTGCTGCTTCTCTATGTCCTCGCCTTTGCACAGGGCGTCGAGACTTGAGTAGCGGTCGCGCAGCAGGGTGTTGATATAGCTCAGAAGAATGAACGGATCGGAAGGAATATTCATGATTGTTTAGCTGATTGGCGTCGGGCCATCATTTTGTTGATATTGTCGCCCGCCCACAGTCCGGCGATAATCAGGAAGATACCTAAATAGCCCGAGAAGCTCACATGCTCGCCGAGCACCAAGGCCGATACAATGAGGGTGACAATTGACTGGAGATACATATAATTGTTTGCCTTTACGGCACCTACTGTCTTTACGGTGTAGGCCCACAGCACGTATGCTATCGTTGAAGCTCCCACTCCGAGGAAGAGAAGGTTGCCATACACCTGCGGGCGGCCGATGATAGTCAGCATGGATTGGCTCTCAGGCTCGAAGATCATGAACGGTATTGCCGTGATAAGACCGTAGAAAAATGTCTTTCTGGTAATGAACCATATATCGTAGTTGGCATTCAGACGCCTGAGCATGAGAGAATAGAAAGCCCAGCTGAAAGCTGCCGCAAGCGCAAGGAAGTCACCCAAGGGGCGCACCTCAAGCGAGGTGGAACTGTTGAAAACCACACATACCACACCGGCTATGGCTATGGCGGAGCCGAGCCATGTGCCCAAGCCTAATTTTTCGGTTTTATAGACGAGGCCTACAAGCAATGCCGTGATAAGCGGCGAAAGCGACGTCAGAAGAGACACATTGGTGGTAAGGGTATATTGCAGGGCGGTGTTCTCGGCGATGAAATAGAGGGAGCCCGAGGTGAGCGCACAGAGGACAAACATACCCTCATCGCGCCAGTTCGACGCCCAAAGGCGTTTATGGCTTATAAAAAGTACCATCAGATAGGCCAACAGGAAGCGATAGAAATACACGTGTACCGGACCGATACCATTTTCGAGCAGAACTTTCGACGATACGAATGAATATCCCCACATGGCTACGGTGACAAACGCTGCTATGTGGCCCCAGATTGTGCCTCCGAGCATACCCTTGCTCGTTTTTATGGATGGTGTCATGGTAGATGAAATTTCGATTTCTATCACAAAATTAGTTAATTATTTGCTCTCAAGCAAACTTATAGCTAACTTTGATTGTAAATTTTAATATCAAGACCGAGAAAGTCGTATCAACGGTCTGATGGTAATTGTAGTATAATTAACATAAAACGAATCAACTATGAAAGTATTTAAAGTCCTCGGCATCGCTCTGATAGCGGGCGGTATGCTAATCGGTGAGACAGCTTGCAGTTCTATGACCCAGACGGGCAAAGGCGCCCTTATCGGCGGTGGCGGCGGTGCAGCCGTCGGCGCAGGCCTCGGCGCCCTTATCGGCGGCGGCAAAGGCGCCGGCATAGGCTCGGCTATCGGTGCTGCTGTAGGCGCAGGCGCAGGTGCCCTCATCGGCAACAAGATGGATAAGCAGAAGAAAGAACTTGAGGAGCAGCTCGGACAGCAGGCCAAGGTAGAGGAAACAACCGACGCCAACGGCTTGAAAGCTATCAAGGTAACTTTCGACGGCGGCATTCTTTTCCCTACAGGAAAATATACTCTCAACGAACAGGCAAAGGCCGACCTTACCCGCTTTGCAGCCTCGCTCAAGGATAATCCCAACACCAACGTGCAGATCTACGGCTTCACCGACAATACGGGCTCTTTTGCCGTAAACCAGCGTCTGTCGGGTGAGCGTGCTGATGCGGTGCTCTCATATCTTGCCAATTCCGGTGTGTCGCCCACACGTCTGACCGCCCAAGGCATTCCTATGGCCGACTATGTGGCAAGCAACGATACTGCCGAAGGCCGCGCGCAGAACCGCCGCGTAGAGATCTATATCTCGGCCGACAAAGAGATGATTCAGCAGGCCGAAGCAGGCACATTGAAATAAGATTCTGATATACAATATCCCGGGATTGCGATTTTTATCTCGTTCCCGGGATTTTTTTGTGAAATTTTTTGAAAATCGGCGGATAATTAAACGGGAATTTTTGTAATTTTGCGCTTTCAAATTGTCTATTCAATTTTTTAAGGTAAAATATAACTGAAAACAAGTAAAAATGTGTGGAATTGTTGGATACATCGGTAAGGAGATTGCTTACGATGTAATGATACAAGGTTTGAAACGTCTCGAATACCGAGGCTACGACAGTGCCGGCGTTGCCCTCGAGGGTGCCGACGGCGAAGTGAGAGTATATAAATCGCGTGGCAAGGTTTCGAATCTCGAACAGACAGCCGCCGCCGGCGACACTACCGGCAGCCTCGGCATAGCCCATACCCGCTGGGCTACCCACGGTGAGCCTAACGACACCAATGCCCATCCTCATGTGAGCGCGAGCGGCCGCTTTGCCCTCGTCCATAACGGCACGATTGAGAATTATGCCGTGCTGAAGAAAGCACTTGCCGAGCATGGCTATACCTTCCGCTCGGAGACCGACACCGAGGTGCTGGTGCAGCTCATCGACTATGTGCAGCACAGCAACGGCTGCTCTTTTGCCGAGGCCGTGCGCGAGGCTCTGCTCGAAGTGGAGGGCGCATACGCTATCGCAGTGATTGAACGGGAGAATCCCGACCTTCTGATTGTGGCGCGCAAGAGTTCGCCGCTCGTCATAGGTGTAGGCGACGGCGAGACTTTCATCGCTTCCGACGCCACTCCGATTGTCGGCTACACCGACCGTGTGATATATCTCAAAGACAATGAGATGGCCGAGATACATCGCGACGGCGATATCAATATAACATCAATTGACTCTAAGACACCGTCGAAAGTCGATATCCAGAAACTGCGACTCTCGCTTGCCCAGCTCGAGAAAGGCGGCTACGACACTTTCATGCACAAGGAGATATGCGAGCAGCCACAGACTTTGCGCGACTGCGTGCGCGGCCGTATCACAGCCGATTGTTCGCGAATAGTGCTCTCGGGTGTAGAGCTTCACAAAGATAAATTCCTCGAGGCAGAGCGTATCACCCTCATTGCTTGCGGCACATCTTGGCACGCCGCTCTTATCGGCAAACGTCTGCTGCAGGATTTCTGCCATGTGCCCGTATCGGTAGAGTATGCTTCGGAATACCGCTATGGCAACCCTTACGTGACCGATAAAGACATCGTTATCGCGATCTCCCAGTCGGGTGAGACTGCCGATACACTTGCCGCCATTCAGATGGCCCGAGAGAAAGGTGCGTTTGTGTATGGTGTTACCAATGTTGTGGGCGCCTCGATACCCCGTAATACCGACGCCGGCACTTATATCCATGTAGGCCCGGAAATCGGTGTGGCTTCCACAAAGGCGTTTACCGGGCAGGTGACTGTGCTTGCCATGCTCGCGCTCGCCGTCGGGCAGCTGCGCGGCACTGTAGATGAGGCGACGGTCAAAGAGGTTGCCTCAGCACTCAAGGCCATGCCAGAAATCATAGAGGAAACTCTCGGGTGCGACGCCGAGGTGCAGAGCCTCTCGCGCATATTCACCTACGCGCACAACTTCCTCTACCTCGGCCGCGGCTACAACTATCCTACCGCCCTCGAAGGAGCTCTCAAACTCAAGGAAATATCTTATATCCATGCCGAGGGCTATCCTGCGGCAGAGATGAAGCATGGCCCCATCGCTCTCATCGACCACGAAATGCCCAGCGTGATTATAGCGCCCACCGATTCGCTCTACGAGAAGATTATCTCTAACGTGCAGCAGGTGAAGAGCCGCGGTGGCGCAGTGGTGGCCATTGTGAGCAAGGGCAACACAGCCATGAACGATATCGCGGATTTCTGCATAGAGATACCCGCTGTGCCCGAGTGCCTCACACCTATAGTTGCCTCTATTCCTCTTCAGCTGCTTGCCTACTATATCGCCGTAGGCAAAGGCAAAGACGTAGACCAGCCCCGCAACCTCGCCAAATCGGTGACAGTGGAGTGAGAGAAGGCATTAATGACCTTAATGACCTTAAAGCCCCTATAAAAAGCAAAGCGCGGATCTCATGATCCGCGCTTTGCTTTTACTCTACTTTTTTCAGAATCGGATACCGGTGGATATCACGATATTGTTGTAACTGTCGGTGACTTTTGCCGAGGGGGCGTTGTAGGTGATGTTGCCTTCGGTAAAGGGGGTATAGGCGTGCAAAGTGCCGCTCTGGCGTGTGTGCTGGTAGGCAAGGTCGATATACCATGATTTATATCGGTAGCCGAGTCCGAGGCAGATATTCTGTGTGTCGTTGTCGAAGCGGTACGAGGGGTCTGTGCCTGCTGTCGAGATGTGCATTTTACCGTCGGCGGCGTCTTTGGTGACATTGCTGCTCTGGTAGTTGTAGCCGGCTCGCACGCTCCAGCTTTTCGACAGACGGTATTCGGCGCCCACACGGATGATATTTGCAGCACGGAAGTAGTTCTTGACATCCTCGTTGGCGTAAGCATTGTCAACGAAACTGCCACCTCCGCCATAGTAGTTGTCGAAATAGCGGGGTTCTTTGAGCTTCATGTCGTTGTATGCCACTCGCTCATAGTCAAGGCTGAGTATTGCTTTGGGGCCGATAACCACCGAGGCTCCCACCATGAAGCGCCAAGGAGTGTTGAGGCGCGATGCATAGTCGTTAGTGGGGGTAGAGAATGTGCCGCTGTTGGTGTCTGTGGTGTTGTCGGGAGTATAATTGTAAGCGGTCTCGGCAGACGTGTTGTGCGAGAGATGGAGCCATGTGGGGGTATGGATTGCGAAGCCGAGACGCAGCATTTCTACCGGTCGCACGATGACGCCGAATTTAAGGTTTACACCCGAGCCGGAAATACCTTGCCAGCTGTTGAGGTTGAAGCCTGCATTGCCGGTGGTGAGCCTTCCTGTGGAGTTATCGTAGATATTTGCCCCGGCCATGCTCTCGCTGTAGGCCAGTTCGCGGGTATAGCTGAGGTCGTAGATACCGAGTCCGAGACCCCAGAAGACTACATCATTTACATTGCCGGCGAAGTCGATGTTGTATTCATCAACATATCCGCGCTCGTAGACGTCGTAGAAAGCGTCGCCTTCAGTGCCGTTTTTATACAAGCCTGAATACTCTTCGAAATTGTTGCCGGGATTGTTGATCATGAACGAGTTGAAGGCAAGGATTGAGAGCCAGTCGTTTGATGAATCGAAATATGGGTCGTAATTCTCACCTTCAATCAAGTCTTCGCTGTTCACACCGTTGGTATACCAAGAAATATAATTTGATAGCGAAGTCGATGTGGGGTAGTTGTAGGCGGTAGTGTGGCGGTCGAGTACGGCAAGGCGGTTGTAGCTCACACCCCACTGGAAGTTGCGCATGGCGCCGTTGAGGTCTACCACGCCAACATATCCGAAGTTGTCGAATTTCACGCGTGTCTCATTGTTGGTGTACTTAGCCGCGGGAGTCTCGCTCTTGTAGTTTCGGATCGAGACATCGAATGTAAGGCCGATGTCGCTGTGTCGGTAAAGACCGAGTCCGGCAGGATTCTGTGTCATGCACGACAGGTCGCTGCCAAGCGATGTGAAAGCGCCGCCCATACCGATGAAGCGGGCTGTACCTCTCAACTGGGTAGGAGTGATGTTATAGGCATCTATGGCCGACTGAGCCGAGGCTGCAGCTGCGCAAGCCAAAAGACTGATAGTGAGTATAGATCGAGTTCTCATAAATGTTGTCGGTTGAGTTGAAAACAAATTGCCCGGCGCTCGGAAAAAGAGCCCGGGCAAATAAATCATTGTTTAGCGGCGACCTCTTCCGCCTCCGCCACCACCGCCGTAGCTTCCGCCACCACGAGAGCTGCTTCCTCCTCCGAAGCTTCCGCCACCACGGTAAGAGCTACCTGACGAACGGTTGCTGCTTGAGCCTGAGTTGCGGTAAGAGCTGCCGGAGTTGGATGAATTGGAAGAGTTGGTGCTGCGTGTGCTCTGGGTGTTTGACTTGTTGTTTGATTTGCTTGAATTGTTAGTGCCGTAGCGGCTTGAGTTGCCGCGGCTGCTGTTGGGAGTAGAGTATTTGTTGCCGTTGTTGGTGTTTGCCGGGCGGTAACCGGGGTTCGATGTGGCTGCATTACCCGAGTTGCCGGGGCGCGACGTCGGACGTCCCATGTTGCCGGGACGGTCGTAATCCCATGAAGATGTTCCACCGGGCCGACGGCTTGGCGCTGTAGAGGCCGGACGGTGCGGGCGTGCTCCACCGGGCGAGCTTGCCCATCCGTTGTTGCCGGGGCGGCCGGGCTTGTTGATGTTGCCGGGACCGTGACCGGGGAAATGGCCGGGATTCCATCCGGGACCATGACCGGGGTGCCAAGGATGATTCCAACCAGAGGTCCAGCCCCAGTTCCAACCCCACGAAGGACCCCATCCCCAAGAGGGACCCCAACCCCATGAGAGGTTAAACCAAGGGTCATATCCCCATCCTATCGACCAGTAAGGACGATAAGAAGGCCAGCTCCATGAATAGTAGGGCCATGAATTATAATACCATGAGTCCCACGGATTATAATTCCAAGCATACGAAGCAGGCTCAATGGTGTTGATTACATATACATTGATATCCTGCTGCGATGGGGTGGAGTAGTAATATTCCATCAGGGCGGTGTCACCGGTATTTACCACGACATCCGGGTTGTGATATCGCTCAATACGGCGGGTATAGTTGAAGTCGGTGCTTTCGTTGGCGGTGTTGGCAACAGCGGCAGTCGACGATCCGTCGCGGCGGTTATAAGCGTCAACATCAATGTTGAGCGGTCTGTTTGCGTTTGTGGCATATTTGTCGGCAGATTCGTAGTCGTTGTAGAAACTTGCGGTCTGCTGTTGAGTGGCCTGACGTATAGCCTCGTCGCGACGACGCTGAATCTCCTCGGCTTGCTTCTTCTGCTCTTTTGCAGCTTTTGAAGGCGAGTAGTAGAGATCATCGTCAAAGTCCTGAGCGGCAGCAGGTACTATACCGGCGGCTAAGGTCAGGATTAGAGAAAGTGCGAGGGTGATCTTTTTCATCGTTGCGTAAATTATTTTGTGATAGTTTTTACCTATTAGACTCGCGGAAAGCTCCACGGTTTAGTCATTCTTTGGCAAATATACGCTATTTTATTGTTACTACGCGCAAAAAGCTGCTTTTTTAACACTTTTTCGATAGCAGAAAAACCGGGTGGTCAGCAGAGCGGCCACCCGGCGAACAGCTCATGAGTGTGAATCACAGGTTAAGAGCAATTGCTATTTTTTTATAGGTTTCATTTCGTATGCTGCCAATGCGATGGTGAAACCCCAGTAGATGAAAGCGATAGCTGTAAGGAATGAAACCATGAGCATGTCGCTTACCCATCCTGCCTCAAGGAAGAAGAATCCGATAAGGCAAAGGAGCACACCGTTGACAAGTCCGAGCCACCAGTATTTTGTCGGTCGTCGGGCTCCTGCGCTGATGAAAGCTTCCAAGCCCCAGAATATGAAGATGATGGCGAGGAAGTAAGGAAATACCATTTCAGAGAGAATCACACTGCGCACCAGCATAAAGCCGATAAACATGTCGATGACACCGCCGGCTATCCACCAGCCCCATCCTTTTGCATGATCAGGACCGGAGGCCACACATAATTGCACTACACCGGCAAGCACAAGCAGCCAACCGAATATCTGGGAGGCGACTGCATAGCCTGCCTCGGGCCAGAACCAATAGGTGAAACCGCCTATGACCAGAAGAATACCAATCACCATGACAAGCCACCAAAGGCGTGTCTGGCCAAGATAATTTACATTGATAGGTTTCATAATCTGTAAATGTTAAAACGTTGAATATTATATTTCTTTTATGAAATTATAACAAACGATATGGCCGTTTGGTTGTCGGTGAAAATAAAAAAGCCATCCGGCGGGATGGCTTGTATAGGGAAGTGTGGAAAGCTTATCTTACGGCGATCACTTCCACTTCCACGAGAACGCCCTTGGGCAGTTCGCGTACGGCTACGGCAGAGCGGGCAGGGTAGGGCTCTGAGAAGTGGGCGGCATATACGGTGTTCATGGCGCCGAAGTTGGCCATGTCAGAGAGGAATACGGTTGTCTTGACAACGTTGGCAGTAGTCAAGCCTGCCTCGGCGAGAATGGCCTCGACGTTGCGCATGGCCTGTTCGCTCTGTGCCTCGATACCCTCGGGGATGTTGCCGGTGGCAGGGTCGATTGGAATTTGACCTGAGGCGTAGACAAATGTGCCTGTGTCGATAGCCTGGCTGTAGGGGCCGATAGCGCCCGGAGCCTTAGTGGTAGCGATTACTTTTTTCATTGTATATCTTTTTTTAGGGTTGGAATATCGTCGATAAGCGATGAGAGAGGTACAGTGTCGGCTACGTCTGAAAGTGCTTTGTCGAGCCGTGTGAATACTTCGTTGACTTTAGGGAAATTGCGGTTGAAATCGCTGATGAAGTCTGAGGTGCCGAGATTATAGAGCTCTCTGCGGAGTTCTCCTACTGAGAGTTGCGACGGGTCTATGGCGAGTTGGAAACCATAGACTTCTTTTTCTCCCGGTATAAGCACGCGGTTGCATATACCGGCGGCGCAGAGGCGGTCGGTGATGTTTGTGACGAGCCGTGCCGGTAGCTCGAAATTGTCCATCAGGTCGCGTGCCGTGGCCGGTCCGAGGCGGTTGACGAAGCGGTAAGCGATTGCCGCGCTGACGGCGACGGTGACTTTGTCGCGATACCGGTTTGATATTGTCTCCACCTCCCTGTCAAGCGAGAAGGCGAATACATTCTGCGAGGAGTAGCATATCACAGCCCCGGCAAGGCATATCACCCAAGCAAGCTGCATCCACAGCAGCAGCAGCGGGATGAAGGCGAAAGAGCCGTAGATGGCATTGTAGCGCGTCACATAGAGAGTACCTGTGACGAATAGCCATTGCAGCACGAGAAATCCGATACCCGAAA
Source organism: uncultured Muribaculaceae bacterium (assembly GCA_910579995.1). GTDB lineage: Bacteria > Bacteroidota > Bacteroidia > Bacteroidales > Muribaculaceae > CAG-873. Next base: position 7,000 of record CAJTWH010000034.1, on the reverse strand, counting down.
GGCAGCCTGAGATGAAGGCGTTCTTGAATTTTACCTTCGTGTTCGGAATAAGCATGTAGACGGCTGTGAAGAACAGTATTGTCATCAGGCATTGTGCGCCCTCGAGCAATGCTGATATCACGGGAGTCATGAACTCAAAATGGAAGATAGCGTTGAGAGTAGAGCTCATCAGCAGCGATATGCCGCTGGCACATATCATCAGCACCGGCAGGATGAGCAGCATGGCGGTGTAGTCGCTCAGCTTGCGCCATATACTGCGGCCGCTTTTCTGACCCCATATAAGGTTGAAGGTGTCTTCCACACTGCTGAGGAGTGATATCAATGTCCAGAGCAGGAATACTATACCCACGCCTACAAACACACCCTCGGAGGATTGCTTGAGGTAGGAGTCGATGAAATTCATCGAGTAGCTTATTGCCACATGCTGGGCCGGGAACAGCTTGTAGAGCTCATCCTGCAGGGCGTCCTGCATGCCGAAACCGCGGCCTATGGCGAGCAGAAGTGCCAGCGCCGGCACTACGGCGAGCATGGTGCGGTAGGTGAGGGCGCAGGCTTGCGACTGGATGTCGCGGTTGAGAAACGAGTTTATCGACAGGTTGCCGGTGCGCAAGGCGTTGAGCCACCATGTGCGCCGGGGATCGCTCCATATACCTGTGGTGAGGTAGTTATAGAGTGATATGCTCTTGTCAATGAGCTTCTGTATGCGTGATGTTTTCTGTTCGGCCATATATTTCAAACACGCGAAATCGCTAAAACGTTTACGCACACAAAGGTACTAAAAAAATTCGAGTGTTGGCCTTATGCGCATGTCTTTGTCGGTAGTAATTCTGATAGTGCCTGAATGAAAGGCGGTTGAGTGGGTCTCCTTCGTGAATTTTTCGATGTCGACATGCCACAAGCCGTCGCGACATTCAATTGTTGCTATCGACATGCCGTGCTCCTCTCCGTCTATTACAATGCGGTGGGCGAGCCAGCGGAAGCTATCTGATTGTGTCATTGGCTATGCTGTCGGCTATCTCAACCGGCTCGTTGAAATTGGGGATTGAGTAGGTATAGGGGCGGTTGTAGCTGTCGGGGTTGAGGCGCTTGCGCACAAGCGATATGCTGTCGATTCTCAGCTCCGTACCGCGGCGGTTGATGGCGGAGAGGTAGCCGAACAGACGCGTGGGATGACGCAGAGAGTCGGTCTGCAGTGTGATTTCTTTCCACCCGTCGGCGTCGGGTGATTCGTTGCGCCACTCTACTGCGCCGTCGCTGTATTCGACGCCCATGAGCCACTCCATGCGCTCGTCGACGTTGAAAAATTTAGCGCGCCACACATAGTCGTCACCTTTCTCCCAGTTGGGGTCGCGGCCGAAACTGAATGTAATCATGCGCGAGGGCAGGCGGTCGTTGATTGATATGAAGCGTGCGTTTGGCCATACGTCCACCGAGTCGCCGGCTATGGATAGTGCGTTGTCGGCGGCGATACGGTTGCCGGTCTCGATAAGACGGTGCTCGAGTATCTCGATAGTCTTGTCGTAGACCTCCATGTAGTATTTTATGTTGCGGCCATACCATGCTATAGAAGAGTCAACCTGAGCGGAGTTGACTCCATGACGCATGTATACCGATTGGCGCATTGTGAGCTTGAGAGAGTCGTTGTTATAGGATGCATGATTCATCTCCACAACCGCTTCGGCAGTGTGGATGTCGGCCATGAGAGCTGCCATATCATCGGGCGCAATAACGTCGGAAGGAACTTTCTTGCACCCGATGACAGTGGCGATAATGCTAATTATCAGTATCTTTGCGAGGTTTTTCATTTTCGAGCGAGTGCTCCATCAAGTTGAAATAGAAAACAACGACAGATATCATGCCTACGCTGATAGCCACGTCGGCGATATTGAATACAGGGTCGAAAAATGTAAAGAGCGTGCCGCCCACAAAGGGCACCCAATCGGGCCACGTGAATGAGAATAGAGGGAAGTAGAGCATATCTACCACGAGGCCTTGGAAAATACCGCCGTAGCCTTCACCCCATGGCACGAGTGTGGCTGTCATCGGAGGGTATGGATTGGTGAAAATCTCGCCGTAGCATACGCAGTCGATGATATTTCCGAAAGCTCCTGCCGCTATGAGGGCTATGCTCACCATATAGCCGAGCGGTATCCATGCGCGGCGGTAGAGCTCACGGATATACCACACGAGGAAGCCGAAAAGCCCGAGGCGGAGGAAGGTGAGAATGTACTTGTTGAGGAACTCAAGACCGAAGGCCATGCCGTTGTTCTGTACGAAATGGAGGTGGAACCATGAGGTGATCTCCAAGTCCTCGTTGATATAGAAGTGAGTCTTAATCCATACTTTAAGCCATTGGTCGGTAATGATTACCAATGCGATAATCGCCCAAGCTGTCCAAGCAAGGATTTTGCTCCGATTTTTTTGCTGCATTAATGTCTGGGATTATTTTTTTCTTCCACGCACAGAGTTGCGTGAGGCACTGCCTTGAGGCGTTCTTTGGGAATCAGTTTTCCGGTGGCGCGGCAGATACCGTATGTTTTGTTGTCAATTCGGGTGAGGGCAGCCTTGAGATGGTTGATAAACTGAAGCTGACGCTCGGCAAGACGGGCAGTGGCCTCGCGCTCAAGGGTGTTTGCGCCTTCTTCGAGAGCCTTGAAGGTGGTGGATGTATCAGAAGTGCCGTTGCCTTCGTCGGCGCGTAGCGACGCTACGAGTTCATCGTAAAGGGCTGTTGCGGTGGCTATTTTGGATTGTATGAGTTCGCGGAATTCTTCAAGTTCTTCATCGCTGTATCTTGGTTGTTGGCTCATGACATTTAGATTTTAAGTTTTGAAAACTCACAGGTATTATAATAGCGGTCACCGGCAGCGATTTATGCCGGTGACCGCAGTACTTATGCTTTGGTTACTACTGCTCCGAGTTTGAGGTCGTCGATATCGAGAATCACGACATCGGCGTCGTTGTCGGGTTCGGCAACGGTGATGTTGTCGGCCAGCAGCTGACCGGCGATGTACTCGCCGTATTGATCTACAACCTCTGCCACGTTTTCGCCGGGCAGGAGGGTGAGGTTGATATGGTCGGTGATATCGTAGCCGCGGTCTTTGCGCAGGCGCTGGATGCGGTTGACGATATCGCGGGCGAGGCCTTCGCGGGCGAGGTCGGGGTTGATCTCGATATCGAGAGCCACGGTGAGGTCGCCGTCGTTGGCAACGAGCCATCCTTCCATATCCTCGCTGATGATTTTCACATCGTCGAGTTCGATACGGGTAGTCTGGCCATCAACATCGATGTCAAGGTATCCGTCGCGTTCGAGCGAGCTGATCTCTTTGGCACCAAGGGCCTTGATACGCTCAGCAGCGGCTTTCATGAGCTTGCCGAATTTCGGGCCGAGTTTCTTGAAGTCGGGCTGAACACGCTTAACAAACACCTCATTGTCGGCAGCTACAATCTCGAGGTCTTTTACATTCACCTCTGTCTTGACTGTATCGGCAACGGCTTTGAGAGCGGCTTCAAGAGCGGCGTCGTTGGCCGGCACGAGCATTTTCACGAGCGGCTGGCGCACCTTGATGTTGGCTTTCTTGCGCAGCGACAGTACAAGTGATGTGAGGCGCTGTGCCACGTCCATGCGCAGCTCGAGGTCTTTGTCGACAGCTTCAGCACAGTATACCGGGAATGTGGTGAGGTGTACTGACTGCTCGCTCTGAGTGAGGTCGCGATAGAGACGGTCGGCGTAGAAGGGCGCAATCGGAGCCATGAGTTTCGCCACTGTCACCAGACAGGTGTAGAGAGTCTGGTAGGCGGCGAGCTTGTCTTGGTCGAGAGTGCCACCCCAGAAGCGTTTGCGGTTGAGGCGCACATACCAGTTGGAGAGGTTGTCGAGTACGAATGTCGAGATTGCACGCGCCGCACGGGTTGGCTCGTAGTTGTCGAACTCCTCGGTCACGGTCTTTACGAGAGTGTTGAGCAGCGAGAGAATCCACCGGTCGATTTCGGGGCGCTCTGCCAGCGGTACTTCAGGTGCTTCGGGGTCGAAGCCGTCGACGTTGGCATACATGGCGAAGAAGTTGTAAGTATTTGTGAGTGTGGAGAAATACTTACGAGCAGTCTCTTTTACGCCTTCGGGATCGTATTTGAGGTTGTCCCAAGGCGACGAGGTAGATATCATGTACCAGCGCAGTGGGTCGGCGCCCGATTCCTCGATGGTCTTGAAGGGATCGACGGTGTTGCCTTTACGCTTCGACATTTTCTCACCTTTTTTGTCGAGCACGAGGCCGTTTGAGATAACGGTCTTGAAGGCGGGGTGGTCGAATGCCATTGTGCCGATTGCATGGAGGGTGAAGAACCAACCGCGGGTCTGGTCGACGCCCTCGGCGATGAAGTCGGCAGGGAAAAGACGGCCGCTGTCAAGGCCTTCTTTGTTCTCGAAGGGGTAATGGATCTGGGCGTAGGGCATGGAGCCGGAGTCGAACCAAACGTCGATAAGGTCGGTCTCGCGGTGCATGGGGCGTCCGGTGGGTGAGACAAGCACGATGTCGTCTACGTAAGGACGGTGGAGGTCTATCTTCTCGTAGTTGTCCTTGCTGTAGTCGCCGGGTACGAAGCCTTTGTCGCGCAAGGGGTTGGAAGCCATCACGCCGGCCTCAACGGCTTTGTCGATTTCGTTGTAAAGAGTCTCTACGCTGTCAATGCAGATTTCCTCGGTGCCATCTTCGTTGCGCCAGATCGGCAGAGGTGTGCCCCAGTAGCGGCTGCGGCTGAGGTTCCAGTCCTGAAGGTTCTCGAGCCATTTGCCGAAGCGGCCGGTGCCGGTCGATGTGGGTTTCCACTGGATTTTGTCGTTGAACTCCATCATGCGTTCGCGGGCGGCGGTAGAGCGGATAAACCAGCTGTCGAGAGGGTAGTAGATCACCGGTTTGTCGGTGCGCCAGCAGTGGGGGTAGTTGTGTACGTGCTTCTCGGTGCGGAAAGCCAGACCTTCGGCCTTGAGCTCCACGCAAAGACGCACGTTGAGGTCTTCGGCCTTGGCTGCGGCAGCTTCGTCGAAGTGGCCTTTGTCGTCGGTATATACGGGGTCGTAGGCGTTCTTTACAAATTCGCCTGCATGAGCACCGTAGAGATCAACATTGACACATTTCTCAACAAACTCGGGAGCAAGTTCGTCGAGCGTATAGAATTTGCCTTGCAGGTCTACCATGGGGCGGGTCTCGCCGCGGAGGTTTACCATGAAGAGCGAGGGTATGTCGGCTGCTTTGGCAACCTTGGCGTCGTCGGCACCGAATGTGGGTGCGATGTGAACGATACCAGTACCGTCGTCGGTAGTGACATAGTCGCCGGGAATAACGCGGAAAGCGCATTCAGCGAGCTCTACGAAGTTGTCTTTACCTACACTGAACACTTTTTCGGGATGTGCTGCAGCATAGTCGGTGGCGTAAGCGGGTGCGAGGGTACTGAGTTTCTCGCAAGGTTTCACCCAAGGCATGAGCTGGGCATAGTGCATGCCGGTGAGCTCGGTGCCGGTATAATGGCCTACGATACGGTAGGGCACGACTTTGTCGCCGGCTTGATATGCCTCGAAGTCACCGTTTTCGCCCTCTTTCTTGAAGTATGCGCCGACGAGCGACTCTGCCATTACGACGGTTATTTTCTCGCCGTTGTAAGGGTTGAATGTCTGCACGGCGACATAATCGATTTTCGGGCCGACGCAAAGAGCGGTGTTGCTCGGGAGTGTCCACGGTGTAGTTGTCCAAGCCATGAAGCACGGACGTCCCCACTGTGCCATCTCTTCCTTGGGGTCGGTGATGGTGAAAAGCACGGTTGCCGTGAGGTCTTTGACGTCGCGGTAGCAGCCGGGCTGATTGAGCTCGTGGGAGCTCAAGCCTGTACCGGCGGCGGGAGAGTAGGGCTGGATTGTATAGCCTTTGTAGAGCAAGCCTTTTCCATAAAGACGAGCCAAGAGCCACCATACGGTTTCGATGAAGCGGTTGTCGTAGGTGATGTATGGGTCGGTGGTATCTACCCAATAGCCCATTATATTGGTAAGGGTCTCCCATTCGCGGGTGTATTTCATCACCTCGCGGCGGCAGGCGGCGTTGTAGTCTTCTACAGAAATCTTAGTACCGATATCCTCTTTAGTAATATGGAGCGCTTTCTCTACGCCAAGCTCCACGGGCAGGCCGTGGGTGTCCCATCCGGCTTTTCGGTGAACCTGAAAGCCCTGCATGGTCTTGTAGCGGCAGAAAAGGTCTTTGATGGTGCGCGCCATCACATGGTGTATGCCGGGCATACCGTTTGCCGAAGGCGGACCTTCGTAAAAAACAAACGACGGAGCCCCCTCGCGCAGAGCAACACTTTGCTCAAAGAGGCGCTCAGCCTCCCATGAGGCGAGCATTTCCTTGTTAAGTTCCGACAGGTTCTGTCGTGAACGTTCGTTGAATTTCTTCATATATTAAAGACTCGGAAGATCGGTAAAAAAGAAATTGGATAAACTATAAAAGGGTGTGCCGACGGAAAAACGCAGACACACCCTTTAGAGTATCGTAGGAATCGGAGCGTTGCTTATTCAGCAGCAGCTTCGGTCTCTTCGGCGGGAGCTTCAGAAGCTTCGGCGTTAGCCTCTGCGGCAGCAGCGGCGGCTTCAGCTTTCTTCTTTGCTACGAGCTCGGCTTTAGCCTTGTTCTTAGCAGTCTCAGCTTCAAGACGCTGTTTTGCAGTGAGCTCGCGCTGCTGAGCCATAGTGGCTTTTGCGCTTGCGGTCTTAGCGTCTTTCTTAGCTTTCCATTCGTTGAAACGACGTTCAGCCTCGGCTTGGTCGAATGCGCCCTTGGCTACGCCACCCATAAGATGGTGCATGAGCATTACGCCTTCGCGAGAAAGAATTGAACGTACGGTGTCGGTGGGCTCGGCACCAACGGTCACCCAATACAAAGCACGCTCGAAATTGAGTGTAATTGTAGCAGGATTAGTGTTCGGATTATAAGAACCTATCCTTTCAATAAATCTA
>CAJTWH010000033.1 GCA_910579995.1 uncultured Muribaculaceae bacterium | reverse complement strand
CAATTCAGAAAGTAAAAGTTAATTCTGAATATCGTCTGCAAAGGTAAAAGCTATAAAGTGTTGCGGCAGCTACGCTGTCTTTTGCCGCTATGCGGCTTGACAGATTAACTGCCCGATAGTTTTTTACAGCTTATATACTTCGGTGCCGGCAAGGAGGAAGCAGCCGGTGCCGTAGTCGTCGAAGTCGGGCACGGAGTCGTAGGTTACGGGCTGACCGTCCTTTGGCTCTTTGCCGGTGCCCTGCACATATCCCAAGACACCGTCGGGATGGACGGCGTCGCGGGTTATGGCGTTCCACGCCTTAGTCACTGCCGGCAGGTAGGTGTCGCGGTCGAGAATACCGTTGTTCATGCCCCATGCCATGCCGTAGACAAAGAGTGCCGTGCCGGTGAGTTCCTTGCCGCCATAGTTGCTCTCGTCGTGCATGCTCACATTCCAGAAGCCATCTTTGCGCTGACATTTGAGAGCGGCCTCGCACATTGCCTTGAGGTCGTCGATATAAGTCTGACGGTGAGGATCGTCGGCAGGCAGCTCTTCGAGCACGCGCACAAGAGCGGCCATCACCCAGCCGTTGCCGCGCGACCAATAGCAGTTCGCGCCGTTGGGCTCTTTATATGGCGGCACAAAATCTTTGTCGCGCCACCACAATCCTTCCTCGCGGTTGAAAAGACCGCCTGCGAGCGAATCGCGGGTCCATGAATACATCTTCCAAGCCTTGTCGTTATATCGTTTGTCGCCGGTGAGAGCGCTCATCTTGGCCAACAGCGGCATACCCATCTGTATGGCGTCGATCCATGTCCAGTCGCCCACCTGCGGAGTGTTGACGAGCATATTCATGCAAGCCTTTGTCTTTGTGAGCATTTCGGGGCGCGGTGTCAGGCGGTAAAGATCCACGTAGGTCTGTCCGCAGCAATAATTGTCGGCGTCGCGGGTGGTGGTATTGTCGCGTCGCATACCCCACTTGAAGCCGTCGCCCCAGCTGTAGGCATAATCATAATAGCGGTTTTCAGGATAAATCGAATGTAGCGCCATAAGGCCTTCGAAATAGACTGCACGGGTCCAGATATTGGCCTCATATACCTTCTGTCGCGAATAATAAGGAATGCCTTCGAGCGGGTCGGGATGATTGCGGAGATAATGGTCGTTGACTTTCACAAGAGTCTTGAGAATCTGATGGCGCGAGGGCAACTTCTCAGCGGCCGTCATCGGCAGTGCCATCAAGAGCATAACAAAAACTAAAACTGATTTTCTCGATATCATGATTCAAAGGGATTTTTCGACCTCAAAATTAGTCAAAAAATCCCTAATGTGCAAATACACTGCAAATACCAAGAAATTTCGTAACTTTGCAGTATATACTCCCAACAATTTCAGAAATAGCATTATGCCCATTGACATTGACTACATACGAAACATTGCGATAAACAACGAAGGCGTAGATGTGGAATTCAAAGAGACTTCCGGACAGTTAAATCGCGGAATGGAGACATTATGCGGAATGTTAAATGGCCAAGGAGGTATCGTTGTGTTTGGAATCAACAATAAAGGAAAGATTGTCGGGCAGGAGATTTCGGATAAGACAACACGAGAAATTGGTGAGGCACTCGGCAGATTTGACCCGGCAACTGATATACAACCACAGTATATCCAATTGGAAGATTCCAATAAGTATCTGATTGTCTTTTGCTCTGACGGCATGGATAGTGATAAACCGTATATGTGGGATGGCAAGCCATATCAGCGTCACGACAGTGTGACTACAATAATGCCACGTGAAAAATTTCTCCGACTGCACGAGTCGCAGACCGGACTAACATATAAATGGGAGCGTATGGTTAATTCGAAGCTGACAATTTCATCTCTTGACGAAGATTTGATCAGAAAGGTTGTCAATGGAGGCATTAGGCGTGGTCGAATAAGTGAAGAAGCTAAGGATGACAACACATCAACTATCCTAAGTCGTCTAAAACTACTTCAAAATGGCCGAGTGCGCAACTCTGCGGCTATTTTATTTGGTAAGGATTTGACAGATTATCCGCAGAGTCTTCTACGTCTTGCAAGATTCAATGGTACCGACAAGAGAGAATTCATTGATAACAGGCAAATCTATGGCAATATCTTTGAGTTGGCCTCCGGAGCTATGGATTTCTTTTTCAAACATCTGTCTTTATCAAGTTCCACCCACAGGAGAATAGAACGTGAGGATAATCTGGAAATTCCGTACGATGCCCTGCGCGAAGCGGTTGTCAACGCTTTATGCCATCGAGCTTGGCAACAGGAAGCAAGCACAATCGGCATAGCGATATATGATGACCGGATAGAAATAGAAAATGCCGGTAGATTCCCCGCGGCCCTATCACCAAACCGTCTTGCAGTAGATGAAACATCTAAAAATAACAATACCTCTCTACCTCCAAATCCTGATATCGCAAATATTATGTTCATCGGGGGCTTGATTGAGCATTGGGGGCGTGGAATTTCGTTGATGAATAACGAATGTGAACGCGTCGGTCTATCTAAACCTACGATAGTAGATACCGGTTTTATGGTCAAAGTGACTTTCGCACGGCCCGTCAATAGGGGGCAGACATCAGTTGAACATCAGTTGAACATCAGTAAGACACCGGCTGAACACCATGCAGAAGAAGTTCCATATTATGCAAAAAAACTCGTTGTTGCTATTGGCAACAACTGGTATTCATCAAAAGAACTGAGAAAATTATTGGGATTTAAATCAAAGAGTTCTTTTATAAGGAACTACCTTAGTCCGGCGCAAAGAAATGGTTTTATTCAATTAGAAGACCTTGAAAATCCACATTCTCCAAATCAGCGTTATGGATTGACAGAGAAAGGCAAACAGATACTAAAAGAACTGGGTATTTGATCAGCAAAATCTTAATTTCCACAATCATAAAAAGCGCCCGACAGAAGCCGGGCGCCAAGAGAGTTTATGAGATTGTATTGTTTATTGAGCGTTGAAGATTACAATGCGGTTCCAGTTGTTTACGTCGTAGGGCTGTACGTTTGAGCCTTCAGCTTGGATTGAGAGACGGTCGGGGTTGATACCGTAGTCGTTGGTGAGTGAGTTGTAGACTGCCTGAGCGCGGCGTTTCGACAGACCCATGTTGTATTCGCTTGTACCGGTGTCTTTGTCGGCATAGCCTACGATTGCTACATTCTGCTCGGGGTTGGCCTTCATCCATTCAGCGATGTTGTAGACATTGACCTTCTCTTGGTCAGTGATACGTGCGGAGTTGAGGGTGAAGCGTACGGTTGCCATAAGAGGAGCAGCCTGTACTTCTTCTACTGCCACAGCTTCAACTTCGGGGCAGGGGAGCTGAGCCTCAGCTGCTGCGAGCGCTGCCGATGTGGTGGCGAGGGCACCGCGGAGGTCGTTGACCTGATTGTTGAGGTTGTTGATATAGCCCAGATAGTCGCAGGGGTTGTAGCTCTGGTAGTCGCGGCCGCCGAAAGTGACGGTGAAACCGCCGGTTACAGTACCGTTGATATCTACAGGACGTCCGAAGGCGAGGTTGTTGAAGTTGTCGCCGTAGAACTGTGCGCGGCCTTCTACGAAGAAGTCAACATATCTGCACAGACGGAAGCGGAGCTGGATACCACCCGATACGGGGAGAGTCCAAGAGTTATGTTTGGGTTTGCCGTTAGAGGCCATCACATTCTCGCTGCCGGTGAAATCCCAAGCGTAAGTACCGCCGAGGCCGACAAAAGGAATGATAGAGAATACTCGGTGAGAGTCAACGCCGCCGAGGGAGTTGAACATATCCCACATAAAGTCGAGGTTTGCGGTCACATATTTCATCTTAGCCATGTGGGCACCGTCGGCATAGTGGAGCGGGCCACCTTGGAAGTTGAGACGCCATCCCATATAGGGAGAGAACCATTTGCCGAAGCCCACATTATAATTGACTGTAAAGTGGCTTTCGCGGTCACCCTTGGCATTGTGGCCTTCCATGAAAGGAACGGCTACTCCGGCACCAAATTGGATGAACCAGTTGTTCTTCTTGTCGACGTAATAATGCGTTTTGCAAGGTACTTCGCTGATGACGGCTGTTTCTTCTTCTACGACGACAGTCTCGTCTTGTGCTTGAGCCGACAATGCGGGCACTAACAGAGCGCAGCAAGCAGCGGTGGTGAATAATACGTTCGTTTTCATTTTGGTTGAATTGGATTTGTTAGACTTTTGAGTTTTTTATTTGTTGTCGTTTTTTAGTTAAGTTAAGCGGCCGGCGAGGAGAGTGAAACGTGGTGTCTCTTTCGGCCTGCGTTGAAATATTAACAAGACTTTGCTTTTTTTTGTTCAGAATAACCCGAATTTTTTTTATTTTTGCAGAATCTAATTATTCTCACTGTTATGCTTTTTAAAACAACGACAAGGCTCAGAGCCTTTGCAGCGCTTTCGCTGACAGCTGCCCTGTGCGTATCCGCGCAGGTGAGCAATCCACCCTACTCCAACCCTACAGGCGACGAATTTCCCATCCTCGCATGGTATTCTGTCCTCGGCGACGACAACATCACACCCGAGCGCTACCATGAGCTGCGCGAGGCAGGAGTGAATCTGTCGTTCTCGCACTTTCAGCACAACGATGAAATCGACAAGGCTCTCGCGGCCTGCGACGGCACCGGTGTGAAACTCATCCTGACAAGCTATGAGCTCGTTGACAGCACAGAAGCCACCATAGCGCGATATAAAGGCAACCCCAACGTGGCCGGATATTTCCTGCGCGACGAGCCTACGACTTCGGCCTTCGCCTCGCTGCGACGTTTCCGCGACCGCGTATACAATGCCGACCGCGATCACTTGGTATACCTCAACCTGTTGCCCAGCATTGTAGAGCCCGCCGGGCTCGAGGCCGAGAGCTACGACGACTATGTAGAACGCTTTATCAAAGAGGTCGATATCCCTCTCGTATCATACGATTTCTATCCGATAGTGAATGTCGACGACAGTATCTTCATCCGCGACACTTTCTTTGAGAATCTTGAGATTGCCTCGAGGGTGTCGCAAGCCAACGGCAGACCATTCTGGTCGTTCTGCCTCGCCACCCAACACGACCCCTACCCTATGCCTACGGCGGTACACTTGCGCCATGAGGCCTTCTCGGCCCTTGCCTACGGCGCTCAGGCTATCGAATACTTCACCTATTGGACTCCCGACTCCAAGACTTGGAATTTCCGCAACGCCCCCATCGACAAATGCGGCCGCCGCACGGCTGTGTGGTATCTCATGCGCGATGTCAACCGCGAGATCCACAATCTCACCGATGTATTCCTCGGCGCCAAGCTCGAAGACGCCTCTCACACCGGTGCCGTTATCCCCAAGGGAACTAAACGTCTGACCGCACTTCCTGAGCGATTCACCAAGCTCGAGGCCGACGGCGAGGGCGTCCTCGTAAGTCAGCTCAGCAATGGCGACAAAAAATATGTGATGATCGTAAACCGCGACATCGACCACAGCCAAAGTGTAGCTCTCGGTTTCGACGGAGCCATACACCGCGTATTGCCTGACGGATCGCTCGGCGCAGCTCCGGAGAAATTCACCATCGCCCCCGGCGATTATCTGCTTTTGGCTCTGCGGTAGGATAATTTTTTTAATTGCAGCGAGGGCAAAGCCAAATAAATTTGGCTTTGCCCTCGCTTATTCGTACCGTTGACCTGCGGCCTTAGGTACTTCCGCTCGGCAAAGTCCAAATAAAATTTGGCTTTGCCCTCGCTTATTCGTACCTTTGCATTTTCAGCAGATTGATTATGAGCCAGAAATACCGTTCACTTCAAGTCATAGCCTCCCTGATGGCAGTCTTCTATCTTTTGGGGATTGTGCTTTACACCATCATATTCTGCTCGGCAGGCGCCGGGATTATAAGCAGTGTTCTCAGGGCTTTCATGAGCTCGCTGGGCTTGTTTGTGTTCGATATCGACGCCAACATCTTCGACACGCTCACGGAAATCAACTCCCCGTGGATGTTGCATGCCCTACTCATCTTGGGCTGCCTGTCGTCGGCATTGACGTCGGTGGTGGTTGTCGGACTTATATGGTCAAGGATAAAATCGTATTTCAATCTCCGCTTCACCGGTATCAGCAAAAACCGCAACCATCTGTATATCTTCTTCGGTATCAACAAACCGTCGGAGGTGCTGGCCCGCGATGTCGTGAAAAACGACCCCAAAGCCATTGTTGTCTTCGTTGACAATGTCAATCTCAACGACAAAGACAACGACAGCCTGCAGAATATCGTAGACATGATATCGTTCAGGCGTCATACCGCCGATATCGTCAAGAGCCTTGGTGTGAAAGTCACAGTAGCATATTCGAGGCTCTCCGAGCTATCTTTGCAGCCGACATCTTCCGCCGATATTTTCAAGCTGCTCGGTATACCCAGACTTAAGAAACTTGTGGAATCACTGATGGCCGATAAAAATAATCCTCAGCTGCATATTTTGATATTGTCCGACGACGAAGACGACAACATCCGCAGCGTAATCAACCTCGCCAAAGACAGCACAATACTTAGAGCCACAAAAATCAAGGACCTCACCACCTCCATCTATTGCCATGCCCGCTACAACGGCCCCAACCGTGTGATTGAAGACCTTGCCATACGCAAATCGCTGCATATCAAGCTCATCGACTCATCGCATATCGCCGTAGAGCTGCTCAAACTTGATGTGGAGAGCCACCCGGTAAATGTGGTGGAAGTGAGCGACACGAACCCCACAACGGTAAAATCGCTCCTCGACACAATGGTGATAGGCTTCGGCGAGGTTGGGCGCGACGCTTTCAGATTTCTCTACGAATTCGGGGCATTCGTGAGCGAAGACTCCACCGAACATTCGTCGTCGCGCAGCCCGTTCAGGTGCACCGCCATCGATATCGACATGGAAGCGATGAAGGGAACCCTGACCGCCAACATGCCCGCAATCAAATTTGACGCCGATGAGGAAAACGCGCCGGTGCGAGTAGAGCTCAAGAACCTCGACTGCAACCACAAGGCATTCTACGATGATATCCTCACCCCCGGGCGCGCGCAATCGGTCAACTATATAGTCATAGCATTGCCCGACGATGACCTGTCAATCTCTTTGGCCGCAAAGGTTTTCTGCTACATCCGCCGCTTCCGCGACGACATGTCGGCCCTGCGCATAATGGTGAGGGTAAACCGGCAGGAAAACGTAGAGCTTATGCAGAAAATCGCCGACCACTATAATCTTGGACAAAGCGAGGGCGCATGTAGCCACAGAATAATCCGCCTCTTCGGCTGCCCCGACCGGATTTACTCCTACCGGCTGATTATCGATGACACCATCGAGCGAAATGCCCGCAGATATTATGAGGCATACCGCATTCTCACCAAAGACGACAAAACTTGGGACGTGCGCCACAAGGCCATATTGCAGCCTGAATCAGACCGGCCGGTTGCCCTCGACGCCATCCGCAAACTCCGCCGCAAAGAGTCGCAGGATATCGAGAATGTCCTTCACGCACCCACCAAGGTCTTCCTGCTCAAAAAAGCCTTGCTTCCGGCCACTTGCCCCCGCTTGTTCAAGAAGCGAATACTGCTCAAACCTCGCCACGGCTATGACAGCGCCATACATTACGACTCCCTCACCGAAGACGAAAACCGCATAATGCTGCGCCTCGCCATGCTCGAGCACATACGCTGGCACGCCGCACACGAGCTTATGGGATATTCGGTATGGGACGGCGACGGCACCGACGAACGACGTCAACTCCACAACTGCATGCGCCCGTGGGAAGAGTTGCGAGACCTCGTGAATGACGAGAAAAATTGCTACAAGCAATACGATTTCGCCGTAGTAGACGTATCAATCGACCTACTTATCAACATACCCGAAAAATGAAAAAAGATATATTTATAAGCCACTCATCGCTCGACAACGAACCCAAGGAGTATTGCCGGAGGCTTGAAGCAGCGGGTCTCAAATGCTGGATTGCGCCCCGCGACATCAAACCCGGCCAGACATATCAGCAAGGTATACTCGATGGTATTGAGCAATGCTCTACTATGCTCGTGTTCATATCTTCAAATGCTCTCGACCGCTCCAACGAGATTGGCAAGGAGGTTACTTTAGCCAAATACGACGGCAAACGAATCATCCCTGTCTTTATCGAAAACGTAAGACTCCGAGGACAACTAAAATACGACCTAATCAACAAACAGTGGATAGAAGCTTGGGGTGGTATCGAGCAGGGTATCCGTGAACTTGAAAGGGCGTTCGGTATTTCCGTTCATGTGGATTCAACAATTAATCATCCAAAACCAATTGAGCCACAACCTCAGTTTTCTTCTAAACCTGCACCATTAACCAAAGAGCAGCTCTACAATGTAAGACTGGTATTGGTCGGACCAAATAAAATTGGCTTGGTAGCTAAGATAAAACAATTACTTGGAGTAGAACTTAGCAGAGCGAAGCACCTTGTTGATAATGCGCCTATCACATTGGTTCAAGGTGTTTCCGAAAATGAATCCTCAAAGATAATAACAGAGATTCGAGCCATCGGAGGCCACGCAACGGCTATAAAGGTGACTGATTTTAACAAAACAGAACAATTGTATAGAGTGAAACTCGTAAGCATTGGAGCCAATAAACTTCGCTTAATAAAAAGGGTTTATGAAACATTAGCAATAAATCTTGCAAAAGCAAAAACTATTGTAGACAGTGCTCCATGCACCCTGATTGAAGGTTTGAATGCAAGCGAATGCTATAATCTTATTAAACAGATAAAAGATGCAGGCGGCGATGCCCGCTCCGAAAGAATGTAACAACAATAATTATGCAAAAAGATAAATACATCCCCGCTCCCGTAGACACTTCTGATATCCAACTGCCAGACGAGCTGCTGCCCCTCATAGAGAAAATGGCAGAGAATGTGCATGAGGTATGGGCAAAGAACCGCATGGCCGAAGGCTGGACCTACGGCCCCGTGCGCGACGACGCCCTCAAGCAACATCCGTGCCTCGTACCTTACGATGAATTGCCCGAGGGTGAGAAAGAATATGACCGCGACACTTCGCAGCAAACCTTGAAGCTCATCCTCAAACTGGGCTTCAAAATCGCTTGACTTCACATAAAAATGGGCTTTTTTGCCCATTTTTAGTTAAACAGTGTTAAATACTGAATTTTTATGCCCGAAAATTATGTTGTATAACATAAAATCTCTAACTTTGCATCAGTTTTTCATGGTATTAGATTTAAGGTGAAAAGATTAATCGTCGGGATGACGGTTAATTTTTTTTGTACCTGTCTGAAATACATTAAATTTTCGACAATTATACCTAATTTTTGGTTAAATATTCTGCGACACAACTGCCCCTTGTTGTCATTTGAGTCATTTTCGCTATCTTTGCAACGTTTTACGAATATTATGAAAATATGAGAATAGGTACAGTCGAACTTGGAAACCGCCCCGTAATGCTTGCCCCGATGGAAGATGTCACCGACACATCCTTCCGCCTCATCTGCAAAGAGCAGGGAGCCGACATGACCTATACCGAATTTGTATCGGCCGACGCCCTCATTCGCAACATCGCCGCCACCACCCGCAAACTCCACATCGCCCCCGGCGAGCGCCCTACGGCAATACAGATCTACGGCCGCGAAGTAGAGCCTATGGTAGAAGCCGCCCGCATTGTAGAAGCCGCAAAGCCCGATATCCTCGACATCAATTTCGGATGTCCAGTAAAGAAAGTTGCAGGCAAAGGCGCAGGTGCAGGCATGCTGCGCGATATCCCCAAAATGCTTGAGATAACTCGCGCGGTGGTCGACGCGGTGAAGATTCCCGTCACCGTGAAGACTCGCCTCGGCTGGGATTGCAACAGCAAGGTGATCGTCACTCTTGCCGAACAACTGCAAGACTGCGGCATAGCGGCCCTGACCGTACATGGCCGCACTCGCTCACAGATGTATACCGGCGAGGCCGACTGGGAAGAGATTGCCCGCGTAAAGGCCAACCCGCGCCTTAAGATTCCGCTCATCGGCAATGGCGACATCACCACGCCCGAGCGGCTCGTAGAGGCCTTCGAGAAGTCGGGAGTCGACGGCATTATGGTAGGCCGGGCCTCTATCGGCGCACCGTGGATATTCAAGGAAATGACATCACTGCTGCGCACCGGAGCCGTTGCCACCATATCGATAGCCGACAAATTCGCCCTGCTGCGCCGGCAGATACGCGAGAGCGTAGAGCGTATCGACGAATACCGGGGCATACTCCACATACGCCGCCACTTGGCCGCCTCGCCGCTCTTCAAGTGCATACCCAATTTCAGGCAGACACGCATAGAAATGCTGCGTGCAACAACTCTCGACGAGCTCGACGCAGTGCTCAACAAAATAGAATTCGAAATCATTCCATCCATCACACAGCAATGAAACGCCTTCTCACCTTTCTATATATACTCGCAGCCGCCATGGCTGTATATGCCGACGATGTGGCTGCCTACCGACTCAAGGTAGAGAACTTCTGCGAGCTCACGGTGGTAGACGGCGTGGCGGTAGAATACTATTGCCGCCCCGACTCGGCCGGCTGGGCTGTCTTCTATACCACACCGGAAAAGGCGTCGAAGATAATGTTTGAAAACAAGGCCGAGCACCTCACAGTGCAGAGTGCCGCCGACGAAAGCCCCATACCCGGCCTGCCAACCATACGAGTCTACTCAGCCGCCCTCAACAAAGTGGAGAACTCGGGCGACTCGCTGCTGCGCGTCAACATTCCCATCCACCTCGAGACTCTCAAGGCGCGCCAGATCGGCAACGGCCGGATTGAAATCACCGGGGTCGACGCCGACTATGTCGAAGGCTCTGTCACCGCCGGCCATGGTGAGCTGTCGATACAAGGCAATGCAACAAAGGCCAAATTCAAAAATGTAAGCACAGGCCCCATCGACGCCTCCGCGCTGAAAACCAAGCAGGTAAACTGCTTCATTTTCGGCACCGGCGACATCGACTGCGCCCCCTCCGAGCAGCTCCGCGTCTACGGCGCCGGCTCGGGAAAAGTGATACATCACTCCGACCCTAAGAAAATCACAAACCGCGGAATCGGCGTAAAAATACTTTCGGCAAACGCACAATGAGCAGAGAGCTCAAGACACGCACCGCCCACTCGCTCAAGTGGAATCTCATCGACCGCGTGGCCACGCAGGTGCTCTACGCCGTCACCGGTGTGGTGCTTGCCCGTGAGCTCTCGCAAGAAGACTTCGGCCTCGTAGGCGCCCTGATGATATTTCAGGCATTCGCCTCGCTGCTCATCGACAGCGGATTCGCCTCGGCTCTCATACAGCGCAAACGCCCCACAAAGCTCGACTACTCCACCGTGCTGTGGTTCAATATCGCCATGGCCGTGGCGCTCTACATCATCCTCTTCTGCTGTGCCTCGCTCATCGCCGACTGCTTTCAGGGCGACACCCGCCTCATACCCCTCTCGCGCGTGCTGTTCGTAGCCCTCATACTCAACGCCACAGCCTCCGTGCAGACCTACCGCCTCCAGAAAGCAATGGAGGTGCGGATGGTAGCCGTGTCGAACTCGCTCGGACTCGTCCTCGGCGGTATTACAGGCATAGTGCTCGCCCTCACCGACTACGGCGCATGGGCCATCGTGTGGCAGACCATCGTCATTGCCGCCACAAAGAGCCTCGTGCTATGGACCTCCACCGGCTGGCGCCCCCTGCTGCGCTTCTCCTTCAGGTCGTTCAAGTCATATTTCGGCATAGGCTCAAAGATGATGTTCACATCATTTCTCAACACCGTCTTTCTCAACATCTACAGCTTCTTCATCGGCCACAGCGTAGGCCTCGCCTCCTTGGGCTATTACACCCAGAGCGACAAGTGGAGCAAGATGGGCATAACGTCGATAAGCCAAGTGCTCACATCATCGTTCCTGCCGGCGCTATCGGCTGTGCAGGATAGCCCCGAGCGCTTCCGCGCCATGATGTCGAAGATGAACCGCTTCACATCCTACCTCCTCTTCCCCTCCATGATAGGCCTCATGGCTATGGCAAAGCCCATCTTCCACGCCCTCTTCGGCGACAAATGGGATCCGTCGGTCTACCTCTTCCAACTCCTGCTGCTGCGCGGCATTTTCATCGTCTTCAACTCACTCTACACCAACTACCTCCTCGCCATCGGAAAAGGCACAGCCATAGTGCGCCTCGAAATCGTGCGCGACGCCGCAGCCATCATAGCCCTCGTCATCACCTTCCCCTACATGGCCCTCACCCTCCCCGACGACCCCGTCTACGGCCTGCGCATACTCCTCTACGGCCAGCTCGCCGCCACTGTGCTTACATGGGGAATCACATTCATCTCCACCGTGCGCCATACCGGCCTGCCCGCACTGCGCTTCATCAAAGACATGACCCCCTACGCCATGCAGACCCTCCTGATAGCCCCCGTCATGCTTCTCGCCGCCATGCCATTCGCCAACCCATGGCTTAAACTGACAGCAATGGCAGCCACAGCCCTCACCCTCTACCTCGGTGGCAACCACCTCTTCCACTCCACCATCCAACGCGAGGTAATCACCTTCATCACAAAACGATAAGACATAATTAATGTCCTGCTGGACATTAATTAATCCCATAACCGGGTACACCGCAGCTCCGCGCAGGTGTGCCCGGCCGATGGGATAGGCAGCGAACTCATGTCCGCAGGACATAGATTAACCCGTAACCGGGTACACCGCAGCTCTGCGCAGGTGTGCCCGGCAGATGGGATGGCAGCGAACAAATGTCCGCAGGACATAGATTAACCAGTAACCGGGTACACCGCAGCTTTGCGGAGGTGTGCCCGGCTGATGTGATAGGCAGCCAATCCATGTCCGCAGGACATAGATTAACCCGTAACCGGGTACACCGCAGCTTTGCGGAGGTGTGCCCGGCTGGTGTGATAGGCAGCCAATCCATGTCCGCAGGACATAGATTAACCCGTAACCGGGTACACCGCAGCTCTGCGCAGGTGTGCCCGGCTGATGGGATAGGCAACGAACTCATGTCCGCAGGACATAGATTAACCCGTAACCGGGTACACCGTAGCTCTGCGCAGGTGTGCCCGGCTGATGGGATAGGCAGGAGGCCGATTTACTTGCAAGACGATACCAATCCAACCACGGATGAACACATAGCCGCGTCAGCGGCACAAGACAGCGTAGCTGTCGCGACTCTGTGTAGCCTTTGGCAAGAACCGCGTAGCTGTTCGCAGCCATAGGTCACAGAAAGAGCAGAAAAATAACGCGCTGCGTAGCTGCGCGACAAACCATCTGAATAAACATGTCGCGCAGCTACGCAGCGCCATTTATCGGGGAGATTGCCCGGACCTGTGGTAAGCATAGCTACGCCATGCTTACCACAGGCTACAGAGAGTCGCGACAGCTACGCCGTCGTTCGCCGCTGACGCGGCTATCTGTGCGAAGATGTCCGCAGGACATTGATTAACCCGTAACCGGGTACACCGCAGCTTTGCGCAGGTGTGCCCGGCTGGTGAGATAGGCAGAGCATGCGTCCGGCAGGACGCGGGTTATATATCCCGCGCCGTAGACCTAACTCGCTGTAAATAGGCGTTCTGCGGACGCCATGTCATATTTGGCGCGCCTACCGCACATACCTCCGCAGAGCTTCGGTATATGCGGCTACTAATAATCAGCGTTCTGCGAACGCCATTGTTGATCGGCGGACGCGCCACGGCGGCGGCCTTAGGTACTTCCGCTCGGCAATGCACAAATAAATTTGGCTTTGCCCTCGCTTATTCGTACCTTTGCATTTGTGAAAGTAAATAAGTGTATATGGTGGCTGGTGGCCGCGTTGCTTGTGGCGTGTGGCCGCGAGCCCGACGCGCGTCTGCTCCGCGCAGAGGCCATGATGGAAGAGCGACCCGACTCGGCCCTCGCCCTCCTCGACTCCATCGGCTCCCGCTCCCTCCGCTCCGACGCCGACAGGGCAAAGTATTCTTTGCTGACGTCTATGGCATTAGATAAAAACTACATCGACACGACCGATTTCTCCATTTTGCAGGACGCAATCGATTTTTATTCCAATCATGGCAGTGAGGATGAAAAGTTGCAGACCTATTATTATCAAGGCCGTATCTTTATGAACCGCGGTGAAAACAGCGAGGCTATGAAATCGTTTGTAAAAGCTTTGGATTTATCTTCCCAAAGCACTGACACACTTACCATTGCCCGTGTATTATGTGCTCAATCAGTCATATTTGAGAGTACATACGATTTTGACAAATCGATAAACAATCGATTGAGGGCGGCAGCATTGTTCGGACTAAAAAATAAACATGCCAATAGGGCTGCATGTTTATTAAGCGCTCTCAACGGCAGCCTGTTGATAAATGATAAAGTCAAGGCTGACAGCCTTGTCATTTTGTGTGATATCGAATACCGAAATGGAATTTTATCAGCCGAGCAATATATCCCATACAGATTATCTTATGTCGAAAAATATGGAAGCAAGAAAGAACTCGAAGATATTTTAAATAACCTGCCGATTGAATTTTCAACTGACGGATTGTTGAGCGTTGCAAGTTGTTTTTGTGATTTAGGTTACCCGGACAAGGCTTATAATGTCTTGCAAAATATCAATGAGGAAGAGTTGGGTCAGGATAGCACAAGGTATTTTATTGTCAAATCATCTGTATTGGAAGCCCGAGGCGATTCAGATGAAGCTCTACATGACTATAAATTGTTCATGGACCTGCTGTTGAAAGACCATTACAGGATTTTTTCGCAAAAACTACAGTCAAGCGAAGAACGGTATAAAAATGATATTGACAGACAAAGGGCAGCTCATCACAAGAATACAATTGTATTTTGGTTCATTGCATGCATTATCTGCTTGATTCTGATTATTATCCTACTTGTGAATTCTGTAAAAAATAGAAAAATCAAAGAGAAACTTGCCAAGCAGAATGAAATTAACGCAAATCTTGAAAACGACAAACTGCGTCTGGAAGCAGAGAATCTCAATCATCATATATCAGAACTTGAAAACGAGCTTGAAAGTCTGAGCGATATTTCGAAATCAAACACGACAGTACCCGAAGAAATCAGAAACGTGATAAATCTTCGCATAAATATGCTGAATTCATTACTTGCGGGAATAATCACATCTAACGAACGCTATGGCAAGCCCTACGAAGAATGGGTAAGGAATATAACTGCAGATTCGGAAACTTTCATGAATGCTAACCGCGAGGCTTTCTCGGCCTCACACCCTCGCTTTATCGCATATCTCGAAAAACATAATCTTACGATTGATGAAATTAACTACACCTGTCTATATGCCTTAGGACTCAAGGGCACCGAGATTGGAGAATACCTCAAAAAGCGCAGCCATGTGAACATGAGCAGCGCAATCCGTAAGAAGCTTGGGCTCGGCATGCACGAGACAAATCTCGGCATATATGTACGTCAATTGTTGGGGCAAATTTAGCCATGTATGAAACTTTCATTTTAGGCTGTAAGAAAAATATAAATAAAGTTTTTGCATAACTACCACAGTATCAACAGAAATATAAAGGTCACAGCGATTAAAAATATGAAACTTTAATTTTGGAGATGAAACTTTTATAGCCTAATTTAGCAGTCGAAAAACCAATATATTTCATTATGAAAAGACTGCTGATATTTTTATTTCTTACATTGGGTTTAGGTCTTGGCAGCACAGTCCATAGCGCTGAATCAAATCAGCCTGTGATAGTCACCATCAAGAGCAAAGGCCATAAATCAACTGTCGAACGGGCACCCATGCGAGTGTTGCTCGATGTAAACTATAACGCTGAGTTAAACGCTATAGAAATCACTTCAGCCAATGGTCAAGAAGCCGAGGCTTTTCTTCTTTACGAAGGCGAAGTGGTCGATTTCGCCTCATCTATTCCAGCAATATTCTTCCTGCCTTCTTCAACCGGCTCATACTCTGTAACAATAGAAAATGACAGTTGGGTAGCAGAAGGAATTCTTATTCTATAATCCATTTTATTAACCATTTATTTTTAAAGCGAATTACATAAGAGAGAGAAAAACGACACCATCAAAACCGGTTTGTGACAAGCGCCCCTCGGGGCGCTCTCACAAATCTTTCGGCTAACGACTCAGCTTAATAACCGACTATTTGCTAAATATCCCTCCGATTTTATCACATTTTGAAATAATTTGATAAAATTGACCTGAAATTTGCTTTTATCAAACGAAACTCTTAGCTTTGCAATTGATAAAAGCATTAACTATCCAAAACTTAAAAGTAATCAACATGAAACCAAACAACAGATTAATGGCTCTTCCTCTCCATATATTGGACGAGCTCGAAAACAGCGAACTTGGGTTCGTTGTTATTGGTGGTGGCGACGAAAATGTCGGCGTTGCTCCTAACAACCAAACGGGCAAATGCGATGTTTCTAACAATGACTCTGGATTTTGTTCCGGGACTAACAATTGGACAGGCAGCTGCGGTGGTACAAACAACGGCACCGGAAGATGTTCCGGCACGAACAACAGCTCTGGCAAGTGTGGTTCTTTAATCATCCAATAACCTTCAAAAAGAGGATGTTGCAGATTCTCAAATTCGGAATAATCAACCCCGTAAAAATAGTAATCAATTGCTATATTTAAAATTATTGCGGTTTTGGGACTCTGCAACACCTTCTAAAAACATTCCTATGAAAAAATCTAAATACCAATTCTACGAAGATTTAGGAGATGACCGTTTCTTGCACTATAGTGCAAGTTCTAACAGTTTCATCATAATGCAGAAGCAGCAACATGATATTTTTGAGACTGCGGCTGAAAATTTACCATCTGAACTACTGGATAAATGCAAAAAGGCACAGTTCCTGATTGATAACGATTACGATGAAACCAACCAAATTATTAAGCGACGCAAAGAATGGATGGATTCACCGGAAATGTATCAAATCATGGTAAATCCCACATTAGATTGTAATCTTAACTGTTGGTATTGTTACGAAAACAGAATCAAGGATAGCAAGATTTCAGATGATATTATCAAAGGTATCAAGCGCAACATCGAGCTCCATTACTCCAAACATACATTTACATGCTTGAAATTATCTTTCTTTGGAGGAGAACCATTTCTATGCTTTGAGGCGATAAAAGAGATTCTTGACTTTGCAAAAGAATTTTGCGCCTCAAAAGAAATTGAGCTGATTGCAGACTTCACTACTAACGCAACTCTTATTGATGACGATATTGTAAAATATCTATCTCAATATCGCTGTCATTTTCAGATAACTTTAGACGGAAATGAGGAACAGCACAACAAGATTAAAAGCTGTAAAGAGAAGCCTTTCAACTCTTATCGAAAAGTTCTCGAAGTTTTGAAGTTGATCAATGACAATATCGAAAACCGTTGGCTTGCGGTAAGGGTGAATTTTGACAATCGCACGCTTGCGACCTTTGAGAACATTCTGAAAGATATATCATTTCTTGACAGGCGCTTCACATACGTTATCATTAAGAAAGTATGGCAACTGAAGACCGAACTTGTTGATAAAGAAGCATTATTAAATGCCATTCAGCTTACATTCGACTATAAATTCACGCCGGACTATTATATAATGCCCAAAGGCTGCCTATGCTTTGCAGAACGTAGACATCAGGCTCTTGTGAATTACGATGGCGGAGTATTTAAATGTTCCACTTTAAATTCATTCGATAAAGACAATAGTTTAGGAACATTTAATCCCGAAACCGGAGAAATCACTTGGGACGGAGCAAAAACCGCAGAGTGGTATGCAGACATGCAACCCGATTATTGCAAGGAATGTAAATGGTTCCCGGCCTGTATGGGTATTTGCAACAGGCAGCTGATTGCCCACAACGGAGAAAGAATCTGCACTTTCGACGCAATGAACCTCTCACCCAAAGAGTATCTTATGTATTTGTTTAAATGTCAATTATTACAGAGGAGTATACAGTGGAATGAATAGATTTATTATTTTGTCAATATGTGTGATTAGTTCGCTTATAGTGTGTAATGCACAGGGTAAAGATGATATTATATATTATCTTTACGACGCCACCGACACCACACAGCTTGATCTCGGCCATATTACCCTCCTTGCCAACGACTCCATTGCATATTCTGCTGATATTGATGAGGTACAAAAAATTGCATTTCTCAAAAATGTGAAGCATGGAAGGTATCAGCTTGAAGTCGACGCGTTTGGATATGAATTGTATTCTGATAGTCTGATTCATGAAAGTTCCGACATGAAATATGCATTGCTCACCCCGCGCAAGAGTATAGAGCTGAATGAATTGACGGTCACCACCGACCGCAGCGCCACCGCTACGCAGACCTCCGGTGGTATGCTCTTCTATCTATCTGAGAAAGCCCGCAAAATGCGCGACCCGTTCAAAGCGCTGGCAGAAATACCTATGCTCATGTCTGACATTGCAAAAGGAAGCATAGAAACTCTATCCGACGAGAATCCTAAAATTTTGGTCAATGGAGATGATTTGAACAGCGGAATCGCACCCTTGAATCCGGCAGATATAATTTCGGTCGAAGTAATCACCAATCCCCCGGTAAGATATAAGGTGATGGGCTACAAATCTGTAATCAATATCAAAGTCCGCAAGAAAGAGCGCCCATATCTATGGGCCGAAGCAAATACCGCCCATGCAATACCCCTCGACAACGGCTATACAAATATCAACTTCGAGGTGGGTAATCCTAAAGTCAGTCTTTATGGCAAAGCCGGTTTCAACTATTTATACAACAACCGGACAGAATCTGAAACGACCCGCTCAAACGGCAGCTTCGTGCAGCAGCTTGATGAAACAAAATACAACAATTCCCGCAACTGGAGCGGATCGTTAATGCTGAAAGGCGTGCCCGACAAGCAGAATAATTATGCCATAAACATTTCGGGACAAACATCATTGGTTAAGACCACGCAAAACGGAGACGGCAAATATGACGCCTTGGAAAATTCATATCATGCCTCAACCCGAGAACCATATAAGATACTTGAAGGTTTGGCATATTACCGCCATCAGTTCTCTGAGCAGCACACTATCAGCGGTAATGTATCGTATGCATACAACCACGTCAATAGCACAATGAAGCGCCAAGAACTTTTCGGCTCCGATATCACAGATATCGACATGATATATAAGCTCATAAGCAACCGAATCAGCGGCCAGTTATTTTATAATTATCCCATTCGTGACAATCTCAAGTTAGGTGCAGGGTTAAACATCGACTATATTAACCAACGAATGAATGAATTATCTGATATCAACAAGTTTTCATTTAAGAAATACATCCAATATGCCTATTTGAGCTTGGATTGGTCCATCAAGAAATTCAGTATTTCAGCAACGATTGCCAATGAGGGCACTATGCTTGGCAATGCAGGGTATGACCGTAGTTTTTGGCCTTTCTCCTGTCTGGTATTTGCTGATTACAGCATTAACAACAAAAATATGCTTGCCCTGTTTTATTCGTTAGGGCACACAGCACCCGACATCACCTATTTAAATCCGGCAAATACATCCACCGACCCATTGCAGATAACGTGCGGCAACCCATACCTTAGGCCTGAAAATCTTAGTAAAGTCTCGTTGCAATATACTTATTTGTATAAAAAATGGTATGTGAACCTCAACGCCGTTTATAGCGATGAGACTAATGGCATGAACCCCTATCAATACGTCAACGAAGATGGGCTTATAGTGAAAACCTACGCAAACGATGCCTATTTCAAATATTATTCAATCGGCACAAATGTGAATTACAGGCTCCCTTTCGGAAGAATCTTTGTAGGTGGCGGCACAATCGGTTATTACTATTCGTCGCCTAACTCAGGTAATTCCTATTGGCTTAATGCCGGATTCCAATTCAATGTGAAGAGGTTTAATTTCTATGGCAACTTCACTTATAGGAATAAGTATGTTCGCAGATACGGCTTCCAAGATAAATACAAACCGGAAGAATTCAGTCTTCAGTGTATCTACGAAGCGGTCAATGATTTATATATTGGTGTAAAAGTTGCCAACCTTGCAGGAACCGTACATGACAAGACAGTCACAAGCAATGGAGACTTCTACGAAATGTCGTTGCGCAGGTATTGCTTCAAAGATATCCGTCCGACCTTGACTTTGCGCTACACCATACGCGCCAACGCCAAGCGGCGTATTAATCTCGGAGAGGTACTGCAAAGCCGCGAATCCCGAATAAGTATCGCCGAATGACAGTAAAATTCAAGCGGAGATATTTTGTGAGGCAGCACGACGCCATGCAATGTGGCGTCGCCTGCCTTGCCATGATATGCCGCTATCTCGGCAAGAAGATAAGCCTTGCCCAGCTCGGCGCATACTGCAGCACCACCAATCAGGGAATATCGATGAAGGGTATCGGCGACGCTGCCGCCGCGATAGGCCTGCGCAGCAAGGGTGCACGGCTGTCGGCTGAGGACTTGGCAGCATGTCCGGTGCCTTGTATCATCTATTGGAAGCAACGGCATTTTGTGGTGTTTCTCGGAGAGAAGAGCGGACGCTATCATATCGCCGACCCGGCGAAGGGCATATATAAGCTGTCGGAAGAGGAATTTCTCGCCAACTGGCTCAGCACCAGCCGCGACGGCCGGGAGTTGGGCGTAGCCATGTTTTTCGAGCCGGGAGATGATTTCGACACCCTCTGCCCCGATGAGCCTGTGAGCCCCCGGCGGTCGTTCTCGTTCCTGTTCGGCTATCTGCACCAATACCGCCGCTACCTCCTGCAGATAGCCTTGGGCATGGGGCTCGGCTGTCTGCTTGAGATTATCCTGCCGCTGATGACCCAAGGCATAGTGGACCTCGGCATACACAACCGCAGCATAAGACTTGTGTGGCTGATACTGATAGGCGAGCTTGTGATAGTGATCGGCAAAACGAGCACCGACTTCATCCGCCGTTGGATATTGCTCCATATATCAATGCGTATCAATATCTCGCTGCTGAGTGATTTTCTTATAAAGCTGCTGAGGCTGCCGATGGCGTATTTCGACACAAAGCAGCTCGGCGATATACTCCAGCGCATGTCAGACCACTCGAGGGTACAGTCGTTTCTCACCCAACAATGTCTTGGCATACTTTTCTCGGTGATTACCTTTGTGGTGTTCAGTGTAATGCTATGCTTCTACAATCCTTTTATTTTCGGGGTATTTCTTGTGTGCAGCATTATCTACAGCGTGTGGGTGTGCCTGTTTCTCCACCGTCGCAAATTGCTCGACTATGAGCTTTTCAGTGCCTCGGCCAACAGTCAGAACAAGACTTATCAGTTTATCACCGCCATGCAGGAAATCAAGCTGCAGAACTGCGGTCGGCGCCGCCGTTGGGAGTGGGAAGACACTCAGGCCGACCTTTTCATGGTGCAGATGAAATCGCTCAAACTGCAGCAGACTCAAGAAGCGGGCTCAGTGTTTATCAACGAGCTTAAAAACATATTGATAACCGTGCTTGCCGCCACGGCTGTGATACAGGGCGAGCTCACTTTAGGCGCCATGATGGCCATGCAGTATATCATCGGTCAGCTCAATTCGCCGGTGAGTCAGTTTGTATCGTTTGCCTACACTCTTCAGGATGTGAAGATTTCGCTCGAACGTATCAACGAGATTCACGACTCAGAGGAAGAAGTGGCAGCCGCCGCTCTTGAAGTCAGAGAAACCGACGGCAAAGCCCTCATCATGCGCAATGTCGATTTCAAATACGACCGCCATGCCAACAAAAACATCCTCGACAACATCTGCCTCACCATCGAGCCCGACAAATTCACTGCCATCGTCGGCGCCTCGGGTAGCGGAAAGACAACCTTGGTGAAACTGCTCCTTGGCTACTACCGTCCTACCGCCGGCAATATCGTTCTTGGCGAAACCGACCTGTCGGCATTCGACATGGACGACTGGCGCAGCCGCTGCGGAGCGGTAATGCAGGACGGCGTTATTTTCTCCGAATCGATAGCCCGCAACATTGCCGTAGATGATGGCGAGATTGACACCGACCGTATGCGGCAGGCCGCCCAAAAAGCATGTATCGACAGCTTCATAACATCCCTGCCCTTGGGCTACGACACAAATATCGGGCCGGAGGGTATCGGCCTGAGCCAAGGGCAGAAGCAGCGTATACTTATCGCCCGCGCCATCTACCGCAATCCTGAATTTATTTTTTTCGATGAAGCGACAAACGCCCTCGACGCTGAAAACGAGAGATACATAGTTGAAAACCTCGATCAGTTCTACCGTGGCCGCACGGTGGTGGTGGTGGCTCACAGATTGTCTACAGTAAAGAATGCCGACTCGATTGTGGTGCTCGACAAGGGTCGGATTGTAGA
This sequence comes from uncultured Muribaculaceae bacterium, assembly GCA_910579995.1. GTDB lineage: Bacteria > Bacteroidota > Bacteroidia > Bacteroidales > Muribaculaceae > CAG-873. The sequence goes on along the minus strand of CAJTWH010000033.1, from coordinate 8,794 downwards.
GCAAGGCAGCCACAGCGAGCTGACAGCCCGAAAAGGGGCATACTACAATCTGATAAAAAACCAACTTGAGCTGGGTCTATGAAAAAAGAACATGACAACATCGGGATACGGTCGGAGAAAATCCGCCGCCTCATCGGCGAAATGCCCGGAGGCTTCATTCGCTATGGCACGGTAGTGATAATCGCTATATTCCTTATACTTATTATTTATGTATGCTCGCTGCCGTTTCCATTCGGCGGCGGCGAGACTATCGGCGCGCGGCTGTTGGGCAGATAGAGCGTTTCGCTTGCCCCGGAGGTGTTGCACAGCTTGAAGAAAATGCTTATTTTTGCAGCGTAATTATAAGCTTATGAAATGTAGCACTTGTGACTCAGCCGCGGGACGCCGCGAGCTGGTCGATGAAATTATAAGGCTCAAGCACGACAAGAACGCCGTGATTCTGGCCCATTACTATGTTGACGGAGCGATTCAGGATATAGCCGACCATGTGGGCGACTCTCTCGCTCTCGCCCAAAAAGCTGCCGCGACGGCTGCCGAGGCCGACATCGTGGTGATGTGCGGCGTCGATTTCATGGCCGAGACCGTAAAGGTGCTCTGCCCCGGCAAGAAGGTGCTCGTGCCCGACATGGACGCCGGCTGCTCGCTCGCCGACAGCTGCCCCGCCGATGACTTCGCAGCCTTCATAGCCGCCCATCCGGGCTATACGGTGATTTCGTATGTCAACACCTCTGTAGAAGTCAAGGCTCTCAGCGACGTGCTCGTAACCTCGGGCAACGCCCGCAAGATTGTGGAGTCTTTCCCGGCCGACGCCAAGCTCATCTTCGGCCCCGACCGCAACCTCGGAGCGTATATCAACTCCGTCACGGGCCGCGACATGCTGCTGTGGGACGGCGCATGCCATGTGCATGAGCGCTTCTCCGTTGAGGGCATTGCGGATTTGAAAAAGAAATATCCCGGTGCTCCGGTGCTCGTACACCCCGAGTGCAAACGCCCCGTAGTGCTGATGGCCGACAAGGTAGGCTCTACCGCCGTGCTGCTCGACTATGCCCTTGCGAGCGACAGCGACACTTTCATTGTGGCCACCGAGAGCGGCATACTCCATCAAATGCGCAAGGGAGCTCCTCACAAGAACTTCGTCCCCGCACCGCCGAGCGACAGCACCTGCGGCTGCAACGACTGCAACTTCATGAAGCTCAACACTCTTGAGAAGCTGCGCGACTGCCTGCGCGATGAGAGCAACGAGATAAACGTTGACCCCGCACTGGCCGAGAAAGCTCTACGGCCAATCGAACGAATGCTCGAACTGAGCAAATAAATATTCAAGTTCAACAAAACTTGAAGTTTGTGGCAGCCCGGCAGTGGTATCAGCAAAAACTAACTCGCTGACCACCGCCCACCAACCACAAACCTTAAACTTTTAACCGATATGGAATACAATCATAGAGAAATAGAGCCGCGCGTGCGGCAATACTGGCAGGATATCGACCTCTACCGCGTCGACATCGACAAATCACGCCCCAAATTTTATGTGCTCGACATGTTCCCCTATCCTTCGGGCGCCGGCCTGCACGTAGGCCACCCCTTAGGCTACATCTCGAGCGACATCTATTCGCGCTACAAACGTCTCTGCGGCTTCAATGTGCTCCACCCCATGGGCTTCGACGCCTACGGTCTGCCCGCCGAGCAGCATGCCATAGAGACCGGCCAACACCCCGAAATCACCACCAATAAAAATATAGCCCGCTATATCGAGCAGCTCGAGAACATCGGTCTGTCGTTTGACTGGAGCCGCCAGATCCGCACCTGCGACCCCGAGTATTACAAATGGACCCAATGGGCTTTCCTCAAGATGTTCGGCTCTTACTACGACCGCAAGGCCGACCGCGCCATGCCCATCGAAGAGCTCGAGAAGCATTTCGCCGAAAAGGGCACTGAGGGCGTAGACGCCGCCTGCACAAAAGAGCTCTCGTTCACCGCCGCCGACTGGGGAGCCATGAGCGATAAGGAAAAGGCCGACACGCTGATGAACTACCGCCTCGCCTACCTTGGCTATAGTGTAGTGAACTGGTGTCCGGCACTTGGCACCGTCCTTGCCAACGACGAGGTTGTCGACGGAGTGAGCGAGCGCGGCGGCCACCCGGTGGAGCAAAAGAAAATGTGGCAGTGGTTCCTGCGCGTATCCGCCTACAGCCAGCGCCTCCTCGACGGTCTTGAGAAAATAGACTGGAGCGACTCTATCAAAGAGACACAGCGCAATTGGATCGGCCGCAGCGAGGGCGCTGAAATGCACTTCAAGGTAGACGGACGCCCCGAGCTCGATCTTGAGATATTCACCACCCGCCCCGACACCGTATTCGGCGTCACCTTCATGGTACTTGCCCCCGAGAGCAAACTCGTCGACGTGCTCACCACCGCCGAGCAGCGCCCCGCAGTCGACGAATACCTTGCCTCTATCCGCCACCGCACCGAGCGCGAGCGCATGATCGACCGCCGCGTCACCGGCGTATTCTCAGGCAGCTACGCCATCAATCCTCTCTCGGGCAAGAAAGTACCGGTGTGGATCAGCGACTATGTTCTTGCCGGCTACGGCACGGGCGCCATCATGGCCGTGCCCGCCCACGACAGCCGCGACTATGCCTTCGCCCGTCATTTCGACCTCCCCATCATTCCGCTTATCGAGGGAGCCGACGTGAGCGAGGCTTCATTCGACGCCAAGGAAGGCAAGATGATCAACAGCGCCGGCCCCGGCCTCGACCTCAACGGCCTCGACGTGAAAGACGCCATCAAGGCTGCCAAGAAATATATCGAGGAAGCCGGTATCGGCCGTGTGAAAGTAAACTACCGCCTGCGCGACGCAATCTTCAGCCGTCAGCGCTATTGGGGCGAGCCCATCCCCGTATGCTATGTCGACGGCATTGCCCGCCCCTACGACAATCTGCCCCTCGAGCTCCCCGCCGTAGACAAATACCTGCCCACCGAGACAGGTGAGCCGCCGCTGGGCCGCGCCAAAGACTGGAAGACTCCCGAGGGCTATCCTCTTGAGCTCAACACCATGCCCGGCTTCGCCGGTTCGTCGGCCTACTACCTCCGCTACATGGACCCGCACAACAGCGAGGCACTCGTATCGAAAGAAGCCAACGACTACTGGCGCAATGTCGACCTCTATGTAGGTGGCAGCGAGCATGCCACAGGCCACCTCATCTACAGCCGTTTCTGGGATAAATTCCTCTTCGACTACGGATATATCTGCGAGGACGAGCCTTTCCGCAAGCTCATCAACCAAGGCATGATTCAGGGCCGGTCGAACTTTGTTTACCGTATCAAAGACACAAACACATTCGTGTCATTCGGCCTCAAAGACAACTACGACACCACTCCGCTGCTGGTAGACATCAACATGGTAAAGAACGACGTGCTTGACACCGAGGCTTTCCGCGCATGGCGCCCCGAGTTCGCCGACGCCGAGTTCATCACCGAAGACAATGGCAAATATGTCTGCGGATGGGCGATAGAGAAAATGTCGAAGTCGAAGCACAACGTCGTAAACCCCGACGATATCGTTGAGCGCTACGGCGCCGACACCCTGCGTCTCTACGAGATGTTCCTCGGTCCCATCGAGCAGAGCAAACCATGGGATACAAACGGTATCGACGGCGTGTTCCGCTTCATCAAGAAGCTCTGGGCTCTCTATTGGAACGGCGACACATGCCTCGTTGACGACAGCAAGCCCACCGCCGACAACCTCAAGAGCATTCACAAGCTCATCAAGAAAGTCACCGGCGACATCGAGACATTCTCGTTCAACACCTCGGTATCGGCATTCATGATCTGCGTCAACGAGCTCGCCGCCCAGAAATGTCGGTCGCGCGAGGTGCTCGGCCAGCTCCTGCTTGTGCTCGCACCCTTCGCACCCCACGTGGCCGACGAGCTCTGGCACAACGCTCTTGGCAACGAGGGCTCGATTTTCAACAGCTCTTGGCCCGAGTTCAACGAAGAATACCTCAAGGAGAACTCCGTGACAATGGCCGTGTCGTTCAACGGCAAGCCGCGCTTCAACATCACCGCCGCCGTCGACGCCACTGCCGATGAGCTTCAGGCAATGGCACTTGCCGACCCCGCCGCCGCAAAATGGCTCGAAGGCAAGACGGTGCGCAAGGTAATCGTTGTACCCGGCAAGATTGTCAACATAGTAGTAGGCTGACAACACAATATTTACCCTTCTTGCACGTTAAGTAATAGATGGATAAATTAGTATTTGCAACCAACAACGCCCATAAGCTCGGCGAGCTCCGAAAAATGCTCGCCGGGCGCTTTTGCGTTGTATCTTTAGCCGACATCGGCTGCCACGACGACATTCCCGAAGACGCCGACACTTTCGAAGGCAACGCCCTTGCAAAAGCGCAATGGGTGCTCGAGCGCTACGGCCTCGACTGCATTGCCGATGACTCCGGCCTCGAAGTAGACGCTCTCGGCGGCGCCCCGGGTATTCACAGCGCCAGATATGCCGGCGCCGGCCACGACGACGCAGCCAACAATGCCAAACTGCTCAGCGAACTTGCCGGCGCGGCCGACCGCTCGGCTCGTTTCCGTACTGTAATCGCTCTCGTCCGCAAGGATCATGAGCCGATGTTTTTCCACGGCACTGTAGAAGGTACGATTCTCAATGCGCCACAAGGCGACGCCGGCTTCGGCTACGACCCTCTATTCGTGCCCCAAGGTTGGAGCAAATCTTTCGCAGAGGCCTCGCCCGACGAGAAAAATGCCGTCAGCCATCGCGGCCGCGCTGTGCGCGAGCTGTGTAAATATCTATGTCTCTCTTCCAAGCAATAATTTCATGATCAGACAACTCCTTGCCTTGTTGGCTGTTTTTGCCGCCTTCACCTCTCTTTTCGCTCAGCAGAAAGAGGGGCGGTGGACCCTGTTTCCGTCTGTGGGCGACACATTCTCCAATGTCATCGAGACTCCCGACAAGACATATCTTCTCTCCGGCACTTCTCTCTTCTCTTTTTCCGACGACGACAACGAGAGCTACGCCTACAATGTATTCAACAAGCTCACCGAGCGCGACGCCATAAGCAAAATCGCCTATAACAAAGACAAGCGCTACCTCTTTGTCGCATACTCCAACGGCAATATCGACCTGCTCTACGACAACGGCAAGACCGTAAATCTGCCCGAAATCAAAGACGCAAGCCTCACCGTAAGCCGTGGCATACTTGACGTTGACTTCGGCCACGACCGCATATTCGTGGCTACAGAGTTCGGCCTTGTCGTATTCGACGACGAGCGCCACCTCGTCATCGAATCAGGCATATACAATGTTCCCATAACAAGCGTATTTGTAATGGGAGATCATCTGCTTTTGTTCAACAATCAGAATGTCTATGCCTCGCGCTATGACGACAGGCATAACGAACTTGCTAAAATGCGCCAATGCCGCAGTCTGTGGCATTCTGATATAGCCAAACTGGACGACAACAGCTTGGTATACATGTATATCAGCAAACCTGATCTATATCGCGAGACTTACGATTTTGAATCCGAAACAGAAAAAGAAATCAGTCTTGGCAGTGTAGCGGCAAAAACTGACTTGAAGTCTTCCGACATCGGAGTCTACTGCACCGACAACAACCGCATAGTGCTGGTTGATAAAGAATACAATGTATCCTACGCTACCCTGCCCTCGGAGTATGCAGGTGCCGACGCGTTTTTGAATTCACTATCGTCTGTCTGGGTAAACACTCCGGCAGGTATCACGCGCCTCAATCTCGCCGGCAACACCCCCTCGGTGCTCATGCAGCCTTACAAACCCGAGGCTCTCACCACTACCCGCCCATTCAAGATGAGCTACAGCGCCGACGGCAGCAAGCTCTATGCAAGCAACCTGTCATACTCATTCCTGTTCGATGTAGGTCTTTCCGACAATCCCGCATATCCCGACAATGCCAACCACTATATCGCCCGCACATGCGTGATTGAAAACGGATATGTGCGCGATGTGCAGCCGGCTTCCTTCAATCCGCCCGCGACAGTACATCCCACATATTTCACGATACAGGAGCAAGACAACACTCCTCTGATGACCGGCGGCACTACAGCCCTCGCCGTCGACCCCGACGACTCTGACATGTATTACATCACCAACTGCGTTGCCGGAATATTCGTCATCAAAGACGGAGAACTGATCCAGACTATTGACTCCAACAACTGCCCCTTCAACCAAGGACGCCCCGGCTACGACCGCATTATGCACGTCGACATCGACAACGACGGCAATCTCTGGATTACCCAAGGCCTTGACGATGAGAAAGCCTCGCCCTACGTGCTCATACTCCCCGCCGCCAAACGCAAAGATATCCGCAACATCAAGAAAACAGATTGGGTTCCGCTGGTTTTGCGCTCCGACTTCGTCACCTCGCGCGATATGTTTACCACATTCTGCCGCCGCACACCGGTTAACATCATCAACCAAGGTGGTTGGGAGCCGATTCTTGTATTCCAAGCGCACAACAACACACCGCTTCAGACGAGCGACGACCGCCTCGCCTACTTCAAGACATTCACCGACCAGAACGGAAACACCCTCTCGCCCCGCCACATAAGTTGTGCCAAAGAAGACCACGACGGTAAAATATGGGTAGGCATGCACACCGGCACATTCGTTATCGACAATCCTGCCGACGCATTCGGAGGACAACTCAATGTGCGCCGCCCCATCGTGGCCCGCAACGACGGCACCGGTCTCGGCGACTACCTGCTTGAGACTAACATTGTATACGACATCGCCATCGACGCGGCAAACCGCAAATGGTATGCCACCAACTCCGGCGCATACCTTGTCAGCGCCGACGGCACTGAAATAATCGCCCACTACGACACCGACAACTCCCCGCTGCCATCCAACACCATAGCCTCAGTCGAGTGCGACCCGACGGGCAACCGCGTGTATTTTGGAACCGACAACGGCCTCGCCTGCTACGACAGCGACGCCGGTCCCGCAGCTGAAGACTACTCTGAAGTCTACGCCTACCCCAATCCCGTACGCCCCGACTATACAGGATGGATTACAATCGCCGGACTGATGGACAATTCTCTTGTCAAGATCGCCGATTCTGCCGGCAACGTATTCTATCAGGGACGCAGCGAGGGCGGCATGGTATCGTGGGATGGTTGCGATCCCGCAGGCCGGCGCGTAAAATCAGGCGTCTACTTCGTTTTCGCTTCGCAAAACAATGACGGTTCGTCGAAAGGCGCCGTTGCTAAAATATTGGTTATAAATTAATTCAGGTTTATGACTCCTAACACTCTACAATACATCGACGAGCGCGACAAAACCTACGGTATTGCCGGCATGGCGATAACCCTCGTCGCTCTCGACGCCGAAAAATATTTCGACGGCATTGACCTCGACTCCCCTACCGGCGAATATATTATCATGAGCCACGACTACGGCTTCCGCGGAAACCCGCGCATGTCGGCAAAAATCATCTGGGAGCAGACTCTGCGCGAGTTGCGCCTCTCAGCCTCGCTCGCATTGGGAAACCTCGCATGCCGCCGCTATATCCTCGCCCGCAAAGCCCTTGCCGCCGATGAGATAGCAGCCCTGCGCGAGGCCCTGCGCTACGATGCAAACGAACATCTCGACATGGACTCCGACGAAGCCGACAACCTCTTCGAGAACTGCCGACAATATGCCGACCGCATTTTCCGCCATCACAGCGTCGCTCCCATAGCACACTCCTTTGCCTCCAAGCTGACCGAACGACACCGCATGTCGGCGCAGGAAGCCATCGAGATTCTTGCCTCCTTAGGATTACAATGATCTAAACCTCCCTATCTATATTCCCCATGGGTAGCCCTGAGAAAGGGCTGCCCATATATTTAAAGAATATAATTCATAACTATGTCAACAAACACTGTAGACAAAGAACGCAAGGTCACAACCTCGCGCCTCATCGAAATGAAACGCCGCGGCGAGAAAATCGCCATGCTCACGGCCTACGACTACTCCATGGCCCAGCTCATCGACCAAGCCGGCATGGATGTGATTCTTGTCGGCGACTCTGCCTCAAATGTCATGGCCGGCAACATGACCACTCTCCCCATGACCCTCGACCAGATGATATACCACGCCAAGAGCGTAATAAAAGGCACCAACCGCGCCCTTGTGGTGTGCGACATGCCTTTCGGCACATATCAGGGTAACCCCATAGAGGCTCTTGCCTCGGCCATCAGAATCATGAAAGAGAGCCATGCCGAGGCTGTAAAGATGGAAGGCGGCAGCGAGATCCGCGAATCTATCGAGCGCATACTCTCAGCAGGCATTCCGGTGATGGGACATCTCGGCCTCACTCCTCAGTCTATCAACAAATTCGGCACCTACGCCGTTCGCGCTAAAGAAGAAGCCGAGGCTCAGAAACTTATCGACGACGCCCACATGCTCGAAGAAATAGGCTGCTTCGCACTCGTACTCGAGAAAATACCCGCCAAGCTCGCCGCCCGCGTGGCACAGGAGCTTACCATACCCGTAATCGGTATCGGAGCCGGCGGCGGTGTCGACGGACAGGTACTCGTCATGCACGACATGCTCGGTATCAACAAAGGCTTCTCACCCAAATTCCTCCGCCGCTACGCCGACCTCTCAACAGTAATCAACCAAGCCGTCGGCGCCTACATCGACGACGTCAAGACCGGCGACTTCCCCAACGAAAACGAACAATACTGATCAACGTCTCTATACAAATCGAGTAGGAGGTGAACACTAATTGAGGTGTTCACCTCTTTCGTGTTCACT
>CAJTWH010000032.1 GCA_910579995.1 uncultured Muribaculaceae bacterium | reverse complement strand
CGACCCTCTGCTTGTAAGGCAGATGCTCTGAACCAGCTGAGCTAAGCGCCCGAGTGTTTCTCGGAGTGCATTGAGATTGGTGTTTTTCTCATTTGCGTTGCAAAGTTACGCACTTTTTTTGAATTGACAATTATTTTTGCCACTTTTTTTACAAAAATTTTTAGCAACAATAAAAAGCGACAGCCGCAAAGCATTAATACTCAGCGACTGCCACCGTTTATTTTAATTTATTTTCAGAAGTAATAATTCATCGTCTTGGGGTAATAGAGCATGCCCTCCCCTACCTGCTGGGCCACAGACTGGCCTAAAGAATTCGCCACGATAGCCAATGCGAACCGCAGGGCTGCACTTGGCCCGTTGGCTGTGATCAGCGTGTCGAGAGCCATCACCGGTGCGTCGCGCACTACAGCGCCGAATTTGCGGCAGGCTGAGTCGAAGCCCGGATAGCATGTGACCTCGCGCCCTTCAAGGAGTCCCAGTGGAGCCAATACTACTCCCGGAGCCGCACATATCGCGGCGATTTTGCCTTTGTGAACTTTGAGCAGGTCGCAAAGAGCTGAGTCTGCCGCGAGGTTTGTCGATCCCGGCATTCCTCCGGGAATAATCAGCCACCCTGAATCGGCATAATCCGCTTCTTTAAAGGTGAGATCGGCTCTTACGGTGATACCGTGAGCTCCCGTAACTTCTTTGTCTGAGCCAATGGCTACTGACTTGATATCCATTCCGGCCCTGCGGAGTACGTCAACAACGGTCAAGGCCTCGATTTCTTCAAATCCTTCTGCGAGAAAAATAAACGAACGATGCATAGATTTAATTGTTTTAGGGTCAGTGTTAGTTTTCAGTGCTTTTTACTTATCAGATTTAACATTGTCTGTGATAAGTTTGTTCGCATTAGCGCGATTTTTTGTAATTTTGAGATGTCTAAATTTTAAAGATGAAACGGTTTTTTATTATCCTGCCGCTAATTTCGGCATTATTTTTGACATTTGCAAGTTGTAAAGAGATTTTTTTTACAACAAATGGCAGAGCGTGGGCGACAAGCTATCATATTATTTACAGAGGCCCGAAAAATCTTGACGACAGCATACGCGAGGTCATTGCGGTTATCGACAATGAATTATCGCTTTTCAACCCCAACTCCGAGGTTTCAGCTATCAACGACGGTCTTACCGACACTGTCGGCGACCACTTCTGCGAAGTATTCGAGATAAGCCGACGCGTAAATGAGCTTTCATCAGGCTGCTATGATGTGACTATCGGCCCAGTGGCAGAGCTATGGGGCTTCGGACGCAGCAATAGCGCCGCAGTCAACGACAGCATGATAGCCAAGGCTCTCGAAAGCGTAGGTATGGCCGAGTGCAGCTTATCGGGAAAGCGGGTAGTCAAGAAAAGCCCTCTCACACGTTTCGATTTTTCGTCGGTAGCCAAAGGCTATGGCATTGACTGTATTGCCGACATGTTTGAGCGCAACGGGGTAAATGATTATCTCATAGAAATCGGGGGAGAGGTAGCAGTGCGCGGCACAAACCGCGATGGACGGCAGTGGCACATACAGATTGATTCTCCCGAGGGCGGAATCGGTCACAAGGCCTTGGCCATCAAGGCTCTTGGGCCTGAACGCATGGCCATAGCTTCATCGGGCAACTACCGAAATTTCCGCCAAGATTCAACCGGCACAACCTACGGCCACACACTCTCTCCACTGACGGGCAGACCGACAAGCTCGAGCGTGGTCGCAGCCACAGTATTGCACCCCTCGTGCGCATTTGCCGACGCTCTCGCAACGGCCTGCATGGCGTCGGGATGTGCCGACAGCGCCGTAGCCATCATCGAACGCGCGGAAGCCAAAGCACTTATTGTCGATATCGACAAAGGGGTGATAAATATGGGAGTTCTGGAATAAACGGGCACAAAAAAAGGGAAAGCTTACTACATCGCGCCGCTACAACCCGATACCCTTGCTTCGGTCAAGACCTGGGGGGATTTTCGGGGAGCTGGCCGTGTAGGACTTTCCCGACACAAAATTACAACATCCCCGCGACCCCACCAAACATCGACCTGCATTTTAACTATTTTTTACACAGCACATACAACCCAAACATATAGGCCAAAGCGTAAGCTCCGCAACTAAGACAGGCTATCCCAATGCCTTAGCTATTAAAAACAAAATACTGTACGCAAACATAGACATTGCCGTAATTCCCAAGAAGGGATTGAGTTGGCGACCTTTCAGCTGCGACATCCGCAGAGCCACACACACAGCTCCGGCAAGATATGCCGAGGGCGCCGCCAGCCACAACAGCGGCATAGAGAACCACTGCGACATCATCAAGCCTACAGCCACAAGCGCATTGGCAGCATATAAATATGGCATAGCTTTGGCACCGACAGTGTTTGCAAGCGTATGCTTTCCTACAGCCCTATCTTCTTCCCAATCACGATAATTATTCACAATCAGCACATTCGCTCCCATCAGACCAATTGCCACCGAACCGGCGAATACCTCCGACGACCACCACAAGGCCTCAACATAATAAGTAAAGTTGACCGGTATTATACCAAAGAAGCACAGCACAGCCACCTCTCCCATACAATGCGTAGACAACGGCCAAGGCCCTGCACTGTAGGCAAGAGCGAAGACTCCTATAAGAATGCCGACTGCAATAAGCCACCAGCCGCCCCAAAACGTCAGACACAGTCCTGCCACAGCGGCAGCCGCAAGAGTGAGAAATGTGGCGTGCTTCATCGACGCGGGTGATAAGTCGCCCTCAGTCACACCCCGGCGCGGCCCCTCGCGCCCGGCTTTGTCGCGCCCGGCCAGATAGTCGTAGTACTCATTTGCGAAATTCGACGCAATCTGGCACAAGAGTGCGAAAACCATACACAGCGCAGCCGGCACAAGCTCAAACACTCCTTCTCCTACAGCGTATGCAACAGCGGTGACCACACCGGCCACCGACACCGGCAATGTGCGCAGACGCATTGCCTCTATCCATGCTCGTGTTATTTTTCCCATTTCGAGTGCAAAGTTACTAATTAATCTGTTAAATAAAGTAAAAACACAAGGCATATCAAAAGAAAAAACAATCAGCCGCCGTAATAAAGATGTAAGGCAAACATCCCCTTGCACTCTGAATAAAGAAATGACACATCGCCAACATCTCAATCCCAAGACCAAAGCCTTGATATCGGCCATGATAAAGGCCGACAAGTCAAAGGTATTCCTCTCTCTCAAGATTGAAGGCAATGATGTCAGATGTCACTTGTCGATGAACTGACAAGTCTTCATTCTCCTCTTCTCCTCACCCTTTTCATCAAATTGTCTAACTTTTTAAAAGCTAAATCAAAAAAAATACGTAATTTCGCATCATTCTCCTCCCCCTCATTTAAAATAACAGAATTATGAGTACCACCATCAATGATATCATCCGCCTGTACGTACGCCACGAGGCAACAGCGGAACAACGCGCACAAGTCAAGCAATTCGTCTTTGACAACGCCGACAATTTCAATGTCCTCCTTAAAATCATGCGCGAGGAAGCCATGAAAGAAATAGGTCTCGACCCTGCCGATGACTTTCTGCCGGCCTTGCTTAAAGAACGCTCACCGAAAGCATTCTCTGAATGTCCGGCATTCAGCGGCCCGCAGATGATTTCGGCAGACTTCGCCTACGGCACCTCCGACGATGATATCTTTGTTCTGCTCTGTCGCGAGATTCTCGACGAGCAGGCAGCATGGTACTAAGCTCCTTTGGATTCATCCAAACGCAAAAAAATCCCGGCATGCAGCAAGCTTGCCGGGATTTTTATAGCTCTTCGAATATTTATTGTTCGTCTTCTTTGAGCGGATTGAAACCTTGAGCTTTAAGCGGAATCTCACCTCCATCGCGGGTGACGAGGGCGCAACCGAGCTCTTCCTTGCAGATATACCCGATTACCTTCACGCCTTCAAGCGCCTGCACCTTCTCATGATCGGTAAGAGGCACGGTGAATAGAAGCTCATAGTCTTCGCCCCCATTCATAGCCGCCGTAACGAGATTCATGTTCAGCTCCTCGGCCATGATGGCTGTCTGATAGTCGATGGGGATACGGTCTTCATAAACGCGGCAGCCCGTGTGGCTATCCTTACATATATGTATTAGCTCCGACGAAAGACCATCGCTGACATCCATCATCGCCGTTGGCACGATACCGGCCTTGTCAAGCTCTTCAATGATATCGCGGCGGGCCTCAGGCTTAAGCTGACGCTCAACAAGGTATTCCTTTCCGGCAAAATCGGGCTGGAAATCTTTCTGTCCGGCCGAGGCAACTTTCTCGCGCTCGAGGAGCTGCAGACCCATGTATGCTGCGCCGAGATCGCCGCTCACACAGATAATGTCTGTATCATGAGCCCCCGACCGACGTACAGCCTTACCTTTGGGCGCCTCGCCTATACATGTGATTGAAATCACAAGACCTTGATGAGAGGCAGTGGTATCACCTCCGACTATATCAACGCCATAATGCCCGCAGGCAATACGGATGCCGGCATAGAGCTCCTCGATGTGCTCTACGGTAAAACGCTTCGAAATTCCGAGCGACACCGTTATCTGCCGCGGCCGGCCATTCATGGCATATACATCCGAGAAGTTGACTACCGCCGCCTTATAGCCCAAGTGCTTCAGCGGCACGTATGTCAGGTCAAAGTGCACATTCTCAAGCAGCAGATCGGTGGTGACGAGAATATCGGTGTCGGAAGGATAGTTGAGCACGGCAGCATCGTCGCCTACAGCCACCGAGGTCGAGCTGTTAGTTATCTCGAGCCCTTCTGTTAGACGGTCGATAAGACCGAATTCTCCTAATGACGAAATCTCAGCCATAATCAGCAACGGGCTACCATCTCCTTGACGATGGCTTCAACGGTAGGCTGGGCTTTGACAGCAGCTTTCTGCACCTCTTCATGGGTGGGAACTTCTGTCACATCCTTGCCTCCGAGGTCGGTGATTACCGAAATACCGAACACACGCATTCCGGCATGAGCGGCAACGATAACTTCAGGAACGGTAGACATGCCTACGGCGTCGCCACCAATCACACGGAAATATTCATATTCGGCGGGAGTCTCGAATGTAGGGCCGGTTGTACCTACATACACACCGTGCATAAGGCGCAGACCTTTCTCAGCGCCGATGGAATCGGCAAGTGCCACGAGCTTGCGGTCGTAAGCCTCGGTCATGGCAGGGAAGCGCGGGCCGAGTTCCTCATAGTTCTTGCCGCGAAGAGGATTCTCTGGGAAGAGATTGATATGGTCAGTGATAATCATCACATCGCCGACACGGAATTCCTTATTCATGCCACCGGCTGCGTTGCTCACGAAAAGTGTTTCGACACCGAGAGCCTTGAAAACACGCACAGGGAAAGTGACAGTCTTCATGTCGTAGCCTTCATAGTAGTGGAATCGGCCCTGCATTGCAATCACGGGTTTGCCGCCCATTTTGCCGAATATCAGGTTACCGCTGTGGCCCTGCACTGTCGACACGGGGAAATTGGGTATTTCTGAATAGGGGATATAGAGTTTATCGTCGATATGGTCGACAAGATTACCGAGGCCTGTGCCAAGGATGATAGCCAGTTTAGGCATTTCGCCGGCACGCTGACGGAGAAAGTCGGCGGTCTGTTGGATTTTTTCGAGCATGACTTGCTTGTTTTATGTTTGTTATTTCATGATAAACGCCGGTGCGCCGACAAGGGTTCGTCAAGGCAGAAAGTTTTTCTCAATGGATAGCACGCAATTTCTCGCGTATCACTTTCTCTATGGCCTCTTCAAAAGTCGGCTGCGGCACGGGATATTCAAATTCAATCTTTACAGGCAGGTAAAAAGTGACTGCCCTCAGCTCATGCGGGTAGTAGGGATTTGCGGCAAGACGAACGGCATCTTTTTCGGTGGTCACGATAATGCGCTGCTTACCCTTGAGCTGCTTGTAGCGGGCAAGGATATGGTCGATATCCTTCTTGGTGTACTGATGATGGTCGGGATATATGTCTACCTTCACCTTGGCTGCGTAGCTCTTTATATGTTTGATAAACGGACGCGGATTACCTATGCCGGCAAGAGCAAGAATCGAGTCGCCTTCGTTGAGCCAGTCGAGATAAGGCACAGATGTAGCCATATCGTCGAATACAGGTGTGAGCGCCTGATAGTCGATATGCGAGAACATAAGGTGCTGCCAAGGCATGACATTATAGCGCTTGATTTCCACGCGGTAGTCGGCAGGCTTGAGCGAAAGCGGACATTTGCCCACAATCACCATATCGGCACGGTTGATACCGCGGGCGGGCTCGCGCAGACGGCCGTAAGGCAACATGGCGTCTTCATAGATCGGCCGGGAGTATTCGGTGATGACTATCGAGACAGTCGGTTTCACATAGCGGTGCTGGAAGGCATCGTCGAGCACTATCATCTCTATCGAAGGCTCTACCCTGAGCAACTCGCGGATACCGTATACCCTATCCTCACATACAGCCACAACAACCTCACCTCCGAATTTACGGTAAATCTGGTAAGATTCATCGCCGATATCACGCGGCATAGAGTTGCGCCCGGCCATCACAAAGCCTCGCGTCTCACGTTTGTAGCCACGGCTGAGTACCGCAACCTTACGGGTGCGCCGCATAAGCTCAACGATATACTCCACGTGCGGAGTCTTACCTGTTCCGCCGACGGCAAGATTACCTACAGCGATGACAGGAATATTGAACTCCACCTCTTTCAACAGGTGCCAGTCAAAAAACTTATTGCGCATATAAGTTGCCGCTCCATATATTTTGGAGCATGGCAACAAGAGCATTTTCGACAGTACGCTGTTGTTTTTCATTTACTTGAAGATAGCAGGTTCGATACGTGCCTGTATGGGGTTGTCGGTGCGCAGACGTCGCACGATATTTACATATCGGAGTGTCTCCGCATCATATCCGGCTGCCTTCAGACCATCGAGGCCTCCAGACTGACGGATGATTTTCTCCCAGATATTTTCCTCGCTCTTAGGATAGCGCACCACATCTTTAACATCAAGACCGGTAGTCTCGGCCATTACGGCAATCGTACGGTCTAAATTGCCAAGATGATCAACAAGACCCAGACCAAGGGCAGCTGTGCCAACCCAGACGCGGCCTTCGGCGATGGTCTTGACATAATCTTGAGTCAAACCGCGACCTTCGGCCACACGGCTTGTAAACAGTTCGTAGATATTGTCGACACTGCGCTGCATGGCCTGCTGCTGCTCGGGGGTCATGGCGTCCATCACTGATATACCGGCACCGTTGGGGTTGGATTCTACGGTTGAGAATGTCACTCCCAATTTGTCAGTCACAAGACCGGAGAAGTCGGGTATCATACCGAATACGCCTATCGAACCGGTAATTGTAGTCTTGTCGGCAAAGATAGAATCTGCGCCGCAGCTGATATAGTAGCCGCCCGAGGCTGCATAATCGCCCATCGACACATAGAAAGGCTTTCCCTTGCTCTTGAAATATTCGAGAGCTTCCCAAATCTGCTCAGAGGCAAAAGCGCTGCCGCCGGGTGAATTGACGCGGAACACCAAGCCCTTGACGTGTTTGTCATCAGCAAGCGATACAATATTGTCTACCATAGTAGAGCCAACAATACCACCTTCTCCAGCGTCGACAATATCTCCTACGGCGTAGAGCACGGCGATATGGTTGCGGTCGCTGTCTGACGACAGAAGACCCCGCGAGGCCACATAGTCGGCAGGCGATATGAGCCGCAGCTCATCGTCTTTGCCAAGATCAAGATATTCGCGCAGCAACTGGTTGCTCTGACGGCGGTAAAGCAGTGTGTCTACAAGATTATCAGCCACGAAAGTCTCGGCCTGACGCGTGGATATCAGCTGCGAGGCGAGGCTGCGGATAGTATCGGCCGGTATGGTGCGGTTATAAGACATCACATCTACCATGTAAGTCCAGAGCGAGTCGACATATTGCTGCATTTGCTCTCTTGCCGGGTCGCTCATAGAGCTGAGTATATAAGGCTCGACGGCACTCTTGTAAGTGCCCACCTTGAGTATCTGCATTTTTATGCCGAGCTTGTCGAGAAGACCTTTATAGAACGGCGTCATACCGCCGAGACCATGGATATCGACACTACCTATCGGGTTGAGGACAACGCGGTTGGCTGTGGTGGCAATCACATAATCACCCTCGCCGTAAGAGTCGGCATACGCGTATATCCATTTGCCGAATTGCGCGAATCTGGTGAGAGCGTCGATAAGCTCCTCTCTCGAGGCCATACCCATTGCAGCTCCGTTGCAATTAAGATAGACGCCTTCTATGCAATTGTCATCAGCGGCGGCATTCAAAGCTGCTATCATCTCCTCAAGCGACGAAGTATTGTCGCCTGACTGCTGTAAGAGCTGCATGAAATTGACATTCTCACGGCGCTCATTGACGGTTCCCGAAAGGTCAAGATAGAGTGCTGTATGTTTTTCGACATTCACTATCCCGTCACCGGCATGCTTACCCATCAGAATACCCATACTGAGCATACCTGCAAAGAAGAGGAGAAACAAAGAAATCCACAAGCCGGCCATGGTGCCGAGCATTGAGATAAAGAAACGTTTTAGCATCGCTGCAATATGTAATGTATTAGTTTTTAACAATTTCACATGCGACATTCGCCGCACAGACGACACACGAGTGCATAATCGTCACAAAGTTAATGATTTTTTCTCTTTTTTACCAAAAATACCATGTAAATTTTATTTTACTATATAGAAGAGTGGTCAAAGCATGGCGCTTGGTCTTGTCACATTGTTGTATATTATAACATAATTTACTAATTTTGCATTATGGAGATACTCTACGAAGATAATCATATCATAATAGTCAACAAGGCTTCCGGCGAAATCGTGCAAGGCGACAAGACCGGTGACAAACCGTTGGTGGAAATCCTAAAAGATTTCATCAAGGAGCGCGACAGCAAACCCGGCAATGTTTTCATGGGTGTTGTCCACCGCCTCGACCGGCCCGTATCGGGCGTCGTGGTTTTCGCCAAGACATCGAAAGCCCTGTCGAGGCTCAACGCAATGTTCGCCTCAGGCGATGTGCACAAGACATACTGGGCCATAACCCGCAACCGTCCCGCCGAGCCGCAGGCCGAATTGCGCCATTGGATAAAAAGCGTCGAGCGGAACAATAAATCCTACGCCTCCCCGACTCCTTCCAAAGACGCCAAGGAAGCCCGGCTCGCATACAAGCTTATCGCCTCGTCTGACCGCTATTATCTGCTGCAGGTAAGGCTGATGACCGGACGCAAACATCAGATCCGCGTCCAGCTTTCGAGCGTCGGATGTCCGGTAAAAGGCGACCTCAAATACGGCGACAAGCGAAGCAATCCCGACGGCAGTATCTCTCTCCACGCACGCAACATAAAGTTCGTCCATCCGGTCTCGGGCAAGGAAATTGATGTCACAGCCCCCGTGCCCGACGACACCCTTTGGAAAGCATTAGAACAAAACGCAAACACCGCAACTGAATGAAGATAGTATTTTTCGGCACACCCGAATTTGCAGTCACCAGCCTCGACGCCCTTATCCGCGAGGGCTTCGACGTGGCAGCAGTAGTCACCATGCCCGACAAACCTGCAGGCCGAGGCAAGCACCTCAGCCAATCAGCAGTAAAGAAATATGCCGTAGAGCACAATCTGCCCGTATTGCAGCCCGAAAAACTCAAAGACCCTGAATTTGTCGACGCCCTCAAGGCTATCGGTGCTGACCTGTTCATAGTCATTGCTTTCAGAATGATGCCGGAGATTGTATGGAGCATGCCACCGTTGGGCACATTCAACCTTCACGCCTCACTCCTGCCGCTCTACCGCGGAGCCGCGCCCATCAACCGCGCCGTGATGAACGGCGACAGCCGCACCGGCGTCACCACATTCATGCTCAAACATGAGATTGACACCGGCGACATACTCCAACAGGAAAGCATAGAAATCGGGCCCGACGAGAATGTGGGCAGCGTACACGACCGACTGATGGAACTCGGCGCCGCTCTCACGGTAGACACCGTGCGCCATCTCGAAGCCGGCGACCTGCAGCCGATACCGCAAGACAAAATCTCTCACGCCACACCGACAGCAGCTCCCAAAATTTTCAAGGAAGACTGCCGCATAAACTGGCAGAGCCCGAGCGCCACGATACACAATCATGTGCGCGGCCTCTCGCCCTATCCTGCCGCATGGTCAGAGCTATGGCTTCATCCGGAAAGCGCCACGCCCGACAGCAGTGTTAAGATTATGCAGACACGTCTGACCGACGTCAGCGCCGACCTCGCTCCCGGACAGCTCGCCATCATCGGCAAAAAAGCTTTTGCCGGCACAGGAGACGGCATTATCGAGCTTATCCAAGTGCAGCCGGCAGGCAAACGCCCCATGAACGCCTCAGATTTCCTCCGTGGCCTGCGCATAGGTCAAGACGGAAGAAATCCGTTACTGAGATAAGGCCTTGAGTAAATTTTAACACACTTTATTTAATATTTGCCGTCAACTTGATGGCAGTTTGAATATAATTTTGTAACTTTACGCCTAAATTCACAGAATAATATTGTGTATTTCCGCGAACAATAGCGCCGGTTAAATGTTAAAATTTTAAATAAGGTATATCACAGACGCAACAGCTTCACGGCTATACCGTATATAATATTAACATTTAACATCTTAAGGCAAACATTATGAGCACCGAACAGTATTCAAACGATAATCGCCACGACAACGGCGGTAACAACGCAAACAAGATCATGCGGGCCATCTTCGGCATTATCATGATCATCATCTATGTAGGCATGGGTGTCCTTCTGCTCATCAACTTCTTCAACTGGGACGGAGATTGGGCTTGGACTCGCTATGTTGTGGGCTGCGTGCTGGTAGTCTATGGCATTTGGCGTGCTTACCGACAAGTTAAAGGTATCGACTAAATTTCTGATTATGAATACATCTGTCCTCTTAAAATCTCTCGTAGCCGGTGGCGCCGTCATTATGGCGGCTGCCATGACTTCATGTCTCAAATACGAGAAAGACCCGCACTCTTCGACTTCGGGCACAACCACCATGGTGTGCGACAACACGTTTGAGAATATTTTCCGTCAAGAGGTCGACGTGTTTGAATATCAGTATCCCGACGCACATATCCTTGTTCGCTACGCCACCCAGGCAGAGGCTTTCGATTCTCTCTTCAGCCTCAACACCCGCAGTATCGTCACCTCGCGCGACCTCACCGATCAGGAGCGACGCGCCCTTAAGGCTAAGTATAAGAACGAGCGCAATGCCAATGTCAATGTCCGTTCCAAGAAAATTGCTGTTGACGCAGTCGCTTTCATTGTCAACCCCAAGAACAATGTAGAGAAACTCACCGTGGGCGAGCTTGCCGACATACTCTCGGGCGAAACCTCGCAGTGGAACGACCTTCAGCCCTCCGAACGCGGCAAAATCAAAGTCGTGCTTGACAAATCGGGCTCTTCAATGGCCACATATCTCAGCGACTCGCTGCTTCAAGGCCGTCCGCTCGGCCCGACAGTATTTGCTGCCGGCTCTATACCCGAGGTATTCGAGGTTGTAGAGAAAGACCCTGACGCAATCGGCGTTCTCGGCGTGAGCTGGATTACATCCGACATGGACAGCGCCGACGTAAGCAAGGAAGAACTCGCGGAAAGCGTACTCAACGACGACCCGGTGCAGGGTGCCACCCTCACCCAACGCGTGAAAGTATTGAAAGTCTACCGTCCCGGACAGGCACAGGCCTACAAACCTTATCAGAAATACATCTTCGACGGAAGCTATCCTCTTTTCCGCCAGATATATATGATAACAACCGCTTCGCCAAGCAATGTCGGCGGAGGCTTCTACTCATTTGTTACCGGCCCCATCGGCCAGAAAATCATCATGAAGACAGGCATATTACCTGCGACAGTTCATAAAGTGATTGTCGAAGTGCCCGAATCGTGAGATTCAATTTAATGGAAAAAGTAAAATACTATAAACAAGTCAATTGAAAATGAAAATTAAGCTATTCTTTTCTTTGTTGCTGGCCGGAGGTCTGATGGCCTCCGCCCAGTCGCAAGGCTACAAGGACGGTATTGAATACTACAAGGCCGGCCAGTTCAACAACGCCAAGGAAATCCTCGAGCGTACTCTCAACCAGTCGGAAACCGACAAGGCTTTGGCCAACTACTATCTCGGTCAGGTTGCTCTCGCTCAAGGCGACAAGGCCGCTGCGAAATCCTACTTCGAGCAGGGTATGCAGATCGATCCCGAGAACGCATACAACTACATCGGCATTGGTGCCCTCGACCTTCTCAACGGTCAGCTCGACGCTGCCAAGGATCAATTCAAGATGGCAGAGAAGTACACAAAGAAAAACGCCGAGGCTTCTATCGCCATCGCCCGCGCTTATTACAACGCCGACCCGGTGACCTACGCTAAAGATATCCAGAAATACATCGACAAAGCCCGCAAGGACTCTAAGAATGCCGATCCTTCGATCTACGTTCTCGAGGGCGATATGCTTGCCGACAAGTCTGACTTCGGCGCAGCAGCCACCAAATACGAGAACGCCATCACAAACGACCCCAACAACCCTGAAGGCTACGTGAAATATGCCAACGCATACTTCAACGTAAACAAGCAGTTCGCCATCCAGAAACTCGAAGAGCTCCTCGAGCGTCAGCCCAACTCTGCAATGGCTCAGCGTGAACTCGCCGAGAAATACTTCAAGGGCGACTACTGGCGCAAGGCTTCCGACCTCTACGGCAAGTACATCCAGAACCCCAACCACTTCCCCGAAGACAAAGCCCGCTATGCCGTGCTTCTCTACTGGGGTGAGAAATATCCCGAATCACTCGCTGTGGCTGATGAGGTGCTCTCTACCAACCCCAAAAAGAACGACAAGTTCCTCATGGAGCGTGTCCGCTTCCTTGACCTCACCAAGATGGAGAAATTCCCCGAAGCCGTAGCAAGCGCAGAAGCTTTCTTCAAAGACAACGCCGGCGATAACTTCACCACCAACGACTACGTAACCTACGCCGACGCTCTCAGCGGCAACGGTCAGGACTCTCTCGCTGTAATCCAATACGAAATCGCAGCACAGCGCGACCCCGAGAACGGCGACCTTCTCAAAAACCTCAGCTCTATCTACGATAAGAACAAACAATATGCCAAGGCTGCTGACGCTTACGGTGCATACCTCAAACTTCAGGAGAATCCTTCGCTCAACGACCTCTACGGCATGTCGGGACGTTACCTCAATGCAGCCGCTACATCTACCGACTCGATCGAGGCTAAAGAACTCGCAGAGCAGGGTATCGGCTATGTCAACCAAGTGCTCGAACGTGCGGCCGACAAAATTCCCGCATTCTACCAGCGTCTTGCCAACCTCAACATCGCCGGCAACATGAAGAAACCTAATGCCGCAGCCATTGAGGCCTACGACAAGGTTATCGAACTTCTCGACGCCAACCCCGAGAACATGAACCCCGCCAATCCCGACAACCAGCTCCGCATGTACTGGCAGGCATACGCTTTCAAAGCAGCCTACGCAAGCCAGACCGGCGACAAGGAACTTGCAAAGCAGCTCAACGACAAAGCTACCGAAATTAAAGAGCTCATGAGCGGCGGCGCACAGTAATTCTTGACACGAACAACTCAGGTTTATATCAATAAACCGCAGCATAGAATCCTGTAGGCCGTGGCCTACAGGATTTTTTAAACTCTTCCATATCGCTTATTACCAACAAGAAAATATGAGCTACGCACCATTGGCCGAACGTCTGCGGCCTCGTAATCTTGACGAATATATAGGCCAGAAACACCTCGTGGGGCCTGGCGGCATAATCCGACGCATGATTGAGACCGGCAATGTCGCCTCTTTTATCCTTTGGGGGCCTCCCGGAGTCGGCAAGACTACTCTTGCAAAGATAATCGCCAATACTACCGACAGCTCTTTCTACACCCTCTCTGCTGTCACCTCGGGTGTAAAAGAAGTGCGGGAGGTGCTTGAGAAAGCCCGGATAGAAGCGTCTGGCATGTTCTCCAAGGGGCGTCCGATATTGTTTATCGATGAAATCCACCGTTTCAGCAAATCGCAGCAAGACAGCCTCCTCGGTGCCGTAGAAAACGGCACGGTAACTCTTATCGGAGCCACGACAGAGAATCCGTCGTTCGAGGTGATAAGGCCACTTCTCTCCCGAGCTCAGGTCTATACCCTCAAACCTCTCGACGAGGCAGACCTGCAGACGCTCCTCGACCGGGCAATCAATTCTGACCAAGGATTGGGACAGTGCAAAGTAGAGGTCGAACAGACTGCCGCTCTCTTCCGCTACAGCGGAGGCGACGCCAGAAAGTTGCTCAATATCCTTGACCTGCTCTACCAATCCACTCCCCTCGGCAGCAATATAGTAATCAATGACAAGGTAATCAGCGAGCGCTTGCAGGAGAATCCGCAGGCCTACGATAAAGGTGGCGAAATGCACTACGACATAATATCCGCATTTATCAAAAGCATACGTGGCAGCGATCCCGACGCCGCCGTATATTGGCTCGCACGCATGATTGCCGGTGGTGAAGATCCCGAGTTCATAGCCCGCAGGCTTTGTATTTCGGCATGCGAAGACATCGGACTCGCCAACCCCAACGCCATGCTCGTGGCCGACACCACATTCAATATCATACAGAAAATCGGCATGCCCGAGGGTCGGATTCCGCTTTCGGAGTGCGCCATTTATCTTGCCCAGTCGCCGAAGAGCAATTCCGCATATCTTGCCATCGACGCCGCTCTCGCAGAAGTGGAGCGCTCGGGCAACCTGCCGGTGCCGCTCCACCTGCGCAATGCGCCCACATCGCTGATGAAAAGACTCGACTATGGCAAGAACTACATGTATGCCCACGATTATCCCGGCAACTTCGTAGTGCAGCAATACCGCCCCGACGCAATCGCCGACAAAACATTCTGGCACCCGTGCTCAAATCCTGCTGAAGACGTAATGCTCCAGCGCCACATAGCCCGCTGGGGAAAGAAATAATAAAGGCGGCCATACCCGATAGAGTATGGCCGCCTTTATTGTATACTTTATAAGCTATTATTTCACGGCGTCTACCATAAGCTGGAATGCTTTCTGGAGGCCTTCGGCGTCTTTACCGCCTGCCTGGGCGAAACCGGGCTGGCCGCCGCCGCCGCCCTTGATGGCTTTGGCCGCATTGCGGACGATGTCGCCGGCTTTGATTCCGGTGGCTACAACATCATCGGTGAGCATGATGGTGAGCAGAGGTTTGCCGGCGGCGTCGCATGTGGCGGCAACGAATGCTGTAGCCTTGGGCGAGAGCTCGCGTACCTTGAAAGCCACTCCTTTCACAACTTCGGGCAGACGAATGCCCTGCATGGTGACAAGGTTTATACCCGACGCTGTATGCTGAGCCTTGCCGACGAGCTCGGCGGCGAGGGCCGCTATACGCTCGGCAAGATGTTCTTCGGCCTGACGGCGAAGCTCCTGATTCTCCTCAATCGACTTGCGCAGAGCGGCGATAAGGTCGGGAGCATTGTTGAACATCGCTGCAATTGAGCGGAGCGTGTCGGCAGTATCATTTATCATCTTCTCTACCTGCGGACCTGTGATAGCCTCGATACGGCGGATACCGGCGGCGATACTCGACTCGCTGACGATTTTAATCATACCTATATTGCCGGTGTTGGCCACGTGGGTACCACCGCAAAGCTCTATAGAATCACCATAGCGGATCACACGCACATCATCACCGTATTTCTCGCCGAAGAGAGCCATCGCGCCCATAGCCTTAGCCTCGGCGATAGGAGTGTGGCGGTGCTCATCGAGAGCGATAGCCTCGCGCACGCGGCGGTTGGCAAGGGTCTCTACTGCCCGGATTTCTTCAGGTGTAAGCTTCTGGAAGTGCGAGAAGTCAAAGCGCAGGATATCGGGCGACACAAATGAGCCTTTCTGCTCTACGTGTGTGCCAAGGACATCACGGAGAGCCTGATGAAGCAGGTGTGTTGCGGTATGGTTGCGCGAAGTGCCCATGCGGGCCTCGGTGTCGATGGCAGCATGGAATGTATCGGCGATATCGGCAGGAAGTTCTTTCACGATATGGACAGCCACACCATTCTCGCGTTTTGTATCGACAACCTCGGTAACGGCACCTGTGGCGGCGTTGACAAGCTTGCCGCGGTCGCCTACTTGACCACCCATTTCTGCGTAGAAAGGAGTCTGCGAGAGGATGAGCTGGTAATACTCGCGGTTTTTCTGCTTCACATGACGGTAGCGGAGCACACGGGCGTCGCACTCGGTAGAGTCGTAGCCTACAAACTCCTCTTCACCCTCGTTGACAATCACCCAGTCGGCAGCCTCAACGGCTGCAGCAGCACGGGCACGCTCTTTCTGAGCCTGCATTTCTACGTCGAAACCGGCGTGGTCTACAGTCATGCCGTAATCTTTGAGGATAAGCTCAGTGAGGTCGAGAGGGAATCCGTAAGTATCGTAAAGCGTGAATGCCTGCTTGCCTGAAATTTCGGTTTTGCCTTCAGCCTTTGCAGCCTTTACAGCGTCGTCGAGCAGGCGGATACCATTTTCGAGCGTGCGCAGGAAAGCGTCTTCCTCTTCCTTGATAACCTTGAGGATAAGCTCGCGGTTGGCAGGAAGTTCAGGATAAGCCTCGCCCATATTCTCGATAAGAGTGTCGATAAGGCGATACATGAAGGCTTGCTTCTGATCGAGGAATGTGTAGGCATAGCGAACTGCGCGGCGCAGGATACGACGTATCACATAGCCGGCCTTAGCATTGCTCGGCAACTGGTTGTCGGCAATTGAGAACGCGATTGTGCGCACATGGTCGGCGATAACGCGCATGGCCACATCGACATTGTGGTCTTTACCGTATTCCTTGCCCGAGAGCGATGAAATCTTATTGATAAGCGGTGTGAAGACATCCGTATCATAATTAGAGGTCTTGCCTTGAAGAGCCATGCAGAGGCGCTCAAAGCCCATACCGGTGTCGATAACCTTGGCGGGAAGCGATTCGAGGCTGCCGTCGGCCTTGCGGTTATACTGCATGAACACGAGGTTCCAGATTTCGATAACCTGCGGATGGTCTTTGTTCACAAGCTCGCGACCCGAGATTTTCTCACGCTCCTCGGCCGGACGAAGGTCGATATGGATCTCCGAGCAGGGGCCGCAGGGGCCTGTATCGCCCATTTCCCAAAAGTTGTCGTGCTTGTTGCCGTTGATGATATGGTCGGCAGGAAGATGTTTGCGCCATATCGCCTCGGCTTCATCGTCGCGTTCGAGACCTTCGGTTGCGCTGCCCTCGAATACGGTGGCATAGAGGTGTGCCGGATCGAGATGAAGAACATCTACAAGATATTCCCATGCCATGTCGATGGCGCCCTGCTTGAAATAGTCGCCGAACGACCAGTTGCCGAGCATTTCGAACATAGTATGGTGATAAGTGTCATGGCCTACTTCCTCAAGGTCGTTGTGCTTGCCGCTCACACGGAGGCACTTCTGCGAGTCGGCCACGCGGCGGCTCTTGGGGGTGGCGTTGCCAAGGATGATGTCCTTGAATTGGTTCATGCCCGCGTTGGTAAACATCAGCGTGGGGTCGTCTTTGATTACCATAGGTGCGGAAGGCACGATATGATGGCCTTTCGACTCAAAATAGTCTTTGAATGATTGGCGTATTTCCTTTGCTGTCAGCATTTTGGAACTATATGTATTATTTAATTTCGATATCTGATATTGCTGTTGCGGCAAAAAATGCCTAACTTTGTGCTTTGAAAGTGCAAAATTAGCAGAAATTTCCCACTTTTGCAAATTATAAAAAGTCAGGCTATCCAAGTGGTAGCATTGAGTTATCATAAAAAAAGTCTTACGGTATAAAGTGAAGGTATTCTACCGCTACAATCCGGCCACCGAGCAATACGAGCGCGTATACCCCGACCGACGTCGGCGTATCGCGGCTGCCATACGCCCTTACCTGTGGGCTATTGCCGTAGTGGGCATGATAGGCGTGGCTATATACAGCGTTGTCGAGACTCCGCGTGAGCAACAGTTGCGCGAAGCCAACGAAAGGCTGCAGGCCCGCGTAGACCTCTTGGGCCGACGGGCCGATGAGGCTATCGCCGTGATGGAAGACCTCGCCGAGCGCGACAATAATTTCTACCGTGCCATGATGCAGGCCGAGCCGCTGAGCGCCGCGCGGCGATATGCCGGTCTGGAGCGTCAGCGTATCTTCGACCGCCTCGACTCACTGCCCGACAATGAACTTGTAGCAGAAGTACGCGACAAGCTCGACCGCCTCGACCAGATGGTATATACTCAGGTAAAGTCGTTTGATTACCTCGCCGCCCTTGCCGACAGCAACAAGACCCGCACTGCACACACACCGGCAATCCAACCCGTGCCGGAGAAATTCCTGCGCACAATGGCCTCGGGCTACGGTGTGCGGCGCGACCCCATATACGGCACAATGAAATTTCACGAGGGCATGGACTTCTCCGCACCCATCGGCACACCGGTCTATGCCACCGCGAACGGCACAGTAAAGATTGCATCGTGGCAAAGCGCTTACGGCAATATGGTTGAGATTGACCATGGCTTCAACTACACGACCCGCTATGCACACATGTCGAAAATCATAGCACAGCCGGGTCAGAAAGTAAAACGCGGCGACCTCATAGGCCTTGTCGGCAACACCGGCAAGTCTACCGGCCCACACCTGCATTATGAAGTACGCTACCGCGGCGCTCCACAGAATCCGGTGAATTACTACTTCTACGACCTCACCCCGGAGCAATACGACGAAATTATCAATCTGGCCGAGAATGCCGGCCATGTGATGGACTAAGCATGGACTCCCTCGACAAGAAATACTATCGTATAGCCGACGTTGCGGAAATGCTCGGCCTGCCGGCTTCTACACTGCGGTTTTGGGAAAAGGAATTCGGCACGCTACATCCCAAGCGCAACCAAGGAGGCCAACGTCTTTATACTCCGGCCGACATCGAGCAGCTGCGGGTGATCCGTTTTCTGATAAAAGAAAAGGGTCTGACCATCGAAGGCGCACGCGAACATCTCAGAAGCACCCGCCAGAATGTTGACCGCCTGCACCGCACAATCGAACGCCTGCAGGGAATCCGCCGGGAACTTACAGCGCTGATCGACGCTCTCGACTCACGCCAGAGGTTACTAAAGAAAGGAGCCCAATGAACACTTCGCTTCACGAACAGGCGCTTGCTTTGCTGGCGCGCTTTTACGGCTACCGCTCTTTCCGTCCGGGGCAATATGAGGTTATAGAAGCTCTTGCCTCGGGTCGCGACGCCGTCGTGATAATGCCTACCGGCGGAGGCAAATCCATTTGCTATCAACTGCCGGCTTTGCTTTCGCCCGACGCCTGTGCCGTTGTAGTCTCGCCATTGATTGCTCTTATGCAAGACCAGACTCAAGGACTAATTGCAAACGGCATACCGGCGGCTGCGATACACTCAAATCAAGACGACGCCACCAATCAACGCATATTCGATGCCGCATACAGCGGACGGCTCAAACTGCTCTACATCTCGCCGGAGCGTCTACTCCTCGAACTCGACCATTTCAGGTCAATGAAAATCAGCCTTTTCGCTGTAGACGAGGCTCACTGTATTTCGCAATGGGGACATGATTTCCGCCCCGACTACACTGCCCTCTCAGCCATCAAGCAGCTCTTTCCGGCAGTACCGGTAGTAGCCTTGACAGCCACTGCCGACCGATTGACACGCGAGGACATCATTGCCGGCCTCGGGCTGCGCGACCCTTATTGCCTCGTCAGCTCGTTTGACCGTCCCAACATATCGCTGCGCGCGTACGTCAACCCCGAGAAGAAAGTGCGTATGCGCTTCATAGCCGACCTCGCAGGGCGCTATCCTCAGGATTCGGGTGTGGTATATTGCCTGTCGCGCAAAGGCGCAGCCGACACTTGCGACGCTCTCAAAGCCATGGGTCTGAGAGCGGTATGCTATCATGCCGGAATGTCGGCCATGGAGCGCGACTATTCTCTCAAGTCTTTTCTAAGCGGCTCGGCTCAAGTGGTTTGTGCTACGGTAGCTTTCGGCATGGGCATTGACAAGAGTAATATCCGCTGGGTGGTGCACTGCAACATGCCGGGAAATATCGAGAGCTACTATCAGGAAATCGGACGTGCCGGACGCGACGGGCTACCGGCCGAAGCCATTCTTTTCTACTCGTATGCCGACGTGATAATGCGGCGTAATTTTGCCGAAGAATCCGGCCAACGCGATGTTAATCTTGAAAAACTCGCCCGCATGCAGGCCTACGCCGAAGCCCGGGTATGCCGACGCAGGATACTCCTGAGCTACTTCGGAGAAGAGCGAAACTGCGACTGCGGCAACTGCGACAATTGCCGCAAGCCGCCGGAGCGCTTCGACGGCACCATACTTGCACAAAAGGCCCTGAGCGCGATCATGCGCACCCGCCAGCAGATTGGCATACAAATGCTCATATATATACTCCGCGGAGCACAGCGCTACGACCTTCGCCAAGCCGGCTATGATTTGTTGCCGACTTTCGGCGTCGGTGCTGACCTCACACACGAAGAATGGAATGAGTATATCACCCAGATGTTGCAACTTGGCTTGCTTGAAATGGCCTACGAGCGAGGCAACAAGCTCAATGTCACGCCCTACGGCATGCGAATATTGCGCGGTATCGAATCGATACAGTTATCCGTATGCCCTCCGCCGCAGTCGCTGAAAGTGAAGAAAGAGGCTGTAAAGAAAGAAATCACTACTCCGGCCGACCCCGTAGAACAACTTTTCGAGCAACTCAAGGCCGTACGCAGCGACATCGCGCGCCGCCAAGGCATACCGCCATATCTCATCTTTTCTGACGCCTCCCTGCTCGACATGGCCCGTAAACATCCACTCGAGCTCGGCGCCATGCTTGAAGTATCCGGTGTGGGCGAGACAAAAGCTGCCAGATACGGCAGACATTTCCTTCAGGCAATACGCAAGTTCGACGGTCTGGGAGGCGCAACTCCAAAAGGCACCAGCGTAAAGGAAACTCTGATTCTGTTCAACGCCGGCCTGACGCCTTCAGAGATTGCAGACTCAAGAGGTCTGAAAATAGCAACCGTGCAGGGCCATTTCGCCGAATTGATAGAGGGTGGACTTGTGACATCTTACCACAAACTCATCACGGTAGACGAGTATAAAGATATCACTGCCACATTGGCCGAGCGGCCTGAAACAGCTTACGATGAATTGAAACAGCGCTATACTTCCGGTCTTATCACAATAGCCCGCGCCATCAACAGGGCTCTCGCCTTGAAAGAATAAAACGGCGCTGTTTATCCGAATTTTGAAATCTTGCGCAACTGGGGTTCGTTGATAATCTTGATACGACGGCCGTCGACAAGCAGCAATTTTTCAGCGACAAAGGTAGATAATGTCCGGATAGCATTTGAGGTGGTCATATTCGACAGATTGGCAAGATCCTCGCGTGCCATATATATCTTCAGGGTACAATGGTCATCTTCATAACCGTAATTGTCGAGCAACACAATCAAGGCTTCGGCAAGGCGACCGCGGATATGCTTTTGGGTAAGGTTGACAATGCGGGTATCGGAGCCTCCGAGGTTATGGGAAAGTTCATGGATAAAAAACCATGCGAGCTGTATATTGCTGTCGATAAGCGACTTTACAAGGCTTAAGGGTATGGCGCCCAAGGTTGAGGGTTCAAAGGCAAGCGCGCTCGACACGTAAGGTTCTTCGGCAAAAAAAGCGCGGTATCCAAAATACTGCACAGGTCGGATAAGGCGGATGATCTGCACCCTGCCTCCGACTCCTTCTTTTGTCTTTTTGACCTTACCTTTCAGAAGTACCCAAAGAAACTCCGGCTGCTCGCCCTCGGCATAGATAAGCTGATTTTTCTTGAAGTTGTGTATCTGCAAGTTTTCAGCCACCAGTCGTCTCTCTTCGGGGCGGAGAATCTGCCAGATTTCCGCCATGTCTTCATTAATTACCTTTTCAAGTGTTGCCTTTATCATATTGAACCCGGAAGAATATGCTGTAAAATTGTGTTATACAACAGCAAAATTACAAAATTCCGCCCAACTGACAAAATTTTTCACACATCTTCATCACGTAAACGCCAATATCAGCCCTTTGCTGATTCTGTCGCCACCAATATCACCTTGATTTTATCGATTAAAGTCTTATCACGGGCCACGCCGAAGCATAGTTCAACGGTCGGCGACATCTTGCGGACGAATTCTGTCAACTGCCTTACTTCTTCCATTTGTGTCGGCCTCTCTTCAGGAATAAAAATCTGCATGAGCAGGCTTGAGGTGTCTGTTGCAGAAAAAGGAAGTTTACCTATTGCAGAATCGAGAGCTTCCGATATCACTTCGCCACAGCCGGCAACCACATAATTGGCTACGTCTTTCGACAAAAAGTTTATCACATCGCGGTAATCGATATTTATATATCCGCAAGAAGTGATAATTTTCTCAAATTCAGCCCGGTCGCCTATTATTTTAAACTGCTCGTAAAGATTTTGGAAGTCGATACCGTCGAAGGGTTCTATACCGAACCCTTCTACCATACCTGAATCACGCATTGAAAAAATCTTTTAAGTGCGAATAAAGCGCGTGGAGAGGAAGGCCCATCACGTTATAGAAACACCCGTCGATACGCGAGATAGCCGCAGCACCTATCCATTCCTGAATGCCGTAGGCTCCGGCTTTGTCAAACGGGCGGTATCGATCTACGTAGCGGTCGATTTCTTCGTCGGTAAGATGGCCGAAAGTCACCCGGGTAGTTTCTGAGAAAGTATCCTGCCGCTTGCCATCAAGCGACATCAGCGTGACGCCGGTAACTACAGTATGAGTGTTATTCTCCAAGCGGTGGAGCATTTCTTTGGCTTGCCCGATATCATGTGGCTTGCCCATGATATCGCCATCGGCAATTACAATTGTATCTGCTGTGATGATGAGCTCGCCCGGTGCAAGAAGGTCGGCGTATGCCTTGGCCTTGAGCTGTGAAAGATAGGCCGGGACATCTTCGGCAGCCATTCCTGCAGGATAAACCTCATCGATATCGCGCGGAACAGCAATTTCAAATGATGGCAATATCAGACCGAGCAACTCGCGCCGACGAGGAGAATTTGAGGCAAGGAGAACATTCACTCCCGAAAAAGCCTCTGAAGGTAAAGGCGGAAGCACCGCTGCCATACCGGCATTGCACCCGCCATGAAAATCAAGATGATGTGTTTCTTCTGTCATAGTCCGTAAGCTAATTTATCCGCCGCAGGCCATGTGCCTTGGGCTTTCATCACTTCCTCTATCAATTCACGAGCCACCCCGTGGCCACCGTTGACTGTAGATATAAACCGCGCCACACCCTTCACGTCAGGGTCTGCGTCGCGTGGAGCTACGGCAAGCCCTACACAGCGCATAGGCAGGATATCAGGTATATCGTCACCACAATATGCCACCTCGTCGGGGTTGAGACCGTTTGCCTCCATCCATGATTCCAACACCGGAAGCTTCTCCAGATGTCCGAGATAAATATCCTTGAATCCTATCAATTCGAACCGGCGGCGCACAGGAGCCGTGTCGGCGCCGGAGATGATGGCAAGTTTCAGACCGCTGCGTATGGCCTGCACCATTGCATAGCCGTCTTTGATATTGGCCATCCGCCGTGGATTGCCGTCATCGTCAACAGGTATTATGGAAGGTGACAACACTCCGTCGACATCAAAGGCTATACCTTTTATTTTTGTCAGGTCGTAATCTATCTTACTCATTTTGCAAGAGTATGTGATTTAACAATATATTGGGAAAGAAGCTCATACACAGCTCTCTTATCCTCCGGCAGAGCGGCTGCATGCTTGGCCATCACGGCAGTGTCGCCGCGGCGGGCCGGGCCTGTCTGGGCTGCATGAGGACCCGCCTCAAAAGCTTTGGCAACAGTGGCTTCAACAAGCGGCTGCACTGTGTCAAGTGGATAATCAGCACCGGCAAGTATATCCTCTACCATCTCAAGAAGTATGTTGACGAAATTCGATGAGAATACACCGGCGATGTGAAGTACCTGCCTTTTTGCGGCATCGGCATGATGAACCGTAGCCGACAAGCTATGAGCCACAATGTCAACTGTCTTAAGATCCTCAGCATTTTGCGCCTCAGTGAAAAAAGGCACACGGCTCATATCCACAGCTACATCCTTTGAGAATGTCTGTAGAGGATAAAGCACACCTGTTCGCGGGCTCACACAAGCGAGCGATTCCTTTGGCATAGTACCTGACGTATGCACCACCAAAGGCTCTCCGGGCAAGTCTGCAATCGACTGAGCCACTTCGGCAAGAGCATGGTCGGCCACACTGACTATCACCATCTCAGGCCGGTAAGCCCGTAAATCTTCATAGCCTCCGCTTTGGGATATACATGCCGACTTTGCAAGAGCTTGCGCATGCCCGGGATTGCGGCTTACAACAATGCCGATTCTATTGCCTAATGCACGGCCAAGGTGCGACGCTACATTACCACTGCCGACAAGAGCTATCCTCGATGGTATCATAGGTCATTACGCCATGAGCCGACATGCACTTTCTCCCACTTGAGTTTGGTGGGGTCTACGGGTTTGCGGGTTTCTGCTGAGTAGCCGAAAGTCATCACACACTCCACGCATATATGTTCGGGGATTCCGAGAAGTTCGCGTACAACATCTTCCGATGGTGTTCCATCAGCAGCCTGACGTCCGCGAACCTGTACCCAGCACGACCCTATGCCAAGGTCGGCAGCCTGAAGGTGCATGAAAATGGCAGCCACCGAGGCGTCTTCAATATATGCCTCGCTCTGAGTGGGATCAGCAGTCACTACTACTGCAAAGCGGCAGTCTTTGATAGAAGCTGCATACGATGGCTTGAGATCGCTCAGCCTGACAAGCATATCGCGGTCTTCAACCACTACAAATTGCCACGAACGGGCACTCTTTGACGAGGGTGCGAGGAGGCCTGCCTCAATAATAGTCTTTACATCTTCGGCCGGTATCGGCTCTTCGGTATAGCGCCGTATGCTGTGACGCTCAAGCAATAATTCATGTAGTGTCATAAACAATGTAGAGACGAGATTTGCTCGCCTCTACAAAGTTACAAATTAAATGTCAGATATGTTCTGTTTTGTCCGGATTTTATTCTTCAACAGCGTCAGGAGCCACGCCTTTTGGCAGCGTGAAATGGAGCCAGAGGAAGGCTATCAAACCCGACAATACCGAGCCGCACACAATGCCGAGCTTGGCATGCGACAGGAGGTCGGCCTGATGGGGTATCGAGGCGTCAAACGACAGCGTGGCTATAAAGATCGATACAGTGAAGCCAATGCCTCCAAGCATGGATATCGACGCCATCATGTTCCAGTTGGAGTGTGCAGGCATTGGAGCGAATCCAAGTTTGACGCACAGCCACGAGAAGCTGAGAATACCCAAGAATTTACCCAGTACAAGACCGCAGACAACAGCCAACGATATGCCCTCGAATACTGAGGCCGGAGCCATATCGAGAAGGAAAATGCCGGCATTGGCAAAGGCAAAGAGCGGTATTATGAAATAGTTGACTATCGGGTGTAGCGTATCTTCAAGATCCTGAAGAGGTGATATCACCTTATCCGACGCTGACTCTACCTGTTTGAGCCAGTTCATCTGTTCTTTTCCGAGGATTGTGCGTTTCACAAGATCTTCGGGCTCATCATCGCTGAAGTGGGCTATCGAATTACGGATAATCTTTATGTATTTCATCGGCGCGAATACCGGAGTGGCAGGCACGCAGAATGCCACAAGTACACCGGCAATGGTCGGGTGTATACCCGAGTTGAGGAAGAGAAACCATATCACACCACCGATACCGAGATAGAATATCTTGCTCTTGATTCGCATGGCAGATCCAAGCAGGAGCACTCCGAAAAGCACGGCTGCATAGACAAGTAGCATTAGCTCGATATGAGTTGAGTAGAATGCCGCTATCACTATGATACCGCCGATATCATCTACCACAGCCAATGTGGTAAGGAATATTTTCAGCGATAAGGGAACACGTTTACCCAACATGGCCAGCACTCCGAGCGAGAAAGCGATATCGGTAGCCATTGGTATCGCAGCCCCGCCCGCATAGTCCGTACCTTTGCTGAGGAAATAGAATATAACAACAGGCACAATCATACCGCCAAACGCCCCCACGATAGGCAGCAGAGCCTGCTTGAACGATGATAATTCTCCCACCAATACCTCTCGTTTGATTTCGAGACCTATCGAGAAGAAGAAAATCGCCATCAATGCGTCATTGATGAAAGCAAGAAGAGTCATTGGCTCGCCGGCATGACTGAATACATTGAAATTACCAAGCTGCAAGCGCACTTCCTGATCCCAGAACGAAAAATACTCACCGTTTATTACCGGGATATTAGCCACAACTAGGGCAAGTACTGTAGCTATGATAAGAATATTGCCACCTCCGGCATGACGCTGCAATGCCTGGCGCGCAGAGAAAAATATGCCGCGGTCGAAAACCGATTTTTCCTCAGTATCCCACGTCGGCCGTGACTTATGTGCATGTGATGAATCAGTTGTCATGTAATTGAGTTTTTTATAAAAAACAAGTACGTTACATACAAAGTTTATAAACCTACTGAAAATTTGTGGCAAAATTACTCATAATTATTCAAACAGCATAATTTATTTGAAA
Source organism: uncultured Muribaculaceae bacterium (assembly GCA_910579995.1). Classification (GTDB taxonomy): domain Bacteria; phylum Bacteroidota; class Bacteroidia; order Bacteroidales; family Muribaculaceae; genus CAG-873. The sequence goes on along the minus strand of CAJTWH010000032.1, from coordinate 6,170 downwards.
TCAATTAAACCCATAAATTATAGTAATAGAGAATTTAATGGAAATATGACATTTCATTAAATGTTTAGATAAGTTCATTTGCACCTATTTCAATTTATCACTACCTTTGTAAAACAATAAGCTCAATATTGTTTCGTTTAAATATTATGGGAAAACCAATTTTTATAATAGGTGGTTCACACCACAATACCTTAGGTGTTATTCGGGCATTCGGAGAATTAGGCATTGCCAAGGATATAGTATTGTTCATTGATAATTCAGACCATATCATAACAACTACAAAATATGTTACAAATGAACGTATCCACCGTTTTTCAAGCAATTGTGAAATCGCTGAATTAGTTATCCAAGCAGCCTCTAAATTTGATTCTAAACCGGTTGTAATATGCTGTGGCGATCCTTATATAGATGCTATCGATAATTCAAGCGACATCATTTCTACAGTATGTACCATTCCTCGCGCGTCTCATTTTGGTGGCATTGTGGAATATCTCGACAAAAACAGACAGCGCGACCTCGCCATTAAATGCGGTTTCAAATTACCAAGAAAGTTTGAGATTGATAATGTAAAGTTTCCGTGTATACTCAAACCTGAGAATAGTACCAAAGGCTCAAAAAACGATATTGCAATCTGCAAATCTGAAGCAGAACTTAAAGAATATCTTAAGAGCCACGCCTCCATAGTCTCCATCGAAGAGTTCATCGAAAAAGAAATTGAATTTCAGCTAATTGGATGTTCGCTACAACAACAGATAATCATTCCCGGATATACTGATATTATCCGACAGCCGGAAAATACCAACACCGGATATCTCAAATATTCGCCAATAAGCGACGGCTTTGTCAGCCCGGAGCTTCTTGAAAAAGTAAAAAAACTGATTAGAGGTATTGGCTATATTGGCCTTTTTAGCGTAGAGTTCTTGCGGGCTCGAGACGGCAAGGATTATTTCCTTGAGATCAACATGCGAAATGACGGTAATGCTTATTGTGTTACGTCTGCCGGTGTAAATCTACCTTATCTATGGTATAAATATGCAGATAACCCGGACTCGATAATAACCGAACAGACCGATTTCTCAAAACCAATATATTGGCTTCCGGAAGATGACCTTAGAAGTATCAAGAAAATAGGACCCACCAAATGGCTCAAGCAATGGATATCCGCCGACAGCCATGCCTACGCCAATAAAAAGGATCCGAAACCTTTTGTCTATTACTTTCTCGATTTTTTCAAACGACACATATTTCATTAAAACTTCCCATACGAGAGCATATCGAAATACTCCCAATAGAGTTTGTCGTCCGGGCTGTTTTTCTCGATTTTTGAAGTGAGGGTGAAGAATGTGCGGATTGCCATGCGCAAGGGCAATGGTACATCCGTGATCGCACTCTCAAATATAGGCCGGACTTTTTCAACGTAGGCCGTCGCCTCTGAGTAGCGGTTTGTCTTCAGCAGCGATACAGTATAGACGTATGCCATCGAAACGCCCTTGAGCGGTGCCTGAAGCATGTTGTCCATCATGTTGACGTCAGAGCCAAGTTCTACCACACGCTCATATTTGCCAAGGGCAAACAAAGACTCCATCCATATCGAGAAATATGGCTCGTAGAGCTTCTCCATAGCCGAGAGTTCCGTCAGAAGCGAGTCTACAGCCTGATGGGCTCCACGCATACTCAGACCTGTGGCAAGATTCTCAATGTCCAGATTGAGCTTTTCTTCGTCTCCGGCTGTTGCAAAGAACCTCGCTATGTATGGGCCGCTGTCGCCGCTGTTGCACATCAGAAGCTGACGCAGCGCCCGCGATGTCGATGGCTTGCGGTCAAGATAGTCTTTAATCTCTCTCACGGCTCCATTGAGATTGCCGAGCTGAACAAGCATGGCGCAGTAAGCGTCTGTATATTCAAACTCATCAGGATGTTGCGCTTTGATTCCCTTAAGAGTCTCGGCCATATCAGCCAACAGGTAGGGCGCCGAGGTATAGACAGCGTCGGCAATTCCGAGCATGGCTATCGGATCATCCGCGGCAAGAGCCTTTGCAGAATCATAAGTAATCCGAGCCTCTTCCCTTCGGTCAAGACGTGCCTGTCCACGGAAGAGCATAATCCAATTGTTGGTGGTGAACGGCTCAAGCTCTATGAGCTGGTCGGCCACTTTCACCAAGGTCTCATTGTCGTAGTTGTTATCGGCCTCCCGCGCGACCTCAAAAAGCAAGGTAGGCTTGAAGGGCACCTTGGCGAGTATCTCGTCAAGGTGCTCCACAAGCCATTTGTATTGGCCGGTGTCGACGGCAAGGTCTACAAAGCGTATTATCTCCTCATCGTCGAATTTATCGTATTGATGAAGCAAATATTCCAGCGAAGCCTCCGGATCGTCGCATGGAGATGTCTCCATGCGGGCGATGTCGAATATAAGCGAACTCTCGTCAGCATTGTCGGCAAGATATTTTGCGGCAGCCTCTGTGCGTTGGTCTGTATCATCATCAGATGTATCGAGATAGAACAACAGACGGCGCTCGCTCAGCCCGCGGCTTTCGGGATAAAGCCGTGCGCCACAAAGCAAAGTTTCGAGCTGCACATAATCATCCTGCAGGTCGCCCGCATAGTCAAACAAATCGATAAGTTCGTCCTCATCGAAATAACGTTGGCTCACAGGCTGCGACAGCGACTCCTTGAATCGCGTATACAATTCTTCGCGTGGATTCTTTTCTTCGTCCATCAGGGGCTCAGCCTTTTTTCTGCACTTTCTCCCAAGTATCTTTAAGGGCTATAGTGCGGTTAAATACCGGGTGCTCAGGGGTAGAGTCGTAGTCGGGAGTAAAGTATCCGATACGCTGGAACTGGAATTTCTTGCCTCGTTCGGCATTCTCTATGATGAACGGCTCGAGCTTGGCATGCTCAACAACCGTCAGCGACTCCGGATTGAGCATTTCGCGGAAGTCGCGGTCGGGCTCTGCTGCGGGATTCTCCACATCGAACAGACGGTCGTAGAGACGGACTTCGGCGTCGACGGCATGTTTTGCCGACACCCAGTGAAGTGTACCTTTGACCTTGCGCGAAGCTCCGGGCATACCGCTGCGGCTGTCGGGGTCGTAGGTGCAGTGGATTGCGGTGATATTGCCGTCGGCATCGCGCTCGATATTGTCTGTACCCTTGATGATATATGCACCTTTGAGGCGAACTTCCTGACCGGGAGCAAGGCGGAAGAATTTCTTCGGAGGATTCTCCATGAAGTCTTCGCGCTCGATATACAATTCACGCGAGAAAGGCATTTCGTGCACTCCGCTACCCTCCTCTTCAGGATTATTCTCCATTGTCACGGTCTCTACAAGATCCTCCGGATAATTATCGATGATAAGGCGCACCGGATTGATGACAGCCATCGCACGTGTGGCTATACGGTTGAGATCATCGCGCACTGCGTGCTCGAGAAGGCTCACGCTGTTGAGAGCCTCATACTTGGTATAACCGATGGTATTGATGAAATTGCGCACCGACGCCGGGGTGTAGCCGCGACGACGCATACCCGAGATTGTCGGCATACGCGGGTCATCCCATCCGGCCACGAGACCTTCCTTGACAAGCTGAAGAAGCTTACGCTTGCTCATCACCGTGTAAGTGAGATTGAGGCGGTTGAACTCAATCTGTCGCGGGCAGTAGCTTTCGTCGGCAAGTTCCTTGACGAAATATTCATAGAGCGGACGGTGAGGCACAAACTCAAGTGTGCAGATTGAGTGGGTCACACCCTCGAAGTAGTCGCTCTGACCGTGCGCGAAGTCATACATTGGATATACTTTCCACTTTGTGCCGGTGCGGTGGTGAGGAGTCTTGATGATACGATACATGATAGGGTCGCGGAAATGCATATTGGGCGACGCCATATCTATCTTGGCACGCAGCACGCGGGCACCCTCATCGAATTCGCCTTCATTCATTCGCATGAACAAGTCAAGGTTCTCTTCAGGAGTACGGTCGCGGTAGGGGCTGTTCTGTCCCGGTTCTGTCGGGCTGCCTTTCTGGGCTGCGATCTGCTCACTGGTCTGGTCGTCTACGTAGGCTTTACCCTCTTTGATCAGACGCACGGCAAGGTCGAACAGCTGGGGGAAATAGTCGGAAGCATAATATTCGCGGTCACCCCAGTCAAAACCGAGCCAGTGGATATCTTCGCGGATTGAATCCACATATTCCACATCTTCTTTCACCGGGTTGGTATCATCGAAACGGAGATTGCATGTGCCGCCGAATTTCTCTGCCACGCCAAAATCCATACATATAGCCTTGGCATGTCCGATATGTAGATAGCCGTTAGGTTCCGGCGGGAAACGTGTGTTGAGGCGTCCGCCGTTCTTTCCGGCTTTCAAGTCATTATAAACCTCTTCTTCCACAAAGCTCAGACCTTGCGGTTTCTCATTGTCGAGTGTTGCGTTTTCTTCTGACATATTATTAAGTTTTTTCTATTATCATTTTATAGCTCGCTTGAGTCGAGACGCTTGCGGTAGAATACAAATTCTCGTCCGAGATATTTCTCACGTACAATCGGATTCTCTGCCAGCTCTTCACTTGTCCCTTGGAAAAGTATTCGGCCTTCGAAGAGCAGATATGCACGGTCGGTTATGCGCAATGTCTCCTGTGCATTATGGTCGGTGATAAGGATACCGATATTCTTATCTTTCAGTTTATACACTATCGATTGGATATCCTCTACCGCAATCGGGTCTACACCGGCAAACGGCTCGTCAAGCATGATAAACTTGGGGTTGATCGCAAGGCAACGGGCGATTTCAGTACGTCGGCGCTCGCCGCCTGAAAGCTGGTCGCCGAGGTTCTTGCGCACTTTCTGGAGTCTAAACTCCTCTATCAGACTCTCAAGTTTATCGCGTTGCTCCTCCTTGGTCATATCGGTCATCTGCAATACAGACCTGATATTATCCTCTACACTCATTTTGCGGAATACCGACGCCTCCTGTGCAAGATAGCCTATACCATTCTGAGCACGCTTGTATACGGGATATTTCGTTATATTGAGGTCGTTCAGGAATATCTGACCTTCGTTCGGTTCGATAAGCCCTACTGTCATATAGAACGTCGTAGTCTTTCCTGCACCGTTTGGGCCGAGCAAACCAACAATCTCACCTTGAGTCACATCTATCGAAACATGATTCGCTACAGTCCTCTTGCCATACTTCTTGACAAGATTATCAGTCCGAAGCACCATTTTGCCATCGGCAGCCGGCACTTCAGCTACTACCTCAATCTGTTCGGTAAAAGACTCTTCCATCCCTTAAATATTACAAGGATTCACCCCACGCACACTTGCACCACGATGCAGACGGCTCTCAATATAATCCGTCAACAGATTTATCGCTACAGTGTTGCTGCCACCTTGAGGAATGATAAGATCAGCATAGCGCTTCGAAGGCTCGATATACATGCTGTGCATAGGCTTAAGCACATCCTCATACCTGTGAATTACAATCTCAGGAGTACGGCCACGTTCGATACAATCACGCGCTATGACACGGATTAGACGATCGTCGGCGTCGGCGTCAACAAACACCTTCACATCAAGCATTTCACGAATTGTAGGATCTGTCAATACCAAGATACCCTCTACAATCACAACATCTGAAGGCTTTACTTCTACAGTCTCTTCCTGACGTGTGCAAGTGAGATACGAATAAGTAGGCATTTGAATTGTCTTACCGGCCTTAAGATCCTGAAGGTGTTTTACAAGCAGTGACCACTCAATTGCCGCAGGTTCATCAAAATTAATCTTCGACCGCTCTTCCGGTGGAATATGACTCGAATCCTTATAATAAGAATCCTGAGGCATGACTGCCACCTCACCGGCAGGCAAACTCTTTATAATTTTGTTTACCACCGTTGTTTTTCCCGAACCGGTACCTCCGGCAATACCTATGATAAGCATAAAAGATTCATTAAATAATTTCAAATTGCGAAATTACAAAAAAACGCCCACAAATGCAAAAAAATATATCAGCCCCAAGCCTCAGCCGCGCCCGAGTAAGCAGCGGAGCTTTCGTTCCCGGCGCGTGCGCAGCCCGCGCAAAATAGCTAAGATAGCTATAATAGCTAAAGCAGCTATCTTAGCTAACCGCCGGCGGCTGCAAGCAAAAAAAGCCCCGGAGGCGTGTGCCTTCGGGGCTGAGAGG
>CAJTWH010000031.1 GCA_910579995.1 uncultured Muribaculaceae bacterium | reverse complement strand
AATATCGTCTGCAAAGGTAAAAGCTACATAGAGTCGCGACAGCTACGCTGTCTTTTGCCGCTAGCGCGGCTATCGTGTTTAGGCTAACACAAAAAAGCGGAGGCTTGGATGATTCATCCGAGTCTCCGCAATATTGCATGCGTCGGGGTGACAGGATTCGAACCTGCGACCACCTGGTCCCAAACCAGGTGCGCTACCGGACTGCGCTACGCCCCGATTTGCGAGTGCAAAATTAGCAAATAATTTTCAGCCATGCAAATTTTTCTAGGTAAAAACCTATCGTGCGGTTTGAGTGTTTTACTCTAAAACATATTTGTCATGAATAATAAAATTATGAAAAGCCGAATGGCGGCAGTGGTGATTGTGGCGATAATCGTACTATCTGCCATCGGTATATGGCGACGGTGCAGCACGACATCTTCTACCTTAGCCAACGACTATGTAAAACCGTCGGGCGACACATTGTCGGTAGCGATAGAGATGTCGCCTTTGACCTACACTCTGCACAATGACACCGCCGAGGGATTTGACTATGAGATATTACGCCAGATAACATCAGCCCACGGAAGAGTGGCACGCTTCTATCCGGTGAGTGAACTCGAAACCGCCTTCCAAGGTTTATACGAAGGTCAGTTTGACCTACTTGTTGCTTCAATGCCTTCAACAAACGCACTAAAAAAGTATTTTCCGCTTACCGACGCTGTATATATCGACAAGCAGGTGCTGGTACAGCGCGGCGACAGCTCGACAACAGGCTTTATCAGCTCTCAGGAACAACTCATGGGTGATACCGTATGGCTCGCCGAGGGCTCTCCTTTCCGCACACGTCTTTCCAACATGACGCGTGAGCTCGGCGATTCTATTCATGTAGCCACCAAAGCGGGCTATTCAGCCGAACATCTTGCTATCATGACAGCTATCGGCGAAATACCGCGGGCAGTTGTAGGCGAAGCGGTAGCGAGGAGATTGGCTCCGGATTATCCCGAGCTCAACTACTCCACCCCGATTTCGTTGAGTCAATTCCAATGCTGGGCGGTAGCACCGGGCGACTCCACTTTGCTTGATTCTCTCAATACTTGGCTTGGAGAGTTCAAGACTACACCGGCATTTGAACGCCTTGCCGAACAATATCTGAGCCGCTGACGTTTAAAAAGCATTAAAACATAACCAAAATTCATTTACAACTATGGCAATACCTGCACAGACAACAATAACACTTCACAATGAAAGCAAAATAAAGGCCGCACCGGGCACACTTCTCGACGCGCTGCAGCGCCGTCACACCTCACGCGAATTTTCGGAAGAACAATTGTGCGAGCGACATCTCTCACAGATTCTGTGGGCAGCATACGGCGTAAACCGTCCGGACGGGCACCGAACCGCCCCGGCGGCGATGGGAATATATGCACTGCGCATATATGCAGTCACTGAAAAAGGTATTTTTCTATATCATCCGGCGGCCAACGAGCTGATAGAGGTGTTATCGGGAGATTTCAGAGGTTATGCAGGCAAACAGGATTTTGTAAAGACAGCACCTCTCAATCTCATCGTCTATGCGGATTACAACGCCTTCCGCACCGGCGACCCAAACGTAGACAATATCATGGTCGGACACGAGGCGCGCATGGCAGCCCTCGACGCCGGAGCCGCGGCAGAGAATGTGTATCTCTACTGCGCCTCCGAGGGTATAAATGTTGTAGAACGGATGTTGTTTGACAGCACTACTTTCGCGGGTATTATGGGCTTGCCCAAGTCATATAATTTTATGCTCGCCATGACCGCCGGCTACCCATGCGAATAGCAACAGCCGGCTAAAACTCGCTTGAGAAGTGGAAGCGGATTTTCGGGAAGTCGTTCTGCGCCATTGTCAGGACGAACTGAGAGTCGGCAAGGAAAACGTCGCGACCGTCGCGGTCGACAGCCATAAACTGGTGCTTACGCTTCTTGAAAGCCTCGAGGGCGGCAGCGTCGTCGCTCTCAATCCAGCAAGCCTTATACATTGACATCGGCTCCCAACGGCATTGAGCGCCATACTCATGGAGGAGGCGATATTGTATCACCTCAAACTGAAGCTGGCCCACTGTGCCGATTACCTTGCGGCCGTTGAACTGATGGATAAAGAGCTGGGCAACACCTTCGTCCATCAGCTGCTGTATGCCTTTCTCAAGCTGCTTTGCTTTCATGGGGTCGGTGTTCTCGATATACATGAACATCTCCGGCGAGAAGCTCGGCAAGCCCTTGTAGTGAATTTCCTCTCCTTCAGTAAGGGTGTCGCCGATCTTGAAGTTACCTGTATCGGGAATACCGACGATATCGCCGGGGAATGCCTCGTCGACAATGCTCTTTTTCTGAGCCATAAAAGCGGTAGGCGCGGCGAAACGGAGAGTCTTGCCTGTGCGCATTTGCTTGTAGGGGGCATTGCGTTCAAAGCGGCCTGAGCACACTTTTACAAAAGCTATACAGCTGCGGTGATTAGGATCCATGTTTGCATGAATCTTGAATACAAATCCGCTGAAATGGTTTTCATCGGGATTTACCTTGCGCTCGATAGCCTCGACAGGACGCGGAGCGGGGGCGATCTTCACGAAGCAGTCGAGAAGCTCTTTCACACCGAATGTATTGAGAGCCGAACCAAAGAAAACCGGGGCAAGCTTGCCTGCGAGATATTCCTCGACATCGAATTCGGGATAGACGCCTTCGATAAGCTCGAGGTCGTCGCGGAGCTGACGGGCGTCCTGCTCACCGACAGCCTCGTCAATGCGCGGGTCTTCGACATTGTCGATTTCGACACGCTCGGTGGCTTTCTGCTTGTCGGGGGTGAAAAGGTCGATGGCGTGCTCATATATATTATATACGCCCTTGAATTTTGCGCCTATATTGATCGGCCACGAAAGCGGACGGACAGATATCTTGAGCTCGCTCTCAAGTTCGTCGAGAATCTCGAAGGGATCGCGGCCCTCGCGGTCGAGCTTGTTTACAAAAATAATAACGGGGGTGTTGCGCATGCGGCAGACCTCCATGAGCTTACGAGTCTGCGCCTCGACACCTTTCGCCACATCGACAACGATAATAACGCTGTCGACAGCAGTAAGGGTGCGGTATGTGTCTTCAGCGAAGTCTTGGTGGCCGGGGGTATCAAGGATATTGATTTTGTAATCACCATAGTTGAAGCCCATCACCGATGTAGCTACCGAAATACCACGCTGCTTCTCAATCTCCATCCAGTCGCTGGTGGCAGTTTTCTTAATCTTATTGCTTTTAACGGCTCCGGCGATGTGGATAGCTCCGCCGAAAAGGAGCAGTTTCTCGGTAAGTGTTGTCTTGCCGGCGTCGGGGTGCGAAATGATTGCGAAAGTGCGCCGGCGGCTTATTTCATCTTGTAGTGATGCCATGATTAATTAACGTTGATACGGTCGAGGCAACGGCGCAGCGAGGCCTGCCAGTGGGGAATCTTAATGCCGTATGTGGCTTTTATTTTAGATTTGTCGAGGACAGAGAAATAAGGGCGCGTGGCAGCCTGCGGAAAATCGGCCGACGGTATCGGCATGATAGCCTCGGCGCGGTCGGGCATGCCGGCATACTCGAGTGTGGCCACGGCAAAATCGTACCATGAGGCGACACCTTCGTTTGAATAATTGAAAATACCGGGAGTCCAATGTCCGGAGAGCACGATTTCGGCGATTGCAGCGGCAAGATCGGCAGCGTAGGTAGGTGTGCCTATCTGGTCGGCGACTACGCGGAGAGGTGCGGTCTTGCGGCCAAGCTCAAGCATTGTCTTTACGAAATTGTGGCCGTGGGGTGAATAGAGCCAGCCGGTGCGGATTATCATGCTGTCAGGGGCGAGGCCTATGAGAGCTGTCTCACCCTTGCGCTTGGTGACGCCATAGACCGAGAGGGGCTCGGGCTTGTCAATCTCGCGATAGGGGCGGCAAGAGTTGCCGTCGAAAACGTAGTCGGTGGAAATATGTATAATCTTGAAACCGAGCTCATCGGCGAGTCGGGCGATGTTTGAGACGGCGTCGACATTTGCAGCAGAGCACTGCAGTTTCTGCTCTTCGGCACGGTCGACGGCTGTGTAAGCAGCGCAATTTATGACATGGCTGAAATCTCCGGTCTGCAGATAAGTTTCCACAGCCTGACGGTCGGTAAGGTCAAGGTCTTCTATATCAATAAAAACCGAGCAACCGGGAGCCCGCTTTTCGAGTTCACGTTGCAATTCACGGCCAAGCTGGCCTTTGCTTCCTGTAACGAGTATCTTCATACTATTCGCTTTGAGAGTGCAAAATTACAAAAAAAGCAAGATATAGGCAAACTAATCGTGGTGGTAAGGTTCGCCTCGCGATATCGTGCCGGCACGGTAGAGCTGTTCTACGGCAAAGAGGCGGGCCAACTCGTGAGGCAAGGTCATAAGCGACATCGACAGTTTCATATTCGCACGCATGTGCATTGCCGCTCCGAATCCGTATGGGCCGCCGATAACGAATATCAGGTTGCGCGGGAGCTCGACGGCTTTGCGGGTTATAAATTCCGACAATTGCCGGGAGGTCATTTCCTTACCATGCTCATCGAAGAGTACAACGAAGTCGCCATTGCTGATTTCAGCCATAAACCGGTCAGCCTCGGCGTCTTTCTGCCTCACAGGGTCGGCGACTCCACGGCCGAGCCTGACATCTGCAAGTTCAACCAATTCGAAGGGCCAATAAAACGGAATCTTGTCGGCATATCTCTTTACCAACTGAGCTACGGCCCCATCGCGCACCGCGCCCATACATAGCAATTTGATTTTCATGCGACAAAATTACTAATAAGAGCTTGGACAGACAAATAAAAATGGGGATACACAAGAAAATGTATGCGAAAAATGCGTAACTTTGCAGCCGCAATGAACAGTGTACTCGACAGACTCTCCGCGCTGCTAAGCTACGACGCAGCTTCCCCGATGCTCTTCAACTCGGGGCTTTTTCTTGTGCTCTTCGCAATCTTCCTCCTCATCTATCAGTCAGTGCGTGGCTACCGCACCGTAAAGATGTTGCTCGTAATCTTATTCTCGCTTTATTTCTATTATAAATCGAGCGAGTGGTGCGTGGTGATACTCTGCGGTGTCTGCCTGAGCGATTATCTGCTTGGGCTATGGCTCGGCGCAGCGCGTGCCGATTGGCTCAGACGCTCGATAGTGGCGCTCAATGTGGTGGTCAATGTAGGCATGCTGGTGTATTTCAAGTATGTCAACTTACTGTTTGACGCCTTTACGAGTATCATAGGCTCACATTTCGACCCGCTCGATGTGATATTGCCTGCCGGAATATCGTTTTTCACCTTCCGCTCAATCAGCTATATGGTTGATATCTACCGGGGACAACTTGAGCCGTGCCGCAATCTGCTCGACTATACATTTTACCTCACATTCTTCCCGCCCTTGCTTGCCGGCCCTGTGGTGAGAGCCAAGGATATGCTTCCGCAGGTAAGAGAGAATGCCAAAGCTACGCCGGCAATGATGTCGGAAGGGCTGTTTTTGATAATGACCGGCCTGATAAAGAAAGTTGTCATAGCCGATTACATCAGCGGCAATTTTGTAGACCGTATTTTCGACAATCCCCTGCTCTACAGCGGATTTGAGAATCTGATGGGCTGCATAGGATTTACCATACAGCTCTATTGCGACTTCTCGGGCTACTCTGACATGGCTATCGGCCTTGCGCTGCTGTTAGGCTATCGCTTCAAAGAAAACTTCGCAGCACCTTTCAAGTCGCAGAGCCCTACGGAATTTTGGCGTCGCTGGCATATCTCGCTGTCGTTCTGGCTGCGCGATTACATCTATATACCCCTCGGCGGCAACCGAAAAGGCCGTGCGCGCGCCTATATCAATCAGGTGGTGACAATGGTAATCGGCGGCCTCTGGCACGGAGCTTCATGGATGTATATCATCTGGGGCGCCTACCACGGACTCCTTCTGGTATTGCACAAGGCCATAAAGCGCGTGTGGCGTCTGCCCGAGGTGATGAAAGGTCGCCCGGAAGTAAAGCTCACAAACATCGCCATAACATTTACCCTCATCGTAATCGGCTTCACATTCTTCCGCGCTCCGTCGCTTCAGACCGTGGCTGAAATCGGAGAGCAGATTTTCACCAATTTCCACCTTGATGTGGCTCCGCAATTCATAGAGAGCTATCTTATGATTGTGCTTGCTGCCGCTGCGGGCTATATCGCCCACATCACTCCGCGAGCATGGACAACGGGGGCGGCCGAAGCATATATGGCAATGCCTGTACTATGGCAGTCGTTGCTGTTGGCGACGATACTTTTCATAGTCATACAAACGCGCCAGAGCGAACTCGTGCCATTTATTTATCTTCAGTACTGAACCAAACATTTTTCCGGGGTGTTATAAGTGAAAACACTTTTAATTCACCGGAAATTATGAAATTCTTAAGACTGCTTCTATTATCATTAGTAATCATTACAGCCTGCGGCCGACCGGCGGCATGCTCGCGAGTTGTATATTTAGGCGACAAGAGTTATGTGCTTGTAGGCCGGACACTTGACTGGCGCACGCCTATACCAACCAACATTTATGTATATCCACGAGGCATGGAGCGGACGTCAATGCCTGCTCAGCCTTGGCTTAAATGGAAATCGAAATATGCCTCGGTGCTCGCCGTGGGCTACGACGGAGGTGTTACTGAGGGCATGAATGAGGCCGGGCTTGTTATGAACGGTCTTTTCTGCAAAGGAACCATCTATAAAGAATCCACAGGCAACGATAAAATGCCTGTGATGAGCCTTGCAGTTCTGGTAAGCTATTTTCTCGACAATTTCTCCACTGTAGACGAAGTGGAGACTTGGCTCAAAGCCAACGAGTTCGCCATCTTCGGCAAGACCTTCGACGGGGGCACCGTATCGACACTTCACTGGGCCCTTACCGACACTACCGGCGTGACCCTGCTCATGGAATATGTAGACGGCAAACTCAACACCTACAAAGGCCGAGAGCTGCGAGTTCTCACCAACGACCCTCCACTCCCACAGATGAACGCCATCGACCAGTATTGGACACAGGTAGGCGGCGTAAACATGCTGCCGGGCACAGTGAGAAGCTCCGACCGCTTCGTACGCGCCTCGTTCTTCATCAAACATGTGCCCACCGATTTCGACTATCCTCAGGCTCTCGGCTCGCTTATGAGTATCATGGGCACGGTGTCAGTTCCTTACGGCTACGAAATTGAAGGCGAACCCAATGTATCATCGACACAATGGACATCGGTAGCCGACTGCACCGGTGGCAAATACTACTTCAAACTCGCCACCTCAACCGGAGCGCTATGGGTAGATATGGGACGCCTCGTGCTGACTCCCGGAGCGCCGGTTCTCAAACTCGACATGAGCAAACATGCCCAAGCCACCGGCTGCGCCAATAATCTTCTTGAAAAATCGGCACCGTTCACTCCTATGTGGTAAATATACATCTCGGACCACAAAAACGCTGAGAATTAATAATATACATCTATTCCAGACCCCATGCGGGGAGGCGTAAGAATTCAGACTTGCGACTCCCCGTATGATTTTTTAAACATTATTTGCACATTATTTTAATGATTATCCTTATCTTTGTATCGGTAAATGCCACAACTAATGAATATTCCAAATATATATCATACATAAACACGCTCTATGAAGATTATCTTCAATATCCGATACCGAACCAACTGGGGAGAGTCGGTATACATTGTCGGCGATGTCGACGCCCTCGGTGGGGGAGATTACAACAAAGCCATAAAACTTAAGCTTGACGGAAATGACCGATGGTCTGCCGCTATTGAAACGCCTGTAAAAGAAGGCGGAATCTCATATCATTATTTTGTGCGCAGCGATGAAGGCGCTGTAAAAGATGAATGGGGAAAAGGCAACAGATTATTGGCTGCCGAGGAAGGCTCATACCGAGTATATGACCGTTGGCAAGACCAACCGTTCGACAAGCCTTTCTATTCGTCGCTTTTCACAGAGTGTGTTTACCGTCAGAATTATCACGATGGCATAGAGACCCCAACCCGCGGTTTCACCCTTTTCGAGGTTGCAGCCCCGATGGCAGGCGGCGACAATGTAGTGGCAATCTGCGGCAGCTGCGACAATCTCGGCAATTGGGATCCGGCGCGTGCAATACGTCTTTCAAATTTCAGCTATCCTGTATGGCAAGGAAATGTGCCGTCAGAAGGGCTCGACGCCGATACCGAATATAAATTCCTGATTCTCAACCGCCATACCGGCGAAGTTGTCGCTTGGGAAGGCGGAGCGAACAGGCGTTTAGGCGTATCAGCCAATGTAACCGACGCAACAGTGCTTTCCGGCATGCGCTTCATCAACAATATGGCGCTCTGGAAAGGTGCGGGCACAGCGATACCGGTATTCGCTCTTCGCAGTTTCGAAGATATGGGCGTCGGCGATTTCTACGACCTCAAGGGCATGATCGACTGGGCAGCCGCCACACATCAGCGTGTGCTCCAGCTACTTCCAATCAACGACACCACCATGACCCATACATGGACCGACTCATATCCCTACAACGCCAACTCCACTTTCGCACTACATCCGATGTATCTGCGCGTGAGCGAGCTCGGCGAGCCGGCAGAAGAGTCGCGCCGTGAATACTATAAGGCAGCCGCAGAAGAGCTCAACGCTCTTGATACAGTAGACTATGAGCGGGCCAACAAGCTCAAAGACGAATATCTGCGCGAGATTTTCGCTCAGGAAGGAAGCAAGACACTTGATTCGGCCGACTACAAAACATTCGTAGAGCGCAACAGCACATGGCTGCTGCCCTACTCTGCCTTCTGCGCCCTCCGCGACAATTTCGGCACTCCCGACTTCAGCAAATGGGGTGAATACTCACAATACTCCGACAAAGTATTGGCCAAAGCCCGCAAAAAATTTGGAGCGGAGATGGATTTTGTATGCTACGTACAATATCATCTCGACCGTCAAATGCGCCATGTGCATGACTATGCGGCAAGCAAAGGCGTAGCGCTCAAAGGCGACATTCCAATCGGCATTTCACGTACAAGCGTCGACGCATGGACCGACACTCGCCTCTTCAATATGGACTGCCAGGCCGGCGCGCCACCGGATGACTTCTCTGTCCTCGGCCAAAACTGGGGCTTCCCGACCTATAATTGGGAAGAAATGAACAAAGACGGCTTCGCATGGTGGAAAGCCCGCTTCGGCAAGATGGCCGAATATTTCGACGCCTACCGCATTGACCATGTGCTCGGATTCTTCCGTATATGGCAGATACCCATGGACGCCGTCCACGGACTCTTGGGCTACTTCAATCCCGCGCTGCCTTTCAGCGTAGATGAAATGCGCTATAACTACGACTTCTGGATTGATGTAGACGCACACACCAAGCCCTACATCATGGATTACTTCATCGAAGACTTCTTCGGGTCCTACACATCAGAGGCAACCAAGAAATTCATGACAAAAAGCAAGGGTGGCCGCTATACACTCAAAAGTGATTACAACACACAGCGCAAGGTTGTCGATTACTTTGCCGGTCAGGAAAAGAACGAGAAGAATACCCGTCTGTGCAACGGTCTGCTCGGACTTATCGACGAAGTTCTCTTCATAGAAGACCCTGTAGAGAAAGGCAAATACCACCCGCGTATCTCAGCCCAGTACACCTACGTGTACCGCTCTCTCAACGACTACGAGCGCTGGTGCTTCAACCGCCTTTACAATGACTTCTTCTACCACCGTCACAACGACTTCTGGTATGGCAAGGCTATGTGGAAACTTCCGCCGCTTATCGACTCGACAAATATGCTGTGCTGCGCCGAAGACCTCGGCATGATACCGGGCTGCGTGCCGGCAGTAATGCAGCAGCTTGAGATTCTGTCGCTTGAGATACAGCGTATGCCCAAAGATCCCAACAGCAAGTTCGGCAATACTTGGAATTACCCCTACTACTCGGTATGCACCACCTCAACCCACGACATGGGCGGTATCCGCCAATGGTGGGAGGAAGACCGCGACAACACCCAGCGCTACTACAACGAGGTGCTTCATGAGTCGGGAGCGGCGCCCTACTATGCCGAGCCATGGATATGTGACCGCATTGTAGACATGCACCTGCAATCGCCGTCGATGTTGTGCATACTTCCGCTTCAGGATTGGCTGTCGGTAGACGGCTCCATCCGCCGTGAAGACCCGCGCGAAGAGCAGATCAACGTGCCTGCCAACTCACGTCACTACTGGCGCTACCGCATGCACCTGCCGATAGAAGACCTTCTGGCCCATACAGATTTCAATAACTATATAAAGGAAAAGATAGACAATACAGGCCGATGACCGAAAAAGAGTACCGCAAGACATATTGCCCTGCGGTACTCATATAACTTAACATCAGTCAGGCAAAAAAGGAATAAAGGTAAAAAGGCAATATAATTGTCCTGTAATTGTGTAATATCTGAAAGGTATACTCTAATCAGCCACAGGCATTTGCCTTTTCAACTTCCTTTACCTATTCAACTTAGAGCTTGCGAAAGTTGAATCATATAATTGATACATGCGCATAATCTGGAAGATATTTAGAGCTTTCGTATCCGTGTTGCTGCTGCTGGCGATTTCGCTACCGGCAGCAATTTACGTGATATTGTCGCTCGATCCGGTACAACGCATGATCCGCGACACGGCCGAAGAGCAACTCAGCGATCTGCTTGGCGCTCAGGTAGATGTAGGCAAAATCACGATATATCCTTTCAACCGCGCTACGGTAGAAGGTATTTCGCTCGTGCTTGAACAAGACACGGTAGCGAATATCGAGACCGTGTCGGCTGGCTTTGAACTTATGCCGTTGCTGAGCCGTGGAGAAGTCGTAGTCGACTATGCCCTGCTTGACGGAGTAGCGGCACACATCAACCGTGCGGATGAACACTCCCCTCTCAACATACAGCCAATAATCGACAGGCTCAAATCAGACAAGCCCTCACAGAAAAAGCAATTTCAGGTAGAAATCAGCACGGTGATAGTGCGCCGAGCCTCAGCCACCTACGACGTTCTTTCTGCCGCAGAGCCCGATTCAGCCCGTTTCGACCCCAAGCATATAGCCATAAACGATCTGGCGTTGAACGCATTTATCCCACAGATAAGCGACGAAGGCTTTTCGGTAAATCTCGACCACCTGTCATTTTGTGAGCGCAGCGGTTTCGTCTTGGATAAGCTCACTGCAAAATGCCATATCTCCCCCGACGAGATCTCGCTTGACAACTTCACTCTTGCACTGCCTAATTCATATCTTGCATTGGCACCGCTGAAAATCAGCCCGCAGGATAGTCTGCCGGTGTCGGCGCTACGCAATCTTTCAGCGCGGGTGTGCATAGAAGATGTATCGGAAATCTATCCGCCCGACCTGCAGGCCTTCGCGCCCATCCTTGCAGGTGTCAGACGCAGCTTCGACATACATCTCGAAGCGCTTGCGAGCATGTCGGCGGTAGATATAAGAAGCTTCAGACTCACAGAGAATGAAAGAGAGGCCATCGATATCAACCTTGAGGCCTACGCCACCGGCCTTGACTCCATTGCCGGCATGCACTATAAAATCACGCGCGGCAACATTGACATCAACGGGCTTGAGCTGAGCGCGCTTCTTCCGTCCGTGATTAAGAAAGACGCACGGCGCACTCTCGAAAAAATGCCCGACCTGCGCTTCAGCATACTTGGCGAAGGCACACTTGAAAGGGGTAACGTAAGCCTTGCAAGCGAAGGCACTGCCGGCAACATCGACCTCGCAGCCAATTATCTGCGACGAGGCAATATCAATATCGTCGACGGCAATGTAACCATCGCCGGCTTCGACGCGGGCCTTTTATCGGGCAATCAAATGCTCGGTATCGTAGACGCCTCGGCAGATTATACGGTTTCATTCGGCCGCAGGTTCAGATCCGGCTCCGGGACATTGGTTATCGACAAAGCCGAATACAACGGCTACACTTACAGCAATATTTCTGCAACTGCCGATTTCAGCAGCCCACAGAAAGGAGAGGTAAATGTAAGCATTTCAGATCCGGCCGCACGCATTAAGGCTTACGCTATCTACGACGGCGAAAGCGAGCACAAATCATTTGACGCCACTGCCGCGGTTGCCGACCTTGACCTTGACATCCTCGGCCTGTCACATTCACATCCGGGCTACAAACTCTCAGGCAAACTTCTTGCCAATATAGCCGATATAAATCTGCAACGACTTGATGGCGAGATCGATATCTCCGATTTCCGTTGGGTAGATCGACTCGGAGAGGGAATGTCGGTCGACCGTCTGCGCGTCACCGCCACACCCGATGACCGACACGCTGTAATAAGCGTGGAGTCACCTTATATCAACGGGCGACTGAGCGGCCATTACGATTTCGGCGCCCTTGTGCCCCAGCTCAAGAACATGCTCTACCATTTCATGCCGGCATTGGAACCGGCTGACAATATGCCGAACGACAAAATCGCGGGCTACAACAATTTCACATTCGAGTTCAATATCGGGCAGACACTTAAGCTAAGTGAATTTTTCAAGATTCCGGTGCAGAATCTCCATGACGCGACATTGACCGGCAAGGTAGATACACAAGGAGGATATGCCAATGTAGACTTAAATATACCATACCTCTACAATGGTAAAGTGATAGAAAACACAGATGTTTTCGGCCAATTCGACATTGCCGGAGGAGAGGCGATGGTTTATGCCACTACCAAAATGCCTACCAAGAAAGGCGACATGACAGTGGCTGCCACCATACGGGGACGCGACAACAATATAAACACCCATATCGACTGGGATATCGCACGCCGCATACCACTCAACGGCACCATGGATTTCGCCGCCACCCTCCTGTCGACTCACGCTCCGGCAGGCGCACCATTTCCTGTCGAGGCTATTCTTGACATGAAACCGGGTACTATCAATTTCGGCGACGAGACATGGAATATCGAGTCGTCACGAATACATATCACACCCGAGAACCTGAATGTAAGCGGATTCGCTCTCGACACCGGCCTGCAACGTATAGAAATAGACGGAGACATCAGCAAGCAGGAGGAAGACAATCTCATAGTGTCGCTTAGCAATGTGAGCCTGCTGCCGATTTTCGAGACACTTGAAATTGACAAAGCATTGATCGGAGGGCGCGCAACCGGCCGTATCACAGCGTCGGAATTACTCAGCGGCGCTCCCCGCCTCCAATGCCCGCAGCTTCATGTAGATTCGATAGGCTACAACCGCTGCCCGATAGGCAATGCCGACATAACAGCCGATTGGAATAACGAACGCAAAGGAATTTACCTCGACGCCGCCATCAAGGGCTTCGAGGGCAAACATTCACGTATCGACGGCTATATTTTCCCGATGACAGAAGCTCTTGACATCAATTTCGCCGCCGACAGCATACCGGTATCATTCCTCAAACCGTTTATGTCGGCCTTTGCGAGCGATGTCACAGGCCGTGCCTCGGGTCACTGCCGCCTCTTCGGCACATTCAAGGAGATTGACCTCGAGGGCGACATATATGCCGACAATGTCGGTATAAAAATCGACTTCACCAACACGATGTACCATGCAAGCGACAGCGTACATCTGCGCCCGGGCCGCATACAGCTCGACAATCTTCTTATCCGTGACCCCGAAGGCAACACAGCGCGCCTGTCGGGAGAAGTGGGGCATACATTCTTCAAGGCCCCGACATTCAAATTCAACATCACCAATGCCCGCAATTTCCTGAGTTATAACGTGACATCGAAGCAGAATCCTGACTGGTACGGCACTATCTACGGCAATGGCGGGGCGTCGGTGACCGGCTGGCCGGGAGTGGTGAATATTAACGTAAACATGACCACGGCACCAAGGTCGACATTTACCTTCGTGCTGTCAGACCGCCTCGACGCCGAGGATTATTCGTTCCTTACATTCCGCGACGTCACCCCCGACTCACTAAAGGCTCCGGAAAAGAACATCGACGACACTCCGCTTATTGTCAAGGCTTTAAAAGAAAGCATGGCGAAAAATGAAGACGAAGAATCTTCACAGTACAACATGGATATAATCGTCGGCGTCACACCCGACGCACGTATCAGTCTTGTGATGGATCCCGACGGAGGCGATGAAATCAAGGCTGTCGGGGCCGGCAACCTTCATCTCGGTTACCACTCCGCCAACAACGACCTCAATATATGGGGCAAGTATGTGGTGCAGTCGGGAAGCTACCGCTTTACCCTGCAGGATATTATCATCAAGGATTTCCGAATCAGAGAAGGCAGCGAGATACAATTCGACGGCGACCCCTACGGAGTGAAAACGAAACTTTCGGCCTATTATGCCACCAACGCCAACCTGAGCGACCTTGATGAATCGTTCCTGCAGGATAAGGAAGTGGCACGCACAAATGTGCCCGTACACGCACTCATGCAGGTAAGCGGCGATATCCGTCAGCCGGTGATATCTTTCGACCTCGAGTTCCCTACCCTTACGCAAGACACCTACCGCAAAGTACGCAGTATCGTGAGCACCGAAGATATGATGAACCGCCAGATTATCTACCTGCTCGCTCTCAACCGCTTCTATACGCCCGATTATATGGCCTCGACCACCAAAGGCAACGAGCTTTTCTCTGTCGCCTCGTCGACAATATCGAGCCAACTCGGCAACATGCTCGGAAAACTGAGCGAAAACTGGAGTATAGCGCCGAATCTCCGAAGCGACCGCGGCGACTTCTCAGACGTCGAGGTTGACCTTGCACTATCAAGCCGATTGCTCAACAACAGGCTTATATTCAACGGCAACTTCGGCTATCGCGACAAATCGCTCAACAGCAACCAGTTTATCGGCGATTTCGACATCGAATACCTCCTCAACAAACGCGGTACATGGCGACTTAAAGCCTACAACCGCTACAACGACCGCAACTTCTACGTGCGGTCGGCTCAGACAACGCAAGGCGTGGGCATTATGTTCCGCCGCGACTTCGACCGTCTTTTCAATTTCCTGCGTCCTAAAAAAACAGAACGCACAGACTCAACAACAACCGACAGTATATGGAATCAATCCGACAACTCTATAAAATAGGCCACGGGCCAAGTAGCTCGCACACTATGGGGCCACAGAAAGCGGCCGGCATATTTGCCGAGCGCAGCCGAGGCAAGGCGGCTCGCTATGTAGTGACGCTATACGGCGCCTTGGCCGCCACCGGCAGAGGCCACCTTACAGACCAAGCCATTCTCAATGTTCTCACGCCTATCGCTCCGGCCGAGATTGTATGGAAACCTGATACTGTACTGCCGTTCCATACCAATGGAATGCGCTTTGAGGCACTCGACAGCACCGGCAATATCGTTGACTCTTGGACGATATACTCTGTTGGCGGCGGAGATATTGTAGAAGAAGGTATGCCACGCACGGCGTCAGACCCGATTTATCCGTTGACGAAAATCAAAGACATTCAAGCAGAATGTGAGAAAAACGGCACAAGCTATTGGGAGTACGTAGACCGCTATGAAGACGCCGGTATATGGGACTATCTGCATGAGGTATGGGAAGTGATGAAAGCTGCCGTACAACGCGGAATCGAGGCCGAGGGAGTGCTGCCCGGAGGACTCGGTGTACGCCGCAAGGCTGTAAGCTATTATGTTCATGCCGAGGGATACAACCAATCGCTCAAAAGCCGTGGCCTCGTTTATGCCTACGCTCTCGCCGTAAGCGAGGAAAATGCGTCGGGCGGCAAGATTGTGACAGCACCTACATGCGGCTCCTGCGGCATAGTGCCGGCAGTGCTCTATCATCTTCACAAATCAAAAGGTTTCTCAGAAAAACGAATACTCCGCGCATTGGCAACCGCCGGGCTGTTCGGCAATGTGGTAAAACACAACGCCTCTGTATCGGGAGCCGAAGTAGGCTGTCAAGGCGAAGTCGGAGTCGCATGCGCCATGGCAGCCGCAGCCGCCTCGCAGCTCTTCGGAGGAACAGTGGCCCAGATTGAGTATTCCGCCGAGATGGGACTGGAACACCACCTTGGATTGACTTGCGACCCGGTGTGCGGTCTGGTGCAGATACCCTGTATCGAGCGCAATGCCTACGCCGCCGCCCGCGCCCTCGACGCAAACCTCTACGCAGCTTTCAGCGACGGACGTCACCGGGTAGATTTCGACCGGATTGTGGAGGTGATGAAGCAGACAGGCCACGACATCCCGTCGCTCTACAAAGAAACCGCTTTAGGCGGCCTTGCTGTTATAAAATAGAATCGACGGAGCGGAGAATCTCCCTGACCGCCATAAGCGCGAAGCCAAGGATATTCTCTCCGCGCCATTTGCGAGGGTCTATCGCTTCGGCAGAGTCTTCGGCGAGGCCTATGCCCCAGATTGTATCCTTGGGGCTTGCCTCTACGATTATCTTATTGCCGGTGGAGAGGAGGAATTCTCCCAAAGCCTTGTTCTGCGAAAACTTGGCGATATTGCCTTTTACAGACACTTGCTGCCGCACGGCTTTCCACTGAGCGTCGACATATCCCACAACCTGACGCCCGAGCTTCTTAATAGCCATCTGGCTGTATTCGGCCATTATACGGGACTCTGTTTCTGCGTCATTGAATAGGCGTGCTTTCTCGGCCATTATATATTGCTCCATGCAATTATAGTAGACGCCGTCGATTACCATCGGAGCCTGATACCATTGGCTCAGACAATGCTTGCCAAGGCCATTGGCACGGTCTTTATGTCCCCAGAAGAATACGAAGTCTTCGCGTGAGTACCCTCCCCGGGATATCAAATCTGATACTTTGAGCATAATTCAATATTCACCTGTGAGACATGAGCGCACCGCATTTCTGATTGCGGCTGCATATTTGCTTTCATGACGCAAGGTTTCGAGTATACCTTCTATATAGTCTTCCTTGCCTTTGAAGCCGCACAATTGAGCCACATTACATCCCGGAAGCATTGATTTCTGATTATATACCCTCAGCACAGAGCGATAGTCGGCAGTATCGACATACTGATGAAAGTCCTTGCAGAAATCTTCGTATATCCTGCGCACGTTGATTTCATCGAGTAAATCACGCAGGTGTTTTTCGAAGGTTGCCACATCGGCCGAGCGGGAGTCAACGCGATACTCCATGGTGCGCTTTACACGATGACGAGTATGCAGCAGAGCCTGCTGGTGGAGATCGCCGCGGAACATGTTGATCACAGCTTTTTTGACCTTGTTTACCGCCCTGTCTGCCGAATGACCTCTTGACTCGGCCATAGCGGCGATAATATCTTCAAGGAGGAGCATGTTTTCGATTTCAGCCACATCTGGCACCATAATCTGCTTACGCCTCAGATACGCCACCTCACCCTCGTCGCGGCGGTCGCGGTCTACAATACCGAACGATTCGACCTTATGGAGCGTACTGAGATCGTTGAAAGTGCGTGTAGCCTCGATAACTTTATTGCAGCTGCCGAGCGAGCGCACGTTATAATCGGGGAAAATGAGCGGATAAAGCTTCGCGTCGATAGAGCGCTCGCTGTCGCCTTCGATGAAAAGCACCGGCTTGCGGGCGCCGATAAGCGTAAGGTAGAGCTCCTGCGTGAGGCCGGAGTGAGGAGGCAATATGTCGTAATCCCACGCCTCGGCCACCGGATCGCAATCGCGCACCCACACCACGGGCGCTCCGTTTCGCGATGAGGCAAATTCGGTGTCGTGGGTGGTATATACAAAAGTGCAGTCGGCTCGGGCTGCTTCAAGGCGATTCCAAAGCGAAGCCGTCAGCGACGGATGAAGAAACATCTCCGGCGCTTCGACGAATATCACGGCATGGTCGGGGGCATAGAGCACGGCCGCGGCATAATACAAGACTGCTTTCTCGCCGTCAGAAAGGCGGAGAGCAGAATAGGTATTTACATCAACACCTCTGGCAAAGAGCATTTTACCACTGTCGATCAACACGCGGTTGCCGGGAAATATATCCTGCCACAGCTCTATGACATTGTCAAGGCGGGTGCGTCGTAAGGTGGCATTGCGATGGTCGGCGATAGCGAGCTTGTAGCCTATGAGATTAATCATCTCGTCATTCATAAGCTGCGCCATGAGCAGGTCGAGTATCGTAGGGGGAGTATCGGAGCGCTCGGCTGTAGCCACCACAGCCGGACTAAGCCGCCTGCGAAGCGCGTCGGGCAACTGATTATTCTGCCCGTAGCGATGGTAGAGCGCGTCGAGAGCCGACATCGGATAAGCAAGTTTACCGATAGCCTGTGCCGTCGCCCGGGTAAAACGCGTCTTACCGGCGCCGTTGGCTCCGACAATAAGTATGCTTTGGTGGGGCTCAACATCGAGCATTGGCGGTTTCTTGCCGTCGCGACGGCGTGGTAAAGTCAGTTGCATGGCATTGGAATCTTTTTCAGCAAAGATACAAAACTTTTGTGATATCAAATATATCCGTTAAAAATTTAACAAAAGATAATTACTGAACTCATATAAACTTATTGAAATGTTAATATCCCGCATATTTGAATCCTTTTCTTCTCACTCATCAATCATTTTGGCACCCCAAAACTCATTCTTCGTGCTCAAAAATGATTTCAAATCTTTCGAAATCTTAAAATTCCAATAAGTTTAGATGAGTTCATCAGCGCATAGCGTAAAAAAAGCTAAAAAAAGCAAGTAATGACTGATATGACATGGCCATGTCAAAAAAAATTCGTAATTTTGCCACGTTAAATATATATGCCAACAAGCTCTCCCTCACCAGACCCGAGAATGGACGTTAAAAAAGTGCTTTACATCTCGCAAGAGATAGACCCATACTTACCCTCGACAGCGATGGGTACATTTGGCCGAGAATTGACTCAGGGCCTTCAGGAATCAGGTGCAGAAGTACGCACCTTCATGCCAAAATTCGGCGCTATCAACGAGCGTCGCAACCAGCTTCATGAAGTCATCCGCCTGTCGGGTCTGAATATTTCAATCGACGATACCGACCATCCGCTTATAATAAAGGTGGCAACGCTCCAGCCATCACGCCTGCAGGTGTATTTCATCGACAACGATGATTATTTCTTCCACCACACGCCCGGTCAGGAGCTTGAGACCATCACTGACGCCGAGCATAACGACGAACGCAGTATATTCTTTGTACGCGGTGTGATCGAGACTGTCAAGAAACTCCGCTGGGATCCGAATATCGTGCACTGCACCGGCTGGGTGACAGGTCTTGTGCCTCTTTATATCAAGGCTGCTTACGCCGACGACCCCACTTTCAGCACAAGCAAAGTGGTGTACTCGCTCTACAACCAGCCTTTTGAGGGAGATATGGACGCCCGCTTCGCCGACAAACTCAAGCAGCAGGGATTCAGCGACGATGACATCAAGCTTGTCACCGATGCCGACGGACACTTCGACTACATCGCCCTCAACAAGCTCGCCATGGATTACTCAGACGCCATCGTCGACAGCACTCCCGGCACTCCCGCCGAACTTATCGACTATGCCAAGGCAAGCGGAAAGCCTTTCCTGCCTTACGAGAAAGCCAGCGAGGGCCCTGCCGCATATTTTGAATTTTATAAATCGCTCTGAAAAGAACACTGCACAATATCATCACATGAAATTTCGCAGTCTGCATATCCTCCCACTTGTTGCCGCAGCAATGACTATCTCATTCTGCGCTTGCGAAGACAATGCCTCTTCGATAGGCTCTTCGCTTACCGGCGACAATGTGGAGATTATAATTGACTCTTCGTTTACGATAAGCGGTACTACCCACCGTGTAAATGCAATACGCCCCAAGACCACCGAGCAGCTCATCGGCAGCATAACGATTCCGGGCTATGGCACACTCGCAAGTGAAGTTGTCACACAATTCTTACCATCGACTCTTCTCGACACCGCCAACTACACGGCTGCGAATATCGACTCGATATGTCTGACAATGAGCTATCTGCCTACCGATTTTATCGGCGACTCAGTAGCTCCTCTCGGTGTAGCCGCTTATCCGCTCACCAAGCTTCTGCCCAACGATATAGCAAGTGACTTCAATCCTGAAGGCTATTACAGCACCACAATGCTCGGCAGCAAAATCTACAATGCCTCGACAATCGACGACGCCACAACCGCAGCCACCGGCTACCGCACCATCAGCATAAAACTGCCCAATTCCCTTGGCCGCCGTATTTTCAATGATTTCATCGAAGATCCGTCGAACTTTGCCAATGGCCGTGTTTTTTCTGAGAATGTATTTCCGGGAGTGTACCTCAAGAACTCGTTTGGAAGCGGACGTCTGACTGTTGTCAAAGTTACCGGTCTCGGCTTCTACTTTACCAAAATCACCGAGGATGAGGAAGACAACACCAAGGACACCATAACGGCGCAACACCAATATATGCTCGTTACGCCCGAGGTTATCAGCAACAATGACCTCAAATACACCATGGACGAAGGTCTGCGCGCCAAGCTTGACGCAGGCGAGAATATTCTCGTCGCTCCCGCGGGCACCGAAACAGAATTCCAATTCCCGATAAAAGATATCATCGACACATATCGCCGACAGGGCGGTAACCAGTCGGTACTCAACAGCCTGACATTCCGTCTGCCTGTAGATAGTATTGTGAGCGGCGTCATACCGCCACCTTACGTATTGATGGTATTGAAAAAAGACCGCGAGGAATTTTTTGCAAAGAACAAATTACCTGACAATATCACTTCGTTCTACGCGCAATACAATGCCTCTACCGGCTATTATGCATTCTCTTCCCTGCGAAGCTATCTGCTCGAAATGCTTGAGCGTGAGACAATAGAAGAGGAAGATTATACATTTGACTTGGTGCCGGTGCAGATTAATTTCGAATCTACAGTCAGCAGCTACTATAGTACGGCTAACTACGTAGAATCAGAAGTGCTCCCCTACCTTGTCACACCTGCAGTTGGCCAACTCAATTTCGATAAAGCGAGAGTGCAGCTGATATTCAGCCGCCTGCAGGTAAACCAATAAGGGTGGTGAGAATGGCCTGACTAATAATCAAGCCGATTCAAAACATGCTCTCAATGGCTAAATTCTTGACACATAAAATATATAGGCAAGTGACGGCGTTTGTCGTCACTATGCTTTTGTTATGCCCCACACTCTCTGCCCAGCAGATTGTGAGAAACGCCAACCTGACATCCGACGGCTCGATATCTACCGGCACCACAACCAAAAAGAAAGCCATCGCGCCGTCGTTCAGCTGGAAACTGCTCTCCCCTCTCGGACTGCGCGAACCCGCCCCTATCGACACCTTGCCGCTCAACTATTATCAACGTTCAGTACCGTCGATGGTATCGTCGGCGTACGCCACGACCGGCAATCTCGGAGCCGAAGGACTGAATATGATTTTTGATGAGCGTGCACCGATAAGCGATTTCTTTTTCCGCGACGGACTCGCACATTGGCTGCCCTCGCACGACAAGATACGCTATTATAACACCCGCATACCGATGACCTTGCTAAGTTTCAACTCATCCGGAGGCCGCGAGACTGCCCAAGAGCGTCTGCAAGGTACATTTTCAGGCAATATCAATGCCAAGGCACAGGTTGGCGCCATGCTTGATTACCTTTACTCAAAGGGAAGCTATGCCAATCAGGCGGTAAAGAATCTCACATGGGGATTCTCAGGATCTTATCTTGGCGACAGGTATGAAATGCAGGCTTACTATTATCATTACAATTCGCTCAATAAAGAGAACGGTGGTATTACAGATATGCTTTATATCACCGACCCGGCTGAACTGCAAGGCGGTGTGACGAGTATTGACCCCAAGTCGATACCGACAAATCTCAGCTACGCGCACACACGTGTGACCGGCCAGGAACTTTATGTCAACAACAGATATAAAGTCGGCTATTGGCATGAGGAGAAAATTGACGATACGACAAGTGTCAAGACATATATACCTGTGTCGTCATTTATCCATACACTGAGCTTCAAGAAGAATAAACATCTTTTTCTTGATACAAGCCCGGCAGAGACACGCGAGTTTTTCGAGCATACGTATCTTGACCCCAACCAGACCCGCGATTTCACTACAAACTGGTCGCTGACAAACACTTTGGGCATTTCTCTGCTTGAAGGTTTCCATAAGTATGCCAAGTTCGGTCTGGCGGCATACGTGACACATCAGGTGCGAGTATACAATCAGACCGCCGATACTCTCGACCGAAGCAACGCCGAATATGAGCTCGATCCTTTCCCTGAAGGTATAGGCTCTATAAAGCCAAAAGTAACGCAACAGCTCGCATGGGTTGGCGCACAGCTCACCAAGCAGCAGGGAAGCATATTGCGCTATCAGGCTACCGCCGAATTGGGATTTTTAGGCGACGCTGCCGGCGAAGTAAAAATAGACGGCGAAGTGGCGACCCGCTTTCCGCTCATGCGCGACAGCCTTGAAATAAAGGCATTCGGCTCGTTTCACAATGTAGAGGCACCCTATCTTACAAAGCAATATCTCTCCAATCACTTTATATGGAACAACGATTTCGGCAAACAGCGAATCGTGAGCTTCGGCGGCGAGATTGACTTCGGGCCAAGTGACACACACCTTCGCCTCGCAGTCTCGAACCTCCAGAACCATATCTATTTCGGCTCTGACGGCACACCGCAGCAGAATGGCGGAAGTGTTCAGGTGCTTTCTGCCACACTGAGACAGAATTTCAAAGTGGGTATACTTCACTGGGACAATAAAATCACATATCAGACAAGTTCAAACCAGAGTGTGATACCGCTGCCAAAACTTGCAGTTTACTCAAACCTCTATCTGCTCTTCAAGATAGCCACCCTTCATGTGCAGCTTGGAGTCGACTGCGATTATTATACCAGTTACCACGCACCTTTATATCAGCCTGCCACAGCTTCGTTTGCCAATCAGACAGAATATAAAGTAGGCAATTATCCCTTCTGCAACGCATATCTGAATTGCAAGTTGAGCAAGACTCGCTTCTATGTGATGTACTCTCATGCAAACAAAGGGCTCTTCGGCGGAAGCGGATATTTCTCAATGCCTTTCTATCCTCTCAATCCCTCACGCCTTCAGATCGGGCTTTCGGTTGATTTCACCAACTGATATGAAAGAGCTCTACGCACAGGTAATCCTACCCTTGCCGCTTGCCGGAAATTTCACATATATCGTTCCGCAGGCGCTCCACGATACTATCCGCCCCGGCATGAGGGTGGCGGTACAGTTCGGTGCTCGCCGATATTACACCGGCATTGTAGCCTCGCTCTCTCCGGTAGCCCCTCAGGCCGGTATAAAGCTAAAGGAAATATCTGTATGCCTTGACGACAAGCCCATTGTGACAAACATGCAGCTTCGTTTCTGGGAATGGATGGCAGAGTATTATCTCTGCACAGTCGGAGAGGTTTATAAAGCGGCAATCCCCGCCGGACTGAAAATCGAGAGCGAAACACGGATAGAAATCGACTCAGAAGCCTCTGATGAGAAATTTGCAGACTGCACGGAATTGCAACTTCGCATACTCGACTTCCTGCGCCGTCGGAAAAGCACCACGGTAGAAAGCATTGAAAAAGAAATCAAAGACCCGGCTACCGGCTCGGAAGTGACAAAGATGGCAGCCGCAGGATTGCTCGTAGTCTCAGAAAAGCTTATCGAGCGCTATAAGGCTGTCAAGCGGTCGTACGTACGCCCGACAATTCCCCGCGGCGATTCAAGCGCTCTTGAAAAAGCTTTTGCCTCAGTCAAGAAGAAGCAGGAAGAAGCTTTGGTTGCACTTATAGCGCTGTCGGAATTCTACAAAACCGACCAAGCGCTTGCCGAAGTGCCTATCGAGGTTTTATGTGAGCGCGTGGATGTTGGGCGCCATATCATCAAAGCCTTGGCCGACAAAGGTCTGTGCGCGATATACACTAAAGAGATATCGCGTTTCTCCTACTCGGGAGTTCCGTCGGGCATTATGCCGACCTTGTCGTCAGCGCAACAAAAAGCCTACGACGCCATCATGCGCAGCTTCGCCGATAAAGCTGTCACACTGCTTCACGGCGTCACAGCGTCGGGCAAGACCGAGATATACATACATTTGATCGACTATGTGCTGCGGCAGGGAAAACAGGTCTTGTTCCTCGTTCCGGAAATAGCTCTGACTACCCAACTTACACGCCGGTTGCAAAAAGTGTTCGGTGAAAAAGTACTGATATATCACAGCAAATTTTCGGATAACGAACGCGTTGAGCTCTATCAACGTATGCTCGGCAGCAAAGAGCCAATAGTAGCGCTTGGTGCACGATCGGCATGCTTCCTGCCATTCGACCGACTTGGGCTTGTGATAGTTGACGAGGAGCATGAGAGCAGCTACAAGCAAAGCGATCCGGCTCCGCGCTACAACGGACGCGACGCCGCAACCATGCTCGCCGCCATGCACGGCGCCAAAACCCTCTATGGCAGCGCCACGCCTGCTATCGAGACATATTATAAGGCCGAGAGCGGAAAATTCGGCCTCGTGACGTTAGCCGAACGTTTCGACGGGGTGGCAATGCCTCATATCGAGATTGTAGATATGAAAGAGCAACACCGGCGAAAGGCGGTAAACGGCTATCTGTCGCACAGACTGCTCGACGCTACTCTCGGTGTAACGTCAGCACACAAGCAGGCGATTCTCTTCCATAACCGCAGGGGTTATGCTCCGATGGCACGCTGCAAGATGTGTGCCTTCACACCCAAATGCGACTTCTGCGATGTGAGCCTCACCTATCACCGCCGCGACAACAATCTGCAGTGTCATTATTGCGGAGCGCAGTATTCTGTGCCCTCCTTGTGCCCGGAGTGCAAGGAGCCGGCTATAGAGATTGTCGGCTATGGTACAGAAAGACTCGAAGATGAAATAACAGAATGTTTCCGCGACCGCAAAATCTTGCGGATGGATCTCGACACCACCCGCAATAAAGAGGGCTACGGACGTATCATCGATGAATTCTCACAGCATAAGGCCGATATACTTGTCGGTACGCAGATGGTGACCAAGGGGCTTGACTTCGGTGACGTAGAACTCGTAGGCGTGCTCAATGCGGATTCGCTCATAAATTTCCCGGACTTCCGCTCGGCGGAGAGAGCTTTCAATATGATTGAGCAGGTTGCGGGGCGCGCCGGGCGCAGAGACGGCAAAGGGAGTGTGCTTATTCAGACCTACAAACCCGACCATCCCATCCTGCAATTTATCCTAAGCCACGACTACAAGGCTTTCTACGAGCATGAACTTGAAGAGCGAAGGGCTTTCAACTTCCCTCCATTCTCACGCATAATCAATATCTACGTGAAGCACCGCGAAGCCTCCACCACGGCTGAGTGTGCGTCGATTCTCGCCTCAGCCCTGCGCAAGATTTTCGGCACACGTGTATGCGGCCCGCAGGAACCCAACGTCAGCAGGGTGCAGTCGCTGTATATCAGAAAAATAATGCTTAAGGTTGAGACAGGAGTATCGATGAAGCAAATAAAGCAGATTCTCAGAGACGAATATATCAAGCTCTCAGAGAGCCCGCTTATGCGCTCGCTTACAGTGTACTACGACGTCGATCCATAATCATCACGGCGTCGAGCACAGTCATTGCCGCCATGGCCTCCACAACTGCTACAGCGCGCGGCACAACGCATATATCATGGCGTCCGCGCACTT
The DNA here is from genome assembly GCA_910579995.1 of uncultured Muribaculaceae bacterium. Lineage (GTDB taxonomy): Bacteria > Bacteroidota > Bacteroidia > Bacteroidales > Muribaculaceae > CAG-873. The sequence continues at coordinate 7,364 of CAJTWH010000031.1, read as the reverse complement.
CCAAAATCTCTTTTTCGCCTCGTATATTGACTGTCTCCAAAGGGCGTGGCATAGTGGCCACCGGCTTGAAAGCGACTCTGAAATTGATGTCATTGCCATTGCTGATACCTCCCTGTATTCCTCCTGAATGGTTGGAACTGGTTGTGATATCCCCATTCCGGCTCACAAAGGTATCCACGCATTCACTGCCTCTCATAGAAGCAGCAGCAAATCCGTCGCCATACTCAAATCCCTTGGCAGCATTTATGCTCATCATCGCCGACGCAAGCGTGGCTTGAAGTTTAGCGAATATCGGCTCTCCCACTCCGGCTTTGACTCCGCGGATACGGCAACTCACGATTCCGCCCAAAGTATCCATATCTTTGCGGGCTTGAATAATTGCACTTTCCATCTCGGCGCTTTTAGCGGAGTCAGGACACCTTACCGAAGAGGCGTAAATCTCATCTTTCCGAGTGGGCAGCCCGTCGTATTTTACATAACCTATCTGAGAAGTCCACGCCAAGACTTCAACTCCAAGAGTCGACAACACCTGCTTTGCAAGCGCTCCGGCAACGACTCTCGCTGCTGTCTCACGGGCCGACGCACGTCCGCCGCCACGATGGTCGCGTATGCCATATTTGGCATAATAGGTATAATCGGCATGGTTGGGGCGGAAAGTCTCGGCAAGAGTATCATAATCGCTGCTCCGGGCGTCGTTGTTGCGTATTAGAAATGCGATAGGTGTACCCAACGTTCGGCCATCATAAATACCTGACAGCCATTCCACGCGGTCGGATTCGCAGCGGCTCGTTGTCAGAGCGCTCTGACCCGGACGACGCCGCGAAAGGTCGATATCCACCGATTCGAAATCGATGGATAAACCTGCCGGCATACCGTCAACTACTCCACCGACGGCAGCTCCGTGACTCTCGCCGAAGTCGGTAAACCTGAATAGTGTGCCGAATGTGTTCATTCCTTTATCAGATCGGCGGTCGACCCACCAACAAATTCGATAAGGGCTTGGGGCGAAAGCTCCACCTGCAAGCCACGCATTCCGGCGCTTACATAGATGGTGTCGAAACCGAGAGCGCTCGAATGGAAAAAAGTCGGGAACGGCTTTTTCATGCCTATAGGCGAGCACCCTCCGCGGATATAGCCTGTGAGCGGGAGAAGCTCTTTCATGGCAATCAGGTCGGCTTTCTTGTCGCCTGCCGCCTGGGCTGCTTTCTTCAGGTCGACTTCCTTGTCGCCGGGCACAACACATACGAAAAGCCCTTTCCGCTCTCCCCTGAGGACAAGAGTCTTGAATACCCGCGAGATATCTTCGCCGAGTTCCTCTGCGACGTGGGTGGCCGCGAGGTCGTTCTCGTCGAAATGATATTCGTGGGTCTTGAAGTCAATGCCTGCGTGCTCAAGGAGCCGCACGGCATTTGTTTTTGTCTGTTTCGGCATATCAGGCTTCTGTATTGAGCATGATGAAGTGCTCGGCGTCAAGAGCGGCGCGGCAGCCCATACCGGCAGCAGTAATAGCCTGCTGATATACAGGGTCGGCAACATCGCCGGCCGCAAATACGCCCTCTACATTAGTGGCCGTAGAATTATCCTTGACCTTGATATATCCGGCCTCATCGAGGTCAATCTTGCCGGCAAAGATGTCTGTAGCCGGTTTATGGCCGATGGCAAGGAAGAAGCCGTCGATGGCGATATCCTGAACATCATCTATGCCCGAGGCGGTCTTGGTGGCGACTTTTGCCCCCTCGAGAACGTCCTGGCCGAAAAGCGAAAGTGTGGTGGTATTGAAGAGAACGGAAATCTTCTCGTTTTCCATCACACGCTTCTGCATTACTTTGGAGGCACGGAGATAGTCTTTGCGCACAATCATATAGACCTTCGAGGCAAGATTGGCAAGATAGAGGGCTTCCTCGCAAGCAGTGTCGCCACCTCCGACTACTGCGACAGGGCGGTTGCGGAAGAAGAAACCGTCGCAAGTGGCGCAGGCCGAGACACCCATACCGCGGTATTTCTCCTCGTCGGGCAGACCGAGATAGCGCGCGGTAGCACCGGTGCTGATAATTACAGTATCGGCGATGATAGTCATTCCGCTGCCGTTGACAGTAGCCTTGAACGGACGCTCGCTGAAATCCACATCGGTCACTTCACCCGAGATTATATTGAGGCCGTAGCGCGAGGCTTGAGCGCGCAAATCTTCCATCAGACGTGTTCCGGCAACGCCTTCTACATATCCGGGGAAGTTTTCAATCTCTGTGGTTGTGATCAACTGACCGCCGGGCTGGCCGCCTTCTACCATTATCGGTTCGAGGCCGGCGCGCGAGGTGTAGATACCGGCTGTATATCCGGCAGGACCGGAGCCTATGATAAGACATTTGGTTTTAAATTCACTCATATCGTGTAGTATTTATATTCTATTGTTAATTTATTCAGCGCAAGTCGATAATCTCCGAGGCAGGTTGCAGCTTTTGGTTATACTCAAAAGTACGCTGCGATGGCTTGGCAATGCCTGTCAGTTGGTCAATGACAAGGCTTATCTGACGGTTGTCGTCGAAATAGATAGAAATTGCCTGAGGGCTTTTGCCTGTGCTGTCGGCGATCACGACTATTTTTTCGATACCGCTGCCTTTGGATTTCGGTACAAGCTCGACTCTGTGGCGGCCGTTTGTATCGGCAAGACGTCGGGCGGTGTATCGGCGTTCATAGCTGCTCAATATGGCAAACGGATTTGAGGCCGCCAATTCATCAGCGGTAGGCTCTGTTATGCTCACTTCGCCTGTCGAGGCAAGATAAGTCCACTGTGTCTTGCCGTCGTACCAAACTTTAAGCTGCGGGGTAGACATGTAGAAGCAGGCGCCCGACATAGTCATGGAACCTTGCACGGCACCATCACCTCCATTTATGGTAAATTTGGCTTCAAGAGCCGGTTTGGCAAGCATAGTCTTACGCATGGCTTCCAATATGCCTGAGGCTGTGGGGTTGGCAGCCATAGCTCCTAAAGCAAGAACAATGCCAAAGATGAAGATTACGATTCTTTTCATAACTCTATAACACTTCAACTATATCATTGGTTTCCAAACAAGCGCTCCACTTCATCGGGAGTCATCATCACCTGACGAGGTTTGGCGCCATTGGCGGGTCCTACGATACCAAGCTGCTGCATCTGATCCATGAAACGGCCTGCCTTGTTGAAGCCAATTTCAAATTTACGCTGCATCATGGTTATCGAAGCCTGCGACTGTGAGGCGATAAACAGAGCGCAACGCTTGAACTCATCGGTAAGCACCATATCGGTAGCCTGAATCTCACCACCTTCTTCAGAGGGCGGATCGGGCAAGAGGTAGCAGCCACTGAAGCCGGGTTGGCCGCCGATATATTGGCATATCGCCTCTACCTCGGGGGTATCGACGAGGGCGCACTGCACGCGCTCGATGATACCGTTATACATCACCAGCATATCACCTCGGCCGATGAGCTGCTGAGCACCGGGGCGGTCGAGAATCGTGCGGCTGTCTACGCCCTGTGTGACTTTAAATGATATGCGGGCGGGGAAGTTTGCCTTGATCTTACCGGTGATGATGTCGGTAGAGGGGCGCTGAGTGGCGATGATCATGTGTATGCCCACCGCACGTGCTTTCTGGGCAATACGGCATATTGCAACCGAAATATCTTTATCGGCAGTCATCACAAGGTCGGCATACTCGTCGACAATAACGACGATATACGGCAAGAACTTATGCCCGAGCTCGGGATTGAGCATACGGTTCTTGAAGCGCTCGTTATACATTTCTATCTCACGTACGCCGGCGGCCTTGAGGAGTTCATAGCGGTTATCCATCTCTACGCAAAGAGAATTGAGGGTAGCGGTAACCTTTGCCGGGTCGGTGATTACAGCACTCTCCTCATCAGGTATCTTGGCCATATATTGGCGGTCGATAGCCGAATAAAGCGAGAATTCCACCATTTTGGGATCGACAAGTATAAACTTGAGCTCGTCGGGCCGTTTGGAGTATAGCAGAGAGGTGATTATACAGTTGAGACCTACCGATTTACCCTGACCGGTAGCACCGGCCACAAGCAAGTGAGGCATCTTGGCGAGGTCTACCATAAAGATCTTGTTTGCGATAGTCGCTCCCAAAGCCATAGGCAGACGCATACGGGTGTTGCGGAATGTATCTGACTCAAGAATGGTACGCATCGATACTATCTGAGGCTTGCTGTTGGGCACCTCGATACCGATTGTGCCTTTGCCGGGAATAGGCGCGATTATACGTATGCCGAGCGCCGAGAGATTCATTGCAATATCATCTTCGAGGCTTCGGATTTTAGAAATACGCGTACCCTGCACCGGCACGATTTCATAGAGTGTGACTGTCGGACCAATGGTTGATTGTATGCGCTCGATCTCAACCTGATAGCTGCGCAACGCATTCACTATAAGCTCACGGCTGCTTGCCTGCTCCTCTTCATCTACGGTATATGTCTTGGGACGGTCGATAAGCAAGTCGAGAGGAGGAAACTCATAGTTGGGGTGCTCGGCATTGACGTCGTAAGGTTGGTCGAGGCCGATATGGTCGCCATGATGTATTTCATGCTCAAGCGGCTCATTGTCGCTCGAACTTGTGTCGAGTTCTTGGCTAACAACAATCACCTCGGGGCCGTCCGGAATATTTTCAGCCTTCGTACGGGCTACCGGAGATTCCTCTATGGGGGCTTCAACATTTTCGGCAGTTTCTTCGGTTGATGTCTCCTCTTCAAAGTCGTCAAGAGCGGCAGGTGGCATGAAACGTGTATGGTCCTCAGGTGTTTGCTCTTTTCCCGTCACATCTTCATCTTCAACAGGGTCTTCGATATTCTCATCGGCAACCCCGAGAACATCAAGAGGCGACTCCTCTACCCTCTCCGTTTCCTGAACCTTGGGCTTACGCTTGGGTAAATTGCGCGATATCACTCCAACAAGTTGTTTGAGCGGATTGAGGTAAACAGCAATCAACAAGCCAAGAAGCAGGACACTGAGGGCAAAAGCGCCCAAGGCGTCGGCATACTTCATGACAAGAGAATTGATATAATAACCATGGTCACCGCCAAGATGGAACATATCCGCACGGTTGTAACTTATCAGTCCGAAGATAACCGACAAAGCCACAGTGGTGAAAAGACATCTGAAGGTATAGCGGAAGAAGTGCATTGAATAGAAATGCATGGCGGCAAGGCCCAATGCAAACACATACACTACCAATACGAGCGATGAGAGGCCGAAACTGTCTACCAACAGCCACTGACCCATCTTCGCACCGAAAACTCCGAACGCATTATTCACTTCTTCGCCCGACTCTACAGCCTGCTGCAGTGTCTGAGCATGTATCACACTCTGGTCGGCAGCAGAATTGAAGAGGAACGATATAGTACATCCGGCCATCACCACAGCGACAAGGCACAAAAATATACCTGCGCCAAGGTGGGTGCGGTAGTCGCGGAGAAAATCCATAAATGTGTATTGCGGCTTGGGCGCACGCTGAGGCCGGCGTTCGCGCGAAGAAGCACGCCCTGTCTGCGGGCCTGTGCTGTCAGGAGTCGGGCGACGTCGCGGCTGAGCTTGCCCCTGACGGGCAGAGCGCTGGCGCACCTGAGTCTCCTCGGTGCGTTCTATCGTGCGACGCGGCATGCCACCGAGGGCGGCATCATTTTCAAATTCATCGAGAGAGGGACTGTTATTCATCTAAAAAAATCAATTTTAAAATACAAAAAATCAGAGGGCTGCAAGCGAGGCTATAAGCTCAAGAGGATCGGAAGAATTGAATACAGCGCTTCCTGCAACCAAGACGTCAGCCCCCGCCTGCGCCGCCAAGGCACCGGTCTCAACATTTATTCCGCCGTCAACCTCTATCAGAGTATCACTGCCGGCGTCGTCGATAAGTTGCTTGAGCTCGGCAATCTTCACCAATGTATGATTAATGAAACTCTGACCGCCGAAACCGGGATTGACACTCATAAGCAACACCATGTCAAGATCTTGGATTATATCACGCAAGGAACTGACCGGCGTCGCCGGGCACAAGGTGACACCTGCTCGCATACCGGCCTGATGGATACTCTCGACAACACGGTGAAGATGTGTGCATGCCTCAAGATGGACATTCATCATCGTAGCGCCTGTATCGCGCACCGCCGAGACATATCGTCCCGGGTCAACAATCATGAGATGAACATCTATCGGCATATCGCTGATACTCCTCACAGCCTTTATGACCGGAAAGCCAAACGATATATTGGGCACAAACACCCCATCCATGACATCACAATGAATCCATTGAGCCTGGCTGCGCTCAATCATATCAATATCATCGGCCAAACGCGTGAAATCGGCTGCAAGAAGAGAAGGTGCGACTATCATTTATCGTGTTTCTTTTTAAATGCGTTATACAATATATAAAGTACGCACAATACAAGCAATATCAATCCGCCAAGCGACAGATATGAGTTATACTTCTCTACGGCAGCATAGAGTTCGTCGAGACTTACGTGCAACGACAGCCACCAGCCCAAACCGGCAAGAATGGCATTCCACACCAAAGCTCCGAGCGATGTATAGAGACAGAATACCCAGATATTCATTCGCGCTATGCCGGCAGGTATCGAAATCAGCTGACGGACAGCAGGTATCAATCGTCCGACAAATGTGCTTACCGCCCCATGCTTATCAAAATAAGACTCCGCCTTCTCAACCTTGGCCTGATTTATAAGGCAGGCATGCCCGAAACGCGAATTTGCAAAAGCATATACAATCGGGCGCCCGATCAGGAGCGACAACACGTAATTGATCAGCGCACCGACAAGCGCACCGGCGGTTGCAACCAATACGACAGCGAAGATGTTCATATCGCCTCGCTGCATGGCCAGATAGGCAGCCGGCGGCACAACCACTTCACTTGGGAAAGGTATAAACGAGCTCTCTATCACCATGAAAATGAACACGAAGAGATAAGACGCATTATTTACAAACCAGTCAAAAAACCAGGCTGCATTCAGATAATCAGTTATCGCGAGAGGTATAAACAAGTCCATTCTTAATCAATTTTATGCAAAATTACAAAATTATCATGGTATCTTCTCCCTCAAAAATGAAAAATATATACTGAGCAACAAAAAAATCATAGTCGACAGCAAAAAAATTTCCAAAAACACTTGCATATAAAAAAAAATTGCTAACTTTGCACTCGCAAACAGGAGCGGTGCTCGAGTGGCTGAAGAGGCACGCCTGGAAAGCGTGTAAACGTCAAAAGCGTTTCCCGAGTTCGAATCTCGGTCGCTCCGCTCTCAATAAGGTCCTATAGCTCAGTTGGTCAGAGCACCTGACTCATAATCAGGGAGTCCTT
>CAJTWH010000030.1 GCA_910579995.1 uncultured Muribaculaceae bacterium | reverse complement strand
GACCTTTTTATTCTGCCGGTGTAAAAAATCTCGAATTTTTTATGTACTTTTGCAACGTGAATACCGAATCATCCAATTTCTTAGATTTCCAGATAGAATAATAGATTCAACTAGTTTTGAAGATACACTGTTTGTTAACTTAAGAAAGAAAGGAGGTAAATAAGATTGTATACCACGACGGCTAGTTGATGGTCTTTGTCAGAGCTTACGACAGATTCTGGCATGGTCATTGGCAGCACATAGAGGCTTACTACCGTAGATTACCAAGATAATGGTAAGAACCATCTTGTACAGGCTGATGTAAAATGCCTGTTACTTTTTTTGACTAAAATCCAACTAATACCCAACAGAACAGCATTTTCAGTAATTTTGCCGTATTAATAACCAACTATACTCCAATATGCAGATAGCACGACAATTTGGAAATCTTAATAATTATTCAATTTATCAATTGAATAATAAGATGGGACTTGCGGGATCTCCAGATGGGGAGTCAGAGCAAAGAATATTGACTCAACCTGAATATGATGTAATATATCCATTTGTCAATGGATTTGCGATTGTAAAAAAAGGTTCATTCTATGGAGTGATTGATAAGTGGGGAAATGTAACTATACCTATTGAGATGCCTTATATTAAGCACTATTGGAAAGAGGGCTATTTCCATGTGAGCAGTAATCGGTTAGATGGTTGGAATTATAACGTCGATGGATATTATCGGATTTTCCCTATCATGACCGAAACAGAAGAAGCTAAATCTATAATCGAAAAACATTTTGGTGAAAAGCCCAAATGGGCTTCGTTTGCTATTTCTAAACAAATAATATTCGTCACTTTAGAAAATAAGGGGTATATTTATAATGTAGGATTAAAACGGATAATCTATGATGGAAATGGAAAATCTAAAGTGATAAACGGAGACAAAATAATAGTTGAGAATAAATCAACGGGAAAGTTTGGCATAATTGATAAAGAGGGAAATGTGTTAGTGCAATTTGTATATGATGGTTTATTCTATTGTGCCACTCATGAGAATTATGCAGAGAACAATTTGATAGAAGCCAAACGGAATGGTAAATCTGGATATATTGATTTTTCAGGTAGAATTAGAATTCCATTTGATTATAAATTTTGCGGTACCTTTGTGAAAGGCACCGCATGGGTTTCTAACGAACAAGGGAAGGCGGGCTTAATAGATTATTCCGGGAGACTTTTAGAACCCCTTACGCATGACAATATAATGCACTTAAAAAATGGCAATGTTGTATTTGTAGATACAAACCAATTTTTTAGAACGGAACAATATAGTGTTTATGGAAAACCTAAGAATTATGTAAAAAACAATGCGGGAGCCTCTTCTTTCCATTTCGACGTTTTTCATAATCCAGACTTTGTTGGTGTTGAAACATCCAACAGAAAGAGAGGTGTTACACATCTTGACGGAACCATTATTTTACCTGCGGTATACGATCATATAACATTTTGGCAAGATATACGAAATGATGCTATTATTGTTAAGAAAGGGAATAAAGTGGGGCTTGTAAATTTGAATAACAAGGTTGTAGTAGATTTTATTTACGACCATATAGAAACCATTAAAATAGTTGAGAATAACGAAGATAAATACGTCTATAAGATTGAAAAGAATGGTAAATATGGTCTATTAGATAATAAATTCCGCGAAATCGTGCCACTGATTTATAATCGCTTTTCCTTTAGCGAGATGTATAATGCTTTCTTTGTGGAAATAACCAATGAAAGAGCATTAGTAAACCCCAATAATGAGATATTGATTCCTTTTACAAGTGAGTATCTAAAAGACTAACAATGTTAGTGCAGTTTGGCTCCTCGACTGCGGGGTTTGGCTTTCTGTTCGTCTCGGTAGCGGCGAAGGGCTTCGTCAAAGCTGAGACCGTGACGACGACTTAGCCAGAGTTTGAAATCATCGGAGATTCCATTACCTCCTACTCCAACCCCTTGATCATCTTGTACTCCACCACTGAAAGATGGTGATAACAGGTTGATTCCGGCTCCTTGCGTTTGTAAGGTTGAGGATGCTTGATATGCTGCAGAATATTGTTTAAACGACTCTGGCACATAACGGTTAGCCGAAGGTGGCGTTAACTCACAACGAGTTTGGCAAGTCGTGAAATCATACCATATCCAGTAATCTTTCCCGATAATCTCTCCGGAGGGACAGATGTAGGCACATATTACTCGACCATTCCGGTATGCCTCTCTATCGTGTTCTGAGATTCTGGCTCTAATATAGTCATTGGGTAGCGGTGGTATGACTATAGGCCTCTGCTTCTGTGAAACGTGCGTGGTTAGGGGGCGCTTAACATGATTACCCACAGGTTTCTCTCCTCTATATTCCGCCTTGATTGGCTCAGCTCTTTTCAGTGCTGATACGAGACCTGAGTAAGTATATCGCTTGTCAATTTTGGAAGACGGGAACTTCTTGCCGTCCTTGACATAGAATGTTCCTGTTATCTTCGATAGCTCTGAAGGAGAATAACGGTGTTCGATGGTAATGACTTTGCGCTTTAACTCAGCAACGTATACCTACTTGAGAAATCCAACTTAAAAGACTTCTCAGACGGGTATATCAAGAATGTTGGTTGGAAATTAAACCTCAGACCTCGAAAAAGACTCGTTTTTTCAACTTCCAAAGCCGAATTCTTTCAAACAAATCGCTAATTTTGCACTTGACAGTTGAACTTACGTGAATGGTAACCACATCTTCTATGATAAATCTTGACAGGCAGACAAAAGGCGCTATCGCCGAGCATTACGTTGTTATGCGATTATTGGCGCGTGGCTATGCCGCCGCCAACATAAACATGACGGTAGGGAATACAAAATATTTCGACATCATGTGCAGTAATCCCGTTACTTGCAAGGCTATAAATATTCAAGTAAAGTCTTCTTACGACAACTCCCGGTCATTTAACATAGGACTTTGCCACAAGGATTTCATGACCGACAACCGGTTTGATGAGATCAAGGCCATGAAATCCTTGGAGGATAAAATACGCTGTCCATGGATCTTTGTGAACGTTCAAATCACCGATAAAGCTCCTGTTTTTCGTATCTTTATAATGACTCGCGAACAAGTTATAAAACTTGCTTATGAGTCAGAAAAGTGGTATGTGAATGACGTTCGACACAAAAATCCTCTAAAAGAGACAGGACAAGTAGCCATTGTCTTGGGCTGGATAGAGGGCTATGACACCGAGGCTGAAGACAATAATCGGTCCAAACGGAAGATGTTCAAAAATCCATTCCCCGCCAACCAATTTGAAGAAGCGTGGGAAAACCTTGGTCTCGATGATTGAAAGTCACTTTATCGACACGTCACTGAAGCCCGAACATTTGAGATAGAATCATTGTTTTTAAGAAAAACTAAGGAACAATGATAAACAACACTATATGTAAGATTCTCGGCATTAAATATCCGCTCATTCAGGCGCCTATGAACTGGATAAACAATGCCGAAATGGTAGCTGCTGTGTCGAATGCCGGTGCTCTCGGTGTGCTCGGACCCAATGCCGGGCCAAAGGAAATTGACGGCCGCAGGATACGCACCGAGGAGCGCCTGAGCATTGAGCTGTCGCGTGTGCGCCAACTCACCTCTGCTCCTGTGGGAATCAATATCTTCTCCGCTCACGACGACGCGACCCGGGCGTATGCCCTCAAGACCATCGCTGCCGCCAAGGCCAACGATGTGAATGTCTACTGCCTTGTAGGCACATTCGACGATGTCATCTACAAAGCAATCAAAGCAGCCGGCGGTATTATCGTGCACCGCGAATTGAATCCCACACCCGATTCGGCGCGCGTGGCAGAAGAAAATGGCGCGGATATCATCGTGGCCACGGGCATAGACGAGGGCGGCATGTTACCGTCGGGCTGCATGGGCACATTCACCGTCGTTCCGACAATAGTTGATTCCGTGAAATCCGTACCTGTGATGGCCGCGGGCGGTATCAACGATATCCGCGGTGTGCGTGCCGCTTTCGCCCTCGGTGCGCAGGGAGTATATGTAGGCACAAGATTTATTGCGTCTGTTGAATGTCCGGCAGCCAAGGATGTAAAAGACATGATTGTTGCCGGCAGCGGTGAGGAAATCATCTCTGTGGCGCCTGACGAACGGTCCTTGCCAACAGCCGCGGCGATTGAATATTACAAACGCCTGCTTTCCGGAGAGCCGGCCGAGGCAATCCATAAAGACATTATGGAAAGAGGCGGATTGGGAGCGGCAATGCTCCACGGAGATATCGACAACGGCATTATAAGCGTCAACACCGGAATCTCAACCATCCGCTCAATCAAAACCATCGCAGAAATAGTCGACGAACTCATGGCAGACTTCAGATAAATCCTTGTGATTGGATTTCGAAAATATTTCATATCTTTGTAGCTGGAATGGCGTAGTCTTTGCACGCTTTTTGACAAGCCCGAGGTTGACGACGGGCGCAATACGAATTGATATGAAAAACGAAATATTATATATCCTGCTGCCGGATTTTGCGGAGCATGAGATGGCATATCTCGCCGAGGCTGTGGCCTCTGATGAGTATGCCTTGAAGGATAATCCCAAGTATGTAAACAAATTTGTAGCTCCGACAATGGAGCCGGTAAAATCAATCGGAGGATTCCGGTTGTTGCCTGACTATTCGTTTGATACTATCCCCGACGACTTCGCCGCTCTTGTGCTTATCGGTGGCTTCGGTTGGCTGACTCCTATTGCAGATAAAGTAATGCCTATTGTCTCGAAAGCCATTGCCGAAGGGAAAATTGTCGGGGCTATATGCAATGCGGCTTCTTTCTTGGCCAAATGCGGGCTGCTCAACGACATCATGCACACCGGCAACGGACCTGACCAACTGAAGCTTTGGGGAGGAGAAAACTATTCGAATACCGACGGTTACCGGCACTGTCAAGCGGTGGCAGACAAGAATATTGTCACAGCCAATGGCTCGGCAACACTCGAATTTGCCAAGGAGTTGCTGCTCTTGCTTGAAAACGATACGCCCGAGCGCATAGAGATGTATTATCAGTTCAACAAGCAAGGCTTCTGTGAATTGTTCAAATAAGCGTTGGGAGCGATAAAAGCGATTTGTTTTTATGACTTCACCCACCGACACTACCCTGCTCCTTGGCCGCAGAATCAATCTTCCTGAGATTAAGAGCATTGTCAATTGGGCGTTAAATGATACAGTCAATATTGAGGCGCTTTTCGACTTGGCCAAATCGCACGACGAGCGGACTTCCGCCAATGCCCTCTGGTGCCTCACTCATCTTCAGAAGTTTGATGGAGCATGGCTTCAGAATAAACATGATGAGCTTATCGACATGCTGCTTGCAGAAAACCATATCGGCCGACGCCGGATGTTGCTGCAAATTCTCCGACACCAAACGTACGACAAGACCAACTTCCGTACCGATTTTCTCGACTACTGCCTGTCAAAAATAAATGCCGAGTGTGAGCCCTACGCCATAAGATGTTTCTGTATTTACTGCGCCTTCAATATATGTCGCTTATATCCGGACTTGCTTTCCGAATTGGAGTGCCATCTTGAAATGCTATCATTCCAATCGCTCTCGCCCGGACTTGCAAGTGCATTAAAAACCACCCTAAAGAAAATTGCAGGCGAAAAGTTACTCATCAAGCGTGAAATTACTTATTTTCAAACATCTATTATATGATAAACCGTTTCACTGTAGGACTTGTCCGCTATGGACTTTTCACATTATCTATCATCAGTTTATTCTTTGGTATTCTGGTCTTGATTATAATGTTTAATCAACGCGATCCATTTCTGTTTATCTATACAGTCATATTGATTCCGGGCAGTCTTTTTATGCTGTTGGGCTCCATGGTAGCGGAATACTTCGGCAGAAAAGCCGGACTCTATGATGATGAGTTGACGGATTAAGGATCTGCCTGCTTACTCTCTACAAAATAGAAAAGTGCCTTTACCATAAGTGGTCAGGCACTTGATATAACTTTGCACCGGTGCGCAAAAATATTTATTACTTTATTCAATCGCAAGTTGCCTTGCAACTTGAAAACTTGAGGTTTAGAGCGCTTTCAGCGCAGTTTATAAAGTTTAAATGGTTTACTTTACCGAGGTATATCTAAACTCCTTAAACTTTTTAAACTCAGAATAAACGAGCTTCGCTTGCGAAACTTAAATTACTTTATATTCTTCACAGAGCCGCCGGTGCCGGTCTTTTTACTGTTCAGACGAGCGGTATATGTACGTATTGTGCCATTGGTAGAAGCCACAGCCTCGCCTTTTGTATAATCGAGAGCTGCCTTAAGACCGGCCGATGTGGTGCAACGCAAATCCATATCATTTACTTTTCCACCATCAAGCGATATTGAGGCGGAGGTTGTCGACAGTGCGTCAAGCTCATCAGCCATAAGACTTTTCACTACAATCTCTGCCGAGGTAGTCGATTTGATGTCGATATCCTCACTTTTGAGATTATCGATTTTGATAATCGATGAAGTTGTAGCCGAAAGCTCAGCCGAATTACAGCGAAGTTGCGGAATATTGACCACAGACGAGGTAGTGGTGCTGATTTTCAACTTACGGCAGTCGAGTGCAGAATTGACGTTTACAAGCGCCGAAACCTTTGCTTCAATCTCCTTAAGACCTTTTGAGGCGACTTTCATGGTGAAATAAACGTCGTTCTTATGGTTATGTCCCTGTTTGAAACCGATACGGAGCGTACCCTTGTCGTTGCGCACAACGATATCATCAATAATATCTGTATCAGCTGTAAGCACGGCATCGCCGGGATTTCCTACTGTATATTCGAGTTTTACGAACGAACAATCGATGGCGTCAAAATCGCCGACTGAAATAGTACGAGTTTCGAGATTGCCGTCTGACTTGTTCGACGCCGCCCGGCAAGACTGCAGCGGCAACACGGCAAGCATTGTCACAAGCAGGAGAATAATTGAATTAATTTTTTTCATCACATACAATGTTTTGGATTTTATCTCTAAGACGATTTCAGACGCAAAATGTTACATCAAATCCAAGAAAAAATCATCTTATCATCGGAACAAGCAATGAAATCTTATAAAACCGTACGAGTCCTTTTTCCTTGACAAGCAATGACTCCAAATCATGGTCAAGAAAAGGATTGCGTCGCATATATCCGCTATCTTCAATTGGATAAATAATTACGCATGGCACAGCCGGCAACATACATGATTCATCAATATCTTCGTAGCCGAGTCGCCTGAGTATCTTCAAATCGCGGGCGTAGGCGCTCAATTGCCTTATGATGTACGTTTCGACAGGTTGACCGCTATATTTTGGTATATACTTTGTATCCAATATAGCCCTGAATTTCTCAGATCTGAACAAGAAGTCGGGGAAACCTGTCTTACCTTGATACTGATAGTCTATATCCTTTCTATATGCCTCATATAAAAGGCCATAGACATAGTGCTCGTAGAGCAATGACATATCAATAGTGAAAGGTATTACCATATTCAGGCACTCGGCTTTCCGATTGATACTGTAGTCGTAAAAACCCAAAACCACCTTGGCCAAGCGTATAGCCTCGCGATAATCTTTATATAGTTTATGAACCCTTGACTCCCCTACCTCATTGATTATCACCTCATCGCCTACATTGGCAAACATCGCAAGACTACGGCTTATAATCTGCGCTATTTTTGCATACGATTGGTGATTCTTGCCCATCATCGACAACACTTGGCGAGAATAGAGCAATGCCTTTTTCAGGATTCTGTTCTCAGGGATATCTTCGGTATATTCATCAAATTCACAATGTATGCGGTCAAACCTTTTGAAAGCGACATTGACCCTTTCGTTTTTAAGAATCTTGATATGCCCTTTTACCTTCTTGATATTGCGCTCTACAGTGACATAATCTTTCTTCAAGGTTTTGATACGCTGAAGCACACCCAAGAAATGCAGTATGACAAGCGGGCTCAGCACTCCGGCCAATGCTGGCGAAGCAATCGGCTTGCCGTCAAGCTCAACGCTGTATATCCTTGAAAATGAATCCACATCGACATCAGATGAAAAGCAAGTCATGAACATTTCGAGAAAATCGATATTCTCCACACCTCGCTTTGGAGTGACCACCAAGGCCTCTTCATTATCAATCCATTCAGCGCCGATTATATATGAGGCATAATATGCCCATTTTCCACTAAGAGGATGTTGGGTCCAAGATACAAGCCTAAGATTATTGTAGCGGCAATCCGAATCCTCTGAAAACAGCTCATGCTCAGACAGAAGCCTCATCATCGTATTCTTCACAATAAGGGCTCAGACTCATCCATGCGCCGAAGCAGCTATTTTTGAGAGTGTTGTCAACCCTCAATATCCCGTCGTTGATATATTCGTTGATAAGTGGCACTACTTCAAATTCAATTCTATCTGCAAGCTCAGCCTCCGACTTGGCCATAAAATAGCTGTGCCCTACCATAAGGTCGTCTACGTCGAATTCTCCGTTGATATGCTTTGGATCGGCAATAAACCGGCGCACGTCCTCAAAGAGTGCAAGAGCTTTCTCTGCAAGAGTATGGTTTGCACCATAATAATGCCGAATTGCCGCCGGGTCGGATTTCAAGGTCACGAACGCAAACCGCCGGCGCAAGGCATAGTCCAAAGTCCCCGTGCTGCGGTCGGTAGTATTCATTGTGCCGATTATATAGAGATTGTCGGGTACGCCGAAGAGCGTTTTTGAGTAAGGAAGAGTGATCCTGACCGGATGACTGCCACCGATACGTTTGTCGGCCTCAAGCATTGTGATAAGCTCTCCAAAGATTTTCGACACATTGCCACGGTTGATTTCATCAATAATCAAAACCACCGGCTTGCGGCGGTTTACCTTATACTCTCTTCGCACAGCCTCGATAAAAGCCGCCGAGTATTGAGGCCAGTTGTTCTCAACGCCATGCCCCATTGCCTGAAGCTTGATTTTCTCTATATTCAGTGGTGCGGGAGTGTAGTCTTCACCCTTCGTGCTCGCAGAATTTACACTGCGGGAGGAGATTGTACTGTTGCCCGGCTTATGCCATACATAGATTGCCGATTTGCCGGTCACTGTCGGTATAGCCCTTTTATGCTCTATTCCATTGATTTTATTTTTAATATAGTCATCGATACACTCAACTATATTCTTATCCTCATCGACAAGAGCGGCTTGGCAGGCACGCTTGAAGATTCCGTCCTCGGGCTCGTAGGTAACGCCGGTTGCCACTCCTTCTGAGTCGGTCTGGATGTGTGGTTTAAGCCCTTCCACAAAGTCTTCATAATCCATCGACTGGTGAAAGGTCGTGAAAAAAATCTGGCTGTCAAGCAGACTCTCGTACCGCTCCATAACGGCGGCATGATTATCAAAATCTATATCATTCACTCCGAGCACCCGCAGGGCGAGGGCTGCCGTTGTATATGTCTTTCCCGTGCCGGGTGCTCCTTGAAGAATTATATTTCGCTTATTGGCAAGTAGCCGTGCGCATTTATCTGTAATCATATTCTTTTCAATAGTTTTTATCCAACTGTCAATATATCGGTATTGCTCGGTAGCATGATTGCGGCAACAGCTCAAGGTTCCCCTTTGAAATAAGCCGGAGCGAGGCTGACGATGACTTTTGGCCCAAGCAAGCACCTCTACCCTTCTGTAATTGGCATGGTAATATCTATAACGTAATGATTCGTCTTGAAAAACTTCTCCGGTGACCCTACACAAAGCGAGCGCTCTTGTGCCTTTCCTGACCATAACGACACTTCCCGACTTGAGATTTTTGAAATCTCGACATTGATAATTGTCCCATTCACCCGTACCGATAACCGGCTCAGGCTCTCTGAGCATAGCGAGTGGATCAATCTCGGTTTCATCTTCGCTGCCAAAAGGCTTGTGCATTTGTATATGCCAATATATATTCATGAGAAGTCAGTATTTGAGCAAATTTACAAATATTATTTGAATTACAGCAAAATAAAAGGCGGATAGTCATTAAACCATCCGCCTTTACTGTCTATTTTGTAGGTTCTACGGGTTTTATCGTTCCGTCTGGATTGAATTCGAGTCGGTCGATACATACTTCGCGATGTATGCCGGGGCCTTTGTCTTTCTCAATAAAATTCTCATTTATACGGTGATATACTATCCGCCATTGATCCGTACCCGGAATCTGTATCACAGAGTTGTGAGCTGTTCCGTAGATTTTCTGTTCTGGGCGTTGGATCAATATCGTACACGGGTCAGCCACTTCTATCGGGCCGAGAGGATTATCGGATGTGCCGTAGGCGACATGATAGTTAGGAGAGCCGGTATCGTCTACCGACCATAGAAAATAGTACTTTCCGTCGCGCCAGAACACGTATGGAGCCTCGCGGTAGGCGTAGGTCTCAAGCGTACCTCCTTTGGGAGTCATCACCGTCAGAGTCTCTTCTTTGATTGAGGTCATGTCGTCATTGAGCTCCGCACCGGCCATGTAGCCGTTACCCCAATAAAGATAATACTTGCCCGAAACCGGATCTTGGAATACATCCACATCAATCTGCTGACCGCGACCTACAGGCGAGCTATTGACCATCGGATGATCGAGCGCTACAAACGGGCCTGTGGGGTCATCGGCAACGGCCACACTGATGGCCTTACGATTATTCTCCGGATTATTTCCGCTGAAATAGAAATAATACTTGTAGCCGTCGCCCTCCTTGCGTTCGATGATAGCGGGCGCCCAAGCATTGCCGGTAGCCCAAGGCACCTGATCGCTCTTGAGGTCAAGCATTATACCCTCGTCGGTCCACTCGGCAAGGTCGGGCGATGAGAAGACAGTGAAATACCATCCGCCCCAACCCGGTGTGCCGTCGGTGGTTGAATAGATATAATACTTGCCGGTTTTCTCTGAATAGAGGATCTCAGGGTCGGCATGCAGACCGGGTAGAATCGGGTTTTGCCATGCTTTTTCGCCCCAGCGTGCCTCGAGGCGTTCTTTCTCAGCTTTTGTTATGGGCATTACCGTGCCATGGCGGGGTGAGAAATCCTTGCTGAAATCTTTAGGCTCTTTGCTGAAATTCACAAGGTCTTTCGATGTCTGATACTGATATTTACCTGATGTATAAAGGTCATACATCAGCACGTAATCATCCGACCCGTTGAGCTTGAAGATACCGGAGCCCTCCACCTCGGGCTTGCCTGCGTAGGCGTCGACATAGTCAAACGACTCTTTCCACGGGCCGCGCAGGCGTTTTGCCGTAGCCTGTTTGATTCCGCTCTTGAGAGTCTTACCCTCCTTGTCTTTGTCATGTCCTTTGAAAAACATGTGCCACAGGCCGTCGGGGCCTTTCACGATGTCATTGTCTATGCAGCCGTCCTTGGATTTGAAGAGCACTTTGGGCTCACTTTCAAAACCGGTGAAATCATCGTTTGCGTAGGCATAGTAGGTGATCAGACCTTTGCTCTCGTCCTCTCTGCGAAGTGTGAAATATACCATGTATTTCTTCGCATCGGGGTCGTAGATAGTCTGTGGCGCCCACACCCAGTATGCATCCGAAAAATGCTTGGGATAAGTTTTGGAAATGTTTACTTTCGAGTGCGTCCAATTCACCAAGTCATCCGATTTGAGCATTACAATGCCCGGGTTGGCTTTCCAACCGTTGCGGGCGGTGCTCATGTCGGTGGCCACCATATAGAAGGTCTTGCCGTCCTCGCCCCGCAAAATATGCGGGTCGCGTATGCCTCCGCTCTCGCTGATGGAGTCGGAGCCTATTATCGGGCGGTTATAATTGAGCGCATGCCAGTCGGTGCCGTTGTCGCTCAAAGCAAAGCGCAGCTGCTCCTGATTGTGCCTGTCGCCCTGACGACCCTCAAAGTAAGCGAAGACGTAGGCCTCGCACTCCGGAGACTCGGCCATGGTCGGGAGAGCTCCGGCAAGAGCTGTAATTCCGGCAAGGATAATTGCCTTATTCATAATTTATTGATTTAAAGTTTCGAGGAATTCAATTTCCACAATTCGCAGCTCGTTGTTGGCTTTATCGCCACCCTCGGCCTTGAAAAGATCGAGTTCGCCGGCCTTAGGCTCCACAACCTCTACAATCTGTCCGAAAGCGTCGCTGTCCTCAGCCGCGCCTTTGAGGCGGACAGTATAGGTGTCGCTAAGCACGGGGTGCTCGATATTGAGATGGACATAGCCGAGGCTGCGGTCGGTGTTGCCGCTCCACACGAGGGTGTCGCCGGCATAAACCTCGATGGGATATGAGCGCTGGCGCCAGCCGGTAAATTTCACGCAGATATCATCGATTGCAGCGCGGCGTTCGAGTTTGTAAGTAATCCAACCGGTTGAGAGGCGGCCATCATTGAGCCACTCTGTGAGTTCGTTGTCATCGTAGCTCGCAGCAACCTTGTCGGCATTGGCACCGGCTGTTGCGCTGAGCACCTTGGTATCGACCTTGGAATCCTGATACGACGGGCCTTTCGGAGTCTCACCGCGGTCTAAGCGTGAGGGAAGTCCGGCCCAAGGGATATGCTTCGAAAGACCGTCTTTGGTGGTGACTGCCTTGGTGTCGAAAGCTACCTCTACAGGCTCGAAACCGGGAGCGACTGCCTTGACAGTGACATGGCCGGCTTCTGGCAGGCTGCGAAGCATGACGCGATTGACACCGGCCTCTACAGGCAGGCTTGTTGCGCCGGCAAAGTTATCTTTACCCTGAGCGACACCACCACGCCACTCCATAGGGCCGGTGACGGTGAAACTTACCGTATCGTTGGCAAGCGGGCAACGCTGTCCGTTGGCGTCGACTACCTCAAACTGCACAAGCACGAGGTCGGCACCATCGGCGTATGTCCCCTCAGGTCCTTGCATGAGGCTGAGCTTAAGAGCCTTCGGCTCGCCGGCTGTGCGAAGCTGCTTGGTGAGCACAGCCTGATTATCCTTATTATATACCACTGCCTCAAGCACTCCGGGCTCGAAAGGTATGGAATCGAAAGTAAAGAGGAAGCGGTAATCCTGACGGCCGCGACCGTACGACTTGCCGTTGACTTTCAGCTCAACGTCATCGCCTGACGAGACCACATAAACCGGTTTAACCGTTCCTGCGGGATAATTCCAATGACCAACGATATGGGCGTCAACGTTTTCGGGGTCAACCCACGCGTCCCACATCACCTGATGGGCATAGAAGCCGTCCTTAGGTATGCGCATAGGGTCTACCACCCCGCTGATACGGTAGTTTTCGGCACTGCGTCCGTGGGTCTGAGTGTCAGAAAAGATAATCTTCGCACCGCCGGAATTCACACGGCGTCCGGTGCCGGGACGTTCGCGCCAGAAGTCATGCCAGCGGCGCACAAATTCGATTGTCAGCTGGTCCTGATTTTGATTGTAGGCTTCAGCCGGTGCGTTTTTATACAATGGGCCATCGCCATGTTTGTGATAAGGATAGCTCCAGTCATCCCAATATTTGCGCAAACCCTCGTCGCGGCAATATTCGGTCTGAACCATGGGGTGATGTTCGCTCTTGTTGACGTAGAGCATTTCGCCGCCGTATTCAGCCTCGCGGATATCGAGCATTTCGCGCGAACCTATCGCACGTCCGCCGTGAGGATCGTATTGGTCGCGGATATCGCGCATTTCTATCATGTGGTCGCGCGATATTGACTCGTTACCTGATTCCCAAAAGATTACGCTGGGGCTGTTGCGGTAGTAGATGATGGCGTCGCGCATGAGATCCTTGCGCATTTCCCAGCGGCGGTCGTTGACGTCGCGCTCTGAGTCGCCGGCGGGCAACATCTGCATTAGACCTACGCGGTCGCACGACTCAACATCCTGACGCCAAGGCGACACATGCATCCATCTCACGAAGTTGGCGCCGCTCTTCACCATAAGGTCGTTTGAGTAGTCGCTCACCCATGGAGCCACCGAAATGCCCACACCGGGCCACTCGTTGCTGCTGCGCTGGGCATAGCCTTTCATCTGAAGCACACGGTCGTTGATCCATATCTTGCCTTCGCCGAAACGTGTCTTTCTGAATCCGGTGACGGTTGCCACCTCGTCGGTCGGCTTGCCGTTGATTTCAAGTGATGTATTCACGGTGTAGAGATAGCCATAGCCCCAGCTCCAGAAGTGGAGGTCGCCGAGAACTTTCGAGCCTTTGAGCACTGCTGTCGCTCCGGCGGCGATTGTCTCTTCACTGCCGCGGAATTTCGCCACCTCCTTACCGTCGTTATCAAATATCGAAACAAGGAGGGCGGCTTTCACGGCCTTGCGGCTGTCGTTCTTGACCTCAGTCTCAACATTTATGCAGGCCTCACGGCTGTCGGTCTTGATATCGGTGGCATAGACGTAGGTTCCCGTTGTCTGCAGGTTGCTGTAGAGCGGCAGAGTCTGATATACCTGGTTGGCGACATGCAGCTTCACATTCTTGGGAATACCGCCATAGTTGGCGTTGAAGTTACGGTCGTTCCACTGGAAGCGGCTGTTGGTGGCGCGCTCGCGGTAGGTCCAGTCGTTGTCGGTGCGCACGGCAAGCACATTTTCGGCTCCGAATTTAACGTAAGGAGTGATATCGAAGCCTACGGCCATCACACCGTTTTCGTGAAGTCCGAGATGGTGTCCGTTGAGGTAAAAATCCGCGCCTTGACGCACACCTTCAAACTCTAAAAATATCTTCTTGCCTTTATCTGCCTTTGGCAATTTAAAATGTTTGCGATACCACGCCACGGTATCGGTAAGCTCGTAGATCGACACTTTATAAGCCTCGTCCTCATTGAAAGCATGAGGAAGAGTTATGGGTTTCCACTCATTGTCATTGAATTTTACCGCTTCTGCACCCGCGATATCTCCTACGCTGAGCAACCAGTCGGAATTGAAGTTATAGGTCTCGCGTGATTCTGCTGTAAGACCTGCAGCTGTCGCAAGCAGCGCGGCAATCAATGTTTGTCGTAACTTATTGTTCATCTAAGGTCAATATAGAATAAAAGGATGTGGGATTCAAATATTAAAAACGGGAGCCGCCATTCACTGACGGCTCCCGCCTTATTATATCAAGTTTCGATATAGAAACTCAAATGATTACCAACCGGGGTTCTGCTTGAGGTTGGGGTTCTTGGTGATTTCGCTCTGGGGAATCGGGTAGAAGTTCATCTTCTCATCCCACTGACGGGCAACCTGCTCACGACGGTAAGAAATCTTGCCGGCGGCATCCTGCTCGAGGTGCATGCGGGTGATCGAGGTGAAGAACTTGCTGCCTTCTTTCCAGCGACGTACATCCCAGAAACGGTGGCCTTCGAAAGCAAGCTCTACGAAGCGCTCGTTCTGATATTTTGCCCAAAATTCAGCGCCATTGACGGTTATAGCAGGCATCTTCACACCTGTACGGTTACGTACCTTGTTTACAAGGCTGCGGGCTGTTTCATTGTGACCGTTAAGAACACCGTCTGCATTATCACCGGTAGCCTTGAAAAGACATTCGGCATAATCAAGAAGCGCACCGCCATAGCGGAAGTTAAGGTAAGTGTGGCGTGCCATGGTGAAACCTGAGTTTGCACCAAGGTCGATAGCACCGTTGCAGAGTTTCTTGAGATAGTAGCCGGTAGTGGTGGCGCCAGCGAGGGGCTGGGCGTTACGGCCACCATAGAAAATCTCAAGCGGTGTCTTGGTGTAGGTAGGCCACTGGTCGCCGTTGACAGCTACTGTAAAGGCAAGACGGGGGTCGCGGTCTTTATAAGGATTCTCAGGATCATAGCCTGAGCCTTCTTCAAAAATGCCCTTGCCATTTTTCATCTCGTAAGCGTCTACCAGATTTTGGGTCGGGCAGGTACCGCCTGTTCCACCTTCTACACCTACAGGCCAGTTGTGTGTCTCAACATAGTTGTCACCACCTGCGTTTACATAGTAGCGGTAGCAGAAGAGAAGCTCGCAGTTGATGGTAGCCTTGCTGAAGTTGTCAGCAGCCCAAAGGTTGGGGTAGCTTGAAGTAAGCTGCTTCTTCGGTTTGAGAGTGTCGCAGTAGTCAAAGAGTTCTTTGTAGTAGTCGGCTGCTACTTTATAGCGCTCATTGTCTCCTTCGGGGTTGAAGAGGGGGCTTGCCCAGTAGAGAGCTGCACGGGCGCGGAGTGCAAGAACGGCAATTTTGCCTGCACGGCCGTTCTCGGCAGTACCGGTTGCGTACTCACCAAGGTTCGCATAGTCTGCAATGATTTCATCCTTGATAGCGTCACACTCGTCGAAGATAAACTGGAATACCTCGTCAGAAGTGTTACGGCTCAAGCTGTTGGCCTCTTCAGGATCCATATCGCGGGTAATCAGAGGCACACCGCCATACTGACGGTTGAGGATGAAATAGTAGTAAGCACGAAGGAAACGGGCCTCGTAGGGATAGTTGTTATACTGGTGCATGAGCGCCTGATAGGTCGGGTCGAGTACCTGATCAGGGAAATCAAGACCTTGGAAGTTCTCAAGGAAGTGATTTGCGGCTTGAATAACCGTATACATGCTTGTCCAGTAGGTGCCTTTGGCATTCGAAGGCGACCAACCGCCATTGTAGAAGTCTTCAATGGCATTACCCATGATACTGAACTCGGCCTCGTCGGTAGCGCATGCTGCCATGGCGCCGGCACTGAAGTTGCCGAAGTCATAGTCGACAGCCTTGTAGAGCTGGGTCATGAATCCGCCTACACGACCGGTGGTAGCTTCGATGTACTCCTTGTCGTTGACGGAATATTCTTTGTAATTCATCTCATCCGAGCACGAGGTGGCAGCCATGCCGAAGAGCGCAAGGGAGATGATGGTATACTTTGTTCTCATAGTTTTTTGATCGAAAGGTTAGAAAGTAACGCTCAGTCCGAAAGCAAATGTCTTGGTCACCGGGTTGATGCCGTAGCACTCGGGGTCGTTTTGAGGTACATTGCTCGTTGCGAAGAGGTCGGTGCCGCGGAAGTATACTTTAGCGCCGTTCACTACTTTCAACTTGTTGAGGAATGTCTTGGGAAGGTTGTAGTAAACCTCGAGGTTGCGGAGCTTCAGGAACGAACGGTCGCGCAGCCAAAGGGTAGATGTGCGGTAGTTGTTGCTGTTGCTCGAGCTGCTGAGAGCGGGGAAGAGTGCATTCTCGTTGCCGGGACGCCAGCTGTTCTCGTAGGCATACTCAGAGATGTTGGTATTGTTGATCAGAGGCCAGTACATCGCTTTGGTGTTGAGGATAGCGGTGTATTTGCCTGTGCCTTGGAAGTCGGCGTAGATACCAAGACCTTTCCACTCTGCTCCGATACGGAAGTTGTAGTAGATATTGGGGCAGGTTGAGGTGTGGCCGATGGCTGTAACGTCGTTGGCGTCGATCACATTGTCACCGTTGATGTCAACATATTTGATATCGCCGGGACGTACGGTAGTGAATGTCTGTGTGGGGCTGCTTGCGATGTCGGCGGCGTCTTTGAAGAAACCGTCGGCTACAAGGCCGTAGATCTGACCTACCTGATGACCTGTCTGAACGAGATTGGGATAGAGCTGGGGCTCTTCAAGCATATCAACAATCTTGTTGGTGTTGTAGTTGAAGTTACCGCCTACGCTGATAGTCCAGTCGCCGAAGGTCTTGCTGTAGTCAGCGCTGAGCTCGATACCCTTGCTGTCTACGATACCGGCATTCTCGTAAGGTGCGGTCATACCGATGAGGGCGCAATATTTACCTGCCGAAGATACCCAGATACCTGCACGACGCTCTTTGTAGAGGTCAAGGCTTACGTTGAGGCCTTCAACATAACCGAAGTCGATACCTACATTGTATTTGTAAGCATGCTCGCGGCCGGGGTTGGTGGTTGCCATCTGGCCGAGGGCGGTCTGGCCGAAGCTTGAGCTCCAGTCGTTGGTGAAGGGATAGGTAACACCACTTTCTACATACGACTGAACATAGTATGCCCAAGTGTCGAAGGGAATGTAGTCTGTGTTGATACGGCCGGCCGACGCACGTACTTTGAGGTAGAGGTCGGGGTTGGTCCAGAATGCTTCGTTAGAAGCTACCCACGAAATACCTACTGTGGGAGAGAAAGCCCACTTGCTGCCCGGGGCGAGGCGGCTGCTGCCGGTCTCTACCAAGGTCAGGTCGAACATATAACGGTTGGCATAGTTGAGGTGTGTCCACCAGTTGATGTTCTGACGGTAAACAGTGTTGTTCAATCCGTAGGGATCGGTATACTCATATTCCCATTTCAGCTGGCTGAAGAGGTTGAGGTCACCGAATTTGCGCTGGTAGTTGAAACCGGCGTCAAGGTGCATGAAGCGATGGAAATCAGATACCTTCGAGTCACTGCCGAGCTGAGAGTCAACACCCTCGGTTACTTCGGTGAAAGTAGGTACGTCCTGACCTTCAGGCCATGTCGGGTTTACGTTTGAATAAACGTAGGTTTTGGAGTGATTCTCGTAGATATCGGCGGTATTATCGTAAGCGATACGTACCTGAGCGCCGAGACCGGGAAGAATCATGCCGAGGTCTTGCTTGATGGTAAGGTCGGCATTGAGCGTACGGATATGATTCTTGTAGTAGCCGGCGGCGGTTGACTGAGCTACAGGGTTGAGTGTGCCACCCCATGTAGATGAGCCACCCCATGTGCCGTTTTCTGACTTGATGGGGAATGCTGCCGAAGGTACGGTATATACCATATCCCACAGGTCAGCTTGGTCACCGGGACGCTGTGACTCGCTCAACGAACCGAACACGTTGATAGCCAACTTGGTTGTCGAGGTAAGGTCGATATCAAGGTTCATACGCACGTTGCCGCGGCTGAATTTGTCCTGTGTCGAATAACCGTCGTTGCTGTTGGGGTTCTTGATGAAGCCGTTCTCGGTGATGAGGTTGGCCATAGCATAGTAGCGGAATTTCTCTGTACCGCCACGGAACTCAGCTGTGTACTTGTTGATGGCGCCGGTGTTGCCGAATACTTGGTCTACCCAATCTACATTAGGATAGAGGTAGGGGTATTCGCCATTCTTGAGGGCTTCCATTTCCCAAGGCATGTAGCGGGGTGTTGAAAGGCCGTCGTTGGCACGGGCTTCGTTGATAGCCAGACCGTAGGTGTAGCCGTCAGCGAATTTGGGTTTGTGGGCGATACGCTGGATAGCGTGGTCGTAGGTAAGAGTGATAGAGCGGCTGTTGGCCTTACCACGTTTGGTATTGACTACGATAACGCCGTTGATACCCTTGGTGCCGTAGAGAGCGGTTGCGGTAGCGTCTTTGAGGATGTAGACATTCTCAACCTCTTCGGGTGAGATAAGGTTGATGTCGCGCTCGATACCGTCTACGATAAACAGCGGAGTGTTGTTATCGTTGAGGGTCTGGAGACCGCGGACGTAGAACGTCGGGTTGGTAACAGAGTAAAGACCTGCATTCTGGAGCGACTGCATGCCGTTGCCCTGACCAAGAATGTCGGCTGAGATGTTCTTTGCCGAACGTCGGTTGATCTGGCTGTTGCCGATTACAGATACTGCGCCGGTGCTCTCTTCGAGGGTCAGGTCGATATCGCCGCCATACGTGATTGTCTGGGTCGGCGACAGACTGCTCTGTATCGTATCGGTCTGTGCTGCAGCGTTTACTGACAACGCAGCTATTACCGACAGCACTGATATATATCTTTTATACATAAAGTCTGATTAATCTTGTTGTCAATGAATGTTGATTACCAACCGGGGTTCTGCTCAAGACCGTAGCCTTTGTTTACCTCGGTGATGGGGAATGCCTGCAGATAGTACTTCGGATCGAAGCCCTGAGTCCACCATACGCGACGGTTGGTAGTAATCTCGAAGCGCTCGTAGCTGAAATCGGTAGGCTCGTAGTAGCGGGGGTTATCCGGACCAATCTTCGAATCTGCACGGTCGGTAAGCCACCATGCCACCTCAAGAGGTTCGCCATTGATCAGACGATACATACGGAGGCCGTGGAGTGTTTTCTCGAAGTCCTTGGCACGTTTGTAGCGGATAAGGTCGAAGTAACGGGCTGTCTGAAGACCGAGCTCGCAAGCACGCTCGCGGAGGATTTCCTCAAGAAGGTTATCCTTATTGCTGGTGAGGTTCTTGTCGGGGTTGCACTCTGCAAGGCCTTTCATACCTACACGGGCACGGACGGCGTCAACATATTTGAGAGCTTCGGTGTTAGAGCCACCTGATTGGATGATAGCCTCTGCGTATGTAAGATACATATCGCTCAGAAGAAGCGGACACCACTGCGGGTTGTTGCGGCGGAAAGCTGCACCGGCGAGATAGCGGAGCATGCGGTAGCCTGTACCCCAGAATCCTTGACCGGTAACGGGCTGCTGAGCTGCTGTAGTACCGCCTACGTATGCCTCGTAGGGTTCACCGCTGCGGAGACCGCTGCTCCACTCGATTACGCAACGCTGGCCCTGTACGGCAGCTGTTTCGTAGAGACGCGGGTCGCGGGTGTACTGAACATTCTGAAGGTCGTGCTGGCCTTCAACTTTGTCACCCTTGATAAACATTTCTTTGAGTTTGCCTTCAGCTTTAGCCTTGTCCCAATCGAAAGGAGTACCGTCGGCCCACGGGAACATTTCTACATATTCCTGTGTCGGGCAGTATTCCACACGGGTTGTACCGCTTGAGCCGTTGTCGGCGTTACCGAAGCCAAGGTTGTACCATACATAGTCGTTACCGTTGGCTGAGGTAGAAACACGTACACTGTGGAGGATTTCAGGGCTGTCCTGAAGCATGTAAGAAGAGCGGAATGCGAATGCATAGTCTTCCTGAGATGTGCCTTCGGGTACTACGAGGTGATATACACCACGGCTCTGAAGCTCACTGAAGAACTTGTCGCAAGCATTCTTAAGAGTTGTCCAACGGCTTGCATCATATTTGCCGAACCAAACAAACTCGGGGTGTTCCATGCTCTTTGCAGCTTCATGATAGGGCTGGTCGGAGTTGAAGAGAGGAGAAGCAGCGAATTGAAGGATCTGAATCTTGAGTGCGTGTGCACCTGCAAGTGTCCAGTGACCGGTCTCTGAGAGAGCGTCGGTTCCTTCGTATGCCCAAGGAAGCTTGTTGTTGTTGATTACAGTATCGAGAAGGCCTACCATGAAGTCGACGGTTTCTTCTGCTGAGCTGCGGGGTACGTAGCTCGACTCGCTACCGGTATATGCAACGTCTACGATAGGCAGACCGCCATAGAAACGGAAAGCATAGAAGTAGGTGTAAGCAAGAAGACAGCGGGCTTGGTCGGCAAACTGCTCTTTCTCAAGATCGCTAAGACCGGGAACGCTGTTGATACGCTCGAGAAGGACGTTGCACTGACGGACGTTTTCCCAGATACGCATGTTGTTATAGGGATAAACGTTGTAGTTGTTGTTGCTGTCCGACGAAGATGTCACCATGCCGTTGTAGTACCACGACACGATAGCCGGTGTGGTAGAGCAAGCCTGCCAGCAGTCGTCAAGGAGGTCAGGCATACCTTTCCAGTAGTTATACCACTGGGGGCCGGCGTTAGTCGAACCTGTAGGAAGGTTATAATATTGGTACGCGTAGATCGCATTGAGGAAGTAGCGCGTATACTCAGGGTTGCTGAACACCGAGTCGGCAGTGGTAGTGCCGCCGGGGGCTTTGTCAAGGAAAGCAGAGCCAAAGGCGATCCTGTCGGTACAAGACCCTGCGCCTACTGCTGCCAATGCCAGCAAACCTACTACGGGTAATTGCTTTATTTTGAGTTTCATGACGATTAGAAGTTAATTTTGAGACTTACAGTGTAGGTGCGCTGCAGCGGGTAAGAGGGAGAATCACTTGCGCGGGTCTCGGGGTCACCAAAGAGGTAGGGAGTGAACGTCAGCAGGTTGTATGCACTTGCGGCAATCTGCACTGTGTTCATACCGGCTTTCTTCAGCCAAGGTGTGCGGAGGTTGTAAGCGAGCTGGATAGTTTTCAGACGCAGATACTTCGAGTCTTTTTCATAAAGAGTAGAAGAAGCGTAGTTGTTATCCCAAGCTGCCCATGAAGCACGAGGATAGTCATAGTCCTGACCGGGGTGTGCGGGATCCCATGTGTGTTCTACGTGGTAAACGAGAAGACCACCGTCGGTGTGGCTTACACGTGAGAGGAACGGCATGCGGAATACGTCGCTGATCATACGGCTTACGCCCCATGCGCCGGTCCATTGCATTGAGAATTCAAGATCTTTCCATGCGAAGCCCATGTTGAGACCTGATACCCACTGGGGATCATCGGTCCAGCCGAGTTCGCGGGTCATATCGTTTGCGGTAATCTTGCCGTCGCCGTCAAGGTCGACATATACGGCGTCACCGTCCTGAAGCTCGATGAGCTGCTCGGGATAGGGCTTGCCGAATGTCTGCTCGTAGAGTGCGGGGGTCTCTGCATCATAGAAGCGGAAGAACTGATACATCGAGCGGGCACCGATACGGTGGTTGGCTTCATACTGATAAGCATTGGTAAGAGGAGCTTCTTTCTTCTCTTTTACAACGTTGAAGTTGTGAGAGATGTTGAAGTTCACCCAGTAGCGCCAGTCTTCGTTGACACGGTGGTTCCAGTTCAAGCTGATTTCGAAACCGTTGCTGTCAACAACACCGAGGTTGGCGTAAGGTACGGCATAACCGATGAACGAAGGTGCGGTATAGTCGCGGAGAAGAATACCTGTACGGTGCTCACGGTAGTAGTCAAATGTAGCACGGAGTTTTGAGTTGAGGAAGTCCATATCAAAACCGTAGTCCTGCTTGAAGGCCTTTTCCCATGTTACATCGGGGTTGTTCTTGGCGCTTTCAGCATAACCGCCGAGGAGCACCTTGTTGTCTACACCGAAGTTGTAACCGAAGTTGGTAACGCCACGGGCAAACATAGCTGCGCTGTAGTTATAGGGGTCAGCCATATACATGAAGCGGTCACCACCTACTTTATCGTTACCTACAACACCCATAGAAGCGCGGAGCTTGAAGAAGTTCACAACGCGAGAGAGGGGCTCCCAGAATTTTTCGTTGCTGGCTACCCAGCCGATTGATCCTGCGGGGAATGTACCGAAACGACGGTCGGGGTGGAAGTTCTCAGAACCGTTGTAACCGATGTTGAACTCGGCCATGTAGCGGTTGTCATAGTCGTATGTCACACGGCCTACGAGACCAACGTAACCTTGGGGAATATCAGAATATGTGCTGGGGTAGTATACCTTGCTCTGGTTATAAAGGAGGAGGGCGCCAACTGTATTGAGGCCGAAACGACGGCTATAGTTGAAGGCAGCCTCGAAATACCAGTCACGGCCACGCGCTGTCTCTTCTTTATAGGTGTTCTGTGCCTCTGCAGTGAGCTGACGGTAAAGCATCGAGCCATCGTCCTGAAGTACGGGCGAATAGGTGGCGCGGGTTGCGTTTACAGTCTTCTGTGCGTTGAACCAGCTGTTGTAAGAACCTTTAAGACGGAAAGAAAGACCCTCGGTGATGAAATCAAGTTTCTGGGTCAACTGAAGGTCGCTCTGGAGTTTGTTGAGGTTGGTGCCGTAAGAACCCTGACGGAGATATTCCATAGGATTGGCGCTGCCAACGAAGGGAAGGGTAAGGTCAGCATAGTCGAGAGCCGAGTAAATCTGGCGGCCGTCGATAATACCTGCCGAATAGAACGGGGTTGACTGATAGTATGAACGGATCATACCGGAAGCACCCTGCGAGGTCTGAGGCTTGTGGTCGTTTGATACGATACCCGACACATTGAATGAAAGTGTGGTGGTCGAGGTAACGTCAAGGTCAAGGTTCGCACGATAGTTGAAGCGGTTGTAGCTGTAGTCAAAGTCTTCGGGATAATCGAATTCTTTGAACAGACCGCCCTGTGTGAGAAGACCCAACGATACGAAGTAACGCATCGATTTTGTACCGCCACTGATGTTTACGTTGCTCTTTGTCTGAAGAGTCGATTTTTTCATCAGGTAGTCGGTCCAGTTGATACTCGGGAAGCGGATGGGGTCGCTGCCGGTGCGGAACTTCTCTACAATCTCGGCGCCGAACATCGGTTCGTTACCGTCGTTGGCACTCATCTGATTGTGGAACATGGCATACTGATAAGAGTTTGCCATCTCGTTCATACGGGTAGGAGTAAGAGCTGAGAACGAAGTACTTACGTCGATTTTCGGTTTGCCTTCCTCACCACGTTTTGTGGTAATGAGCACAACACCGTTCGCACCGCGTACACCGAATACGGCAGTAGCGGATGCGTCTTTAAGTACTGTGATCGACTCGATTTCCTCGGGGTCGATATCGCTCATCGAGCGCTCCACACCGTCAACCTGAATAAGAGGTGCCGAGTTATTCCAAGTACCCTGACCACGTACGAATACTGTTGCGGCGTCCGAGCCCGGCTCACCTGAATACTGCACGGTAGTCACACCCGAAAGCTGACCGGCGAGCACGTTGTTTACCGAGCTCACGGGAGTTTTCACGAGGTCATCACCTTTAACACTTGAAATAGCGCCGGTTACAGTGATTTTCTTCTGCACGCCGTACGCTACAACTTCTACACCCTGAAGGGCTACGGTACTTGAAGTAAGGGTTACTTCCATACCGTCTTTAGCGGGATGTTCTTGGGTTTCATAGCCAACGTATGAGAAGCTGAGCTTCGTGCCGGGGGCTACGCGAATACTAAAATTACCGTCAATATCCGTCACTACGGCCACCTTGGGCGCGCCGACTGTCGATACTGATGCTCCGATAAGGGGTTCTCCTGTGTCATCGACTACTGTACCTTTTATCAGTGCAGTCTGTGCCGAGGCACAAACCACTCCTAAAAGTACAAGCAATCCTGACAGGAACACTCTTCGTGCATGCCGAACTCCGTTCTGCAATGCCGAATTTAGACTTGGTCTGTCTTTCATGATTGGATTATTAAAAATGGTATTAATCTTTTTTGTGCAAAATTGTGTAAATTTTTGCTGCATTTATGAAAATATCATGCCCATTAGGGCCTCTAATCATGCTGAAACTCTCCAAAAGTTGGTTTTTATCCCTTTTTGAATCATTTTTAGCCCTATTTACCAACTTTTACTTGTTTGTGTATCTCCTTTATTCTGTACCTTTGCATTGACCGTTACAAATCGATTACCAATGAACAAATTTTTAGCTTTTCTTTTTGTCTACATTGTTTCATTCGCATGCTTTGCCCGCGACATGAAAGTTCATTATCTGCCCACCCAGTCTAATATTCCGGAGCATAATATAGTCGACGTTTTCCGCGACAGTAACGGTTATATGTGGTATGCAGGCGTCAACTCGCTCTATCGCGACGACGGATACAACATAGAGACTATCAAAATTGGTGCAGACTGTGAGATACGCGAGATTTCTCAGGATTACGACGGAAATATATGGGTTGCGTCGGATATCGGTGCGTTTTTAATCGACAAAGATACCTATAAAATTACAATTTTTGACGAACAAAAGTTAAAAAATCACCCGGTAAATAACATTTTTTATACAGCCGACGGCTCTATCTGGATCAACCAGTATGGCGTGCTCCACCGCTACGACCCTGATAGAAATTGGGTAAAAGACTACCCTATAGCCGGAAAAGGGAACAAAGGCTATGTGACAGGTTTCTGCGAGCGTGCTCCGGGCGACATCTTCATGACATGCTACTCCAACGGTGTATACCGTTATAACCGCGCGCGTGATATTTTTGAGATGTTCGCCCCGACCGACAACAACATAAAACTCGGCGGTCTGATATTTGACAGCCGCAACGATTGCTTCTGGACGAACGACCACGAGGGCAACATGTATCACTTCAAGCCCTACCCCACCCCTTCCGAACCTCTTTTCGTAGCTTCTCCCGTAACACACCCGTCTACTCCTGACAAACGTGAACGCGTTCATTATTATACTGTAGACAAAGACCTTGGCTATATATGGTGTATCACCCGCAATCACCTGCTCGCTTTTGAGCCACAGGAAGACGGACACCTCAAAACCCTCGACCTCAAGGTATGCTCACAATTCGACGGCGTATCCATGCAGGCGATAGAGGCGACCCCGGGCCTTATCTGGATCACAGCTTTCGACAAGCCATGCGCCGTGATTTCCCTTGACAATAACAATGTCAATTTCAATCCTTTAAATATACTCTACCGCCGATCCGGCAACAGGCCTCTAATCACACACCTGTCGCAAGACAGCGATAAAAACCTAATATGGCTTCTGCAAATGCGCACCGGCCTAATACTCTACGACAAAAAATCCAACAAACTGGTTTACAACGACGAAACGACCGAAACAAAAAATCTTCGTCTGAATACAGCCAACAACCTCGCCCCTTCACCATACTACGACGGCGTGTGGGTTTCGCAACAACGACGTGGAATGTTGCGAGCCGTCTCACGTAAAGGACTTAACATCATACCTCTCGATTCTATAATACTCACAGACGCTGTCGACCACTCAATGAGGGTCAACGCAATTTTCGAGGACAGCCACAAACGTGTGTGGGCCGCAACCTCTACCGGTATCTACGCTTACGACCTTGAAAACAGGCGTTTCACCCTCAGAGTCCCAAATATCCGAAGCGGCTCGTCTATCACAGAAGATCCGTTCAGTAATATATGGATTACAACAAAGGATAACAGCATTTACAAATTTCCCGCGGCAAATATCAACGAGAAAGTGAGATATGAATTCCCCGGTTTCTTTTCTGCAATCGCTCCGGCGGTAGAAAACAAACTGTGGATCGGCACCGACGACGGAAGAGTTTATCTTTTTGACCCTGAGAAAATTCAATATACCGAACATACTGTATTAAGCAACATCCTCCACGCTCCGATAATAGAGATAATCCCGGGCACCGATGATAAAATATGGGTTCTCACAGAGCCACGCCTTGTAGAATATGCGCCTCAGACACAGACATTCAATCTTTACCGTGGCGGTGTTGACATCGACGCCGAGCGCTTCCTCACGGCAGCTCCGGCAGCCGACGGCGACCTCTTGCTCGGCACTATCGGCGGTATAGCGGAAATCTCATCAGGAGAAATACCGGCAACTGCCAATCTGCCGCAAGAACCGCATGTCACCAACATTACCATCGACGGCAGGTCAATACTCTTCGGCGACACCACCATGGTATACAATCCCGAGAAGCTCGTGATTGGGGCTGAAGACCGAAACATCGTTTTCCATCTCAGCTCTAACGACAACATCAACGCCGACAAAGTAAGGTATGCCTATCGCCTCAAAGGATTCGACAAACAATGGTCAATTACCAAGCACGGTGATAACAAAGCGGTTTACAACTATTTACCTAAAGGCCGCTACACTCTTGAAGTAAAGACATGCGACCCTCACAACAACTGGTCTGACCCTATAGAAGTACTAACCGTAGACCGCCGGCCGGCTATCTATGAAACATGGTGGGCAAATTGCATTATCATACTCATTATAGTAGGATTGACGGTATTTGCAATCTGGCGCTATCGCAAACATTTATATAATGAGAACCAAGAAATGTGGTCAGACAGTGCCGAAATGGTCAAAATGCGTCAATACCTCGAGAGCCCCGTGTCTCTTCCCGATGAAGAATATCGCCATCTCGACAGCCTGCTTGTCAGCAAAGCCACCGAAGTGGTGGAAGCACACCTTTCAGAACCCGACTTCGACGTTAACGAACTTGCCTCGGGTTGCAACATGTCGCGCTCATCCTTTACCCGCAAAATAAAAGCTATCACCAATCTCACACCCCTTGAATTCATCAAAGATATAAAGATGAAGCATGCCCGCCACATGCTCGAGAGCCAGAACTACACTGTGAGCGAAGTTGCAGAAAAACTGGGATTTGCCAATCGTCGCTATTTCACAGCCTCGTTCCGCAAAGCTACCGGTTTCAATCCATCTGAATATTTGCGAGACAAACACGAAGATGATACTGATGTAGAAAATGAGTCTGATGAGGGGTGATTTTGAGTCATTACGGCATTTCTGTTGATTTTCAACCCTTATACGATTGACTCAAAACAGCATTTTTTCATCTTTTTTTTGCAACTTTGCACAGAATACCCTTACATCTGACAAACATGAGACAAATACCCCACAACATTAGGTACACAAAAGGTAAGATTGTTTTAGGCGCAGTATTATTGACTGCCATGCTGACTACGCCACCGGCCATCGCCGGTGGCGGCGCCGCCGATGAATCTCCCCGTAGTGTGATTTCAGCCAACGACAATTGGTTATTTCTCGCCGGAGATATTGCTGACGGCGAAAACGTGAATCTCGACGACAGTAATTGGCAGCAAGTGCGCCTCCCTCACGATTTCCAGATTCATCAGCCTTGGGTTGAGCCATCAGCCGACGAAAAGCCGGATGAAGACAACCCAATGGCGAACATCCGCAGCCGTCTCAGCGCCCGTGCTTTCAAAGAAATGGGTCAGGGATGGTACCGCAAGACATTCACTCCCCCGGCCGAATGGCAAGGTAAACGTGTCTTGGTTGACTTCGAAGGCCTGCTGCTCGTTGGCGACGTGTATCTCAACGGCGAACGTATCGGCGGCACAGACTACGGTTATCTCGGTTTCGACGCTGACATCAGCAAAAAACTCAAATTCGGAGAACCCAACGTGCTCGCTGTCAAAGCTGACACCGGCAAGCCCGAAAATTCACGCTGGTATACCGGCGCAGGACTCTACCGCGATGTAAATTTCATCGTCACAGATCCTAAGCAGTTCTTCGTCCGTCACCCGTTCGCAATCACCACTCCTGAAGTTTCAGCAGATAAATCAACGGTAGTTATCGACGGTGAACTCACAAACTACGTAAAAGACGACAGCATTCGCGTCGGCATTGAAATCATAGCTCCCGACGGACAAGCCGTCTACTCAAAAACAAGCTCGCACTGGAACAACCGCAAGCAACCTATCCGCGAGTTCCGCCTCGACAGCCTCGAGCTCAACAACGTGAGCCTCTGGGATTTGGATACACCGAATCTCTATACTATGGTTGCCACAATCTACCGTCCCGACGGCACAGTGGCAGACAAACTTGAAGAACGCTTCGGTATCCGCAAAATTGAATTCTCGCCCGAATACGGCTTCAAACTCAACGGAGAAAAAGTGCTTCTCAAGGGCATAGCCAACCACCATACACTCGGTGCTCTCGGTGCAGCGGCTTATCCCAAAGCAATCGAGAAACGTATCGACATGCTTAAAGACTTCGGTTTCAACCACATCCGTACCTCTCACAACCCATATAGCAAGCAATTCCTAGACCTTTGCGACGAAAAGGGTATTCTCGTAGTCGACGAACTCTATGATAAATGGACAAGTCAGTTTGCCGGAGGACGCAAAGATTGGACAGAGCTGTGGCAGCACGATGTGCCCGAATGGGTGCGCCGCGACCGCAACCATCCCTCGGTCATTTTCTGGAGCCTTGGAAATGAATTGCAACTTATTCCCGACCTGCCTTTCAACGACTGGGGTGTCACTCCCTATAAATTGCAGAAAGCACTCTTAAACCGCTACGACACAACACGTCCTGTCACCGTTGCCATGCACCCTCGCGGCCGCAATGAGCATACCGACAGCCTCCCTGCTCCCCTCGTGATGGAGACAGATATCGCAGCCTACAACTACCGCTACATGTACTTCCCCGGCGACGGGCGCCGCTTCCCTTGGATGATGTTCTACCAGAGCGAGGCAAACACCTCTGCCATGGGTCCGAACTGGTTCGAGATGGATCTCGACAAAGTTCTTGGTCTGGCATACTGGGGTATGATCGACTACTTCGGAGAGTCAAATGGCTGGCCGGCAAAAGGTTGGGTGAATGGTGTTTTTGACATTTCACTTGAGCCCAAGCCTCAGGCTTACTTCCTCAAGAGCTTCTTCAAACCCGAAGAACCCATCGTACGCATTGCCATAATCGATGATGAGGCAAGCACCATCTGGAACGACGTTCAAGTAGGCACAAAAACACAATCATCGCACTGGAACCGCAAGGAAGGCTCAAAGGTCAACCTCTACACCTACACCAATGCAGATGAAGTAGAGCTGTTTATCAACGGCAAGAGCCTCGGCCGCCGTACAAACAATGTTGACAATCCCAAGGAGCACAACCGTATATATTGGAAAGATGTTCCTTACACCAAGGGGTACATCGAAGCCCGCGCATACAATAAGGGTGAGAGCAAACCCGTAGCCGTACATCGCTCGGAAACTACCGGAAATGCCGTAAAACTCACAGCAACAGGCGACAACAGTGCATGGAAAGCCGACGGTCAAGACCTGCAGCACATCCGTATCGAGGCTCTCGACAGCAAAAACCGCCGCGACTACGGTGCTTCTCAGCCGCTGAAATTCAACGTTGAGGGTCCGGCTGAAATCGTCGGTGTAATCAATGGCGACCTCACAAGCAACGAACTCACCGTCGGCGACACCCGCAGCCTCTATGGCGGCTCCTGTGCAGTAATACTGCGCTCTACCGGCGAACCCGGCGAGGTAGTATTCACTGCCACCGACCAAAACGGTAAGCTGAAAACCGCTAAAACTAAATTCTACACAAAATAAACCATTCGTAATCAACACAATGCGAAAAATCAGTCTTATATTACCCGTTTTAGCACTCGGAACGCTCTCAGGCGCTGCGCAGGCTAAATACGATTTTTCGAAGCTCCAGCGCGAAAATCTCGGTCGTGGCGTTGTGGCTGTCCGCGAAAATCCTTCTACCGTAGCCGTTTCTTGGCGATACCTCGAGTCTGACCCTGAGAACCAAGCTTTCGATGTATATCGCAACGGTAAGAAAATCAACAAAAAACCTATTACCGACGTTACTTTCTTCACCGACTCATATTCAGGCAACGGTGAGGCAAAATATGAAATCAAAGCCCTCAAAGGCGACAAACTCGCAGGCACTTACACTCTGCCCGCCGACGCTCCCAACGGCTATATCAACATACCTCTGCAGCGCCCCGAACTTGGCGTAGACCCCTTCGGCAAAGAGTATTTCTACAATGCCAACGACGCCTCGATAGGCGATGTAGACGGTGATGGAGAATATGAGATTATCCTCAAATGGGACCCGACAAATTCACACGATAACGCCCACAACGGTTTCACAGGCCCGACATACTTTGATTGCTACGAACTCGACGGCACACTCAAATGGCGTATCGACCTTGGCGAAAACATCCGCTCGGGAGCACACTATACCCAATTCCTCGTTGCCGATTTCGATGGCGACGGCAAAGCCGAACTCGTCTGCAAGACTGCCGACGGCACCACCGACGGTCAGGGCAAAGTTCTCGGCGACCGCCGCGCAGACTGGCGCAATCTCAACGGACGCATTGTCTCTGGCCCTGAATACGTATCTATTTTCAACGGCGAGACAGGTGCTGAAATGGCAACGGTAGAATATATTCCTCCACGCGGCGATATCAAAGCTTGGGGCGACGGATATGCAAACCGCTCCGACCGCTTCCTTGCCGCTGTGGCTTATCTCGACGGTGTACGTCCATCGGCCGTTATGGCACGTGGCTACTACACCCGCAGCGTTCTGGCAGCTTACGATTGGGATGGTAAAGACCTCACAGTTAAATGGGTATTCGACACCGACACTCCCGGCAATGAGGCATACGCCGGCCAAGGCAACCACAACCTTCGTGTAGTCGACGTTGACGGCGACGGCTGCGACGAAATCATATATGGCCAGATGGCTGTTGACCACGACGGTAAAGGCCTCTACTCTACCGGTATGTACCACGGCGACGCTATCCACCTTCTCTCGGATATCAACGACGAAAAATACTACGTCTGGGGCTGCCACGAGAATAAAATCGACGGTACAAGCCTCCGCGACGCCCGCACCGGCGAAGTCATATTCCAATTCAAGAGCGACAAGGACATCGGCCGCTGCATGGCTGCTGATATTGACCCCAACTATCCCGGCGTGGAAGTATGGTCACCCAACACCGGCGGTGTACGCTCATTCAAAGGCGACCTCATCAGCAAGAAAAGCGACTTTAAAAACGAAATCTCAGCCAACGTGCCTGTAAACATGGCCGTATGGTGGGACGGCGACCTGCTCCGTGAAATGCTTGACCGCAACGTGGTAAGCAAATACAACTGGGAGACAGGCAAGATGGACAACCTGCTCGTGATGGAAGGTTGCACTTGGAACAACGGCACAAAAGCCAACCCGGCCCTTCAAGGCGATATTCTCGGCGACTGGCGCGAGGAAGTGCTCGTCCGCACTGAAGACAATCAGAATCTGCGTCTCTACGTCACCACAATACCCACTGAATACCGCTTCCACACATTCCTGAGCGATCCCGTATATCGCACAAGTATCGCAAACCAAAATATCGGATACAACCAGCCCGCAGAACCCGGATTCTACTTCGGTCCTGACTTGAAAGGTAAGAAATTCCGCGGCACTGTAATCAAATAAAAAGCTATGAAGTCAAAAGTCAGCAGCATACTTTTTATTGCAGCATCTTTGAGCATTGGCTCAGCCGTTGCTCAAAGCACTGTTGCACCTCCTATGGAGGACGTCAACAAAGTGATTGACAATACTCCCGACAGTATCAACATTGCCAAGACTGCCCGTCCCGTGCCCGGCTCTACCCGCAAAGGCGACAATCCTGTGCTCTTCCTCGTGGGCAACTCTACAATGCGCACAGGCACAATGGGCAACGGCAACAACGGCCAGTGGGGCTGGGGTTACTTCATGCCCGAATACTTCGACCAAGACCGTATAACCGTTGAAAACCAAGCTCTCGGCGGCATGAGTAGCCGCACATTCTACAACCAGCTTTGGCCCGATGTCCTCGAAGGCGTAAAGAAAGGCGACTGGGTGATAATCGAGCTCGGCCACAACGACAACGGCCCCTACGACAGCGGCCGCGCACGTGCAACTATCCGCGGTATCGGCAATGACTCACTTGAAGTAACTATCAAGGAGACAGGCAAGAAAGAGACCGTATACACCTACGGCGAATACATGCGCCGCTTCGTACGCGAGGTCAAGGCTAAAGGCGCTTATCCTATCCTGTTCTCTCTCACTCCCCGCAATGCTTGGGATAAGGACGGAAAAATCGTCCGCGTTGACAAGACTTTCGGTCTTTGGGCTAAGCAGGTAGCTGAGGCTGAGGGTATTCCTTTTGTTGACCTCAACTACATCACTGCTAAGAAATTCGAGAAATTCGGCCCTTATAAGGTTGATTACCACTTCTATCTCGATAAGATCCACACATCTGAGTTCGGCGCCCGCAACAATGCCGAGTCAGCGGTTGAAGGTATCCGTGCCCTCAAAGATGTGGCTTTGAAAGACTATCTGCTTCCCGCTCCGGTAGACAACGTCACAGGCAGCAGCCGCAAACCCGGCTGCCCCGTGATTTTCACCATCGGCGACAGCACCGTCAAGAACAAAGACAACGGCGACAGCCAATGGGGCTGGGGCAGCGTGATTGCCGAGCAGTTCGACACCACCAAAGTGACCGTTGAAAACCACGCCATGGCAGGCCGCAGTGCCCGCACATTCCTCGACGAAGGCCGTTGGGATAAGGTTTACAATGCACTCCAGCCCGGCGACTATGTAATCATGCAATTCGGCCACAACGACGGCGGCGACATCAATACAGGCAAAGCCCGTGGTGAAATCCATGGCGCAGGCCCCGAAAGCAAGGTATACCTCATGGAAAAAGACGGCAAATACAAAGTCATCTACACCTACGGCTGGTATATCCGCAAATTCATCACCGACGCCAAGGAAAAAGGAGCTATTCCAATTGTTCTGAGCCACACTCCGCGCAACAAGTGGACAAACGGCAAAATCGAGAGCAACGCCGCCAGCTTCGGTCTCTGGGCTCGTCAGGCTGCTGAGCAGGCAGGTGCGTACTACATCGACCTTAATGCCATCTCAGGCAAAAAACTGCAGGCTCTTGGCGAAGGCAACACCGCTCCCTACTTCAAAGGCGACCACACCCATACTTCTATCGACGGGGCCCGTCTCAACGCTTCATCGATTGCCGAGGGTATCCGCGGCCTCGACAGCAACTTGAAGAATTATCTCAAACCCGCTGTCTATGAATATGATATGACAGCTAAAGTTCCCGCCTACAACGAATTCGACGGCTATGGCTACGACTTCAACACCACACCCGACCTCAAGAAAGGCAAACAGCCCTTCTTCTTCTCTGTGCGTGTGCCCGACGGAAACTATAAGGTAACCCTCAAACTCGGCGACAAAAAACGCGCAGCCAACACTACCGTGCGCGCCGAAAGCCGCCGTCTCATGCTTGAGAACGTCGCTACAAAGAAAGGCAAATTCGAAGAGCACTCTTTCATCGTCAACAAGCGCAACCCCGGTATCAATCTCAAGGATTCCGTTCGTATCAATCCACGCGAGGTAGGAACTCCGACATGGGATGACAAACTCACTCTCGAGTTTACCGGCGACGCTCCTGCTGTTGCAAGCATTAAGATCGAGCCCGTCGACGATGTCACCACCGTATTCCTATGCGGCAACAGCACCGTCGTTGACCAGACCAAAGAGCCTTGGGCAAGCTGGGGACAGATCATCCCCCGCTACTTCAAGAGCAATGTAGCCGTGGCCAACAATGCCGAAAGCGGCGAACGCACAACATCATTCATGGCTACCAAACGCCTTGAGAAAGTGCTTTCGATGGCAAAACCCGGCGACTGGATCCTCATCGAATTCGGACACAACGACGAGAAAGACAAGGCGCCCGGCAGCGGTGCATACTACAACTTCTCGCACAACCTCAAGACCTTTATCGACCGTGCACGCGCAGCAGGCCTCAAACCTGTGCTCCTCACCCCTACAGCCCGCCGTCATTTCGACAAAAACGGTAAACTCAACAACACCCACGGCGACTATCCCGCAGCAATGAAAGAAGTTGCCAAGCGTGAAGGTGTGCCCGTGATTGACCTCACCGCACTCACCACCCGGCTTTTCGAAAGCCTCGGCGTAGAAGGCTCTAAGAAAGCACTCGTGCACTACCCTGCCAATACATTCCCCG
This sequence comes from uncultured Muribaculaceae bacterium, assembly GCA_910579995.1. Classification (GTDB taxonomy): domain Bacteria; phylum Bacteroidota; class Bacteroidia; order Bacteroidales; family Muribaculaceae; genus CAG-873. Next base: position 2,058 of record CAJTWH010000030.1, on the reverse strand, counting down.
CTCAGGAGAAAGCACTTGCCGACAACACTCATTTCAACCCCTTCGGCGCTACCGAAGTGGCAAAATGCGTGATTGAAGGTATCAAGGCTCAAGTGCCCGAACTCTCAGGACTCCTCATCGAGACCGAGACTTTCAATCCTGCACAACCCGACGACCCCGAGACATTCGTCTGGCCTGCAGCTCCTTTCTACGACAGCGAGAAACCCTACGGAAATTAACCCTAAAATACAATACACATGAAAAGATTTGCTTTTAAAATGTACCTCAAACCCGGTTTTGAGGAGGAATACGAAAAACGTCACGCAGCTCTCTGGCCCGAACTCAAACGCCAGATCACCGAGAGCGGCGTACGCAACTACTCTATCTACTGGGACAAAGATACCAACATCCTCTTCGGCTATCAGGAAGTGGAAGGCGACGCCAACTCGCAGGACGCTGAAGCAGCCGACGAAACCACACGCAAATGGTGGGATTACATGGCCGACATCATGGAAGTCAATCCCGACAACTCTCCCGTCACCGTGCCTATCAAAGAAGTTTTCCACCTCGACTGATAAGCCGCCATGTCTAAATCATATCATTTAGCAGTTGATCTTGGTGCGACCTCAGGCCGCACCATTCTCGCAACCTACGACGGCAGCAAGGTGGAGATGGAAGAGCTCACACGCTTCAAATATCCCATGCTGCCCTTCAACGGCCACCTTTTCTGGAATCTCCCCCTGCTCTATCAGGAGATTCTCAACGGTATCAAAAAGAGCACAGAAGTGCTTGCCGGAAAAGGCGAAGGCCTTACCCTTGCCTCTATCGGTATCGACACATGGGGCTGCGACGTAGCCTATTTCTACGCCGACGGCTCTCTTGCCGGTCTGCCCTACTGCTACCGCGACAGCCACACTGAAGGTGCAGTTGAGCGTTTCTGCGAGAAAATGCCCCGCGAGAAAGTTTATGAGAAGACCGGTATCCAGTTCATGGATTTCAATACCGTCTTCCAGCTCGACACCATCAAAGCTCACTCACCCGAGCTTATCGAAGCTGCCGACAAGATTCTCTTCATTCCCGACGCGCTTGCCTACATGCTCACCGGTAATGCAGTGACCGAATATACCGTTGCCTCGACATCGCAAATGCTCAACCCCAAGACAGGTGACCTCGACAGCGAGATTCTTGAAAAACTCGGTATCTCCCGCAGCAAATTCGGCCCCATGGTACAGCCCGGTGCACTCATCGGCACCCTCACAGCTCAGGTACAGGAAGCTACCGGCATAGGAGCGGTTCCCGTCTATGCCGTTGCGGGCCACGACACAGCTTCGGCCGTTATCGCCGTGCCGACACCCGACAAAGACTACGCATATCTCAGCTGCGGCACATGGTCGCTCCTCGGTATAGAATCGCCGGAAGCCATCATCACCGACAAGAGCCGCGAATACAACTTCACCAACGAAGGCGGTATCGACGGTACTACACGCTTCCTCAAGAATATCTGCGGCATGTGGATATTCGAGCGTTGCCGCGAGGAATTCAAAGACGTTCCTCAGAATGTTGGTGAGCTCGCAGCAATGTGTCTTCAGTCTGACTGCCCGAGCATTATCAACCCCGACGACCCGTCGTTTGCCCATCCGGCAAGCATGACCAAGGCTGTCGACGAATACTGCAAGCGCACAAATCAGCCCGTACCCCAAAAGCCGGCAGACTACATCCATGTGGTATATTGCTCTCTGGCAAAACGCTACAAAGAGATCCTCGGCTGGCTCAAAGAGCTCTCGCCCGTAGAAATCAAGCGTCTGCACGTGATTGGCGGCGGCTCACTCAACCAATACCTCATGCAAGACACAGCCAACGAGCTCGGCATACCGGTAATCGCCGGCCCGACGGAATGTACCGCTCTCGGCAATGTGCTCGTGCAGCTCCGTGCCTGCGGCAGCGTCAGCGACCTCGCCGACATGCGCCGTGTGGCCATCAACTCAACTGAAACAAAAACTTATCTACCTAAATAACTCTAAAACATGAAAGAAGAACAGATCAAACAGGCATACGAGATTGCCCGTGACCGCTATGCCG
>CAJTWH010000029.1 GCA_910579995.1 uncultured Muribaculaceae bacterium | reverse complement strand
CCAACATCTACATGTGCGCCCGCTCGATGGGCTTCGTACCCGACGGCATGTCCGACGAGCAGATGACCGAAATATCCACAGTTTTCCACCTGCCCAAATAATTACTTACGATGAGCAAGTATTATCTTATAGGCCTTGCAGCGCTGGCTCTTGCCTCATGCGCGCAGAAGCAGGACGCGGCAGAGGAAGTCGAGATCAACGACTCCACTACCCCGCTCCACCTTCTGCAGCCTGACTACAAGACACCCTACGGCAAACTGTCGGCAGATACGGTAAAGGCCGATATCGACCGCGTATTTGCCTACATCGACGCCGTTACCCCGGCCAAGATGACCGACGGCAAAGTGAATCAAGGCACCTATCGCCTCACCAGCTATGAATGGGGCGTGATGTACGACGCACTTCTCGACGCCGCAGCCATCACCGGCGACAAGCGCTACTCCGACTATGTGAGCGACCGCATAGGCTTCCTTGCCCGTGAGGCCGACAACTTTCAGGGCGACATCAACGAAGACGGCCAATTGCGTCAGGTGAAGAACCCTCTCACCCTTGACGACGCCGGCGCTATGGCAGGCGCATGGATGCGCGCCGCAATGGCCGACAGCACTCTCAATATCGCTCCCTATATCGAGCAGTATTGGAAAATCGTTGAAGAGACACCCGTACACCTCCCCGACGGCACTATCGCCCGTAACCGTCCGCACTACAATGCAGTATGGCTCGACGATATGTTTATGGCTCTTCCGTCGATGGCAGTCCGCAGCCAATATGCCAACGACCCCAAACAGATCGACGAGGCTGCCAACATAGCCACCGGCTTCTTCAAGCGCATGTGGATGCCCGAGAAGAATATCTTCCGCCACGGCTATGTAGAGGGCGCCGGTTCTCAGCCTTCAATGGCTTGGGGCCGTGCCAACGGCTGGGCTATCCTTACCATGTGCCAGTTGCTCGACTTCCTGCCCGAAAATCATCCCAAGCGTGCAGAAATCCTTGATATCTACCGCAAACATGCCGCCGGCCTCGCCGAGCTGCAGGGTATCGACGGTTTCTGGCACCAGCTGCTTGACCGTCCCGAGACATACAATGAGACTTCGGCTACCGCTATCTTCGCATACGCTCTTGCCCACGGTATCAACGAGGGTTGGCTCGACGCCACCACCTACGGCCCCGTGGCTCAGCTCGCATGGGAAGCAGTATCATCGAAAATCAATGCCAAGGGCGAGGTTGAGGATGTATGCGTAGGAACCGGCATGGGCTTCGAACCCGCTTACTATGCCTACCGTCCTGTAAGTGTGAAAGCCGCTCACGGCTACGGCCCCGCAATATGGGCCGGCGCCGAGATGATCAAGCTTCTCAACACCTACTATCCTTACGTCAACGACAGCGCCGTTCACTACTACAAGGTAGACCCCGAAGCCACAATGCCGCTCTTCAGCCTTGATGAAAACGGCAAGGCTCTTGAAATCCGTCATTGATCATGAGATTGATATTTGCTCTTCTAACAAGTGCTACTTTGATATGTGCGTCAGCTCAGACTGATGCATATATCAAAGTGCACGACAGCCATGAGCGCCATCCACGAATCACCACTGTCACATTCCCGGGCAACAGCGACTGGCTCGCAGCCTACGACGCCATCTATGGCCACGGCGCGGTGATAGAGAACCCGTGGGTAGCTTATCGTGTGTATATGGACCACCGCCAGAGCCTCGACCTGTATGTAAAAGCCAAACCGCAGCTCGAGCTCGACGTGACCGGTTTCTATACCACACCCGAGCAGATGGAGCAAGGCTATGGTTGCGATGTGCTTTGGGCCGGCAAATCTATTGCCGCCGGCTCATTCCGCGGCTATCAGAACGGAGCTCCCGTCACGATCGATACCGTGGCTGCGCGCACCCAGACAGTTGTCGATGACCACACTATAGAAGTGGTTGACAAAGACTGGCTCTACAACGGCCATCCGATACAGATGACCCAGCGCTACAGCGTAGCCCCCGACAGCCGCGATCTCTTTGTCACTGTCAAGCTCGAAGGCAATCAGCCCGGCGACGTATTCTGCACCGGTATACAGAAACTCGAGAGCGACAACGAGGGCTTCATCCAGCCCAATGGTGTAGGTGCCTCTTGGGGTCGCAATGTGCCCGACAAAGGCCATCCCGAGTTGGTTGAGACCGTAGGTCTCGGCATTGTTGTAGACCCCGCAAACCTTGTTAAAGTCAAAGAAGACGATCTCAACTATCTGGTATTTGTCAAGCCCGACGCCAACGGCGAGATCAGATACCGCGTGATAGCCTGCGGCGACCGCGAGAAAGACGGCTTCAAGACTTCCAAACAATGGTTTGACTACATGAAAAAACAAAAATAGCTTACCATTCTTTCGAAGAAAGCGACATTACCCCACGGCGATGTCGCTTTTTTATTATGCTGATTTTACTGCGAATCTTTGATTATGTTGCAAGATTTCCCGAACTTTACAACGAAGATGTGCATAAACGCAAGTCTACCGGGTAATATGAATATATTGAAAATAATAACAACATTATTGTTCTCTGTATCGTTTGCCGATGTAGTTTATGGCGGTGAACAATTACAGTCAACATCCCAACCATATCAGGCACACTGCCGGTGATGTATATTGAGACTGATAACCGCACGCCCATAACATCAAAGACAGTGTATCTCGACGGGAAATATTGGCTTGACCCTTTGGAGCGCACTGAATACGAAGCCCTCGGGTCGGAAGCAGAACCACTCCCCTTGCAAATACGTGGGCGAGGACATTCTTCATGGAAAAGCGATAAGAAGCCTTACAAAATAAAGTTTGCCAAGAATACATCGGTGTCAGGTATGCCTGAGAACAAGCACTTTGCACTATTGAAACCATCAGAAAACACTGTTGCAGGTCTACAATTAGGCAAGCTCATGCACATGGCATGGACTCCCGGCTTCCGCCCTGTCGAGGTAGTGCTCAACGGTGATTATATCGGATTATACTTCTTGACCGAAACTATCCGCATTGATAAAAACCGTGTAAATATCTACGAGCAGAAAGACCAAGAAACAGACCCGGCTATAATACCCCATGGCTGGCTTGTAGAGGTTGACAATTATATTGACGATTGTCAGATTACTATTCCTGAATGTAGCCAATGGAATCTCAGACTCCGATATCATTCACCCGAGGATTTATCAACTGCCCAACAGCAATGGCTTACAACCGAATTCAAATCGATAAACAATGCCATATACTCATCAGACAAGTCATCTACCGAGTGGGAAAAATATCTTGACGTTGAGAGCATGGCCCGCTTCTTCATAATACAATAGGAGTCTACGAAAGTGAATTACAAGCCATCAGCTCGCTCAACAAAGGATTATATATCATCAACCGAAAAAAGGTCCGGGTAGATTGAAATATGTAGACAATAATTGGTATATTATACACAAAACATTAAATGACTGAGAATCAAGCACTATAGGAACAAATTAAACTCTATTATCAGATTTTTTAGAGTTAACATTCATGTAAATTTGTAATAATAAAAAAGTTTAATTACTTTTGCAGTGCAAATCGCCCGCAGAGGCCCGATGTGGGTTCAGGGGGCGGGTGCAATTAATATCGCCGAGGTGATGAGCCTTGGCTTACGACATACGAAAAGCGTTTACTTAACAGCTTTTTTCTTGACTATCTGAAACTTCGCAACTTTCAATCTCGGTCAAGGATGAGGCAACGGTAAGCGGCTTATGTGGATATGTATAGACTTTTCTCCGTGAAAGCGGTGCGCGAGCACCGTTCCGGAACTTATATACGTATTTACGTGAGGCCTCTGCATCCGTTGCCCGTTCCAACCGAGATGGGCAATGCGAAGGCCTCAGATAGTAGGAACGGGCAATGAGTATTGGCTCTCACGTTTTCGTTTATCAACATTATAACAAATCAGCTGATACAGAGAGCCGTTGCAGCAAATCCAATCAACCCATGAAAAAATCTTTACTCCTTGCGGCGGCGAGCCTCCTTATCTATTTCGGGGCTTCCGCGGCTATTGGCGACACTTTCAAGGTCGACAAAATGACCTTCACAGTCACCTCAGAAACCGAGCACACGGTTGAATTCACCAAAAGTACAGCAACCAATGCTTCGTTGGTGATTCCATCCACCGTCTCAAACGGCTCGGTAGAATATACAGTGACAAGTATTGGAACAATCAGCATTACGGCTTCTGCTGTAAAATCTGTGACAATCGCAGCAACAATCTCCAAAATTGCCGAAGACGGATTTGGGATGGCAAACCTTGATGCTATTTATGTTGAAGAGGGCAATAAGACGTTTTCGTCATACGACGGCGCACTCTACAATTGCAATCAAGATACACTCGTACTATTCCCATGGAAGAAAAAAGAAGCCAATGATTTTCCTGCAACTCTAACGACTCTTGCAAAACAATCATTCAAAAAAAGCATTATAGAATCCCTCAGTCTTCCCAACTCCGTAACAGCCATTGGAGACTCCACATTCTTTGATTGCAGCAAACTTACAGCAATAATATTATCCAACTCTTTGGCAACCATAGGTAATTATTCTTTTGCCAATTGTGAAACGCTTACAGCTATCGATATACCCAATACTGTAACCACAATAGGCAAAAATGCTTTCAACAGTTGCTATCAGCTTAGAACCGTTACTTTGCCCAACTCCTTGAGCACAATCAAAGAAAGGACTTTTTATTCATGTAATTCATTGTCATCAATCAACATACCGCAATCCGTGACAACAATCGGAAAATCCGCATTTTCTGATTGCAGTGCACTTACATCTGTCGACATCCCGAATTCAGTTACGACAATCGAAGAATCTGCGTTCTCTCGTTGCAGCGTACTTACATCTTTCGACATACCAATTTCAGTGACAACAATCGGGGAAAATGCCTTCTATGGTTGCAACTCTCTTACATCAATCAGTATTCCTAATTCAGTGACAACAATTGAGAGCGGCGCCTTCGCCGGTTGTGGCTTTACAACAGTTAATTTGCCGGCTTCAATATCGTCATTTGGAAATGGAGTATTTAGCGGTTGTGACAACCTTGAAAACATTTCAGTAGATCAAGATAGTAAAATATTATCATCAATCAATGGTATCCTCTTCAGTGCCGACGGAAACACATTGTTGGCAGTCCCCAATAAAAAAGCTATCGGTGAGTTTATAATCCCTGACAATGTTACCGTAATCGCAGACTACGCCTTCCAAAACTGCAAGGACTTGAAATCCCTGACAATACCAAACAGTGTGAAAAATATTGGAGTCTGGACATTCGGAAATTGCCCCGGACTGACAAGCCTTACATTACCAAATTCGGTAATCTCTATAGGTGATTACTGCTTTTCCAATTGTACCAACTTGGTTTCGGTCACATTATCATCATCTTTGACTATGATAAATCAATGTGCCTTCGCCTACTGCAGTTCACTAAAGTCAATAGATTTACCAAACTCTATAACTTCAATAGGCAACAATTCATTCCAACGTTGTGGAGCCTTGACATCTATAGCCTTACCGCAATCACTAACAGCCATAGGTAATTTTGCATTTTCAATGTGCACGTCTTTGACTTCAATTATAATACCGAGCGGTGTTGAAAATATTGGAGTCGGTGCTTTCATCAACTGCACGAATCTGACAAAATTATGGCTATTGCCCACCACTCCGCCTATCCTATATAGCAACAACGCTTTTGGAGGTGTACCTCAAGATAGCAAAGTCTATATCCCGGCCGGGACACTCGATGACTACTCGGAAGCAACAGGATGGAATTATTTCTCTGATTTCATAGAATTTGGAAGAGTCAACATCATATTGAGCGAGACCGAACTTAATCTTAAGATTGAAGAAAAGGCTACAGTCTCTGCAGAAATAGAAAAAGATGACGATATAAGCATTGAATCGAAATCATGGGAAAGCACAAACTCTGAAATCGCGTCGGTTGACGACGGCGTTGTCACCGCACATCTGCCGGGAGTGGCCACAATATCATTCACTGCAATCGACGGCCTTGGCATACCTCACACCTCAAACTGCATAGTAAGGATAAGCGACAACACCGGAATTGAGAGCGTAGCAGAATACGACTTCAACTCTCCGGTTGAATATTACAAGCTCAACGGTATAAGGATAGAAGCCGGTGAATTGCAGCCCGGCCTTTATATCAAGCGACAGGGTGGAAAAGTATCAAAAGTGATGATAAAGTAAGAGGAAGCGCAAGATTTTTTCTGATGGTTTTGTGAAAACCATCAGAAAAAATGCGTAATTTTGCCGCACCTAATCACCGCCTCATGAAAAACGAAGAGTTATTCATGGGGCATTTTTTGTTTTTTAATCATGATATTGCAATTCGGTATCTTATTTCTGTTTGTAGCTCTCGGGGAATTTGTGGTATGGCTCACCGGTGTGCCGGTTCCTTCAAGCATAATCGGCATGATTCTGCTTACGCTCTCATTGCAGACGGGGATTATAAAACCTCGCTATGTGGAAAAACTTGCCAACTTCTTAGTCCACAACCTCGGATTTTTCTTTGTGCCGGCGGGTATCGGCCTGATGAACTGTTTGGGTATCATAGCGGATCAATGGCTTCCGATCATTGGAGCCTCGATTGTTAGCACAGTTGTGATAATAGCAGTCACAGGCTGGACGCACAGCTTGGTAAGAAAGAGCCTTTCAGGCAAAAAACATACTACAGACTATGGAGTTTCTAAGCAATAAGCTGTTTCTTATAGCGGCCACTTTCATCTCATTTCTTGGAGCACAGCTTCTTCAGCGCCGCACCGGTATCAAACTTCTCAACCCGATTCTTGTATCGATCATTGCAATGATCATCTTTTTGAAAAGTTTAGGCATTGATTATGAAACCTATAAAGCGGGCGGTGAATATATAGAGCTGTGGTTGAAGCCGGCGGTCGTAGCTCTCGCCTTGCCGCTCTACCGCCAATTATCGTCGATACGCAAGCAATTGCTTCCGCTCCTGCTGTCGGAAGTTGCCGGCTGTGTGGCAGGTATCATATCTGTAGTCTTGGTGGCGAAACTGCTCGGAGCGTCGCATGAGATAATCATGTCGCTTGCGCCCAAAGCCGTAACCACGCCGATAGCCATAGAAATATCAAAGGCTGTGGGCGGCATTCCGGCTCTTACTGCCGCAGTTGTAATATGCACCGGCATTTTCGGCGGCATGGCAGGCTTCAGAATCATCAAGATGACACACGTCAAGAGCCCTATAGCACAAGGCCTCTCACTCGGCACGGCGGCACATGCCATCGGCACATCGGCGGCTATGGAGCGCGGCGAGCGCTACGGCGCATTCTCATCCTTAGGCCTTACAATCAACGGCCTGCTCACGGCGCTGTTGACACCATTTATCTTGGAGCTGATACAACTATAAAAACAGCGGAGGCACATCTCCAAGAGATACACCTCCGCTGTAATTTTCTATGTCATTCAGGCAAGGGCGCCGGCGAGATCGGCAGCTGCGACTGTTGTCTGCTCACCCGTAGTCATGTTTTTCAGCGAGACAGTACCGTCGGCAAGCTCGCTCTCGCCTATCATAGCAAAGAAGGGCACTGCGAGGGCGTTGGCATAGCTTATCTGCTTCTTCATCTTGGCTGCGTCGGGATATATCTCCGCAGCGATACCGGCTTGGCGCAGCTGCTTGATAATGCGCATTGAAGCCATGGCCTCGTCTTTGCCGAAGTTGGCGAAAAGCACACGGGTAGAGCGGCCTGTCTCTTCGGGATAGAGGTTGAGGGCGTTGAGGACATCGTAGATACGGTCGGCGCCGAAAGAAATACCGACACCCGAAAGGCCGGGCATGCCGAATACACCTGTGAGGTTGTCGTAGCGTCCGCCACCCGAGATACTTCCCATCTCTGTGTCGAGAGCCTTTACTTCGATAATGGTGCCGGTGTAATAGTTGAGACCGCGGGCAAGCGACACATCAAGGTCGAGCTGTGCGTCGAGGCCAAGGGCTTCTGTGCCTGAAACTACAGTTTTCAATTCCTCCACACCAAGAGTACCGACCTCCGACGGGGCAAGAAGCTCGGCAAGTTTGTCGAGGCGCTCAGTGGTAGTGCCGTCGATCTGCAGGAGCGGACGCAGGCGGGTGATGGCGTCGGCAGAAAGACCGCGCTCGGCAAGCTCTGCCTCAACGTTTTCAAGGCCGATTTTGTCAATCTTATCAATGGCTACGGTGATATCAATCAATTTGTCTGGCTCACCGATAAGCTCTGCAATGCCGGCGAGAACTTTGCGGTTGTTGAGCTTTATGGCCACGCGTATTATTAGACGGCGGAAAACTTCATCTATAATCTGGAGGAGTTCAATCTCGTTGACGAGCGAATCAGAGCCCACAACATCGGCGTCGCACTGATAGAACTCGCGGTAGCGGCCTTTCTGCGGACGGTCGGCACGCCATACGGGCTGAATCTGGAAACGCTTGAAAGGCATTTGGAGCTCTTCGCGGTGCTGCACAACAAAGCGGGCGAAGGGCACGGTGAGGTCATAGCGCAGGCCGCGGTCGCACAATTTGGCGGCAAGCTTGGCAGGGTCGCCGGCGAGGGCCTCGGGTGTGACGCCGCGCATGAAATCACCTGAGTTAAGAATCTTGAAGAGGAGTTTATCGCCTTCCTCGCCATATTTACCCATAAGCGTAGAAAGGTTTTCCATCGCCGGGGTCTCAATCTGCCGGTAGCCGAACAGAGCGAAAACCTGACGGATAGTATCGAAAATATAATTGCGCCTTGACATTTCGACTGGCGAAAAGTCGCGGGTACCCTTAGGGGTAGAAGGTTTCTGTGCCATAGAAGTAAAAAGTAAAATTCTTCGAAGTGCAAAGGTAGCGTTTTTTTGCCGTATAGAGAGCACGTATTTGCCAAAAATCGGAAATTTATCTCTCAATATGTTCTTTACACTCCCCGTCCACTCGACTCTTCCGACTACATCGGCTTAATCATTGATTCGATGAAGGCAATTTCCTCATCCGTTAGCCCATACTTGGCATAGAGTTGTGCGTCAATATCCTCCACCGACTTATTCCAATCAATGTCACTTTCCGAAGTGAAGTCTTGGAGCGGGACATTTGCCCAAGTATTCTTTGGATTGTGTTGGGTAGCCTTGAGTGTACCTAATAGACATCGAGCAAATTTTGACCGAACATATTTAAGACAAGCACCAGCTTCCTCTGCACATGTAAATTTACCAATGCTTAGGAAAGTATCAGTGTGTCCGATTACTGGCGTGCCGATTACTGGCGTACTCAGTACCTCACCAATGGCACCCGTGCCATTGGCTTCGGGGACAAATACATTAAAATAGTCAAGATACTCACAAGGTTGTAGGTAGTCTGATTTTATCCATTTATATGTTCTAATTGATTTTTCTCTACCCATTATTTTTACATATTCGGAGTTATCGCGAGGTACAGATTCTAAAAACACATCAGGCAAATTTTCAAAAGCATTAGATGTGATTTTCGAAGCTGTTCCTTTCCCTTGGACATTTAGAATGTGTGGCAAAGCGTCAAGGGCATATTCAGAGAATCTATAAATACCCTGAGAGGATACTGTTTCGGAAAACTCTCCCTTTTTGAAAGTGGAGTGCGCGTAAATTTTCTCTGTAATGCTTATTAATTCAGGATATTCAGAGAAGAATCCAATTGGGCCAAGGGTTTCTTTGATATTGCGATATGTAATAGCAACGCCACCTTTGATATCAACAGTCGGAAAAACTTCATTAGATTTTTGAAAATAATCTACGACTTTAACATGTGGGTCTGAAAGCATACGTTCCATCCACTCAATTGGCGTTTGACCGGCCTTAAATAAGAAGCGCCCCGGGGTAATAAGCGAAACTTTATCTGAAAGTTTATAGGCCATGTCATAGAATAGATGGTATATCGGAGCCTTTCGGGTGCTCTCTCCTTCCTCTTGATACGGTGGATTACCGACTATTGCGTTTATTTTCACGTTCTTTCCTACTAAGTCGCCGACTTTTTTGATAAAAAGTTCGGGTTGGTTTTTGATTTTGTTGATAAGGTCATTGGGCGCCCACATATTGGTACGTCCATTGCGGAATCCGAGTAGGGTTCGTCGGGTGATTGCTTTGGACATCGGCGTCTTGCAGATAACAAATATGTTTTCTGCAACAGCTGCGTCCCATATAACCTGATGTTCTTCAAGTGTCTCAGGCGAGAACATGGCATTACGCAGCCGAGAACGATAGACATTGTAGGCGAGATAGAGAGGATATAGACCCGACTTGGAATTGATTTCGAGCAACCGGCTATCGGGAGTAAAAACCTCTGTCGTGACAGTGCAACGATCAACGAATCTCGGTTCGCTGATAGGTTCAGTAAAATCCTCATTATAAAATGTGTAGCCACCGAGAGTGTCACTGAGGTGCATATTCACCACTCGCCACGGCGTAAGCACCGTTTCTTTATCGGGATTTCGGAATGTGGAGAAAATGGCTGTTATGCGCTCTATGCGCTCCTCGATAGAAAGACGGTCGGCAGCACGTGCCATTGCACGTATTCGCTTTGCGGCGGCGGTGAAGATGTCGGGGTCATAATATTGCACGAACTCTTTGAATAACTCTTTAGTGACTTTTGGTGGCATAAATTCCTCCCACGACAAATCATCGACGAGCTCGGTGAAGTTTTCTATTGTCAACTCATTGTCCTCATCCGTAATATTTGCACCATATATCAACAAGGGCATACGGATTGAAATGCCGCGCAGAATCGACACAGCCTTGTCTCTGCCTTCTTTTTTCGCTTTCAATTCAGCAAGACGAGCTTTCTCATCCTCAGTAAGCTCTCGCTTCTTTTTCTTTTCAAGCCTTTCTTTTTCGGCATATTCCTCATTGGTTAGACCTTGGTCGTTGATGGTAATATCGTTTCGTTTGCCCATCGCCTTAGTCTGCCCAATGATTTTGCTAAGCTTATCAAACTTGGAGATATCAATATCATTGAGCTTTGTAAGTTCATCATTGTAGAGGAAACCGTCTTCAAAACCGTTTTGAACGACGCGTTCAACGTAAACACGCTTGAGCTGCTGAAGCATGTGCTCGGTGTCGAGCTGATTCATCTGACTACCATCCATGGAGATTATCGGGCAGAAATTAAGGAACTCTCCAAGTAGGCGACGTTCCGACTCTCCCTGCTTGCCGGCCTTAGTGGAGATTTTAGCAGTTTCGGCAAGCACTTTGAGGGTGCGGTCAGGTGCGAAATCGAAGACATAGCAATCCTCTTTGACTCGCCCATTGATTGTAGCCGGTGTCTGCACTCGGAAAATAGTCTGCATATAAGCCGAGGCGGCAGTGTTGAAACTGCCGGAGAGCATGAATACGCCCGTCCACGGTTTAACGCTTACTCCTGTGGTCAGACGGCCACAAGAGAGTGTAATAGTACGCGTTTCGTCGGGGTTCTTGCCAATGGCTTTCTCTACCTTGCGGAGAGATTCTTCAGTGGCTTCTTCCTCGTCGCCGTCGCCAGCCACATTGACAATTTCAAACATGCCAAAAACCGGGTGATTTCGGAGCATAGCCGAAAGAGCCTTTGCAGATTTGACACCCGGAACCATCCAAAGAGTGTGACGGAAGATGTCGCGATAGCGCTTGTTGGCAAAGGGATACATACTTTCCTCATCTGTTTTGGTGAGGAGATTAAGGAAATTCTCAACGTGGGAATGATGCACGAAAGAGCCATCTTCTTTTGTGCGGAAAAACTCTCGGAAGTTAAAAGCTATATCCTCATCGGCATAGTCACTCATAAGTCTGCCGAGGTCGTAGGTGTAGATATTCAGACGAGGCAGACTTGCGTATGGATTATGGTCGCCGGGGTGGTCAATATCCCATTGGGCTTTGGCGCGCTGCTCCATCACATAATCCCACGTGTAGATTTCGTTCTCATCATAGTTGTCAAGCAAATTGAACGGAGTGCCTGAAAGATTCAAAACCTTTGTATCTTTCTTGGTCAATTCAGCCATAACTGCTTTGCCGAGATTAGTCTGTGTACCCTCGTGGGCTTCATCAACAATGATGAGATCCCAGGAGGTTGAGAATACATCGTTGTTTTTATCGAAGTTACCACCTACAAGTTCTGAACCGCGCAAGTCTTGCATTGAAGCGAAATAAACATAGCGGTTTTTCTTGGCTCTCGCACGAGTTTCAAGCGCGAGAAAAGTCTCGCCGTTTGTTTTTGAGCCATAGAGGAAGTCTGGTGTATCGTAGAATATCTTTTGAAAGTCCTCATACCAACCGGCATCGACAACAGGTCGATGAGTGAGGATAAGAACGCGGCAGAAGTCGCCACGTTCTTTGACCACTTCAAGAGCAGAGAGTGTTTTGCCAAAACGCATCTTGGCGTTCCAGAGCATCTGATTTCCTTTCTTGAACTGCTTGAGGGTTTTGTCGATAGCTTCGCGTTGTTCAGGCCGGAAAATTATAGGCGAATAATCGTCGGTTATCTCAGATGCATGGAGAGATTTTCGTCCCTCTTTAACAGCGGCTATAGCAAGTTTGGCGGTTGTCAAATCGCAACAGAACCACTCGTTAGCCCCATTAACATTGGCGAATACTTTGCGTTTGATACCGCTGCGAAGCAACACATCATGCACCTCTTTGTCATTGAATCCGAGAACAGCACCTCCACGGATAGTTATCGCTATTTCGGTGTGCAGAAGTTCGTAGGCTATTCCGGCAGTCTTGGTATATTGGTCAATGCGGGCTTTAGCCGCTTTGTTAAGAGCAGAGCTGCCGGGCGGTAGCGTGATGTTGCCGTCCTCAAAAGTGGCCTCGCCTATTTTTAGACAGTCATTGTGAGCCGTATCAGGTATGCGGAACACATAAATCAGCTTGGGCTTTAATGATGAGAAATATTCCATGGCCGTTTATTTTATAAGGTCGATAAAACGAATGGGATCTTTATGCCTGACTTGCGAAGAAGCGACATCGCAAGGCCAATCAACAATCAAAGCGTAAATACCGTTGTGTTTATTTATGTCGCAGTCTTTGCAGCCTTGGCATTGGCTTATATTGACACATTCGCCAAAAAGGTCTTGCGATACTATGCGTCGCTCTCCACAAGAATTAGGCAGCACGCCCTTAAGTCCATCCATCTGCCATATATTCCAAGAAATTATATAGGCGATACCATGCAAAGATTGCCTTGGAATTTTACGGCCGAATTTCGCTTTGTAAAAGTCGCAGACAGAGTAAAGCAAATTTTCACGTGCAATAATGAGATTGTCGCCCTGCCACTCATATCCGTAAATGGAGCGTAGTGCGGCTTTTGCGGCAGCAAGCCATTCCCCTGAAGTTTCGGTGTTTTCACCAACAATGCGCAGCTTGCGGTCGAGTAGACCGATTCGCATTTCAACCGAAATAGGAATCCCGGTTACAGAGTCATATCGACTTACGAGATATGGAGCTTCCCCACAAGTGATTTCAAGGCGGTTCTCGGTGACATAGTCTCGCCAAGTTTTGCCGTCGGGGAATTCAATTTTTTCTTCTGATGGCAACCATGTATGCGAGCCGTCTGGATTGTCTATTTCGGCGTTAAAAACATTCTCACGACCAAACCAAGCATTATCGATTAGATTATTCTGTTTGTTGCAAATCCACGAAGGAGTGAACACCTCTGCCATCTCGCGGCTACGCTGGTGTTGCTGATGGCGCGATTTCAATGAGCGCGGAACAATAATATTACCTTTTTTGCCAGTAATAGCTTCTACAGTAATACGGTCGAAAAATTGATACCCGTCTCCATGGTCAGCATAATCATTTGTTGCCCAAAAGATGTTGCTCTGCGTAGTATGATCTCTGAGCAAAGTTGACAGTAATTCCCCCATATCATTCTCCTGTATATCTACAGGCGCAAAGCAAGCTTCCCCAAGCTGGTTGGACTTGAGGACACCAAGGGTTGGCACATCAATATTCTCAGACATATAAATGACTAAGAATCAGGAATACCGAAACAGTATGGGTATGACGATTTAAATCCATTGCTGAATGACATTCGATTAGTTACACAACTTGCGAATGCCACTTCCCAGACAATGTCGAGCCACAAAAAAACGAGCACAGACCTACCTAAAAATGGTATGTGCTCCCCTGCGGCTCGCCAAAGCCTGGAATGAAGCAAGGTCAAATGCTCGCTTATGCGAACATCTGCAACTTGTTCGTCTCATTCCGTAAAAATTTGGCGATTTCAGGGGGATGGAACAAATAGCAAACGCTATATTCTAAATGTGAGCCTCCACTGAAGCTCTATGTCTTTTACAAATCTTGCGATTGGTGAATGCAAAATTACAAAAAATCCGGCATTATACAAATTTATACAGATTTATAAACCTCAAAAAAATGCGTCGGCAATGTAAGAAATTAAAAAAGCGGGAAAAATGAGTTGTCTATTTAAGATTGTTTGATTAATTTTGTCGACTGAAACAAACGAACAAGCATAGATGGACGTATCAGAGTCAATGCGAGAAATACTTGAAGCCGAAAGCAAGGCCATCCTAAACATCCCCATAACAGATGCTTACGAGGCTGCTGTAGCAGCTATCGTAGATCGTGTCCACCGCCGAGGAGGCAAGCTGGTTACCGCCGGCATGGGCAAAGCGGGTCAGATAGCGATGAACATTGCCACCACTTTTTCGTCGACCGGCACTCCGGCCGTCAATCTTCATCCGTCGGAAGCGCAGCACGGCGACCTCGGTGTGCTGCAGCCCAACGATATCGTGCTTCTGATATCTAACAGCGGCAAAACGCGTGAGATCATTGAACTGATCGACCTTTTGCGTGGGCTCTATGATGATATTCCGCTGATAGTGATCACGGGAGCGCCCGACAGCCCCCTTGCCAAAGCTGCCGATATTGCATTGTTTACCGGAAATGCCCCGGAAGTATGTCCGCTTGGCCTCACACCGACAACATCCACGACGGTAATGACGGTGATCGGCGACGTGCTTGTAGTAAATACCATGAAGAGCATAGGCTTCACAGTGAAAGACTATGCCAAGCGCCATCACGGAGGATATCTGGGAGCGGCGGCAAGAGCAAAAAGTATATGAAAAAAATAATATGTATCGGCGAGTGCTCGCTCAATGTTGTGCTCGACCACGAGGGCAAGCCCCTTGGAACAATGCCCGGCGGTAGAATCGCCAATGCCGCCGCCATTTTGGGGCGAAATAAATTCGAGGTTTTGATGGCCTCGGAAGCCTCGGCCGATCCGATAGGCGATATCGTAGTCACTTTCCTGTCGCAAGCCGGAGTCGACGTCAAATCAATCGACCGTTTTACCGAGGGTCGCACGGCTCTTAATGTTTTTGTGTCGCAAGCGGCCGACAAAGCCGACGCCATGCCCACGCTCACACGCTATGAGTCATATCCTGAAGAGGCGTTCGATATCATCTGGCCACGCATAGAATCGGGTGATGTGATTATTTACGGCGGTTTCTATGCTCTTGACAGGCGTATGCGCCAGCGCATGACAAAACTGCTCGAGCATGCCTCCGAGCGCGGAGCGGTAATGGTATATCTGCCCGGCTTCCTGCCTCAGCAGGAGCCGCGTATCACACGTGTAATGCCGCAGATTCTTGAAAATCTTGAAATGGCACATGTGGTTGTGACGCGCAACAAAGACCTTGAGTTGATTTTCGGCGTCAAACATCCGCAGACATGCTACCACGACCACATCGATTTCTATTGCCGTTCGCTGATCAATATCGACAACGAGTGTGACTCTATCACTTACTACAGCGGCAAGGAGATGACAACAGTTGGCATAAGCGCGAGCACAAGCAGTACATTGCTTTGGAACGCCGGAGCCGTGGCAGGCATAGCAGGTGCCATAGCCCGGCGTGAACTTAAACCGGCAAGCTTCGACTCGCCCGACGAGGAATTGCGCCAGGCACTTCTGAGCGCGGCGGCCCTGAGCGCCAACGACGCCGCCAAAGACCTCTCGCAAGACTGGCAGAGAATATCATAACCTAAACAGATTCAAAAAAAATACCAATATGTCAACACCTGACAAAGCACCTATCACGGCACTGCCCGCCGAGCGCGACATGCGCGTGGGCATAGTACGTACCCTTTGGAACAGCCATATCACCGAAGCCCTTCTCGCCGGCGCTCAAGAGACACTGCGCGCCGCCGGAATTGACGACGATATGATCGACGTTTTTGAAGTGCCCGGCGCTGTAGAACTCACATTTGCAGCCGCCAAACTTGTAGACACCGGCAATTACAATGCCATCGTCATCCTCGGATGTGTGATAAAAGGCGGCACACCTCACTTCGACTATGTATGCCAGAGTGTGACCCAAGGCAACGCTTATCTAAACAGCGAGTGCGATATACCTATCATCTTCGGAGTACTGACAGTAGACCAAGAGCAGGACGCTCTCGACCGTGCCGGCGGCAAACTCGGCAACAAAGGCTCGGAAGCAGCAACCGCTGCCCTGCAGATGTATGACTTTGTAGAAAAGGTAAACAATATGTAAGGCCCGGGCGTTTTAATATAAATATTCAAGTTTTGCAAGTTGCAAAACTTGAGGTTCAAAAGCGCTTACGGCGCAGTTTATCAAGTTTTGGCAGTTTAACTTTACATAAACTCCTTAACCTATTAAACTCAAAATAACCAAGTTTCGCTTGCGAAACTTAAATAGAAATATTAAAACGCATCACAATGGCACAGAATCAAGAAAAGAAATCATCGGGCCTGTGGGTCTGGATTGTAATCGGCCTTATCGTAGCTACGATAGCTGTAGCGACATTATGCTATATCGGTTGGTTCGACAACAACACGCATGTAGACAGTGTGAACGGCGATAATGTAGAACAGCAGTATCAAATCGACGAAGCCAATTCAGATGCCCCCGGCGAAGCTGACTGGCAGAATGCCTCACACCAGACATTGAAAGAGGAAATCACCGAGCCGACGGCAAGCCCCGCCACACCGCCCTCTCCTGAAGAATGATATGAAAACAGCGCTATACCTTGTAATACTCGTTCTCCTTGTGCTTCCGGCATGTGCACGACATGCCGGGCAGCAACAGGAGCCCTTGGAAATAGCCGAGACCGCCTATAGCGAAGGGCGTTATTCGAAAGCACAGAACATCGCCGACAGCATAATGCTCGGCACGACATTCGGCAAGCTCAATGTATCGGAGCTGTGCCGTCTGTCGCTGCTCTTCATACGCCTTGGCGAGAAGTCAAACGATGAGCAAGGCAATACGGCAATGGCAACCCGGGCTCTTGTGGCCGCCTACGGCCTTGACAGCGATTCGACGAGTATCTACCTGCACAATGTGCCGGTAGACGACCGTGCGCGCATGGCGATAGTCAACGCCTTGTCGAACGCACGGGTAGAAGGTGACAGCATTATTGAAGAACCCGACTCACTGCTTTACTGATGGCAAACGACGACTGGCGCAGCAAGCTTGGCGCCCTTATGGCAAATATGCCGGCCTACGCAGAAGAAGAGACAACCGAGGAAATCATCGAAGCCCCGGAGGTAAAAGAATGTTCGCGTCTCGACATTATATTGGAGCGCAAAGGCCGCGCAGGCAAGACCGCGACCATAATTAGCGGATTCACAATCGACGATGACGCTATATCCGACCTTGCGTCGGCTCTGAAGCAACGCCTCGGCACAGGTGGCTCGGCCCGCGGAGGCGAGATTCTCATTCAGGGCGACCGCCGCAAGGATGTCCTCAAATTCCTGACAGACAATGGCTATAAGGCTCGGATAATATAACTCATTGTTTTTTCCCATTCTCATAACTCAAAATCAAATCAGGTGGATACTTCAGGACAAAAGACGACTTTGCGGCAGTGGTTTGAAAGTCACCGCGGCAGCAATGCGTTTGTACTTGCAGTGTCTGTAATCATAGGGCTTGCCTGCGGATTCTGCGCATGGTTGCTAAAGGCTATGATAGGGTGTACCACCGACTTTATGACCGGCCACCTTTCGGGCTCACACTTCAACTACGTCTTACTCCTCTATCCCTTGGCCGGCATAGTATTGACGGGTCTCTTCCAGCGCTATGTGATCCGGCGCAATATAGAGCATGGAGTAGAGCGAATAGAAGCCGGACTCAAAGAAAAGAAATATAACCTCGGAAGTAAATACATCTATTCCCCGCTGATAGCAAGCACTCTCACACTCGGCTTCGGCGGGTCGGCCGGGTCGGAAGGCCCGATAGCGACAGTAGGAGGAGCCATCGGAGGCGGATTTGCCCGACGACTCGGCTTGAGCCCTCAGACCGTCCGTGTGCTGATAGGCTGCGGCGCGGGCGCCGGCATTGCCGGAATATTCAAATCGCCTGTCGGCGGCGTGCTTTTCACCCTTGAGGTGCTGGGGCTTGAGCTTACCACAACAACAGTTCTGGCCCAATTCATAGGCTGCATAATCTCGGCCATGACGGCCTACGTACTCAGCGGCTGCACCTACGACATCAATTTCAACCAAACCATACCTTTTGATATCAGCATAATGCCATGGGTCGCTGTGCTCGGTATCTTCTGCGGCTTCTACTCGGCTTATTACTCCAAGGTAATGCACCGGCTCAGGAAATATTTCGAGTCATTGCGCCGGCCGATAGTCCGCAACATTTTGTCGGGAGGCATGCTTGCCGTGCTTGTTTTCACATTCCCCACACTCTACGGCGAGGGCTATGAATCTCTTTCGCGACTTATCAATGGCCATCACAGCATATTGACCGAGGCCGGGCTTTTTGCGAGTCTCGGGGCAAAGCCATGGATATTGATTGCTATTACAGCCGCCATACTCGTATTCAAACCTGTAGCTGCATGCTCATCAAACTCGGGCGGCGGTGTCGCCGGTGATTTCGCACCGGCATTGTTCGCCGGAGCCATAGCCGGTTTCTTCTTCGGTACATTGCTCAATACGACATTCGGATTAGACATCCCGGCCTCAAACATGGCTTTCATAGGCATGGCGGCGGTGATGGCAGGAGTTGTGAAAGCGCCCTTGATGGCAATATTCCTGACGGCAGAGATGGCCGACGGCTATCAATACTTCCTCGCGCTATTGGCGGCTGCCTATATCTCGTATGGCATAGCCAAAATCGTTAAATAACTCTAACGCATTTTGAAAAACGGCAAAAAAGCATTATCTTTGTGTACTCGTAAAACACCTAAAAATGCCAAGCCGTGAAAAGAATACGCACTTACATATTTGCAATGTTACTCTGCCTGAGCGGTGGAGCGACATTCGCTGCGCAGTCTGCGGCTGAAAATGCCATAGAGCAGACAGAGCACAACATCAACATCACTGCCAGAGCGGGCGGAGTGGAAATCGACAATAACAGCGATACTCCGGTCGAGGTAGCCGTTTTCGCCATCACCGGCACGCTCGTGAAGCAGTTTTCAGCCGACTCCGGCGAACGAGTCTGCATTGAGTTGCCATCGGGCTATTACATTGTAAAAGCCGGCAACACATCCAAAAGGATAGCTGTAAAATAGATCATAGATCATAGATCATACTTCATACTTACTTATATACATGTATCTGAAATTTCGAAACCTTTTCGCCGCAGTAGCTCTCGGGCTTGCGGCGCCGCTTACCATGGCACAAAACGATGAGAGCCGCTACGACAGTTGGCCGGCCTACACAGGCGATGACCTCGAATTGAAGGTTGACGCCTCCGGAACCCACTTCACACTTTGGTCGCCCGAAGCAGAGTCGGCAAAAGTGAACATCTACGACACCGACCGCAACACTCCGGCTGTGCAGACTATTGAAATGCACAAGGGAGACAAGGGTACTTGGCGCGCCACAGTGCCCGAACAGCTGTATGGCAAATTCTATACTTTTGCCGTAACAGTCGATGGCAAAGAACTTGCCGAGACTCCGGGAATATGGGCCAAGGCGGTAGGCACCAACGGCCACCGCGCCGCCATCATTGATTTCGCCCAAACAAATCCCAAAGGATGGGAGAATGACAAAGGCCCCAAGCTCGACAATATCACCGACGCAGTGATATATGAAATGCACCACCGCGACTATAGCATGAGCCCAAGCTCTGGCATTGTGCACAAAGGAAAATTCCTCGCACTCACAGAAGAGGCTACCAAGAGCCCCGAAGGTCTCGCTACAGGCATAGACCATCTCAAGGAGCTTGGCGTGACGCACATACACATCCTGCCCTCATACGACTACAACTCGGTAGATGAGGTCAACCTGCCCTCGAACCAATACAACTGGGGATATGACCCCTACAACTACAATGCCCCCGAGGGCGGCTACTCTACCGACCCGGCAAATCCGGCAGCCCGAATTCTCGAGATGAAAGAGATGGTTAAAGCTCTTCACGAGGCAGGAATCGGCGTTGTGATGGATGTTGTATACAATCATACAGCCGACAACGATGAATCAAACTTCTCGCTCACTGCTCCGGGATATTTCTACCGCCACCGCGCCGACGGAAGCTACAGCGACGCCTCGGGTTGCGGCAACGAGACCGCCTCGGAACGCGAGATGATGCGTGAGTTTATTGTCAACTCGGTGAAATATTGGGCAAAGGAATATCATATCGACGGCTTCCGCTTCGACCTTATGGCTATCCATGATATAGAGACTATGAACGAGGTTGCCGCGGAATTGAAAAAAATCAATCCGTCGATTTTCGTCTACGGCGAGGGCTGGACAGCCGGCGACTCTCCGCTGCCGGCAGAGCGCCGCGCACTGAAAGAGAATGTGGCGAAGATGGACGGCATTGCTGTGTTCTCCGATGATATCCGCGACGCCGTCAAAGGACACTACAGCAAAGCAGAAGACCGCGGCTTCGCCACCGCCAAACCGGGCAACGAGGAGACCGTCAAGATCGGCATTGTGGCTTCCACCGCACATCCGCAGGTTGACTACAGCAAAGGCAACAATTCAAAATTCGCCTACGCGTCGGCTCCAACCCAGATCATCAACTATGTATCGTGCCATGACGACCTCATGCTTACCGACAAGCTCGCCAAAAGCATGCCGGAGGCGAGTGAGGCAGAGCGTCAGCGTGCAGCCCGACTCGCGCAGACGATAGTGTTCACCTCACAGGGAACACCCTTTATGTGGACCGGTGAAGAGATTTTCCGCAACAAGCAGGGCAACCACAATTCGTATAACGCACCCGACAATATCAACGCCATCGACTGGAGCCTCAAGAGCAAGAACGCGGCACAATTTGAATATTACCGCAATCTTATCCGCCTGCGTAAAGAGCACCCGGCTTTCAGAATGACAACCGCCGAAGATATAGCCAAGAACATAGTGTTCGACAAAGTGACGACTCCGAATGTGATCTCATATTCGATCCGCAACAATGCCAACGGCGACGAATGGAAAGAAATCAAACTGATATTCAACGGCTCGGAGAGCCCCTACGTAGCCAAGATAGCCAAAGGTGATTGGACAATAATAGCCCGCGACGGCGAGCTCAACCCCGACGGCCTCGGCACAACAAAAGGAGGAACAATGGTTGTGACTCCTACTTCGGCTCTGATTCTCGCCCGCACAAAATAATGAAATCATCATACTTACTTACATGAAACGCAAAGGATTATATTTAATCGGCGGCCTTATGCTCGCCATGGGTGCCACCGCCGTGAACGGCGCTGAGCGCCCTCTCTCGGCTCAGGATGAGATTATACTCCACGCATGGTCGTGGTCGCTCGACACTATCGCAGCCAACATGAAGCAAATAAAAGAGGCCGGCTATAATTATGTGCAGACATCACCGGTGCAGGCCTGCTATGTAGGCGAGGGCGGCGGCATGGCTCTCATGAGCCAGCCCGGCGACAGCATAAGCGGCAAATGGTATTTCTACTACCAACCTACCGACTGGCAAATAGGCAACTATATGCTCGGCAGCCGCGAAGATTTCAAGGCCATGTGCGACAGCGCATACAAATATGGCGTGCGCGTGCTCGTAGACGTGCTTCCCAACCATACAGCGGTAGACCATACGGCTGTATTGCCCGGGCTTGACAATGCCGTAGGCGGACACGACAATCTTTTCCATGCCAACGGTATGAAAGACTGCATTGACTATAACGACCGCCTGCAGTGCACCACCTACAAGATGGGCGGCCTCCCCGATGTCAACACCGAGAATCCCGACTTCCAATACTATTACATGCAATATGTCAACGACCTTATCAATCTTGGCGCACGCGGCTTCCGCTACGACACTGCCAAGCATATCGGTCTGCCGAGCGACCCTGTCGACCCGAAGGCTAAAGAAAATGACTTCTGGGACATAGCCACAGGCCGCAAGGGCGTAAAAGGTCTTTCGCTACTCATGCCCGACAGCCTCTATATCTACGGCGAAGTGCTTCAGGACAAGAATGTAAAAGAGACTGAATATGACGATTATATGGATCTTACTGCAAGCAACTACGGCCATGCGCTCCGCCACGTGCTTGCAACGGGCGACACCCGCGTGGAAGACCTCGCCAACTGGCAGCACCCGTCGAATCCGGGTATGCTTGTGACATGGGTCGAGAGCCACGACACTTATTGCAACGACAATGAATCAGCCGGATTGACCGACGACCAGATACGCACCGGCTGGGTGTTCCTCACTTCCCGCGCCACGGGCAAACCGCTCTTTTTCAGCCGTCCGGCAGGCAGCACCCGAGAGAACTATTGGGGCACCAACCGCATAGGCGCGCGCGGCAACGCTGAGTTCTATCATCCTGAAGTTGTGGCCGCCAACAAATTCCGCCACGCAATGGCCGGAGAAAGCGAGACTCTCGCATATAGCGACAACGGCGCACTCGCTACCGTTACCCGCGGCAACAAGGGCTTGGCTCTTATCAATTTCTCCACAAAGGCTCAGAAAGTGAAAATGCCCACTACCCTGCCCGACGGAACTTATACCGACGCCGTGAGCGGCACAACATTCAAGGTCGCCAAAGGCATGCTTACCGGCAAAGCCGCCCCGACAGCTACGTATATTCTTTATCTGTAACGCAAGGTTGATGGTGTGTGGGCCGAGTGTGGTATATTAGCAATCCCCCCAATCCACACCACCAACCTCCAACCTTAACAAAAAATTATGCTGCTTGATATACTCTTACTTATCGGAGGGCTGGTGCTCATACTGGCCGGAGCTAATTTTCTGACCGACGGATCGTCAGCCATCGCAAAACGCTATGGAGTGAGCGACCTTGTGATTGGTCTTACTGTAGTTGCATTCGGCACGTCGGCACCGGAGCTTGTCATCAGTGCCATGTCGGCTCTCAACGACAGCCCGGAGCTTGCGATAGGCAATGTAGTAGGCAGCAATATCTTCAACGTACTGGTTATTATCGGCGTCACCGCCATGGTGTCGCCGATAAAAATCGGACGTAGCATAATGACCAACGAGATACCGCTCGTCATACTCTCGGCGCTTGCTCTTCTGGCCATCGGCAATGCGAGCCTGCTTGACGGAGCGGCGGCCAATGTGGTATCACGAACCGACGGTATACTTCTTCTGCTGTTTTTCGCAATTTTCATGCGCTATACCTTTTCTCAGGCTAAAAATAGCCCGGAAGACGGCGGCGAGACAGTAAAAGCCATGCCGATGTGGAAATCACTGCTGTGGGTAGCCGGCGGACTTGCGGCCTTGGTCTACGGCGGCGACCTCTTTGTAGCGTCGGCGTCGGGCATAGCCTCGTCAATGGGCGTGAGCGACGCTGTGATCGGACTCACCATCGTTGCGGCAGGCACATCGCTGCCCGAGCTTGCGACATCAGTCACAGCCGCAGTCAAAGGTAAACCGGGCATAGCTCTAGGCAACGTGATAGGCAGCAACATCTTCAATATCTTCCTCGTGCTCGGCGCCTCGGCTGTGATACGCCCCTTGCCTTTCGGCAACATCGGCAATGTCGATCTGCTGACAATGACCGCAGCCTGCCTCCTCTTCTGGATTTTCGGCTGGTTTTTCAGCACCCGCACCATCACCCGCGCCGAGGGAGCCGTGCTGAGCTGCTGCTACATCGGATATGTGGTTTTTCAAATTGCAAATTTGTGAGATAAAGTTTAAGGTTGGTGGGCAGTGGGCAGCAAGTTAGTATTTGCAATTATACCACCCTCCGCCAACTCGCCGCAAACTTTTAGCCAAAAAATTTGCTTCAAAATTATCCACAATTAAAAATAAATAGCTAATTTTGTAGGAGCAAAACAGCCTCTGTCAGCAACCAATCATTTTAAAGCATTGAATACGACGAAATTACATATCGAGCGGCTTCTCAGAGAGCGCGGCATAGTTGCCGTGCCCGGCTTGGGTACGTTCGTATCTCGCCGTATATCATCTACATTGACCGACGGCTCTTTGAGCGCACCGTCGCAGGGCTTCAGCTTCGAGCACTACAGCGGCAATCTTGCCGATGAAGAGCTTTGCGCCTCGCTTGCCCGCGCCCTTGAATGCGACACCACCCACGCTGCAAATGTGCTTTCGGAAGATGTGGAAGCCATCCGCCGCGAGCTTGCCATCGACGGCAACAGCGCCATCGGTGATTGCGGCATGCTCAAAGCCGAAGGAACGCAGGTAAGCTTTACCTCTGCCGACAGCAATGCTTGGTTGAAAGCACTTGCTCTCGAGCCTCTGAGCGATGTGACAGTGCAGGAAAACATCGACCGTGCCGCCGAAGAACGCCGCGAGACATTCATGCGCTCGCTGCGCCGCACAGCCTCGTCGGCAGCCGCCATCGCTGTTTTCGCCGTATTGGCTTTTGTATTCTCACAACTTCCCGGCCGCAAAGCCGGCGACCCGCAGGTGGCGTCGATGGGCTTCGAGCAACCGGCATTACCTGTTCAGCCTATTATGCCCGGCGGTCAAGCCGAGCCATCGCTTGTGCTTATCTTCAACACCCCTGCCGACGCCTCATGCCCTGTAGAGAGCGAGCCGGTAGTGATAGCACAATTGCCCAAAGAAGACAAATCGAAATATTGCCTCGTAGTAGCGTCATTGGCAAGCATGGCCGACGCTCAGGAGTATGTGAATACCTACGGCGAGGGCTACAAGATTCTTGAAAAAGACGGACGCTACCGCATATACACCCTTAGCGGAGAGAGCTTTGACTCACTCAACCGCGCCGCCATCGAAGCCGGCGAGTACACCCGCCACCCCAACGCTTGGATCTGCCGCCGATAAATCCCCATCGGAGAGCAACGACATCAGGCGAACTGAAGCCCGCAAGCTTTTCAAAAATCAAATACGTATTATATATTCCGGATATTATAAATATAGCCAAGCCTCAATTAATCAAACAAGTTAAGCCAGTTCTCAAACTATGAAAAGGATTCTTTATTTGTTCGTTGCTGTGATATTATCTTCATTTGCCAATGCGCTGTATGCAAGCAATGTGGAGATTGTTTGTATAAATCCGGAGGTATCGGGGTTTTCGGCTTACAGCGAGTATCAATTCAGTTTTACCTCTGACGACAAAGATATTGAGTCTCCGATGTGGAGTCTTTCTCTTCCCAAGGTTTCGGGAGGAGTGGAGACTGTTGAACTGCAAGACAGCGCCGGATTTTGCAAGACACCTATTCTTACCAATCTTGACAATTATATAAGCTCTGATGGAGTGTTGTCTGCGACCCTTGACTTGGCATACGACGTAAACGGGAAGCAATATAACGCCGAGCCTTATCATATTGATTTTGAACTCAAGCCCAAGATTTTCTACGCCGTGATTGACAGCGTGAAAAGCAATGCTCCATACGATTCTTATAATGCTTTTTATACTGTAAATTATAGGGGCGCGGATAAGATAACGGTCTCTGTCGAGGAAGAATACAATCCCAAACTTAAGACTAAATACATCTACGAGCAAGGTATAGTAAACGATGTTGCAGAGTATATCACATCCACAGTCTGTGTTTGGATTGATTTCACAGCAGAGAATGAATATGGCAAGACTGTCTATACAATTGAATTGCTGCCAAATGGCATTGTTTCCGGCGTGGAAAATGTTGTAGACAATCTCAATGAATATCTCGAAGTCTACCTGCAGAATGGTGTGAAAGTAGGCGAATTTAAATCTATCAATGATATCAAGAGCGCTGGAATTACAGGCATTGTAATTGTAAGGCGAATCATTGGGTCAAATACTGCTGAGGTTTACAAGTTGAGAATCTGACCGGATTATTAATCGTATCAGGGGAATTTTGGTGTTGTAGATTTTTTTGCTTGTTTGGTATTAAATTATTACTTTTGTGAGATTAAACCAAACGAGAAATTACTGATGGAAAATCTTGAAATAAGCGAGATATTCAACGCAGCGGCAGTGCTTAAGGATGTAGCACGCCGAACTGCCATCATACCGGCACCGCAGCTATGCCCGGGGCTCGATATTTATCTGAAGACAGAAAACCTGCAGCTGACGGGGTCTTTTAAGCTCCGCGGCGCTTACTATAAGATATCGCAGCTCACCGACGAGGAGAAGAGCCGCGGTGTAATAGCCTGCTCGGCAGGCAATCATGCGCAAGGCGTGGCTCTCGGTGCGACGCACAACGGTATCAAGTCGCTGATATGCCTCCCTGCCGGTGCCCCGATATCGAAAGTAGAGGCTACCAAGGGCTACGGCGCCGAGGTTTGTCTGGTGCCGGGCGTATATGACGACGCCTACGCCAAGGCTATGGAGCTGCAGAAAGAGCACGGCTATACTTTCGTGCACCCCTTCGACGACCCCAAGGTTATAGCCGGCCAAGGAACTATCGGCCTTGAGATCCTTGAGCAAATGCCTGATGTGCAGGCGGTAGTCGTGCCTATCGGCGGCGGCGGCCTGATTTCGGGCGTGGCATTCGCCATCAAGACCTTGCGCCCCGATGTGAAAGTATTCGGCGTGCAGTCGAGCGGAGCGCCGTCGATGGCTGCGTCGCTCAAAGAGGGCAAGCTCTGCCACCTGAATGATGTGAGCACCATTGCCGACGGTATTGCCGTGAAAGAGCCGGGAGTGAATACCTTCGAGATGTGCAACCGCTATGTAGACGAGGTTGTAACTGTGAGCGACGATGAGATAGCAGCCGCCATACTCGCACTTATCGAGAAGCAGAAGATTGTCGCCGAAGGCGCCGGCGCTGTAGGTGTAGCGGCGGCGATGTTCGGCAAACTGCCGATCGAAGGCCTCAAGACGGTATGCCTTGTATCGGGCGGCAATATCGACGTGAACACATTGAGCCGAGTCATCACCCGCGGCTTGAACAAGAGCGGGCGCAACTATACGTTTATCGTAGACCTCGCCGACAAACCCGGCCAGCTCTCGGGCGTATGCAATGTAATCGGCGAACGCGGCGGAAACATCATCTCGGTGACACACGAGCGTATCAACACATCGTCGGCCATCAACGGCTGCACAATACGCATCGAACTCGAGACACGCGACAAAGAACATATCAACCAAATACGTGAGGCTCTCAATGAGGCTCATTATAAAGTACTTAATTAAATGAAATTACCTGCAGCTTTACTATTGGGCGCCATATCTCTTGGCGCATACGCCGAGGCTCCTGCCGACAGCTCAGCCACCGACTCTACAAAGACCTTTATCTTCACCGATGTCATCAACCTGCCCTCTACCTCGGTAAAAGACCAGAATAAATCGGGAACATGCTGGTGCTTCGCCGGCACATCGTTCTACGAAGACGAAATCCGCAAGAACGGCGGCGACTCTCTTGATATCTCGGAGATGTTTACCGTGCGCCAGTGCTACCGCGACAAGGCCGAGCGTTTCGTGCGCATGTATGGCCAGACCAACTTCGGCGCCGGCGGCTCGGCTATGGACGTTCCCTACGTGTGGAAGCGCTATGGCGCAGTGCCTGAAGAAGTATACAACGGTCTGCAATATGGCGAAGACAAGCACGTACACGGCGAACTCGACGCTGTACTTGCAGCCTACCTGAAAGAAATCGTAAAGAAACCCAACAAAAAACTCTCCAAGGCTTGGATGAAAGGTATAGAGGCTATACTTGACGCCTACCTCGGCCCTGTTCCCGAGACATTCGAATACAAGGGCAAGACCTATACCCCCAAGAGCTATGCAGAGAGCCTGCCGCTCAACCCCGACGACTATGTATCGGTGACATCGTTTACCCATCATCCTTACTATGAGGAGTTTGCAGTAGAAGTGCCCGACAACTGGCTTTGGGAGAAATCATACAATGTGCCTCTCGACGAGCTCAAGGCTATCGTAGACAACTCTCTTGCACAGGGTCATACGCTTGTATGGGCGGCCGATGTAAGCGAGGGCGGCTTCAAATGGACCAAGGGCGTCGCTCTCATGCCCAAAGGCAAGAGCGAGAGCGACATGGACGGCACTGAGCTGTCGCGCTGGGTGAAACTCTCCGATAAAGACCGCATGGACGAGAAATATAATTTTGAAGGTCCGGTAGAGGAAATCACCGTCACACCCGAGCTCCGTCAGGAGATGTTCGACTCGCAGGAGACCACCGACGACCACGGTATGGAAATCACCGGCACGGCAACCGACCAGTTCGGCAACCGCTACTACAAGGTGAAGAACTCGTGGGATACCAATCAGGTTTACGATGGCTACTTCTACGTGTCTGAGCCATATTTCCTCGCCAAGACTATGGATATCCTCGTACACCGCAACGCCGTGCCGAAGGAAACCGCCAAGAAATTAGGACTTAAAAAATGAAAGCGGTACACATACTGCTGTTAACATTATTCACCTCGATGGTTTTCGCCTCGTGCAAAACCACCGAGGCGAATTATAGAGCGGCTTATGAAAAGACTATAGCCGCTCGTGATTCGTCGGAGAGCATTGACGACACCATCTATGGCAAAGAACGCCGGCAGAAGAATACCAATACCGTAGAAAGCGCCCACGGCAATGTAGAGGTTACCACCCAACTTGTCAAGGTGACCAAAGACGGCGGAGGCACTCCGGAGAATCTTCGGCGATATAATGTCGTGGCCGGCCAGTTCAAACAGCAGTTCAATGCCATATCGCTCCGCAACCGCCTTGCCGACAACGGCTATCCCGGTGCTTTCGTAGTAGAGACTGCCGAGCCTTATTACTATATAGTTACCGGCTCGTACGCCACTATTGACGAGGCTGTAGACGCTCTCAATAAACTTAGGGCTGCGCCGCCGCAAGGTGTTCGCGAGCCGTGCCCGTTCATACTCGATGCGACGTCGCGCCGTAGCGCCTCGAAATCGAAGTAAGAACTTAATTGTAATTTATAATATCCAACTTTCGCAAGCCTAAGTTGGGCTGGCAAAGAAGGTTAATAAGGCAATTGCCGGTGGCAGGCAAAAGAATACATTTCAAATATTACTCAATTGCAAGACTATTGTCTCGCCAATTTTGCCTTTTTCCTTTTATGCCTGACTGAAGTGTTGCTTGCGGAACTTCAGTTTATAAACGTGTATGTTTGACTTCCTGAAAAAGAAATCAAAAGATCCGGTGGAGCTTTGTTTCACCACCGATATACATTGCCATATCGTGCCGGGTGTAGACGACGGCAGCCCCGACGCCGCCACCTCGGCCGACCTTATCGAGCGTATGCAGAGCTGGGGTATCAAGCGGATAATCGCGAGTCCCCATGTGACGCAGACAACTTTTGAAAACGACGCAAGCACCATCGACCCTGCCATGGAAAAGCTTCATGCCGAACTGCAAAGACGAGGAAACGACATCGAAGTAAGCCACTCGGCCGAATACCGTATCGACGAGCTCTTCTCGCGCAGGCTTGAGGCCGGCGATATCTGGTATCTGCCCAACAACCATCTGCTGATCGAGAATGCCTTCCTGCAGGAACCGTGGAACCTTGACCAACTGATATTTGACCTGCAGGTGAAAGGCATAAGGCCTATTCTCGCCCATCCCGAGCGCTACTCGTACTACTGGCACCGCCAAGACCGCTACAAATCGCTCCATGCAAGCGGACTGCAGTTCCAGATCAATCTTCTCAGCCTCGCCGGCGCATACGGAAAGACCGAGAAAAAGATAGCCGAGCACCTGATAGCCAACGGGCTCGTAGACTTCATCGGCACAGACCTGCATAAATCATCGCACGCAGACTCCATCGACAACTACCTGCGCACATCTGACGCCCGCAAGCACTTCGACGAGCTGAAAGATATGATCAAAAACGACGTTTCATTCTAAACCAATTTTAATCAGACTGCAATATGAAAAAGCAACTATTCGCACTTGTAGCCTTGGTGCTCATGGCGCTTCCGCTCAATGCGGCCCGGCATGAGTTCAAGACAGTGGAAAACGACCCGCTGCAGACCAAGATGTATACCCTGCCCAACGGCCTGAAGATATTCATGACCGTAAACAAAGACCAACCGCGCATACAGACCTATATCGCCGTACGCGTAGGCGGCAAGAACGACCCTGCCGAGACAACCGGCCTCGCCCACTATTTCGAGCACCTGATGTTCAAGGGCACCAAGCAATTCGGGACAAGCGACTATGCTGCCGAAGAACCCATGCTTGACCGCATTGAGCAGCTCTTCGAGACCTACCGCCATACAACCGACTCTGTAGAACGTCGCCGTATCTACCGTGAAATCGACTCTGTGAGCTATGAAGCGTCGAAAATCGCCATCCCCAACGAATACGACAAGCTGATGAGCGCCATCGGTGCAAACGGCACCAATGCTTATACCTCGTACGACGTGACCTGCTACGTGGAAGACATTCCCTCCAACCAGATAGAGAATTGGGCAAAGATACAGGCCGACCGCTTCGAGAATCCTGTAATCCGCGGCTTCCACACTGAGCTTGAGACTATCTATGAGGAGAAAAACATGTCGCTGACAAAAGACAACCGCAAGGTATACGAGAAACTTCTCACAGCTCTCTACCCCAGCCACCCATACGGCACACAGACCGTGCTCGGCACACAGGAAAACCTCAAGAATCCGTCGATCACAAACGTGAAGAACTATCACAAGCAGTGGTATGTGCCCAACAACATGGCCATAGCTCTGTCGGGCGATTTCGACCCTGACTACATGGTTGATGTGATTGAGAAATATTTCGGACACCTCAAACCGGCCTACGATTTCAACCGTCCCGGTCTTCCTAAAGAAAAACCTTTCACCACACCGCAGAAAGTAGAGATTCTCGGCCCGGAGGCTGAATATATCTCTCTTGCATGGCGCACACCCGAGGCTGCCAATGAAGACGCCAACGCCCTGCATGTGCTCGACTATGTGATGAGCAACGGCTCTACCGGTATACTCGACCTCAACGTGAACCTGCCTCAGCGGGTGCTAAATGCCGGTGGATATGTGATGGATATGGCCGACGCTGGCGCATACGTGATGATTGCAATGCCAAAAGCCGGCCAGACCCTCGACGAAGCAAAAGACATCCTGCTTGAGCAGGTGGCAAAACTTCGCAACGGCGACTTCAGCGAGGACTTTATCAAGGCTGTGACCGCCAACCTCAAGCTTGAGCAGCAAAAAGCTCTCACCAGCAACTCGAGCCGCGCCAACTACTATGTAGACGCATTTGTAAACGGCGTTGAATGGGCCGACCAAGTAGCTGAATACAACAATCTTGAAAATGTGACGAAAGCCGATGTTGTTGCCGCTGCCAACAAGTATCTTGGCGACAACAACTATGTAGCCATCTACAAGCGTCAGGGACAAGACCCCAATGAACTCAAGCTTGCCAAGCCCGAGCTTACCCCCATCGAGATGAACCGCGACAAATCGTCGGCTTTCCTGCGCGAGATACAGAACAGCAATGTTACCCCCATCGAACCTGTCTTCGTCGACTTCGACCGCGACCTCACACGTCTGAAAGCCAAAAACGGCGTAGAGGTGCTCTATGTCCCCAACAAGACCAACGATATTTTCACACTCGTATATGTGTACGAAACCGGTACAGAGGCCGACCGGCTCCTCACTTATGCAGGCGAGCTTATGGATTTTGTGCGTACTCCCGACATGAGTGCGGAGCAGATAAAGAATGAATTCTACAAACTCGCATGCAGCTACAGATTCTCTATCGGCAGCAAACGGTCATACGCTGTCATCACAGGTTTGAGCGAGAATATGGACAAAGCCGTGCGCCTGTTTGAAAATGTACTTGCAAACGCCGAAGTACCCGCTGAGGCTCTCGCAGCCTACGCCGACCGTGTGGAAAAGGCACGCAGCGACAGCAAGCTCAACCAGAGCGCCAACTTCGCCCGCCTTTCGCAATATGTGGTGTATGGCCCCAAAAACGAAGCTACTGAGGCCATGTCGCCCGAAGAACTGCGCTCAACCACTCCCGCCAGATTCGCCGACGTCCTGCGCGAGCTCAACAACTACGAGCAGACTGTGATATACTGGGGCAATGCTTCAGAGAAAGATGTTGTGGCACTCGTAAACGATACTCATAAATTCGCCAAGAATCCTCTTCACCTTCCTGATGCCGACAAATATACTCGCCTCAAAACCGACGAGACCATCTTCTTTATCTCGCCCTACGAAGCCAAGCAGCTGTATATGATCGGCTACTCAAACCGCGGAGAGAACTATGATGTAGCCAAAGAACCGCTGCGCAATATCTATAATGAATATTTCGGCAATTCAATGAATGCCATCGTATTCCAAGAAATGCGCGAACGCCGCTCACTGGCCTACTCTGCTTGGGCAGGCTACAATGCTCCCGGCCGTAAAAACCGTCCATACGCCTACATGTCGCAAATCGCTACCCAAAACGACAAGCTCATCGACGCTCTTGCAGCATTCGACGAAATCATAAACAATCTGCCCGAAAGTGAAGCCGCATTCCAGCTCGCCAAGACCGGCCTTGACTCGCGTCTGCGCACAGAGCGTATACTCAACGACGATATTGCTTTCACTTATCTCAATAACAAAGACAAAGGACTCGACCGTGATATCCGCAAAGATATCTTTGAAGCTCTCCCCGGTGCCACCCTCGACAAGGTTGTCGATTTTCAGAAGGCAAATGTAGCCGGACGCACTTACTACTACGGTATTCTCGCCAATCCCGAGAACATCGATGTGGAAGCACTCAAGAAGCTCGGCAAAGTAGTCATTCTGACCCAAGAGGATATCTTCGGTTACTAATCCCCTACTCCACTATACAACAATGGCTGCCCGGCGCAAACCGGACAGCCATTGTTGTATTTCATTCAATGTGTGTTACGGCTGACAAGGCCGACAATCCAGAGCAGAACCACCGCGCCTACAACAGAAGTAATCAATCCGCCGATGATTCCGCCTGCGCTTATGCCCAAGAGGCTGAAAAGCCAGCCACCGAGAACGCCGCCGATGATACCTACTACAAGGTTGACAATGAGGCCGAAGCCGCCGCCTCGCATAAGTTTTCCGGCTACAAAACCGGAAACAAGGCCAATAAGTATATACCAGATAAAACTCATAATAAATAGTATTTTAATTCTATTTAGAATAACACCTCTATAAAGAAAATGTTTGACTTGGTGGATATCTGATAAATATGAACTAACTTTGCAATGATTATGGAAAATACAGATTTTGAAATACGCAATTTAGCTGACACTTCATTTGAAGATATATGCACTGCGTTTCTTGACGCATTTGCAGATTATGGCATGACTCTCGACAAAGTATCCTTATCGGCCATGCTCAAGC
This sequence comes from uncultured Muribaculaceae bacterium, assembly GCA_910579995.1. GTDB lineage: Bacteria > Bacteroidota > Bacteroidia > Bacteroidales > Muribaculaceae > CAG-873. The sequence continues at coordinate 4,178 of CAJTWH010000029.1, read as the reverse complement.
GCAGAGGCGCCCGGATGGACTTGTCGTTTGCGGCATTCGACAACGACCGTATTGTTTCTTTCATCATCAACGGTATCGGTAATTTCCGAGGTCGGACTATGGCATACGACACCGGTACGGGAACAATAAAAGAATACCGCGGATTAAAACTTACCGACAGGATTTTCGCCTTCGCCGCCCACAATCTTGCAAAGGCCGGTATTGAAAGCTATATCCTCGAAGTATTGACCGACAACACCCCGGCGGTAAAGATATACACCCGACAAGGGTTTGAGATAGCGCGCGAATTTGATTGCTACAAGGGTGAGACAAGTGAGATCATCGGCAAGCTTGCATGCCGAAGCAACGAATCGGTAGAAATCGCAGCAATTCCGGCAGAAGATATCGAATCATACAGCCGCTTTTTCGACTTTGAGCCGTCATGGCAGAATTCGATAGAGTCAATCAAGCGCAACAGTGAGGCTTTTGTATGTCTACAGGCAAAGAAAGGCCCGGAAGTCGTTGGAATAGCCGTATCAGAAGCAGCTTACGGCGATATCACATTGCTCGCCGTCAGCCAAGAACATCGGCGCGAGGGAATAGGTTCTCGCCTTCTCTTTGAACTGATGAAAAGAAACAAGCTGTCAACCGCCAAGATATTGAATGTAGAGCATGGCTGCAAGAGCATGGCCGAATTCGCTTTGGCTGCCGGTTTCGCATTATCCTGCACTCAATATGAAATGATTAAAAAGATATAGCGAGAATTCACGAAAACAGAGCCTGCTCCCGACATCTCGCCGGAAGCAGGCTATTTTAGATATAAAAAGCTGTTTCTATATTATTGAATGCCGGCAAGACATTGCTGCAGAAGCCTGTTGAGAACCGTTTCCGAGTATTTTTTATCCGCTATCATAGCCTTCAGTATTACCCGTATAGCCTCTTTGTCTCCTTCGGTCACATCCGAATATTTTGACACATTACGTATTACCTTATACGCATTTCTTGCGTATGTAATTCGTCTCTTGGAGTTGGCCGAATCCATGGCCTGCAGATAGCCCATCACATCATCAAACCACAATTGCTGATCTGTGTTACCATTGATAACGTATGTGCCGTTTGAGAGATTGCGCAGCACATTATACTGCTGTTTCTGTGCCAATTCCTGCCGATATTTCAAAGTAGTGGCGTAGGTTACCACAAGCTTGCCCACCAGCTTACCACGTTCTTCTTTAAAACTCATAGCGTAGCCATATCGGTGAATTCCATCCGGATCTTCTGCCTGAGGGGCAAGAAATAAAGAATATATATACTCGCTTTCAGGACTATTGATAAGTACGCTGTTTTCTCCATTTCCTATTGCGAGTCCTATTTCATTCTCATAGCGCGTACTTTTGCCTCGCTTCACGCTATAGGCCATTTCAATGTCTTTATCAAAGGCCTCAAGCACCTTGTCGATGAGCTTTCCTTTAGTTGCAGGAAGAGAGAACAGATATTCGTCGCTCTGACCGGTTTTCATGCCCGTAGACGGATCTTTATCGAGAGTATGACTCTCTGAGATTTGCGCTTGCGGACATTTGATTATGGCGTCGAATGCCGACTTGATGTTGCTTTGGGCTGCCGCCATCAAAGGTACGACAGCGAGCAAGAGGCTAAGAAGCCTGATTTGTGATGTTTTCATACTCTCGCAGATTTATTCTATTGTTACTTTTCTTAGCATATTGTCATATTCAGGATTGTAAGCTCCGGCCTCGTCGAGAATCTCTACAAGGTCGTCGTACTCTTCTATATAAGATTCCGCCACCATTATAGCCAGATCATTGTCAATACGCGCCTGCTGTATACGCAGATATTCATCAATCTCGTCCTCCGACTGTTCTTGGGTAACAGCCTTGTTTCGCTTTGGGCTTTCAGATTTTGGCTGATGAGCGGGTTGCTCTATAGGGGCATTATCTTCAGTTTCCATGGCCTGCTGAATGAGAGGAGGATTCTTCAACTCGTCAGGGTACTGCACCACGGCAATAACATGCTGTCTGTCATACGTATAGGCTCTATCGATTATTTTAACGACAATACCCGACGCCAATACCACACCCAAAAAGATAGCGGCTACTCTCATTACCCACCGCATGCGAGTCGGCTTACGACGAAGACGTGGACGGAAGCGCCTCCATTCCTCCTCCATATCAAAATCCGGTTGACGCACTAAAGCACCGCTCATGGCAACCGACGCATCATAAATCTCGCGCAACTCACCATCATGCAATATCAAATCCAATTCCTCGTCAGACAAAGAGGAAGGACAATCAAGCAGCTTTGCTATCAATATTTCTTTCTGTTCTTCTGTCATTATTTGCAGGTTTTGAAATGGATTCTCAATTTTTTAAGTGCTGAAACTATATTCTTGTTGACCGCCGCCACCGAGACCTCAAGGCTCTCGGCAGCCTCTTTGTAACTCATGCCCTCAGCATATATACGGTCTACGACATCTTTCTCCCGAGGCGTGAGAAGTCTAAATATAGCAGCTCTTACATCTTCATCCCGCCCATCGATATCGAAATCTTCCGGCGGAGAATCGAGCATTATCCTTTTGCGAATCTTTTCACGGATATCAAGCGAATTGATTCTGTTGAGGCAGGCATTGCGTACGGCTCTTACGAAAAAAGCAGCCGGCTTATCAATCCGTATATCCGATTCCCAAAGTTTGAGAAACACCTCCTGCACCACATCGCGGGCCTCATCCTCATCATGGAGCAGGCTCATAGCCAACCTCATCGAAGTCGCGAAGCATTGTTTATAGAGAGTCTCAAACTCGGTTGCGGAATATACCATTGCAAGTCATTTTATATATAAGACATCCAACCCACCGAAATCATTACCCCCAAGTTGAAATTTTTTGAAAAATTACTAATAAATCATTCATTGCTGACGAATAATATGCTTTCTAACATACCAATATATTTTGAAAACGTACGGCAATTATGTAAATTTGCAGAAACAGGATTATTAACGTAAGGTCTTGAATCATGATTAATTTTATAAAACACCTCTTGAGAAAGATCGAGAAATCAGTGGAAGAAAGCCGTCGCAGAGAAGCCGAGAAACAGCAAATGCTCCGCGATAATCTGGAGGCGTGGAATGAACTAAACAAAGACTTTATAGAAGAGAATAACCGAAGAATTGATAGGGAAATCGATGAAAAGTATGATTTTACCAAGGTGCCCGAACCCGATGCGTACAACTTTGACGGCAGTCCTTTAAAGCCTTAAATACGAGGCTGCCCGCCGAAAGGTATCAGCCTCCCAACAAATCACCGAATTCTTAACGAAAGGCCTTGAATCATGAAGAAATTAATAACATGGTCAGTATATATCTTATCCACATGCATTATCACGGCATTTTTATACAAGGTTGACCCTTCCTCTCCTTTTGAAGCGTTCTTTGCAGCTTGTTTCGTTTCCGTGGGTCCGGCTCTGATTGTTCTTTGTATCTATCAATTGAAATGGAGACACGACAATGGAGTGGATCTATTTGCAACTTTAGAAACGGATAAACGAAAGCTAAAAAAGCACATGCTTTTTATCATGCAATATCATGGCATTGAAGAGAACCTTAAAGAATTAAACGATATTTTCCGCAATTATCCCCAATGGGAGTTGCATAAATGGGAAGTGTTCCGCGCATGGTATAAGGCTCAAATCGACCACATGGTACTGCACCCTGACATATACGGGCTCTCTTTAAACGGTGAGCCCTACAAAAAAGAGAACGACCCACTCTATGATCCGTCAGCTCCGGATTGGGCTCTCTATGATCGAGATCACTACTATGATGACGACGATGATGATTTCGATGATGACGATGATGAAGACTATGGTAAAGAGGATAAAAAAAACAAATTCAGTGACGCATTTGCCATCGGAATGGGAATAGGAATTGTTAACAGCTTGACCGGCGGTTCAGTATTCGGAGGAGGAAGCGGAGGCAATTAAATATCCTTCGATAATTAAAACAGATACAGGAAATTTTGCTGCAAAGATATTCACTGCATTCGTATTAAAAGTATAGCAAATTTCAAAGCACTTCATGGCACACTACAAACAGAAATCCCTATAAGGTAACTCCTTACAGGGATTTCTCAATGATTTTGGCGGAGAGGACGAGTCTACGAGGTTTATTTAATATTATTTCCAACCATAGCC
>CAJTWH010000028.1 GCA_910579995.1 uncultured Muribaculaceae bacterium | reverse complement strand
AGATTAACCCGTAACCGGGTACACCGCAGCTCTGCGCAGGTGTGCCCGGCAGATGAGATAGGTAGCGAACCCATGTCCGCAGGACATAGATTAACCCGTAACCGGGTACACCGTAGCTTCGCGCAGGTGTGCCCGGCTGGTGATAAAGGCAGAGCATGCGTCCGGCAGGACGCGGATTATATAACCCTCCCTGATAGGCCTAATCCGCAGTAAATCGGCGTTCTGCGAACGCCATGTCATATTTGGCGCGCCTACCGCACATACCTCCGCAGAGCTCCGGTATATGCGGCTACTAATAATCGTCGTTCTGCGAACGCCATGCCATATTTGGCGCTTCTACCGCACATACCTCCGCAGAGCTCCGGTATATGCGGTTACTAATAATCGGCGTTCTGCGAACGCCATTTCATATTTGGCGCTTCTACCGCACATACCTCCGCAGGGCTCCGGTATATGCGGCTACTAATGATCGGCGTTCTGCGAACGCCATTGTTGACGGGCGGACGCGCCGCGGCGGCGTCCCTAGATCCTCGGTAATGCCCAAATAAATTTGGCTTTGCTCTCGCTTATTCGTACCTTTGCATTTGTGAAAGTAAATAAGTGTATATGGTGGCTGGTGGCGGCGTTGCTTGTGGCGTGTGGCCGCGAGCCCGACGCGCGTCTGCTCCGTGCCGAGGCCTTGATGGAAGAGCGATCCAACTCGGCCCTTGCCATCCTCGACTCGATCGACTCCCACTCCCTCACCTCCGACGCCGACAGGGCACTCTTCGGCGTGCTCTACACACAGGCGCAATACAAGAACTATCTCACCCCTGCCGACGATTCGCTTATCACCGAGGCCTGCCGCTATTATGAGAAGCGTGGCGACAAAAGCCGCCTCGCCCTCGCCTCATATTATCAGGGCCGTGTGAGGTATTTGAATAAGAATCTCCCCATGGCAATGCCAAGCTATTTCAAGGCCCTCGACCTTGCCGAGGAGACCGGCGACTCTTTCAGAGCCTCAATGGCTTGCCGCGGCATATCGGATATCTACTGCGACTCCTACAACCGTGCGGAAGAACTCCACTATGCCCGCAAGGAATACGACTACATGGTGCAGTGCGGCCGTCAGCCATACCTCAACTATGCCATGGCAGACTATGCCAGAGCGCTGCACAACAGCGGTAAAGAAATAGAGGTAAGGGCACTGTGTAATCGAATTGCAGACTCGGCTCTGAAATATAACGATGAGAATCTATATACGGATGCGATAAGAACCAAGGCGATGTCGTATCTATGGAATGATGAATATCAAGAGGCTGACTCTCTTTATAGAATAATTCTGCATGGCAATATGGCCGGCACAATAGATACATTGCACTATTCTTTAGTCTTGGCCTGTCAGGGCGATGTTCACAATAGTTTACAGCTGTTGGATTCCACAGCAGAACGGTCTATTCCTCTATATAATTATGTGAGGTATAAGGCGCTGCGCAATAATGCAAAGACTGAGGCCCTTGAAGAGCTCGAAGATGTATATGCAAAGACCAACAAGAGTTTCGAAAATGCCATAAACCAAAACCTCACAACGTCTGTCGCAGGCTACTACACCATGCAGAACGCCATGAGCCGCCAAGAAGCCGAAGCCTCAAAAGACACCACACGTTTGGTGCTTGTCCTGACTTCACTTATCATAGTGGCTCTGATGTATTTCACAAGAAAATTATATTTGCGACAGAAGAAAGAGATTGACAATAAAGTGTTGTATGCCGACCAAGTGACCGAATCGCTCAATAATCTAAAGGAAGAGCAGGCTGCTATTGTAAGAAAACTGATTGCCAACCAATATGGACTTATTGATGAACTTTGCTTGAAAATGGCACAATATAGCGATACCCGTTCTTCCCGGAAGGCTATAGCCGACACGGTAACCAATCTTATCGAGTCACTTTCGATTCGCGGAGAGTTGGTTGAAGGTATCGAACAGGAAATCGACAGGGTAAACGATAATCTTTTCTCCGATTTCCGCTCTGCTTTCCCTCGGCTCAAAGAGTCGGATTACCGGCTGTTTCTACTCCTGATTCTTGGTTTTTCTATCCCTTCGATAGCCCTTTTACTAAAGGAGGAGAAACTGACGGCTGTATATGACAGGAAGAAAAGACTCAAGGCTAAAATACTGAAGCTTGAAAGGGAGTCGTCATTGAAATTCTTACCATATTTTGATTAATATACTGTCAGTCAGATATATATCGCATATACAATCATAACTAACTGACAACCAAGAAGTTAGACATCCGCGCCTAAATTTTAAATTTTGCACGACCCTAACCTATTGTGTTTCAAATTATTACAAAACCAAAAAGCCTAATTAATTTTTGCCTAAAATTTGGTAAATTGTAACACTCATGGCTAATTTTGTCAAACAAAATAACACTTAGCCATGCAAAAATTAAAACTATTTATCGTTGCTGCTATATGCTGCCTCAGTATAATAACCGTATCTGCTATTCCGGATTCTAACCAGAGCAGCTCAAATTCATCGTCCACAGTCTTACATCAGAAAGGACCGGCAAGCCAACGGCCCAACGCACCCTCGCGCGTGTATATCGAATGTCGCTATGGCGCGGGCGTCATGGAGTTCAGCTTTATCGAAGGTGTAAACTCCATGTCGGTGACTGTAGCCAACGAGAGCTATCAGTCATTCGATATCGTTACTGCCGAAGAGCCGATGATGGAGCTGTCGCTTCCCTCAGGCGAGTATGCCATCGAGTGTCTCACCGACGACGGACGTACCTTTACCGGTACTATTGTGCTTTAAGTTTCGCAAGCGAAACTTACATTATTTATTAACCATTAATTTTTAAAGCGAATTACATAAGAGAGAGAAAAACGACACCATCAAAACCGGTTTGTGACAAGCGCCCCTCGGGGCGCTCTCACAAATCTTTCGGCTAACGGCTCAGCTCAATAACCAACTATTTACTAAATATTCCTCTAATTTTACCGCAATTTGAAATAATTTGATAAAATTGACCTGAAATTTGCTTTTATCAAACAAAACTCTTAGCTTTGCAATCGATAAAAGCCAACAAAAGAATTATAACCTTAAATTACAATCATTTTCATGAGAAAACTTATTTTTGCGGCCTTGGCACTTATAGCAATCGCCTGTAGCCAATATGAAGAGCCAACACTTCTTCCGGATAGTGATGTGGCAGCAGCGCCAACACTTCTTGATTCTGAGCCGGCACCTGACTCAATAAAAGTAAATGTCTTCGAGGCTTTAAGAATGGCTTCCTCTGAATTATCACCTGTTTCGGCCACCTCAAGAAGTGCGTCGGTAACCATCGATTCGGTGTTATCCGCCGAGGGTAAGGCTGTGCTGTATATACTCAACTTCGGAGAAAACGGGGGCTTCTTGATAACAAGCGCCGTCAAGACGGCAGCCCCGGTGATAGCTTTTAACGACAGAGGGCATTTCGACCTTGCCAACATCAACCCTAATGCCAAATTCGGGCTTGACATAATCACTCACAATGTCGAGAATACACTCACACTTCCTCTGGATTCCACTTTTGAAAACCGTTTGCTATGGAGCTTGGTTGAAAATCGAGAAGCACCAAGCATAAGCAGAGCCGCACCGGAAAACGGAGAGGACTTCGATTCTTGGCCCGAATCTTTAAAGCAACAATTCTATAACTCTCAGGCTGTAATGAAAGATTCTATATCGTCATGGAACTTCCGTAATTACTACATGCTTGAAGGCGATGAAAACGCCTTGAATACATACCTTTCAAATCTCTCGAGTGGCAACCTTACTGCCAGAGAAGTGTTTGACGCTGCGCGAGAAAGTTGTTATTGGCAGTTTCAGACAAACTATAAACCAATTTCTTTAATCAGATACATCAGTTATGATGTAATCAATTCAGAGGCGCTAATGGTTAAGTCTAAATGGGGGCAGCGGAATGGATATAATGCTGTTTATCCCTCCTTTACGTCAGTAAAAAATGAAACCATATCTCCAGCCGGCTGTGTTCCAGTGGCAATGGGGCAGATAATGAGGTATTACGAATGGCCACAGAGCTATGATTGGTCAGCTATGCCTTTTGAATATGCCACTTCAACAACTTCTGAGTTCCTCTTTTCCTTGGCGCAGACAGGAAAAGCCAACTTTGGTCCAAATGAAACAACTATGACCAATAGCAACGCCAACAACACATTTAAAGCTTTTGGATATAATACATCGGGTGTAAAAAATTTGGAGAATCTTATAGATTTGCAAGGGGTAGTTACCAGTGGCAAACCGGTCTTTATTACTGGCAGTAGGTATGATTCAGAGAGTCAATTATATATAGGCCATGCATTTGTTGCCGGCGGTTTTAGGAGTACATTCTATCGTAGATCCATATTATTATACACTGTAAAATCACCCGGAAAATTCGAGATAGCAGCTACTTGGCTTTTAAGAGATGAGTATTCCTGTACCATTTACATTAATTGGGGGTATGCCGGAAGTGGAGACGGGTATTATTCATCAAATTATCTTGATGTCAATGGAAAGGTATATAACCATGACATGCATTATATTTTAGCAACACCAAATAAATAAGAGAAATTATGAAACAGACATCAATCATCTTGCTTGCTCTATTGGGGCTAATCTTTTCTTCTTGCAAGGAAGAAATGCTTATAGGCGACAAGTCGTATCCTTTTACATTCGCCATTACAATAGAGGATAGGGAGGGACATAATCTTCTGGACTCCGAAACTGCAGGAGCCATTGACATTGAGGCTCTTAGCATGACTATGAATGGCGAAACTTATCAAGCGGTCTATGGCCTACCGGAAAAACCGGTATTCGATGATCTTATGTTTGATTTCTACGGCGCTTTCATAACTGACGATTCTGAATATGGCGTCGTGCTTATGTTTGGTACAATTGATTTCTATGGTTCGATGGGAATATCCAAAGATCAGGATTATTTCATAAATATCGGTGAGGAATCATTTGTTTTTTCCACGATATACGATCCGGTTAAAATAAGCTCGCAACTAATTACAGATAAGCTGAATCCTCAGGACTCCAAATATAAGATATCTGTAAGGTCAGCTTACCCTATTGAGAGGTTTTACTATGATGATTTTAAAACTGAAATAAAGCAATGAAACTCAAACAATTAACCATCGTAATTATGCTTTGCGGGCTTTTGAGTGCTTGCAAGGACGAAAAGGCAGAGGAAGTGGATGATGGGCTGTTTGGAATCAATCATAGCTCATAAGATCCCGGCAATAACAGATAGAACAATGCCGATTTCCTGATTTGTTTACAGCGCCCTCCGGGGCGCTTCTTTTATCTTGTCATCACGTAGAAGGCTACTGCTGAGGCGGCGGCGACGTTGAGGGAGTCTACTCCGTGGCTCATCGGTATGCGGGCTACGTAGTCGGCGCCGGCTATGGCGCTGTGGCTCAGTCCGTCGCCCTCAGTGCCGAGCACGATGGCGAGGCGGGGCTCTGCGCACATCCGAGGGTCGTCGATGGCGACGCTGTCGTCGGTAAGGGCCATGGCGGCAATCTTGAAGCCATGAGAGCGCAGGGCGGAATAGCCGTCGGCAGGAAGCCAGCACCAAGGCACCATAAATACCGTGCCCATCGACACGCGGATGGCGCGGCGGTTGAGAGGGTCGCAACTTGTGGGTGTGAGCACGATTCCGTCGATTCCAAGTGCGGCTGCGGAGCGGAATATAGCTCCGATGTTGGTAGTGTCGCACACGCCGTCGATCACGGCGAGCCTGCGGGCACCTGAGCATATCTCGGCCAATGCCGGCGGCTCGGGGCGCTGCATGGCGCAGAGCACGCCGCGGGTGAGGGTGTAGCCGGTGAGCGAGGCAAGGAGGTCGCGGCTACCGGTATATACGGGCATATCGGGGCAGCGGGCGATGATGTCGACGGCGTCGCCGGCGATGTGCCGCTCCTCGCACAAGAGAGCCAAGGGGCGACAGCCGGCGTTGAGAGCCGATGTTATAACCTTGGGGCTTTCCACTATTATCATGCCTGCCTGCGAGCGCAGCTGGCGGTCGGTGAGGGCGGCGAAGGGCTGCACGCGTTCGTCGGAGAGGGAGTCGATTTCTATGATGTTCATTTGAAAAGTCGTTTGATGTGCGCGGCCATCTTGCGCAGTTTCAGCATTACCGGCGAGGGTGCTGAGGCAAGGTCGGAGGCCAAGGGGTCGGTGAATGATGTGAGTACGGGTGCCTCGCCGAATTGCTCGGGGTAGATCATCATCAGGTTGTTGCGCGAGAAATAGCGCTGCAGGAATCCGGGCAGCTCGGCCATCTCGGCGCGGTAAGACACCGACTGCACGCGTGCGCCTATGACTACGAAGAGGTCGTCGTCGAGAATACGGTTAGAGAGCAGTATGAGGTCATCGAGGCCTTCGGTGGTCTCGAATTCGCAGCGTATGCCGTAGTTTTCGGAGTAAATCACGCCTCTGATAAGCGGCTGCACCTCGGCGGGGCAGCAGAATATAATGCGGCAGCCAACCTGACGGGTGAGGCGCGAGAGGGCTCGCACCCAGCGGTTGAAGCCTGTCTCGTAGTGAGCGTCGGCCGGTACCCACACGATTACGCGGGTGATAGTGCCGGCGGGGATGAAGCAGCGCGATATCAATATCATGCGGTTGGTGGAGCGGAGCAGTTGCTCTACCTTGTTGCCGAAGAAAGAGTCTATGACGGTGGTGCGTCGGTGCATGCCGAGCATGATTTCGGTGATGTCGCGCTCCTCTATGGCATTGAGCACGCCGGTGACTGTGTTGATGTCGTAGCGGTCGAGGGTGTCGATGTGTGTGTCGGCGGCGGCTGCGGTGCGTCGGGCGGCTTCGAGAGAGTTGCGCGAGAGCATTTTTGCGGGCGTGCCGTTGTCGTTGCGCACATGGAGGGCGTAGAAGTGGTGCGTGCCTCGTGTGTTGCGCATGAGCACTGCCATCTCCACCAAGGCCGGAGTCGTCACCGGGTTTGCCACGCCTATGAGGGTGTTGTTGTTGCGTTGGTTCTTGCCGGTGGCATGGTCGGGGTCTTCCTCAATCATGCGCACTTTAAGCTTGGCTGCGGCTCCCGAGGTGATGAGAGGTGCAAGGGCGCAGGTGACGAGAATCACGGCGATGGTGCTGTTGAGTATGCGCTCGTCGAACATCTCAAGGCGATATCCTACCGTTACAACGGCAAGAGCCACAGCCGTGTGTGCCGCCGTGAGGCCGAACATCACATTGCGGCTCTCGCTGCCGAAGCCGTTGGCGCGCTGTGTGAGCCACGCCGGCAGCCATTTACTCACGAGCGCCACCGCAAGCATTATCGCCGCCACCCCGAGAGTGGCGGTGTCGCCGAATACCTTGATGTTGATAATCATGCCCACGCTGATAAGGAAGTAGGGGATGAAGAGGGCGTTGCCCACAAACTCTATCGAGCTCATCAGGGGCGAGGCTATGGGAATGAAGCGGTTGAGCAACAGGCCGGCGAAGAAAGCGCCGAGCACCGGCTCGAGGCCTATCATCTGCGCTGTGCATGCGGCGAGGAAGACAAGCGCGAGCACAAAGACGTATTGGGTGACTTTGTCGTTGTATTTCTTGAAGAAATATCGTGTGACACGCGGGAAAAGATATAGCAGCGCCGCCACCCATATCGCCAAGCGCAACATCAGCAGCGCAATGGCAACGAAGTTGAAAAATCCTTCCTGCCGCACGCTCACCGTTGCGGCGAGGACAAGCAGGGCACCAATCACGGCTATGATGGTACCGACAATTGCGATGAGCACCGCCGGAGCCTTGGTAATGCCGAAGCGCGCGGCCACGGGATAGGCCAGCAGAGTATGCGAGGCATACATGGCGCCGAGGAGGAAGGAGGTGGTCCAGTCGAGGTCGAGCAGGTAGACGCTCGACAGCACGCCCATGGCAAGCGGTATTGTCAGCGTCAGAAGTCCGAATGTGAGGCCTCGGTTGAGGTTAAGGCGCAGATGGTACATGTCAATCTCCAGACCGGCGAGGAACATGAGGTATAGCAGTCCTACCTGCCCGAAGATGGCGAAAGATGAGTCGTTGTCGAGGATATTGAATCCGTAAGGACCCACTACCACGCCCGCCACAATCATGCCGATGATGTGGGGAATCTTGAGCTTATTGAGCAATAAAGGCGCAAAGAGGATGATTGCCAGCACGATAAAGAATATCTGCACCGGCGCTGTCACCAAGGCTTGCGCGAGGGGTATCATCTATGCTCTATGATGTATTGGGCTATCTGCACAGCATTGAGGGCGGCGCCTTTGCGGATCTGGTCGGCCACGGCCCAGAATGACAGTCCGTTGGGATTTGCGAGGTCGGCGCGCACACGGCCTACATACACGGGATCGCTGCCGGCCACGAAGAGCGGCATGGGATAGCCGAGGGGCTCGAGATTATCTACAAGCACCACGCCTTCTGCGGCAGCGAAAGCTGCGCGGGCGTCGGCCACGCTGACAGGCTTTTCGGTCTCAACCCATATAGCCTCGCTGTGGGCGCGCTCTACCGGCACGCGCACGCATGTGGCGCTCACCTCGAGGCCGGGGGCGTGCATGATTTTCTTTGTCTCGTTGTGCATCTTCATCTCCTCGCGGGTGTATCCGTTGTCGGTGAAGGTGTCGATGTGGGGTATGAGGTTCATAGCCAGCTGGCTCACGAATTTCTTGTTTGTCACCTCGCTGCCCTCAACAATCTGGCGTATCTGCTGCCGCAGCTCTTCCATGCCCGAGGCTCCGGCGCCGCTGGCGGCTTGATAAGTGGCCACATGCACGCGAGTGATAGGCGAGAGGTCGTTGATGGGCTTGAGGGCCACCACCATCTGTATGGTGGTGCAGTTGGGGTTGGCGATTATGTTGCGGGGAGCGTTGAAAGCGTCGGCACCGTTGACCTCAGGCACCACCAAGGGCACGTCAGCGTCCATGCGGAAAGCGCTGCTGTTGTCGATCATAAGCGCGCCGAAGCGTGTTATTTCGTCGGCATACTGCTTCGATACATCACCGCCGGCTGATACAAATGCGAAATCTATATCTTTGAAGTCGAGAGGGTTGGCTCCGAGAACGCGAACAGCCTGAGTCTCTTCACCGCGAAACATATACTTGCGGCCGGCACTGCGCTCCGACCCGAAGAGTCTGAGCTCGTCGACAGGCATCGACGAAGCATTCAAAACATCGATAAATTCCTGACCTACAGCGCCCGAGGCGCCCACAATCGCTATTTTCATTTTTCAGATTAATTTTAGCTGCAAAATTAGCAAATTTCCGCCGAATATGAAAATTTAATTAACTGAAGTTTCGCTTGCGAAACTTGTTTATTTTGAGTTTAATAGGTTTAAGGAGTTCAGGTATACATTGGTAAAATAAAAAAGGCGGTGTCTGAGCTCAGACACCGCCATGGACGGTTTATTCCATAAGTTTGCGGTAGCGTCGGCGCGGGGGCTCCTTGCCGCCGTTCTGCATTTTCTTGTATTCTTCGTAGTCGGAGTATGATCCTTCGTAGAACACTACATTGCCGTCGCCCTCGAAAGAGAGTATGTGGGTGCATATACGGTCGAGGAACCAACGGTCGTGGCTAACAACTACGGCACAGCCTGCGAAGTCTTCAAGACCTTCCTCGAGTGCGCGCAGGGTGTTGACATCGATGTCGTTGGTAGGTTCGTCGAGCAGAAGCACGTTGCCTTCTTCCTTGAGCGCCATTGCGAGGTGCAGACGGTTGCGCTCGCCGCCTGATAGTACACCGATTTTCTTTTCCTGATCGGCACCGGTGAAGTTGAAGCGCGAGAGGTAGGCGCGTGCGTTGACATCGCGGCCGCCCATGCGGAAGCTCTCTACGCCTTGCGAAATCACTTCATATACGGTGCGCTCGGGCAGGAGATCGTGGTGGCTCTGGTCTACGTATGCAACCTTGACGGTCTCTCCGACTTCGAAAGAGCCGTTGTCGGGCTGCTGCTGGCCCATGATGAGGCGGAAGAGAGTGGTCTTGCCGGCACCGTTGGGGCCGATGACGCCTACAATGCCGTTGGGCGGCAGAGCGAACGAGAGGTCTTTGAAGAGGGTCTTTGTGCCGAATGATTTGGCGAGGTGGCTGGCTTCGATTACCTTGTTGCCGAGGCGCGGACCGTTGGGGATGAAGATTTCGAGGCGTTCCTCGCGCTGGCGTTGGTCTTCGTTGAGCAGTTTGTCATAGCTGTTGAGACGGGCTTTGCCTTTGGCCTGACGGGCCTTGGGAGCCATGCGCACCCATTCGAGCTCGCGCTCAAGGGTCTTGCGGCGCTTTGAGGCTTGTTTCTCTTCCTGAGCCATGCGCTTGGTCTTTTGGTCGAGCCATGAAGAGTAGTTGCCCTTCCATGGAATACCTTCACCGCGGTCGAGCTCGAGAATCCATCCTGCCACATGGTCGAGGAAGTAGCGGTCGTGGGTGATGGCGATCACCGTGCCGGGATACTGGTTGAGGTGCTGCTCGAGCCAGTCGATAGATTCGGCGTCGAGGTGGTTGGTGGGCTCGTCGAGCAGCAGCACGTCGGGCTGCTGGAGCAAAAGACGGCAGAGAGCCACACGGCGACGTTCGCCACCGGAGAGGGTGGTCACGGGCTGGTCGTCGGGCGGGCATTGGAGGGCGTCCATGGCGCGCTCAAGGCGTGAGTCGATGTTCCAAGCGTCGGCGGCGTCGAGAGCGTCCTGCAGCTCGGCTTGACGGGCGATGAGTGCGTCCATCTTGTCGGGGTCTTCGAGCACGTCGGGGTCGCCGAAAGCCTCGTTAACTTTCTCGAACTCGGCGAGAAGGTCCATGATGGGCTGCACGCCCTCGCGGACAACCTCGATGACGGTCTTGTCGGGGTCGAGGTGCGGTTCCTGCTCAAGATAGCCTACGGAATATCCGGGAGCGAACACTACTTCGCCGCGGTAGTCTTTGTCGATACCGGCGATGATTTTAAGAAGAGACGATTTACCCGAGCCGTTCAGACCGATGATACCGATCTTGGCACCATAGAAAAACGACAGGTAAATCTCTTTAAGAACTTGTTTCTGGGGTGGGTAAATCTTGCTTACACCCACCATCGAGAATATTACTTTTTTATCGTCAGCCATTTTAAATAGATGGTATTAGCGTCGTGATTTTTTTGCACCGGGGCCGAAGCGCACGGGGTAGTCTACCGGCACTGTGCCGGTGAGGATACGGTTGAGCTTGCCTTTGATGAGCTGCTTGCGGATACCGGAGAGGTGGTCGATGAAGAGCATGCCTTCGAGGTGGTCGCACTCGTGCTGCACTATGCGGGCGAGGAAACCGCTGATTTCCTCGCTGTGCTCGTTGAAGTCCTCGTCAAGCCAAGTGAGTCGGATATGCTCAACGCGCGACACATTCTCGCTGATTCCGGGCAGGCTGAGGCAGCCTTCGGGGCGCGACACCTCGTCGCCGTCGAGAATCTCGATTTCGGGGTTGATGAGGGCGAACTTGCGGCCTGCGCACTCGGGGAAGGTGTCGCTCACGGGGTCGGCGTCGATTACGACAAGACGGATGTTCTTGCCGATCTGCGGAGCAGCGAGGCCTACGCCTTCGGATTCATACATCGCATCAAACATCTTGGCCACCAAGTCTTTGATGCCTTCGGTATCTTTGGCTACGGCCTCGTTTTCGGCTCTGAGCACCGGATGGCCGTAGAGATATACTGGTAGTTTCATATATTGTTGTTGTTTCGTTCCTGATATTGACGGCTCTGGAGAAAGTCGTTGAGTATTATGGTTGCCGAAATCTCGTCGACGAGAGCTTTGTCGCGGCGTGCCATCTTGCCCAGACCGCCGTCGAGCATGGCGCGGTGTGCGAGCACGGATGTGAATCGCTCGTCGAACGATATCATCTCGACTCCTGGCAGAGCTTTCTGCAGGCGCGCTATAGCCGGACGCAGATAGCGCGTCGACTCCGACGGGTTGCCGTGCATGTCGCGGGGCTCGCCCACAACGATGAGGTCAACGCCCTCGGCGGCTACATATTTGCTTATAAACTCGGTGAGCTGTGCCGTGGCTACCGTGGTGAGCCCCGACGCGACAATGCGCAGGGGGTCGGTGACAGCTATGCCGCAGCGACGGCGTCCGAAATCGATTGATAGTATTCGTCCCATATCTTCTGCAAAATTACGAAAAAAGAGGGAGAAAAACAAAGCAGTGCAAAACGAAACAAGGGCTATCCTCGCGGACGGCCCTTGCAGTCTTACACATAGTACTTAATGTTAGATTTATATGTCTATTCCAGATTTGTTTAATATGAAAAAGCATACTGCAATGCTTGTCGTATCATTTCCACTGCAAAGTTACTAATAGTTTTTTCATCTGCAAAATTTTTCAAAAGCCGGAATGTGCGGCTTCTGAGTCGCGGTGAAAGCTATTTCTAACTTTTGCTTGCATTTTTACATTTTGCTTTATTTTTAAATGATGATTATTAATGTTGTTGATATTTATATGAAATTATGT
The DNA here is from genome assembly GCA_910579995.1 of uncultured Muribaculaceae bacterium. GTDB lineage: Bacteria > Bacteroidota > Bacteroidia > Bacteroidales > Muribaculaceae > CAG-873. The sequence goes on along the minus strand of CAJTWH010000028.1, from coordinate 25,474 downwards.
ATATAAAGTTAAAATAAGTTAAATATAAAAGATGTTGTAGCGTTATGTTTTAAAACATACTTTTATAGCGATTTCTGAAGTTTGCTATTTGTCAATTTGCCAAAAAATCTTTAAAATTGGCTTATTTTACTCTTATCGTCCGGATTTGCCGCTGCGAAAATTTGAATAGGATTCGAGCGATTTTTGATAATTTTCTTCACTTATGGGGCGAAGAATGTCAAGATTTATATATTTTGCCCCGTTGCCGCGCTCGATAGGGAATACGAGAGCCTTCAGTTCGGCTGCTTCTGCCGCCAGCGGTGCGATTGTTTTTCCATCTTTGACGGCCATATCTGCTGCCGCCGGCACTGAGTCGTTGGTCACGGCCACGACGTAGCCGCAGGGTGGGTAGGCGATGTTGGCCCACATCACCTGACTGTCGGGAGTATCGCCGGAGAGTATGCCTTCCACAGCGATTGAGGCTGTGGATGAGTGGCGGGGCACGAAGTCTTGGTCGATGGTCCAAGTGTCGCTGCTCTCGTTGCCGTCGTAGCCGGTGAGAGAGTTGTAGAACGAGCGGCTCACGCCTTCGGTCAGCGACGCCGGGGTGAGGCTGCCTGTGTCGATCTGTGCCTTGAGCAAGTCTACGACATTCTGATGGCGTATATAGCCCTTACCCTCGTCGGGTGTGCCGCTGTAGGCGTAGTTGGTGCGTATCATCACTCCGCCTTGGGCGTCGCGCAGGTCATAGCGCACATATTTGTAGTCGTCGGTCTCGAAATATGCCCCGTTGCCGTCAGCGTCGATTACGCCGAAATTGGTGCGCACGCCCATGGGTTTGGGCAGGCTGTCAAGAAGTCGCGCGAAATCATCCACGCTGCGGCAGGTCTGCAGAGCCTCGGCCATGACGTAACCCTCGCGGTCGATCCACGACGGGGCGTTGGCCGGCAGATTGTAGGCTACGGTGTTCATGATGGCGAATCCGGCGTCGTTCATGCCCATCCAAGCCTCGGCGAGGTTTATGGAATCGCCGCCGTTGAAGAGGCCGACGTAGCCGATTTTGCCATCTTCTTCGATACGGTGTATGAAATTATTGTCGGCCGAGGTGTCGCGGTGTTTCCACAGCAGAGGGCGCCCCGAGGCAGTGGCGCTTCCGGAGGCTATGAGCGATGTGCAAGGCATTGCGGTCGCCGCCATGAGAATGGCGGCGGCGGTGAGGAGAAATCTATTGAGGTTCATTTTGTGAGATGTATTTGCTTGATACGTATGCCGTCCGGCCGAAATATTCTATAGCGGCGAAGTCTTCGGTAGCATGAAGGTCGGTGACGGCTATTGCGTCGCCCTTTTCGAAAGTGCCTATCACAGCCGCGTTGCTGTCGGGCTGCTCGCGCACATTGAGCACCCATGCGTGGCAGTAATATGGCCGGGAGGTGATTTCTTCAACCGGTGCCGGCTCGGAATATGTGTAGGTGTGCGTCGGGGCGTATGCGTTATAGCATGCCGCCGCAGCTATGCCGATGGCTATGAGCAGCGTCCATATATTATAGAATATGAAGCGGAGGGCGGCCACAGGGATGAAAATCAGCCATGCGGCTATCATGGCGACAACAACAGCTGCCGACACATATACCGCGCCGAGCAGGAGGCCGACTACGATTGCCGCTATCCAATGCCCGTCGAGAGCCAGACTGATAAGGCCTAAGGCGCCGGCTGCGTAGAGCAGCCAAGTAAGCAAGGTGCCCAGCTTGTCGCGCCAATTGTCGCAGAAGTCGGCAAGGCTGTTGCCGATGTTTGTCACCGCCTCGTTTGCCCGGCTCAGCCAAGACTGCCGCCTCGGACGGCGCGCGAAACCGCCGCCGCCCGACATGTCGATTGCCGAGGCGCCGTAGTCGTTGGCCGGTCGTGGCGGCCTTGAATTGTTGCGAGGCAGGCCGGGCGGGTCAAGACCTTCCCACTCGCCTGTAGCCGGGTTGAATCTGGGCATAAATGTATTTTATCTGCAAAGATAACTATAAGTGCCCGCAATGCAAAATTTTATTTAAATAGTGCTTGAAACACTGCTTAGATATCATAGTGTTAAGCATAAAAAACCTCCGGTTATGTTTCCGGAGGTTTCCTTTCTTAAAGTTCTTTTACATATAAAGTCGACGCATCTCGCGCAGAATATCTTAAAATGCGGCAGCGAGCATTTCTTTGGCTAAAGACTGCACTGCTGCATGAAGCTTGTCGTATTGCTGTTGGCCGGCATGCGCTACTCCGGAGGTGTATTTTCTCATAAGCGATGGATTTATGCCGGCTCGTTGTGCTATCTTCGTCTGATTGAGAAAATTGAAACGGTTGAAAAATGAAGGCATGTCATAATGAATCACAAAGTCGAGATCAGGAATTATTTTGCCCTCAGATGATAGCTCTGCCTTCATCTCCTTGTAGAAGTCTATCAGATTGTTGATAGATTCTTCTGAAGTGTTTCCATAGCCCAAAAGTCCTACATACGGTATGTTCTCCTTGACATAGCAAGAAAAATATCCGTCCGGAGTTTGCTCTACTACGATGTTGGCTTTCATTATTTTATGCGTGTCTCGTTAAATATGATAGTCTTTCTGAAAAACGAGGTTGTTAACCTCGTTTTATTGAATAACAACAAAAGCAGTTAAAATGATGAAGTATGGAGTGCGGGAGTGTCCCGCACTCCTCTGACTACTTTGGTAATCCGGGGCTATTTTAGCCCAGCGTTTTTCCTGATGTAGTGCTCCGTAGATGGGGCGACTTCCTTGGATCCATGGGATGGTACAGGAAATCGTTTACCAGTGATAGGTGAATACCATATCTCATGGTTGCCTCCTCTACGTAGCAGAGAACATCCGGCAGCGGCTAATTCCGCCTTTAGTTGTCCGTACTTCATAATGTAAAAGAACTATTGTTGTTATCAACACTGCAAAGGTAGCGATTTTGCTCCATTGTTGCAATAGTTTTGCCGTTTATTTTTTTTGTCAATGATAGAGTCTTATGAAATTTCCCAAAAACGGCAAGTTTTTTTCTTATCGTTGGCCGGCGGCCTTAGATACTCATGCTCGGCAATGCTCAAATAAATTTGGCATTGCCCTCGCTAATTGGTATCGTTGGCCTGTGGCCTTGGATACTCGTGCTCGGCAATGCTCAAATAAATTTGGCATTGCCCTCGCTTATTCGTATCTTTGCACCAGATTTCCAATAAACAAGATGATTACAGTAAACAATCTTGGCATCCAGTTTGGCAAAAAGCCGCTGTTTCAGGATGTCAATCTTAAATTCACGCCCGGCAACTGCTATGGCATAATCGGTGCCAACGGTGCCGGCAAATCAACTCTCATGCGCATGCTGTCGGGGCAGCTTACCCCCACGGCAGGCACTATCTCGCAAGGTCCGGGCGAGCGCATGAGCGTGCTCGAACAGGACCACTTCAAATTTGACGACTGCACTGTGCTCGAGACCGTCCTCCGCGGCCACACGGTGCTTTGGGATATCATGCAGGAGAAAGACGCTCTCTATGCTAAAGAAGACTTCAGCGACGCCGACGGTGTACGCGCAGCCGAGCTTGAGGAACGTTTCGCCGAGCTCGAAGGCTGGAATGCCGAGAGCGACGCCGCTGCCCTCCTGAGCGGCCTCGGTATTAAGGAAGACCGCCACGGCATGCTCATGCGCGACGTGAGCGCCAACGAGAAGGTGCGCGTGCTCCTCGCGAAGGCGCTCTTCGGCAACCCCGACAACCTCTTGCTCGACGAACCTACCAACGACCTTGACCTCGACACCGTGGCATGGCTCGAAAACTACCTGTCGAACTTCGAGAATACCGTACTCGTCGTGTCGCACGACCGTCACTTCCTCGACTCTGTCTGCACCCATACCCTCGATATCGACTACAACCGCCTGCAGATGTTCGCCGGCAACTACTCGTATTGGTATGAGAGCTCGCAGCTCGCTCTGCGTCAGCAGCAGCAGGCCAACAAGAAAGCCGAGGAGAAACGCGCCGAGCTTCTCGAGTTTATCCGCCGCTTCAGTGCCAACGTGGCCAAGAGCAAGCAGACAACATCGCGCAAGAAAATGCTTGAGAAACTCAACATCGAGGAAATCCAGCCCTCCATGCGCCGCTATCCGGGCATTATCTTCACCCCCGAGCGCGAGGTCGGCAACAAGATTCTCGAAGTCAAGGGCCTGACAGCCTCGGTAGACGGCGACGTGCTCTTCCGCGATGTCAATTTCCAGATCGAGAAAGGCGACAAGGTGGCATTCCTCAGCCATGACCCCCGCGCCATGACTGCGCTCTTCGAGATTATCAACGGCAAGCGCAAGGCCGATGAAGGCACATACGAATGGGGTCAGACTATCACCACGGCATATCTGCCGCTCGACAACTCCGAGTTTTTCAACACCGACTTCAACCTCGTTGAGTGGCTCTCGCAGTTCAGCGACGACTCGTCGGAGATTTATCTCAAGGGCTTCCTCGGCAAAATGCTCTTCTCGGGCGAGGATGTGCTCAAGAAAGCCTCGGTACTCTCCGGTGGCGAGAAAATGCGCTGTATGATTGCGCGCATGATGCTCCGCAACGCAAACACCATGGTGCTCGACTCACCCACCAACCACCTCGACCTCGAGTCGATTCAGGCGTTCAACAATACCCTGCGCGGATTCAAAGGCGTGATACTGATGGCCTCGCACGACCACGAGTTTATCCAGACCGTCTGCAACCGCATTATCGAGCTCACACCCGGCGGTATCATCGACAAACTCACCGAGTACGACGACTATATCACCGACCCCCGCGTGGCCGAGCTCCGCGAGAAGCTGTATAATTAATCATTGTTGGTGGGAGTGGTTGGTGTAAGTGCTTGGTGGTTAGTGGGCTGTGGGTGGTATAATGGCAGAGCTAATTCGCTGCCCACCAACCCCCAACCACACACCCTCAACCACACCCCACCAACTCCAACCCACCAACCACCAACTAAAGAAATGGTAAAACACATTGTAATGTTTCGCCTTGAGGGCGAAGGCGTGGCCCGGGCGGCTGCCGATTTCAAAACTGCCATCGAGGCTCTGCCGGCAAAGATTGCCGAGCTCGACAGCGCCGAGGTAGGCATAAACGATGGCCCCGACGCCGGCAACTGGACGGTAGTTCTCACCGCCGGCTGTGCCGACTACGAGGCTCTCAAAGTATATGCTTCCCATCCTGAGCATTTGGCATGTGTGGCTATCATCAAACCTCTCATAGCTGCCCGTGCCTGTGTCGACTATACTGTATAGGCTTTTGCCGGTGGCTCTCTTGGCTGCGGCATGCACGGGCGATCCTCCCGAGCGACCGTCATTGCCTGAGCCTGAGCCCGTTGACCGGTCTATATCTTTTTCGGAGTCTTCCGAGCGGCAATACTATGTTGCTGACGGTAAGGCTACAGTAACTCTTGGGCTTGTGCGCCGCAATGCTGCCGGTGCTCAGGCCCTTGAAGTATCGTTGAGCGCCCGTGCCGACAAGGGTAGGGTAGAGCTGCCGGCTTCCGTTACTTTCGCCGCCGATGAGCCGGCAGTCGGGTTTGTGCTCGAATACTATTGTCCGTCGCTTGCGCCGGGCGAGAGCGACAATGTCTATGTCATGGCCGGTGAGCTTGCGTGCTCGTTCACTGTCAAGCGCGCCGTGGCGCAGGCCTATAGCGCCGTCTATGTGCGCGGTTTCCGGCGATTTGATGTGGAGGTGTCGGAGGTCGACGGCTCGTATGTCGTCAGCGGCGATGGTCTGAGCCGCACCGTGAGCATGGTCGACGGCCGGCCATACGCCTGCGGTGGTGGCATGATGGATATCACTGAGGCCCGCAAAATGCTTGAGCCGCAGACCGATTGGCTACCCTACGCCTATCTCACGCCCTCTACCTACGACAGCGCCGAGCGACGCTTCAACCTTGTAGTGGCCGATGAGAGCTTTACGCCCTCGATAGAGTATCTGCTCTTGGACGCCGATACCGCCTGGCGCGATTGCGGCGAGGCAATGTATTATGACCGCTGGATATTGCCTGTGGTGTCGCTCAACGGCGTTCATTTCGACCCCGCCGAACATCCTTGGCGCGTGTGGCTGCAGGAGTCGCAGGCTACCCCCGGTCTCTACCGTATCATCGACCCCTATCGCGGCGCATGCCCTTTGGCGCTCTACAATGCCGCCCCTGCGGGCAGCATAATGACTATCGAAAACGGTAGCGTAGCGCCCACTACATCCCTTTTCTCCAATCCCGACCTCGCCCCAATCACCATCTCCGGCCAACCTGATGTGAGGTGGTAAAAAGTCTCGCATATTTCGTTGCAGGGGCGTCTGCAGGGCGTCCGGTAATACACACAAAGCGCACACCGGTGAGGGCGTGCGCTTTTGTATGTGGTGTGTGTTGTGGAGTCTTATTTGAGGGCTTCCTTAACTGCGTCGTTAGGAACCATTTGCTCTTGGAAGGTATAGGCGCCTGTTTTGGGCGATTTTACCATCTTGATAACCTTGCTGTAGGTGCGGCCTTCACCTTTCTGGAGTGAAGCGACGGTTTTCTTTGCCATATCTCAGTAGTGTTTATTTGATTTCTTTGTGGACGGTTACACGCTTAAGAATGGGGTTGTATTTCTTAAGCTCAAGACGCTCGGTGGTGTTCTTGCGGTTCTTGGTAGTGATGTAGCGGCTGGTGCCGGGCATGCCGGAAGCCTTATGTTCGGTGCATTCGAGGATAACCTGCACGCGGTTGCCTTTTGCTTTCTTTGCCATTTTGCGTTGGGGTTATTAGTGGGTTAGAAACCGATGATCTTGATGTCAGAATCTTGGAGGTATCCCTTCTGGGCAGCCTGGCGCATAGCGGCGTCGAGGCCGAGCTTGTTGATGGTGCGCAGACCGGCGGCCGAGATGGTGAGGCTGATCCACATATCCTGCTCTACCCAATAGAACTTCTTGTTGAAGAGATTAACGTTGAATTTGCGTTTGGTGCGACGTTTCGAGTGAGAAACGTTATTACCCACAATCGCTTTTTTGCCCGTGATTTGACAAATCTTTGACATGGCTGTTAATGGTTTATCGTTATTTCTATTATTTTATACATCAAGAACTTGCGTGCTCCCGTCAATTCTCATATCACCTGCCGGCTGCATCTTTTCCGGTGGCTTTGTTTGCCGAGGGTCGCAATTCAGCGTGCAAAGTAACGAATTTTTTTTGACATGGCCAAATTTTTTATACCCCAATTTTATTATTTTGAGAAAAATAGACCGAAATGGTGCCGAAGTAGCACCGTCGGCATGTGTGTGCATGTGCAGCTAAAGCGTCCGCCAAGGACGCTGATTATCAGTAGCCCCATACGCCGTAGCTTGCGGAGGCGTGTGGGGTAGGAGTGCAAAATATAGCATGGCGTTCGTTAGAACGCCGATTTACTGCGGATTAGGCCTACCGGGGAGGGATATATAATCCGCGTCCTGCCGGACGCGTGTCGTTCCTGTCTCTTCAGCCGGGCACACCTCCGCAAAGCTGCGGTGTACCCGGTTACTGGGTTAATCTATGTCCTGCGGACATCTTCGCACAGATAGCCGCGTCAGCGGCAAACGACGGCGTAGCTGTCGCGACTCTCTGTAGCCTGTGGTAAGCATGGCGTAGCTATGCGCAACCACAGGTGACGGTAATGTCCTCGATAAATGGCGCTGCGTAGCTGCGCGACACGCCTCTCATTGAAGATAGTCGCGCAGCTACGCAGCGCGTTATATTTTGGGCTCTTTCTGTGTCCTATGGCTGCGAACAGCTACGCGGTTCTTGCCAAAGGCTAAGCAGAGTTGCGACAGCTACGCTGTCTTGTGCCGCTGACGCGGCTATGTCATAAGCCGGATTACGGTTAAATCGGCCTCCTGCCTTTTTCTTTTGCCATACCATTAACCGCATACACCTTCGCTTCGCTGCGGTGTAAGCGGCTACTGGTAAATCAGCGTTCTGCGAACGCCCTGCAGCGTATGGGCATGAAAAAACCGCGGCCGTGAGACCGCGGTTTTTTTCTGATATCGGGGGTGGTTATTTCACGAGTACTTTTACTGCCTTGCTGCCCTGACGGCGGATATAGAGGCCGCTTTCGGGGTTGGCAACGCGTACGCCCTGAAGGTTGTAGTATTCAACGGGAGCGTTCTCGTCGGCCTCAACGGTGGTGATACCGGTGGGGTTGTTGATGTCGCCGTAGAGAGTGGGGAGGGTGTAGCCTTCTTCAATTGTCTCGTATGCGCCGAAAGATACTTTCTCAGCGAAGTATGCCAAAGTCTTTTTGGTAGAGGCATTTTCGATGGTGGCAGTGCCGTCGTCGTTGATGGTCACGTTCCATACAGCGCCCTCTTCGGGTTTCTCGATAGCGCGGTTGAAGCTGGTGTATGCGCCTGTCATGTAGTAGTAATAGCCGGCCTCATCCTGAATGTTGTAGCCCTCGCCGTCGGTGGTGAAGGTAAACGCGCAGGTGGTAGAAATTACAGTCTTGCCGTCAATGTCAAGAGTGGGAAGGGTGTAGAGGTAGCCGTAGTTGCTTGTGAGGTTCTTGGCGGCTTCAGTGCCGGCGCAAATCGCATATTTGTTGCCTGAAGCAATGGTAGTGGCTTTTTCTACATACATGCCTTCGTAGACATTGAGGGTATAAGAGGCCGAACCGGCAGTGTATTTGTCGTTAGCGTCGGCAGAAGCGGCGATAACTGTTGTACCGGCACCTACGATGGTCACTACGCCTTCTTCATCTACAGTAGCGACTTTAGTGCTTGAAGAGCTGTAGTTGATGGTGGCGTCGGTAGCCTTAGAAAGCACGGGAGCGGTGAATTCGGTGATACCTTCATAAACAGAAACCTCTGACTCAGAGAAGCTGAGAGCTGCGTCTTCCTTGGCTGCGCCGCCTGCCTGTGTGTAGACGATTTTTGTAATCTGCACATTGTAGTTGGCTGAGGCTTGAATGGTGTATTCAGTGCCGGCAGCCTGAGAAGCTGCGGGGATGTCGATAGAGAGGTTGCCGCCATCGGTGGCTGAAATCTTTTCGTTTGTGATGATGGCGGTGGTGCCTGCAGAAACAGTTACAGCTTGAGAGGCAGACGCGCCGCTGCGGCTGTAGATTGTGATGTTAGAGCAAGCGAAGTCAAGCTTGAATTTGAGGGAGCCTTTCGGGGTTACGCTTTTGCCCATAACCATGAGGTAACCGCTTGCATTGTAAGCCTGTTCGCTGTTGTAGGTTATGCCTGTGTTTGTAGATGTCAGTGTGGTTTGGTTGGCAGCGTCTGCTTTAAGGGTTGTATACCATGCAGCGTCGTCTTTGGCAAACGATTCTGTCACATCCTGTGCGTATGCCGACATGCCGAGGACGGCTGCGGCGAGGGTGAGTAAAAGTTTTTTCATGCGGTTTATATTTGGTTGTTATTTGTTTACGTAGCGGCGGAGGAAGATTTCGGTGGGGAAGTGGTCAGAATATCCTCCGAGGAAGCTGCCGGCGGCGTAGGTGCGTTTGGGGTAGCCCACGCGGTTGCCCTCGGTGTCTTTAAGGAAATCGAAGTTGAGTACCTTGGCCTCATAGAAGTGCCAGCGGTCTTCGGGGGTATTCACGAGGTTGCCCGAAATGATAATCTGGTCGAAGAGATTCCAAGAGCTTGCGTATGCGAGGGTGCCGATACCGCGGTTGAGTATGTTCCACCAAGGGTTGAAGAATCCGTGGGGCTTGGCGTCTTTGGCCTCGCGCTTGCCGCCGAGGATTACGGCGCACGATTTGTTCATCGGGTCGTCGTTGAGGTCGCCCATCACTATCACGCCCATGTCGGGGTCTACGCGCCAGAGGCTGTCGGCTATCTGCTTGGAGAGCTCGGCGGCGGCGATACGGTTGGGCTCGCTCTGTTCCTGACCTCCGAGGCGCGAGGGCCAGTGGTTTACTATCACGCCTATGCGCTGGCCGAGGAGCTGGCCTACCACACACATCTGGTCGCGTGTGGCGAACGAGAGGGCGGTGAGGGTGTGGTTGGTCACGTTCTCTACCTTAAAGTAGCGGGGGTTATACATCAGTCCCACGTCTACGCCGCGGAGGTCGGGTGAGTCGTGGTGTACGATCTGCAGATTCCAGTCGCGCAGCTCGGGCTGGCGTGCCACGTCGGCCATGACAGAGGCGTTCTCTATCTCGCTCACGCCGATGATGGCGGGGCCGTAGGGTGTAGTCTTGGTCTTGAACTGCGAGATGGCGTAGGCGAGGTTGTGCACTTTAAGCCAATACTTGCGTCCGTCCCACTGGCGAGAGCCGCCGGGGGTAAACTCTTCGTCGCGTCCGAGCGGGTTGTTGGGGATAGTGTCGAAGAGATTCTCGAAGTTGTAGAATGCTATGCCGGCGACCTGCACGCGGCGGCCTCCGGATGATTGAGCCTTGATGTCGGCCGAGGTAAAAGCGCATGCGAAGAGCGCTACCAAGGCAAAAATGAGGTTTTTCTTCATAATATAGAGTTATGTGGGACAAAGGTAGGGAAAAATTTTCTTCGCACCAAATATTTTTTTTGAGGCTATTTGCAAAGGAGGCAAGGGAGGTTTAAGGCAAAGGGAAGGCTTGGGAGGTTTAAGGCAAGAGGAGGCAAAGGAGGCAAGAGGATAGTCAGACTTGTCGGACATGTCTGACAAGTCTGACCTCACCAACCACCAACCACCAACCACCAACCACCAACCACCAACCACCAACCACCAACCACCGCCCACTCACCACCACACCACCAACCAATTTCATGGCAAAATGCCATGAAATACTGCGGAATCGCCGGGTTTAACAAAAATTAGTGTTTTTTTTTTTTTTTTTTTGCCAACGCTTTGTGGTTTCAGATATTTGTATATAGGCGAAAAATTTGCTAACTTTGCGTCATATTTGTCAACGATAACTTCAGAATCCTTAAGCTAATTCAATGCTATCTTTAGAGCTTACTTTTCAGCAGGCAGTAGCCGGTGTCGCCGCAGCAGTGGCGATGGTGGGCGGCGTATGCTGGGGAGTGGTCTACTATCTGCATCGACATGAGCGCCGGGAGCATGAGGTGGCCGTTGACGAAGAGTCCGGTTTCGAGGCTCGCATACCCGAGTATGCCTCCGAGATTCTGGCGTGGCTCGACAAAGACCATCCTTATCTCGACCAGTCGTTCAAACTTACCGATGTAGCCCGTGTAGTGCCGCTTAACCGCACATATCTGTCGCGTATCTTCAACGAAGGATTAGGGCAGAACTTCAATGATTTCGTTCGCGACCGCCGCATGGCCGAGGCCAAGAGGCTTCTCGCCGAAAACACTGATCTCCCCATCGCCGACATCGCCGACCGCTGCGGCTTCGCGAGCCACTCGAGCTTTCATCGCTCCTTTGCGAGCTACGAGGGCATGACCCCGGGCGAATATCGCCAGCGCAATAGTAAAAGTGGAAGCAATCACAGCGCAACCGCTTAAAATATAGAATTATAAACCAAAAAGAACCATAAAAGTCAAAAGTGTATAAAATAGGGCAAAATTTGGATTTGACTGAAAAATATACCCTTTTTACGCATTGTCAACTCCGAAATTTATCTAAAGATAATAGATTAATGACTATAATATTGTAACTTTGCAAACTCTCTCCAAAAGCCCCGGCTCCGACCGGCGACATCTGGAAGAAGTCTGACAACGATCCCCGGCCGCCAAGGCCGTCTGATATAAGCTCAGGCGCTACACATAGCTTTGCTCCCCGATACGGCATTGAGGTGTCGAGGTGCGGGATTATGGTGCGCCCGGTTTGTAGCCTGAAAGGCTTTTTTAAGGCTAAAGAGGCTATTTGAAGGCCAGAAAGGCAAGATAATGGCTTTTGAGGCCAAGAGGCTAAGATAGCTATAAAAGCTAAATCAGCTAAAAGGCTGACAACTAAATCTAACAGAGTAACCAATCATTTCCGCCAAAGGCATGAAAGTGAAAATAACCATCCTGCTCCTTGCAGTACTCGGCTTGGCTCTGCCTGCCGCCGCTCAGAAAGCAGCTATTAAGACAAACCTCCTCTACGACGCCACGGCGACGCTCAACGGCGGCGTAGAAGTGAAATTCGCTCCCCAATGGACAGGCGACCTCAGCGCCAATCTCAACGCATGGGCCATCAAAGACCACCGATGGAAACACTGGCTGGTGCAGCCCGAGGTGCGCTACTGGTTCTGCGAGGCTTTCTCGGGCCATTTCGTGGCCGCACACCTCATCGGTGGCCAGTATAACTTCGGCAACCTCGATATGCCTTTCAAATTCTTGGGCAGCGACTTCCGCAAGCTCAAAGACTACCGCTTCCAAGGCTGGATGGGAGGCGCAGGCATAGCCTACGGTTACTCTTGGATTCTCGACCGCCACTGGAACATCGAGGCCGAAATCGGCATTGGCTGGGTATACACCCGCTACAACCAATACGAGTGCGCCGACTGCGGTCAGAAGGTAGACTCCAACCATCCCCACAATTACGTAGGCCCCACCAAGGCCGCCATCAACCTTGTTTACACATTCTGACAATGAAAACGAACGCCATACTCAGCATACTTGCCGCCGCAGCCATGACGGCCGCCGCCATGCCGGCATTCGCCGCCACACAGGAAGCACTCCTGAAAGTCAGCGACATCAAGGTGGCCCGCCACGGCGACGAGCTCACCATAGCTCTCGATATCGACCCCCGCGCCGTCAACCCCGGCCGCGACAAGGAGGTGACCTTCACCCCGGTGGTGCGCGCCAAGAGCGGCGCCGACAGCCTCGAGCTCCCCGCAGTGAAAATCGCCGGCCGCAACCGCTACTACAGCCATATCCGCAACAACAACCTCCCCCTCGGCACCAAGGTATACAATGCCGGCTCGGGCGAGATTATCAACTACCGCGCAGAAGTGCCCTTCGAGGCATGGATGGAGCGCTGCCAGATCGACATGCGCCAAGACCTCGCCAACTGCTGCGAGAAAGCGCAGCTCGGCCCCGACACCCCGCTGGCACGCCTCGACTTGGTGCGCCCGGAGTTTGAGCCCAAGTTCAACTTCGTTGAGCTCACCGGCGACAGCGCCATCGAGCTTACCGCCGAGGGCCGCGCCTACGTCGACTTCATCGTAAACCGCACCGAGATACGCCCCACCTACCGCAAGAACACCGTGGAGATCGCCAAGATCATCGCCTCTATCGACAAGGTGAAAAACGACCCCGACGCCACTATCACCCGCATTACCATCAAGGGCTATGCCTCGCCCGAAGGCCCGTATGACAACAACATACGCCTCGCCATGGGACGTACGGCCTCGCTCAAGGAATATGTGCGTGAGCATTATAACTTCGACCCCGAGATCATGAGCACCGATTACGAACCTGAAGACTGGGAGGGCCTGCGCGAATGGGTGCTCAAGTGCGACCTCCCGCACCGCGACGAGATTCTCCAGATCATCGACTCGCCCCTCGCCCCCGACCCCAAGAACTCGGCAATCCAGCAGACCTACCCCAAGGAGTACAAGCTCATCCTCGACAGCGTTTACCCCGGTCTGCGTCACTCTGACTACACGGTGAAATACCGTATCAAGGCATACGCCACTGTAGAAGAGCTTCTTGAGGTATACAAAGTGACACCGGAGCGCATGCGCCCCGTCGACTTCCAGCGTATCGCCGCCGTCTATCCCACCGGCAGCGACAAATATAAGGAAATCATGCTCAAGGCAGTGGAAATCCATCCCTACGACCCCAAGAGCAACCTCAACGCCGCCACCATCGCCATGCAGGCCGGTGACCTCGCCAAGGCAGCCGAATATCTCGACCGCGCCGGCGACACCCCCGAGGCCGTCTACAGCCGCGGCGTGCTTGCCGGATTGCAGGGCGACCTCGCCCGCGCCGAGCAGGTGTTTGAGACAGCCGCGCAGCTCGGCCTCGAGCAGGCAGCCGAAGCCAAGGGCGATGTGCACGAGCTCATCAACCGCCCGACGGTGGAATATCTCATCGAGCCATCAGAAAAATAGCGCTTGAGGGGCGGACGCGCCGCGGCGCGTCCCTACAACAAAATTCAAGTTTCGCCCGCGAAACTTCACTAAGAACTCTCTTTCCTCTAACGGATTGAAAACATATTAATTAACCAATATTTAAACCAAACAAAATGAACAAGATTAACAAACTGTTCGCAGGTTTTGCCGCAGTGGCAATGTTGGCTTCATGCTCCAACGACGAGCCCACTCCCGGCGTAACCCCCGAGACTCCCGAAGGCGATGTAGCATACATGGCCATCACCATCTCTTCGCCTGAAAACGGTTCACGCTCAACCGAAGACGGCGGCTACGAAGCAAGCTGGTCTACCGAAGATGAGCACAAAATCAATACTGTTGACTTCTACTTCTTCGAGGAAGACGGAACATACGTTTTCAGTGCTTCTGCAGGTGACAACTTTGTAAAGAACGGCACTACAGGCACAGAGAATGTTGAGTATGTCGGCGCTAAAAACATACTTATTCTCAATGGTGTGCGCACCAACGAATATCCCGAGTATGTTATCACCGTGATCAACCGCCCCTCTGACTTCGCTCCCGGCGCTACCATGCAGGAAACTGCTGACAAGCTCGCTACATACGCTACCAAGGACGCTTTCGTGATGACAACTTCTTCGTTCTATGGCAATGTTGGCGTAGACGGTGAAGAAGTTTCAGGTACTCCTGCTGCTGACGCAGAGCTTCGCCATGACGCTAAGTACTTCGCTACCCGCCTCAACGCCAGCGACTTCAAGTTGACAGAGACTGACGCTATGAAAGAAGAGAATGCTGTAGAAATCTATGTAGAGCGCCTCGATGCAAAAGTACAGCTCACTTTCGGTACTGAAACCGGCAAATACGAGGAGTACAACAACGAGACCTACTACAAACTCTCTCAGACTCTTGCCGGCGGTGACAACATGACCGACATCCCCAACGATAACACAGCTTCTGACGTAGAACTCTATGTTAAGGTTGTTGGTTGGAATCTCAATGCCACTGCCAAGCAGAGCTACATGAGCAAGAAACTCGACGCTGCTTGGGAAACCACAGCACCTCAGACCAACTGGAACTGGAACGTAGTTAATGACTGGCGTTCGTTCTGGGCACAGGCTTACACCTACGGTATCGACGGCGACAGCGACGAGAGCATGCTCAACTACATCTCAGCCAAGAACGTAGCTACAAGCAAGCTCGGCCTGAAAGACAACGTAGAGGACAAACCCAACTACACCTATTGCTACGAGAACACCAACGCTCCCAAAAATATCTTCGCTTCTGTTGACGGCGGCAGCCTCTTGCTCGGTGGCGATAATGTAGCTGTAAAGAACGCTCTTGTATCGCACGTTGTACTTCACACTCAGGTTTATCAGAAAAATGAAGACGGCAGCTTCTCTCAGGCCGGTGAGCTCGTACAGTACCGCGGTGTACTCTTCACAGGTGAGTCTTACAAGAGCCTTCTTCTCAACCGTCTGAAACAGGCCGGCAAGCTCAACTTCTGGCTCCTCACCGGTACTGAGACTGTAGAAGGCGCTACCTCTTCTAATTGGAAGACTATCGACGCTTCGTTCCTCACCACCAGCCGCGACGAAAGCGAAGGCCACGTACTCGGCCAGATCGCAGTCAACGCTGACAAGAATGTTGCCACCGATGTTTACAAATATGTTGAAGCTGTAGGAGTTGAAGGCGAAGATGGCTATGTTGCCGCTCACTACGAGAAGAACACCAACTGGGTTGCTGACCTCGACGCTGCTCTTGCAGAGGTTGTTGACAACGATAACCCCGCTGTAGGTTCTGACAACAGCTCTGACGCATTCTACTACATCCCCGTAGAGCACCACGCTCTCAAAGATGAGACCAACGCTGTTGAAGGCTACTATGGCACAGTACGTAACCACTGGTACAAACTCACTGTAAGCAGCTTCAAGAAAGTAGGTCACCTCGTATTCGAGCCCGAGACCGACGACACCAAGGTTATCCCCGAAGGTCCCGAAGATCCACTCTACTACGTAGGTGCTAAGATCAACATCCTCTCTTGGAAGGTTGTTAACCAGACTATTACAGATCTCTAATATTCCTTAGTTGGTGGTTGGTGGTTTGTGGGCAGCGAGTTAGCTCATCAAAGGTTTGTGGTTGGTTGGCTGTAGGCAGCAAGTTGGCTTTTGATAGCCCGTGGTAATATACCACCCACAGCCCACAACCCACAAACCCGACCCCACAACCCACCACCCACCAACTATAAACTCTCTCCTTTAATAATAATAAACCAATCGATGAAATACATCTCAGACATACTCAAGGCACTCTCGCGGTTGCTGCCGGTGTTGGCGGCTGTGATGCTTGCCTCTTGCGACGGCATGATCTACGACGAAGAAGGAGATTGCGACCCCCACTATAAGGTGCGCTTTGTCTACGACCGTAACCTCAAGTACACCGACGCCTTCGCAGCCGAAGTCGATGAGGTGACCCTCTATATCGTCGACACCGACGGCAATATCGTGTGGCAGAAACACGAGGCCGGCGACGAACTCAAAACAGGCAGCTACATGATGGATGTCGAGGGTCTTGCCCCGGGCACCTATTCTCTTATCGCATGGTGCGGCAGCGGCCACACGACCGACTACTCCATCCCCGGCGACGCCACACAGCATACACATCTTCAGGCGACCCTCGGTGGGCGCACCCCGCACGACAGCGGCTGGGACTTCACCGGCTCGGCAGTGCGCGACGACTTCCGCGACCTCTACCATGGCAAGCTCATGGATGTGACATTTCCTGATTCGCAGGGCACACATATATTTAATGTGAACCTGACCAAAGATACCAACGATGTGCACATCGTGCTCCAGCACCTCTCGGGCGACCCGGTGGACGAGAACAAGTTCCTCTTCACCATACATGAGGAAAACGGCTATCTCGACTGGGACAACAGCGTGCTCTCCGACGAACCGCTCGTATACTATGCCCACAATGTCACCAGCGGCTCAGCCGGTGTCGACGTGCCCGACTACAAGGGCGACGGCCAAGGCGGCGAAAGCCGTGCGCTCACAGCGGTGAGCTGCGCCGTGGCCGACTTCCAAGTGAGCCGTATCACCCCCGAGCACCGCTGTATGGTGAAGATCTACAGGCGCGAGGACAACAGCCTCGTGGCCTCGATACCTCTCGGCGACTATGCCCTCATTACCAAGGGCAAGCATAAGCAGCTCAGCGACGCCGACTATCTCGACTACCGCGACGACTACTCGATGGTGCTCTTCCTCGACGACAACGGCCGCTGGATCACCACCCAGATCTACATCAACTCGTGGATGTTGGTGGAGCAGCAGGTGAAACCTCTGTAATGGTTGGTGGTTTGTGGTTGGTGGGCAGCGGATTACCAATTACCAATGGTTGGTGGTTGGTTGGCTGTGGGCAGCGAGTTAGCTTTTGATAGCCCAAGGTAATATACCACCCACAGCCCACAACCCACAACCCCACCCCCCACAATAAATAGCAAAGGAAGCTAAGATAGCTGATTTGCTAAATCAACAAAAAACAAAGAAAAGAATGAAAACGATACACGACATCAAAGCTCTCGGGCTGCTGCTACTGGCGGCGGGGCTTGCGTCGTGTGGCAGTAACGAAGAGCCGGCGGCTCCGGTGCCTGCCGAGGGCGAATCGCAGATTGTGCTTCGCCTCACGGTGAGCGACACCGCCGCAGAGTCGCGCGCCCCCTCTACTCCCGAGGGTGGCTATGACCGCGGCCAAGGCTTCGAGAACTATATCGACATCTCCTCTCTCAACTTCAGATTTTATTTCTTCGACAAGGAAAATAAGTTTGTCGCTCCTCTTGAAGTGGCCGATGTGCTGCCGCTTGAGTCAAGCGAGTCGTCGAAGACTTACATCGTGCACAGCTTCGCACAGCGCGAGGCCATCACCAAGGAGGTGAAGGTGAAGATAGTGGCTCTTGCCAACTGGCCTTCGTATGCCTCCGACGCCGCCCTCAGCCCGGGCGTGACCTCCATCGACGACATCGCCGGCATAGAATATGACTTCAATGCCGCCAAGATGGAGCTCAGCGAGACTAATCTGATACCTCTCTATGGCGTCACCGACCTGATGACCCTCAGCTACGACTCCAACAACACCGCCGACATCGGCACGATACACCTCTTGCGTGCCTACGCCAAGGTAGAGGTCAACATCGCGCCCGAGTGCGCCTACGCTGTGGAGTCGGTGAGCCTCACCCGCCACAACACCCGCGGCTACTGCGCCCCGCAGGGCGTATACTCGCGCGGTGAGTATATCGGGGGCAGCTACGAGACAGATTATACCAAGACGCCCTCTATACCTTCCGGCGCCGAGACCTCGGCCGAGCTGCCCTTCATGCGCACCGGCGAGCTGCAGTGGACGGCCTACGTGCCCGAATACAAAAACATCGGCCGCACCGACGGCGAGCGCTCGGCCATCAAAATATGCTTCGCCAACATAGAGCCGGCCGAAAACCTGCTCTATTTCGCCACCTACGACACAAGTACCTCCCCCAATCAACCAAAATCCCACTTCGATGTGATGAGGAACGTTTACTATAAGTTTAATGTAAACCGTCTCAAGCACAGTTTTGACATCAATGTTACGGTAATACCGTATTCAGGCGAGACTCTTTTTCCTAATTTTGGATTTGAGAACGATCAAGTATTTATTCCACAGTTAGACAACTCTACCATGTGGAATCTGATGTATGACACCTCGGCAACTCTGATAGGCATTTACAACAGTGATTATGACCTTATCTATAATACCGAGTTGAAACAGAAATTTACCGAGCCGAGTTTTGAAGACCGCTATACAATGTATTATCAAAAAGATAGCGAGAAAATTACCATCGGCTATTACGACATCCGTGCCGCTCAATTCTATGACGTGAGCATGACCAAGATAGACTATTCGCCAAACGGATGGCAAATCTACTACAAGACCGACGGATCGATACAGAAAATGTATGACCCTATTCGCAAATTCACTTATCAGGCAGAATTTGAGGATATGTCGCATAAAGGATTGATATCGCTTTACATTTCTCCCGACCATGAACTGGGAGATAATGCAATACTTGTAGGTTACTACGATGTGCCCAACCGACAGCACTACGACCCCTCTCTCACCGCTGTTACATACGATATCCTCACCGGTTATCAGGTATATAAGGATTCAGCAGGAAATATAACCGGCTACCGCGACCCCCTCACTGGAGAGTATTACGATGGCAACGGCACAAAACTCAGCAATTAATGAAAATAATATATCACATACTCGCATACCTTTTGCTTATGGCTACGGTATCTGTTTTCACCGGATGTGAAGACAGATTTCCGGAGGTTAATCCTGTGATAGGAGAAGGCCTGTCGCGGGTAGAAGTAAAAGTGTCGTATGAGCCATTCGTAACCTCGCTTGAATCACGGACGGCAGGCGACGCTGTGAAGAGCGTTGAAAGCCTGTATCTGTTTTTCTACGACAGCGAGCAACAGCTTGTCAAAGACGCAAGTCTTTTCCCAAATGGATATATAGACCTGAGCGGGATAAGATTCAGCAATACAAACAATGACCGTCCATCGGGAGAGCCGGAGAATACGACATCGGCTGAAACGAATACCCCGACAGGTACATTCACATTCAATATTCCATACGGCCGCTACTATCTTTATCTCGTGGCCAATACCGATATATCGGATTGGAAAGAGGACGAAAACTATGGAACTGTGGGGCAGCTGCTTCACAACCGTGTGACATGGAGCGGCTATCAGAACAACAGCGCAGGGACACCCAACCAGCAGATGTTAGGCTGTATACCACCGTAAGCATGGATATTATGCAACTAACGAAGGAAGAGTAAAAGCATACGGATATAATGCCTACGGAGCAGTAGACCTGAAACTTGGTGGTTATGTGATTCCCGGAGAAAAGCCCGGTCTCGGTACCGGCGTAGAATTGCATGCCAACAACTATCGCCCATTAGCCTACGACTTGCCTAATCAGCAGGGAGGCATATATTGGATAAATGGTCCATCTACTGCTAAAGTCGCTCTTGACTTCAATATGGGAAACTACATGACAAGTTTCCTTCAATGGGATAATATCTGCGATACAGAAAATAAAGCAAATCCTGACGCACTGCCGATCAAACCGGTGCTGAAGTAGACTATACGTCGTTATCCGCAGGTAAACCTGCGGTGCGTGGCGGACATATTTTGGATTGACGGAGCAGAGGCTCCGCTGATTAAGGATTTTTGAGTCGAGTTTCGCAGTTTGCGAATCGAAATGTAGGGACGCGCCGCGGCGCGTCCGCCTCTCGGAAGGTAATTCTGCGGGGCATGATATTAGCCCGGATGGGCGGACGCGCCGCGGCGCGTCGCTACCAACGGGAATCGGTTCAGCTTCGGCAGCGTGTTTGCCGGGCTTGGGATTTATTGAAATGTTTAACTTGGAAAGGATTTAAAAGTAATTTTGATCATGATTCGGAAGTTCGACATATTGACACGTGCTGCTGCGATGTTCTTAGGGAGCGTCGTGGCAGTGTCGTGTAGTAATGACGGGCCTTCGCCTCTACCTTTACCGACGCCCGATGGGCCTGCGGAGATAGTGCTTACACTCACGGTGAGCGACACATCGGCCGGCTCGCGTGCGCCGTCGACTCCCGAAGGGGGCTACGACCGTGGCGAGGGTTATGAAAATTATATCGATATTTCCTCTCTCAATTTCAGATTCTATTTCTTCGACGGAGCCGACCGCTATATCGCGCCCTTGGATGTAGCTACAATCGACCCGGTGGAGACCACGGAGTCGTCGAAGACCTACGTGATCCACAGCTTCGGCATGCCCGAGAAGCTGCAGGGCGATGTCAAGGTCGTAGCCCTCGCCAACTGGCCGGCCTATCCGGCTGAAGAGAGGCTCGAGGCGGGCAAGACGATGATAAGCGACATCGTAGGGCAGACCTACGACTTCGACGCTGCCAAGATGGAGCTGTCGGCCGATAATCCTGTGCCTCTCTACGGCGTGACAAATGCCATGACGCTGAGCTATAATGAAGACAATGTAGCCAACATCGGCACTATCCACCTGCTTCGCGCCTACGCCAAGGTAGAGGTGCTGCTGAGCGAAGAGGCGGTGTACCCGATAGAGTGGGTGCGCCTGAGCCGCTACAACAGCAAAGGCTACTGCGCGCCTGCAAATGTGACCAAGCAGAGCGACTACGTATATAACGATTACGATAAAGACTATACCAAAGAGCCGCGCGTGCCCGAGGGCGCCGAGACCGATGAGAAGCTGCCTTTCATGAAGGTGGGCGACGGGCGCTGGCTGGCCTACGTGCCCGAATACCGCAACATCGGCCGCGAGGATGATGAGCGCTCGGTGATAGAGATAAAATTCAAGGGAGCCGAGAGCGAGGTCGACAAGGTGTATTTCGCTGTCTACGACCTCACTACATCGCCCAACCGCCCCAAACCCGACGGGCATTTCGACATACTGCGCAATGTGTGGTATCGCTTTACGGTGAGCAAGCAGGCGGCGCCGCTTGTGCAGGTGGTGCCCTACAATGAGGTGGACCTCGGCCCGCTCTTCGGCCTGATGGTAGGCAAGGAGATGGTGCCTATCTACGACGACGAGGGCAAGATACTCTACTACTACGACCGCGAGACGGGCAACTACTACGGCTCCGACATGACGACGCTGATCGAGAACCCCTATATCACCATACTGCAGCCCGAGGGCTGGCTTATCATCCGCGACCTCAACGACCGCGTGATAGGCTATTACGACACCGACGAGGCGCAATATTACAACACCGACAAGGAGAAGGTGCCTTATCTCGACATCGACGCCTCTACGGGCTGGGAGATATTGCGCGACAGCAGCGGCAAGGTGATAGGATACTACGATAAATCAAATAATAAATATTATAATCCGGATAAGATAACTGAAAACCCAGAGCTTGGCAAAGGAAGATGAAACACTTATTCGTATCAACTGTTTATTTCGTTGCATTATTAAGTTTACTGACACTCACGGGCTGTGAGGATGATTTCCGGCCTAATATCGGCATTGTTGACGGCTCGATGATGACTGTGCCGGTGTGCGTGAGTTTCGACCGCGAGACGGGCTTAGACGTGACCAGCCGCGCCCTCGGCGCGCAGGAGGGAACGGCGATAGAGGATATCAGCTCGTTCTGGATGGTAGTGTATAATGAAAAAGGTGAGCTGCTGAACGGCAAGCCCTTCCATATCATGGAAGACGGCAAGCTGCTTGAAGGTACACATCAGGAGATCAGCAACATCAGATATACAGGCACGAGCGACAACCGCCTGCCCGAAGAGTCGGATCTGGGCGACGACGCGGCAGGACGCCTTGAGTTTGACCTCATGTTGTCGTCGGCCCGCTATTATATCTATGGCGTTGCCAATGTAGACGGCTTCGAGGGCAAGGATATCTCCACCCGCGAGAAGCTCAAGAATATTGAGTGCCGGTGGGACAGCACCTCGATAGCGAGAAACAGCGAGATGTTCGGCATATTCTCTATCGGGCAGAACCGCAATGCCTCCGACGCCTCGGCCGTGGCCGTGGCCGTGAACAGCGGCAAGGTGCAGCAGTTGCATTGCTGGCTTCGCCGCTTGGCGAGCAAGGTGACCGTGGCTTTCGACGGCTCGGAGCTTTACGACAACGTAGAGGTGTATATCGACACTATCATGATATGCGACGTGCCAAAGATGTGTCTCTTGGGTATGCCTAACCATCCGGGTCAGGCGAGCGCCGATGACCCCGAGACGCGCCTCGACGCAAGCCGCCGCTATATTGAGGACAATGGTGTGTATAGCACCGGCGGTATCGATGTGGTGCAGAAACTCACCGAGGCCGATATACAGACCATCACGCCGCAGAATTATTATCATGTGTGCAATTCGTCGCATATCTATGGCGGCGACGCGGGCACCGACGGCAGCAACCCCGAGATTCTCACTCACCGCCACTCGCACAAGGCTCAGTCGCTCTATTTCTATGAGAATCTTCAGGGTACGGGCAAGAACAAGGCGCAGAGCCTCGACGGTACTAAAATCGACTTCCCCGAGCCTGTTGAGAATGAACTCGGCTCGGGTTGGAAAGACGGCAAGGCATACGGCACTTACATAGAGGTTCGTGCCTACTACCGCAGCACCACCATCGACGGCAGCGTGAGCTCGGGCTGGATAAAATACCGCTTCATGCTCGGACAGGACGCCAAGGACAATTACGACGCCCTGCGCAACACCCACTATAAGGTGACGCTGAAGCTGCGCGGCTATGCCAACCAGTATGACTGGCATATCGACTATAAGGAGGAGACGGGTATCTATATGACCACGCCCCAGTTTATATCGTATCTCTACAACAAGTCGATGTATGCGACGGTGAAGATTGTCGGGGAGCTGGAGCCCACATATAAAGTCAAGGCAGAGATTATCTCAGACCGCGAAAGCGGGTTCGAGCTATGGGGGCCATGGGGCGACGGCAAGACAAATGCTGCCGGAGTAGTGGAATTTCCCGACCCTCGCGGTGTGCAGATCGATGGTCATGAACTTTTCCCAACGGCGAGCCTTGATGCCAAGGCACGTGGACCATGGACTTCGTTCTTATCGCTGCGCAAGACATCGGTGCTGCGTATTGAACCTGAGGAATCGTCGGGTATGCAGTCTTGGCAGCTGGATGTTACAAAAGGTATAGAGTTGTTGGAGTCGGATTATACCTCAAAGAAAAAAGGCAATCGTACTTACGAGATAGATTCCGATAAAATTCCGAAAGAAGACGCAGATGGAACATATTCGATGGTTGTCACCAAAGAAAAGGAGCTTGCTGATGGTACGAAAGTGCCCACCGAGCGAGTCTACCGTATCCCGCTATATACTCGCGCCAAAGAGCTTGTGACCAAGACCGGTTTCACGGGCAACAATCCCTACGTGGCCTATCCTCGCAAGATGAAAGTGCGCTTTTCCGTCTTGATTAAAGGCGAAAAAGAGCCTACAACATTTGATCTTGATGTGATACAGGTGCGCCGTATTGTCAATCCAAAGGGCGTATGGCGCAAGGCCGGCAGCTCAAAGGAGTTTGAAGTAACTTTGCTGCGCAAACCTGAGGATAAACCTGTAGATTTCGTGGGCTTCAACTCTATAGGCAAGTGGAATGCCGAGATTATGAGTCAGTCAGACCCTATAATCTCGCTGTCGTCAACTCCGCTCGGCAGCGGCGGTATGGCGCCGCAGGTCAATGCCCGCCGTATAGAGGGCGAGGATGAGCGCCCCATCAATTTCAAGATAAATTTCCACGGCGCCAAGACGGGCTATGCCATCGTTCGCGTGCGCTATCACAACTATACCTGCGAGCACGATATATTCTGCATGGTAGGCATGAATCCGGTCAACCTTGACCCGAATACAAATGTGAAGTGGATGCCCTCGAATGTATATCGCTTCGAGGCTGACGGTACGGCTGTATATGCCGAGAATCCGCTGCAGGAGGGGTCTTTGTTCCGCAGGGGAAGCCTCACGGCTATTACACCCGATAATAATCCAGTAGATAATACCGACGCGTATACCGACGGGCTTAATCATGCCTTGAACGTGCTTGAGGCCGGCTCGACGACTAAAAAGGCGAGCACTTGGGACGCTTGTGCATTAGCCAGTCGCTCTGGTCGCTTCATTACTTGGTCAATAAATAATAAAAACGAGCGGGTGGCAGACTGTGAGACAGACTACTATACCCTGACGAGCCCGAGCGGTAATCTTGACTTCCCTATTCAGAAAGGTTATGGCGTGCTTTATGGAGAAGGAGCGGACTCTGCGTCGCATAAAATATTAGAGGCATACGGCTACGACAGCGAGACCGGAGCTGACCAGATTAAAGGCATGCTCGGTGTGTTTGTATATAATAAGAACACAGCCAATACAATCTTCCTGCCGATGGGTAAATCAACGCATGGCCGGCGCAAGGGAATTTTTGGCTGGAGCCCGGGTCCGGATACGAAGGGATCCATGCGCTATGCCTCGCGAAGCGAATATAATACGGGAGCGGAAGCGCAGTCCTACACACCGTTGTTTCTCGACCTTTATCGTCGTCCCGGCGCCTTGTATTGGTGCCAGAAGTATATCACTAATCAGGATGATATATATATGAAGAATCCCGATGGCAGTTTTGTGCTAGTAGGTGTTAAAAATGATACAAAGGTGTTCAGAGTAGAGCGTTCGTCATCCTTCGATATCAATTTCTTCACGATGGGCTTTGAGGGTTTTTCAAACTCATCGATACCTGACAGTGGCACGAATTCCGACGCATGCTTTATCCGCACAGTGCGAGTAGGAGATTAATCCCTGAGTCACCGCGGCTTCCGCAAGGAGGCCGAATTGGTAGCCCGGAGCGCAGCGGAGGTATATGCGGGGGGATGATAGCCGCCTTGGCGGCTAAAGACAGCGTAGCTGTCGCGACTCTATGTAGCTTTTACCTTTGCAGACGATATT
>CAJTWH010000027.1:37880-38199 GCA_910579995.1 uncultured Muribaculaceae bacterium | reverse complement strand
TGATGGAAAGCAGACAGATAAGTTGGGTGACCTTTACTTTTTAGAGGAAAGTTACAAAAAATCTGTAAAACGGTATCTATGTTGTAAGGTGGTATTTGTCAGTCTGAGAGGATGTGCTCTATTTCGTCAAGAGGGTATGAGGTTAATTTGGCGATGGTGGCGGCGTCGCAGCCGGCCTTTGCCATATTCAGGATTGTGGTGCGCCGCTCTTCCTCGCGACCCTCTTGTAAACCGACTTCTCGACCTTCCTGCAGACCCTCTTCACGTCCTTCGAGGTGGGCTGTTTCGAGGATGTCGCGGGTGTCTACGTCGCTCTGGA
>CAJTWH010000027.1:0-37780 GCA_910579995.1 uncultured Muribaculaceae bacterium | reverse complement strand
CTGATAAGAGCCGGCTGACCATATTTGTCGAGAAGATTTCTGTCGTATACCATAAGTCAAGGGATAATTTATGGTTTTAGAATATTTTTTATTTCAGCGATAGGATATGCTGTGAGGCGGGCAATCATCTCAGCGTCGCAGCCGGCCTTTGCCATGTTTAAGATGGTGGCTCGGCGCTCTTCCTCGCGCCCCTCTTCCCGTCCTTCGAGGTGGGCTGTTTCGAGGATGTCGCGGGTGTCTACGTCGCTCTGGAGGTGTTCGTAGTACGCATTGCGTTCGTTTGGCGATAGGGCGTCTACTCTCATTTTCTCGCGGGCCTCGGGCAGACCGGGTGCGTCGGCCTCGGCGGGAATCATGCCCGTCTTCAAGAAGCTGATCCATTGGTCGAGAGGTGTCTTTGACACTTCGTCGAACTCGTTTACGCGCAGGATATAGTATTCCGGAAAAATATCCTGTACTTCCTTGATCTCGAGCTTGTTTTTCCAATTCTCGGGAATCTGCAGTCTGTCGTGGTTGTGGAGTCCGTAGAAGTTCGTGGTGCCGACATAAACATAGTCGCTGCCTTGACCTAAAGAGAAGTAAACGATGTTGATACTTATCACCTTTGCCACATTCTCGTAAGGCTCGCCTTTCTTGATATATTCGGTGATAAGCTTCGAGACGCCGTAGAGCATGCGGTGGAAATAGCTGTACTGGCTCTCATTCTGCACCTCGATAAGGAGTTTCTCGCCGAGATCGTCCTCGGCGAGTATATCCACGCGGTTGAACTTGTCATCCCCGCTTTCCTGATTCCCCTCGCTCTCAAGTATCGACACGATTTTAATCTGCCGTCCGAGCAGACATGTGAGGAAACCCTCGAGCACTACATAGCTCGCCTTGTCGCGCAGGAGGCGTTTCATAGCCCAGTCGAATCTGATAAGAGCCGGCTGACCATATTTGTCGAGAAGATTTCTGTCGTATACCATAACACCGAGAATTAGAGGATTACCTTGCAAAGATAAACAAATTTATCAATCTATTTGCTCTTGCAGGAAGAAAAATTTTCAGTGAATGACGATGGCATCTACGGCATGGCGCTCGGCGAGGCGGTTAATCTGAGCGGTGAGAGTGTCGCGCAGATATCCCAATTCTTCTTTGAGTGAAGCAGAATCTATGTAAACATGTAAAGTTTTACCATCAAGAAATACCCGCCGGGTATATGAGGCAATATGTTTCCCTGCAACTTCAGGCCACATTGCCTCTACCGACCGACGCTCCATAGCCGGGCGCAGACCGGTATCGTTGATCATCTTTTCGATAATCTCTCCGAGTTGCATTGGTTTTGCGCGTCTCATATATTGATGGGAGAGAAAACACCGCGCTCCACTTGCCACAGGCGATAATCGCCTGACGCACCGAGGCTTGCTACAGTCTCGTCGAGATGTCGGCGGTTGGTGTCGGTAATAAATATCTGGCCGAAAGTATCGCTGCTTCCTACGAGGGCAATTATCCGCTCCACACGTCCGGCGTCGAGCTTGTCGAAAATATCGTCGAGCAGAAGCAAGGGCTTTATTCCGAGGCTCTTGCGCAGTAATTCGTATTGGGCGAAACGCAGGGCAGTGGTGAAAGTTTTCGATTGCCCCTGCGAGGCCGTGCGGCGTACCGGCAGGCCGTCTACAGTCATGGCGATATCATCGCGATGAGGGCCTGAGGCTGTGTAATGCAAGGCGCGGTCGCGGTTTCGCATTGAAGCAAGGCGCGAAGCGAGCCCGTCGGGATAATCGGCTGTGACATAATCAAGACGCGCTTCCTCTGAACCGTTGGCAATCGCTTGGTAATAAGGCAAGAAAATATCTTCAAGCTCGGCAATGTTCGCTTTTCGCCGCTCTATGAGATATTGACCGGCAATCTCGAGCTGGGCCTCAAGAGCTTCATAGAGGCCGTCGTCGGCTACTTCGTCGCGCAGCATTCGGTTGCGTTGCTCCAATGCGCCGTTATACCGCACCAGCGCTTCGAAATATCTACCTTCGCGTTGCGAGATTATCTGGTCGATGAAGCGTCGTCGCTCGGCCGGCTCTCCGCCGGTAAGCTCCATGTCGGCAGGGGAGAGCAGCACAGCCGGAAACGCCCCGAGATGTTCGGCTATACGCTGATATGCCTTGCCGTTGCGCTTGAAAATCTTGCGTTGTCCCGGGCGTATGGCCACCTGCAACTCCTCTTGGAGGCCTCGACGGTCGTATACAGCTCGCATGGTGGCAAATGGCATGTCGCGGCGCACGAGCATTTGGTCGGTCGCTCCCGTAAAACTTCGGCAATTGCCAAGATAGTAGATGGCGTCGAGCAGATTGCTTTTTCCCATGCCGTTGTTGCCCAAGAAGCAGTTGATCTTGGGCGACATATCAAGCGAGGCACTCTCGATGTTTTTGAAGTCGGCGAGTGTGAGTTTGTGCAGAATCATCAGTCTTGAGAAGAATCTTTAGGTGGTATGCGGAAAATCACCCATGTATGTGATTGTGTGCCCGTTGGAACATATAAATCGTTTCAACCTGCGCATCTCTTTTGCTGTGACAAGAAATTCAAGATCATTTAGGTTAATCTTATATACCTTGCCAAGTCTATAATCTTCTTCTACCTCCCATTGGTCGATGGATTCGATGTTTATTGTGCGGTAATAATTACTAGAATCGTAAGAAATACATTCAATTTCAAAGAAAGTTGCCATTAGCGAGTGAATTTTGTGTCGAAGTAATGCAGTATATATGGCAGGGAATTGCTCCAGTATGCCCACGAATGTTTGCCCGGGCGGGAACTGTAGTCGTGTGGCACACCGGCTTCGAGCATGGCCTCGTGAAGAGCGGCATTGACTTCGGCGAAGAAATCCTCGCAGCCGCAGTCAAAAGTATAGTTTACGCCCGCTTTCTTCATCTCCGGCACAAGCGAGGCTACAGTATGTGGCCGCCATTTCGCAGGATTGGCCTCATAGCTCGTGCCGAGCAATTTTGCCATGCCCCAGCTCTTGGGAAATTTGGTGATGTCAACACCGCCGCTCATCGAGCCGGCGCTGCCCCAGATGTCGGGGTGCAGGGTTGCCAAGCGCAGTGCCCCGTGACCGCCCATGCTAAGCCCCATGATAGCTCGGTTGGCGCGGTCGGGGATGGTAGAGTAGTGCGTGTCGATATATTTCACGAGGTCTTTGGTGATAAACGACTCCATCTTCATCGAGTCGGTATCCCAATACCAACTGTTGCGTCCATCGGGCATTACGAGCACCATGCCAAGGCGGTCGGCCATATCACCGAGACCTTTTACACGAGTGATATAGTCGAGATGATTGCCCGAATAGCCGTTGAGGATATACACCGTCGGGCAGGGCTTGGAGCTCGCAGCCTCAGGCACTACTACCGTAACGGCTTCATCGCCGGGCAGATATGCCGTGGCTATGGCGAGAGTGTCTACACGGAAAGCATTGGCCGCCAGTGCTGACAATGCCGCTAAAAAGAATATGATTATGCGGCTCATCGGTTTTCGTAGTCAGTGATTTTCTTGCGCCATTCGTCGCTTACAGTGGTCGGGCGGCCGGTGGCGAGGTCGATATTCACCATAATGGTGCGCGCCGTGCATTTCACACGCCCGGCAGAGCTTACGATACGTTGCTGCAGCACCATCGAGCTGTCGGCGATTTCCGTGATTGCGGTGAGCACTTCGAGTCGCTCGTCGATTTTTGTCGGCTCCAGAAAATCACAGTTTATGTTTGCCACAACGGGCGCCGTGGGCTCGCTGCCGAAAGTGTCGGTCATAAACTGACGGAAGTAGGCATATTTGCCCATGTCGAAAAACTGTATATAAACCGAATTGTTGAGGTGGCCGAACATATCGATGTCGTTGAACCGTATCTGCACACCCATGCGGTGATGGAAGTTTATCTCAGGAAGTTCTTTTTCTTTCATGTCTGTGGATTATTGTAATTGCAAAGGTACGAATAAGCGAGGGCAATGCCAAATTTATTTGAGCATTGCCGAGCGAGAGTACCTAAGGCCGCAGGCCAACGGTACGAATAATACGAGGGCAATGCCAAATAAATTTGTTGGTGGTTGGTGGTTGGTGGTGTGTTGGTGGTATTGAACCAACGCTTTGGCTAAACGTGGCCAAAGATAAGAATTTTTGTCAAAAAAATGCCTTGAGGTTTGGAGTTACTGAATTTTTTCTTACTTTTGCGATTGAGATGGCTTGTTTTTGGCCGTCTCGCCCCAACAAACAATCCTAAACCACTGAAAAATATGGCAAAAGTTTACGGAGCGGTAACCATCGAAGCCCAACGCTGCAAGGGATGTGACCTTTGTGTTGTGGCGTGTCCGGCCGATGTGCTCCTGCTGCAACCCAAAGAGGTCAACGACCGCGGCTACCATTATGCCTTCGCCGCCAATCCCGAGAAATGTATCGGTTGCGCCGCATGCGCCACTGTCTGTCCCGATGCCTGTATCGAGGTATATCGTGTGGTGGAGAAATAATTCACTTTTTCAAACGCTTTTTTACGTCAATATATGGAAGAAGTAAAATTGATGAAGGGCAACGAGGCTATCGCCCATGCAGCTATCCGCTATGGCGCCGACGGCTATTTCGGTTACCCTATCACCCCCCAGAGCGAGGTGCTCGAGACTCTCGCCGAGCTGCGTCCTTGGGAGACTACAGGCATGGTTGTGCTGCAGGCTGAGAGCGAAGTGGCGGCTATCAATATGGTTTATGGCGGAGCCGCTACCGGCCGTGCTGTCATGACCTCGTCGTCGTCGCCCGGCGTGAGCCTCAAGCAGGAGGGTATAAGCTACCTCGCCGCTTCCGAACTTCCGGCTCTCATACTCAATGTAATGCGTGGCGGCCCCGGCCTCGGCACCATACAGCCCTCTCAGGCCGATTATTTCCAAGCTACCAAAGGTGGCGGTCACGGCGACTACCACCTCATAGTGCTTGCTCCGGCCACAGTGCAGGAGATGGCCGATTTCGTAGGCCTCGGATTCGACCTCGCATTCAAATACCGCACTCCCTCGATGATTCTTGCCGACGGTATCGTAGGGCAGATGATGGAGAAAGTAGTCCTTCCCGAGCAGCGTCCGCGCCGCACCGAAGAAGAGCTTCGCCGCCAGTGCCCGTGGGCTGCCTGCGGACGCGGCGACCGCGACCACCGCAATGTGGTGACATCGCTCGAACTCGACTCGGCAAAAATGGAGGTCAACAACGAGCGTTTCCAGGCCACATACCGCCGTATCGAGGAAAATGAGGTCCGATTCCAAGAATACTATACCGACGACGCCGAATACCTTATCGTGGCTTTCGGCTCCATAGCCCGTATATGCCTCAAGGCCATCGAAGACGCCCGCGCCAAGGGCATAAATATCGGCTTGCTGCGCCCCATCACCCTGTGGCCCTTCCCCACTGCCGAGATTGCCCGCCTCGCAAAGCAGGTGAAAGGTATTCTCACCGTAGAGCTCAATGCCGGACAGATGATTGAAGATGTGCGCCTTGCTGTAGAAGGCAGCGTGCCCGTATATCATTTCGGCCGTATGGGCGGCATGATTCCAAACCCCGGAGAGGTGCTCGAAGCCCTTGCCGGACATTTCGATGAACTAAAATTCTAAGGCGCCATGACACAAGAAGAAATTATCCGCCCCGAGAATAAGGTATACAGCCGCCCCGAACTGCTGTGCGATGTGCACACCCACTATTGCCCCGGCTGCTCGCATGGCGTGGTTCACAAACTTATAGCTCAGATTATCAGTGAAATGGGTGTTGCCGACCGCTCTATAGGTATCGCTCCTGTAGGTTGCGCCGTATTCGCCTACAACTATATCGACATTGACTGGATCGAGGCCGCACACGGCCGTGCTCCGGCACTCGCCACCGCTGCCAACCGACTCAACCCGGGCCGTCTGGTATTTACGTATCAGGGCGACGGCGACCTCTCGGCCATCGGCACTGCCGAGACAATACACGCCTGCAACCGCGGCGAGAACATCGCCATCATCTTTATCAATAATGCCATCTATGGCATGACCGGCGGTCAGATGGCTCCCACCACACTGCTGGGCATGAAGACAGCCACTACGCCCTACGGACGCCAGGCCGACCTCAACGGCTACCCCTTGGCCATCACCCCGCTGCTGGCACAGCTCGACGGCACATGCTATGTCACCCGTCAGGCCGTGCACACCCCGGCAGCCGTCAACAAGACAAAGCGTGCCATCCGCAAGGCTTTCGAGAACGCCCTCGCCGGAAAAGGCACTTCGGTAGTCGAAGTGGTGGCAACCTGCAACTCGGGCTGGAAACTCACCCCCGCACAGTCTAATGACTGGATGGTAGAGCACATGTTTGAAAAATATCCCCTCGGCGACCTCAAAGACGTCGAAAGCAAAACCAAGTAAGCTATGAAAGAAGAAATAGTAATTGCCGGTTTCGGCGGTCAAGGCGTGCTGTCGATGGGCAAAATCCTCGCCTACGCAGGCCTTATGGACAATCTCGAAGTGACTTGGATGCCCTCCTACGGCCCTGAGCAGCGCGGCGGCACTGCCAATGTCACCGTCATCCTCTCCGACGCTCCTATCAGCTCGCCCGTGCTCGATTGCTACGACACTGCCGTGGTGCTCAACCAGCAGAGCCTCGACAAATTCGAGAGCAAGGTGAAGCCCGGCGGCACGCTCATCTACGACCCCTCGGGCATACATCATCTGCCCACCCGCACCGACATCAATGTTGTTGCCGTCGACGCCATGACAGCCGCCATCGAGCTCAAGAACTCCAAGACCTACAACATGATACTTCTCGGAGCGCTCTTGGCATGTCGCCCGATAGTCGGTATCGATGCCGTGCTCCGCGGTCTCAAAAAGACCCTTCCCGAGCGCCATCACCACCTTATCCCCCTCAATGAGGAGGCTCTCCGCAAAGGCATGACGCTGGCCGCGAAGTAGTTCCTGTTATAATCTAAATGGCTCTCTTGTTCCGCTCCGGCGCAAGAGAGCCATAAACTTTGAAAGTATCTCTTATTTAATAGGTTAATATATGTTAACGTTTGCAAAAAAACAATAACGCACCTTTTCTGTGCTGCCTTTGTGTTGATTGCCTTGTCTGTCAATGTCGGGGCACAGACTACAAGCACCTCCAGAGGAACGCTGACTCCCGAAATTTTGGAGCATCTCAAAAACCAATTGCCTCCTGAAGAGTATGAGAGACTTGTCAAGGAGTTAGCCACACAGAAGACATCTGCGGCTGCTACAGCCCAAGTTGATGAGGCTCTGCAATCCGAACTGAAAAAGGCTGATGAATACGACAAAGGGCCGATTTTGCGTGGCAGCGTGCTTGGTGTGGTTGATGATGTTAAAGACTATGTAGACACCCTCCTCACTCTCAGCGATCCACAGCCGCTTGCTGTCGGCGGCAAGACTTGGAATATACTTTACTCCGAAAGCCTGCGCAGAGCACGCCCGGAGACGAATGCCATGGGAGACCCCAAAATGCGCAGGGTCACCGACAAGCAAGGCAAGACGATAACCTATAAGGTGTATGATTCACCCAACATTTACTATGTCATCGCCGACCTGCCCGCCAACGAGGGCCGCTACTACGGCCTTATCACCTGCGGCTACGACCCCATCCAGACTGTCCTGTCAAAAGAAAAGAAAGCTTGGCACCCCCTTACCCGTGTAGAACCGGTGCAGGGCACGATAGTCATGCCCGACGGAAGCCGCAAGGAACTCAATATACATTCCGACGACGAATGGGCAAAGGCCAATCTCAAGCAGCCTGCCGGCTCTTATTGGGCTCTCAACTCTCTGGGCGCGAAAAAACTCAATCTTACATTCAACCCCGGCGGAACCGGATCCATGACTATCTATGGGTATACAAAGGAGTGGAATCTCGAACTCGTCCAAGCTGAGAGTATAGGCGGACAGCGCAATTCCTACACCGGTCGTATGCGCAAGGGGGCCCGCAATCTTTCAGGTGGCTACACTGTGTGGATGACTCCTGTCGGCAAACGTGCTTTCAAATGGAAGCTTAATGCCGACGGCGAGATTGAGATTACACCTACAGGCGCCGCTACAGGCAGCCACGAAGAAGGTATCTCTGAAAATCAGCAAGGTGCAGAGCAATATTATGCCAGCAAGTCGGAAGAGCAGACCCACAAGGCTCAGCAGCGCAACGACTTCAAGAATCAGAACGAGGAAGCCCGCGAGGCGCGTAAGGAGATGAACAGCGCGGGCAAGGAGGCTGCCGAAGCCTTCGGAGCTTTCAAACTCAAACCTCAACATATTTCGCGCAAGGAAATGCTTGCCGATTACAATGGCGCAACACTTTACTTCACCTCGGCCCAGCCCGATCCGAATGACCCCTATCAGACAAAGCTTTATGGTACGCTTGGCAGCATGAGGTCATATACTGCAAACCGCCGCAGTTTTGGTGCTGAGACAATACTAAACAACTATAAGATGGACGCAAAACGCGCTGTTGCAGCCCATCCCGAGATTTTCGGCAATAATCCGCAATTTGAAGTATATGATATTGATATAAAGACCGGTAAGGCTCGTTTGATATTTATCAGCGAGAATACCTACAAACAAGGCAAATTGCATATCGACCGCAAAGGCCGCTTCGATACAGAGGCGTTCAAGTCCTCGCTGCTGGATTACAATGAGCTTCCGAAACTTCAGGAAAAAATCGAGGAGCTCAACTCTCAGATTATGTCTTATAAAAGCGACAAACGAAAAAAGAAGATTGTAGGCAACTACGAGAAAGGCTATAAAAACTTCGTCAAGCAAGAGCGCAATTTCAGCACATACCGCAAATATGTGCTGACTAAGAATGATTTGGAGAAATTTATCAAAGAACAAGAAAAGACACTTGATTTACTGAAATAAAATGAAAAAGGTATTATTGATTGCCTTGTCTGCCGCTCTTTGTGTTTCGGCGGCAATGGCGCAGACCTCTGTCAAGGCTTTGGAGAAACAGGCCGGCAACGGCGATACCGGCGCTATGGTGGCTGCCGGCGACGCTTATTTCAAAGGCGATGGCACCGGCAAAGATGTAAAGAAAGCCGAGAAATGGTATAAGAAAGCTATCGATAAGGGCAATATCACTGCCTACGAGCGTATGGCCGACCTTTACCGCAGCTGGGATGGTATTGAGAAGAATCCGAAAAAGGTAAGCGAATGGGCCGTTAAGGGTGGCCTGAAAGGCAATCCTCGTCTGGCATTGGAAGCTGCCAATGGTTTTATCAACAATGAGGAGGGCTACTCGCAAGGCGACAGGGATTATAATATGAAAACTACCGACAAGCTTCTTCATGTCGCTGCTGATTCGGGCAGTGTAGAGGCTGCCGACAAAGCGATTGCTGTGGGTCTGTCGATCGGCAATCAATTGGGAGCCATCAGTGCGATGGAGCGCTATATAGCTCTCGGCGGAGATGCCAATGCCAACGAAAATGTGCGCATGATAAAGGGCCTTATTGCTGAGAGGGGCAACGCCGACACGTATCAGCAACTGTTGAATACTTGCCTTGACTGGAATCAGAAGACAAATTACAATCAGCAGCCGAGCACCATCAACAATGCGCGACGTGGCATGTTTTCTGACGAATATATCAACAATTGGAAAAAATATTATCCGGTTCTTCAAAAAGGCGACTTTAAGAGTATGCGGGATGCAGCTGGCCTGCCAATCTTTTTTGAAGCTCTTTGGCTGGCTCAGAACGGTAAAAAGGAAGAGGCTGAAAAAGAAGTCGAGAAGCTTAAACTCACCGGTGGCCTCTATCCTCAGAATCTTACCAAGATGTATATGGTATACCGTGTGATGGGTGAAAACGATGCTGTCAGGTTCTTTGACCGCGTGCTTACTGAAGATTCCGAGGCCGTGGCTGCATGGCTTTCCGACCGCAATGCCACAAAAATGTTGACATGGGATAGAGCGGACCTACAACATAAGCTCCAATTTGCTTTGGAGCGTAATCGGTCGGGCTTCGGTAAATATCCCGAAATGCTTTTTAACCTCCTGCCTCCTGCGATTCCTCAATCGGAAATCGACAGCATGCTCAAGGTGGCTCAACGATAGTTGGTGGTTGGTGGTGAGTGGTTGGTGGGCAGCGATATGGTTGCTAACTTACCACCCACCGCCCACACACCACCAACCCCTCCGCCACCAACCACAAAAAAATAGCGCAAAAATTTGCGCGGATGAAATTTTATCATTAACTTTGCAGCGCTTTAGCCCATTATGGGTTGGGCACAAGGATAGTCTTATGGTGTAATGGTAGCACTACAGTTTTTGGTACTGTCTGTCTAGGTTCGAATCCTGGTAAGACTACTTCTCAATCCAAGTCCCGGTTATCGAGGCTTGGATTTCTTTGTTTTATCACTTTTCTCTATGGCTCAGACAAGTTTCAATTTCTTTAATTCCGATCATGTCCACGAGCGCGACCGCCGGATTGTCTTCGAACCGGTGGAGCATAAATATATCGTTGACAATGAGTTGACGTGCGACTCGGTGACCCAGCTCGTGTCGAGCCTCTTCGAGCAGTTCGACGCCGACTATTGGGCCCGCCGCAAGGCTACCCCTACCAAGACTGCCGAGATGATAAAGAAAGAATGGGCCGACAAGGCCGAGGCTGCCCGCAATCTGGGCACACGCCTGCACGAGCGCATAGAGCAATATTATATTTCGTCGGAGGCCGACGCCGAGGCGCTCGGTGATGTCGAATACCGCTATTTCCTTGATTTTGCCGAGAGCCACACTCTCACGCCCTATCGAAGCGAATGGCCTATTTTCAGCAAGAAATACCGCCTTGCCGGCACTCTTGACTTCCTTGCATTCGACGGCTCAAAATTCGAGATCTACGACTGGAAGCGGTCGAGCAAGGTATGCGATGACTTCGGCAACCCGCTCCTCAACAACTATGGCAAGCATGCCTTCGCGCCCATCGACCATCTGCCCGACACCACTTTCCACCACTACGCCCTGCAGCTGAGCATATACCGCTATATGCTTGAGACGGAGTATGATATCCATGTCGAAGCATGCCACCTCGGGGTATTCCATCCAGACATGCGGCGCTATCAGTGCGTCGATGTGCCATATCTGCGCGATGAGGTGGTGAAGATATTAAATACCCGCCTATGAGCCGCACTCTGCCACAGGGATTCATCGAAATGCTCGCCGGCTACGGCTGCCCCGAAGTCACGGATAAGCTCGTAGAGGCACTTGCCACGAGCGACCCCTCGCTTGCCGTGCGCGCCAACACTGCCAAGGGCATGGAAATCAAGGCTCAAGGCGACAGCGTGCCTTGGCTCGATGGCAAGGCCGTCTATCTCGACCGTCGCCCCAATTTCGCCCTCGACCCGGCATGGCATCAGGGGCTCTACTATGTGCAGGACGCCTCGTCGATGATTCTCACCCATATAGTGAAAAAAATTGCCGCCGAAATTTTCGGCGACGCGCCTCTCCGCTATCTCGACGCCTGCGCCGCGCCCGGAGGCAAGAGCATAGCCGCCGCCGAAGCTTTGCCTGCCGGTTCGTGCCTGCTCAGCAATGAGTACGACCCGCGTCGCGCCGCTGTCTTGGCCGAGAATATGGCCAAATACGGCATGCCCGGCAGCGCTGTAAGTCAAGGAGATACTTCCCGCTTAGCCGCCTTGGGCGAGATTTTCGACATTGTGGCCGTCGACGCTCCCTGCTCGGGCGAGGGCATGATGCGCAAGGAGCCCGAGGCGATAGCTCAATGGACGCCGCAGCTCATCGACAGCTGCGCCACGCTGCAGCGCGACATCCTCGCCAACGCATGGCGGGCGCTACGTGGCGGCGGCGTCCTCTTCTACAGCACATGCACATTCAACCGCCGCGAAGATGAGGAAAACCTTGCATATATCATCGAAGAGCTTGGTGGCGAGAGTATTGACCTCGGCCTTGACTCGTTTGAAGGCGTGCATAAAGGATTCTCCACTCCCTATCATTGCTACCGCTTTATGCCGGGGCACGTGCGCGGTGAAGGCCTTTTTATAGCTGCCGTGCGCAAAAGCGGTGACTCGGCAGGAAAGATAAAAGCCAAGAAAGCAGCCGTAAAAGCTCCCGAGGTGCGCCGCTTCGCCGCCGCCGTTCTCGCCGCCGCCGAGCAGTATGCCATCAGGCAGGATAGGGCAGGGGAGTATTACGCTGTCCCTCAATCCGATGAGCAGTTCTTTGACTTCCTCGCCGAGAAACTGCACCTGATCTCTTGCGGAGTGCCCTTGTGCCGGGTCAAGGGTAAAGACCTCGTGCCCGCATGGCAACTTGCATTCAGCCAGGCGCTTGCGCCCGGGGCTTTTCCGTCGGTAGTGCTCGACCGCGCCGGCGCTCTCTCTTATCTCCATGGCGATTCGCTCGCTGATATCCCCGACGATCTCCCAAGAGGTTTTGCCACAGTGAATTATGCCGGCCATCCTCTCGGCTTTATCAAAAATATAGGCCGCCGTGCCAACAATCTCTATCCCGACGCCATACGCCTGCGCCTCGACCCGGCAAAAGGTATCGACAACGACTATCTCAGCTTATTATGAAAGGACTCTACGCCATATTGCTGCGCTTCGTGCCGCCATATAAGAAGTATCTGATACTCAATATCATATTCAACATCCTCACGGCTCTGCTCACCCTCTTTTCCTTTGCCTTGGTGGTGCCGATACTGCAGATGTTGTTCAAGATCAACGACGCCACATACACCTACATGCACCTTGGCGACGCCTCTGTCAAGGATGTGATAGTCAACGATTTCTATTACTATGTGCAGGAGGTGGTCAACCTTTGGGGCGCGCCGACGGCCTTGGCGCTACTCGCTCTGAGCCTTGTGGTGATGACGGGTCTCAAGACAGGAGCGTCGTTCCTCAGCTCATATTTCATTATCCCCATGCGCTCGGGTGTGGTGCGCGATATCCGCAATTACGTCTACGATAAGATAACCGCCTTGCCCATAGGTTTTTTCACTGTCGAGCGCAAGGGCGATATCATGGCGCGTATGAGCGGCGACGTCGCCGAGATTGAAAATTCCATCATGTCGTCGCTCGATATGGTGTTCAAGAACCCCGTGATGATCATCGCATGCCTCGGCATGATGATTGCCATATCGTGGCAGCTCACAATCTTCGTGTTCGTACTCCTGCCCATCGTAGGCCTCGTGATGGGGCGTGTGGGCAAGAGGCTGAAGCGCAAGTCGTTCGAGGGACAGACGCAGTGGGGTGTACTGATGTCAACCATCGAGGAAACCCTTGGCGGTCTGCGCATTATCAAGGCTTTCAACGCCGAGGATAAGCTCCGCCGCCGCTTCCATGGCGAGAATCAGCAGTTCTACCGCCTTTCCAACAATGTGGCCCGCCGGCAGGCTCTCGCCCACCCCATGAGCGAGTTTCTCGGCACTATCGCCGTGGCCATTATCCTGTGGTTCGGCGGCAGTCTGATACTCTCGGGCAATTCTTCGATGAATGCCGCCGAATTTATCTACTACATGGTGATATTCTACAATGTAATTCCGCCGGCCAAAGACCTATCCAAAGCCATGTATCAGATACAGAAGGGTTTGGCGTCGATGCAGCGCGTGGATGTCATTCTCAACGCCGTCAACCCCATCGCCGACCCCAAGCAGCCGCGCATGCTCCCCGAGGCTACGGCGGCAAGCATTGCCCTCGAAGATGTGTCGTTCAGCTACGACGGCGAGGTGGAGGTGCTCCGCGACATCAATCTCGACATCCCCGCCGGCAGCACTGTGGCCCTTGTAGGGCAGTCGGGCTCGGGTAAATCTACCCTTGCCGAC
Source organism: uncultured Muribaculaceae bacterium (assembly GCA_910579995.1). Lineage (GTDB taxonomy): Bacteria > Bacteroidota > Bacteroidia > Bacteroidales > Muribaculaceae > CAG-873. Next base: position 23,988 of record CAJTWH010000027.1, on the reverse strand, counting down.
CTCATACCGCGCTTCTACGACCCCACCCGTGGCCGCGTCACTGTCGACGGTATCGATGTGCGCGACCTCCGCGTGGCCGACCTGCGCTCGCTCATGGGAAATGTGAATCAGGAAGCCATACTCTTCAACGATACCATTTTCAACAACATAGCCTTCGGCGTGGAGAGCGCCACACTCGAGCAGGTGCGCGAGGCCGCCCGCATTGCCAATGCCGACGAATTTATCATGGCCACCGAGCAAGGCTACGACACCCCCATCGGCGACCGTGGCTGCCGACTGTCCGGCGGTCAGCGACAGCGCATATCAATAGCACGCGCAGTGCTCAAAAACCCGTCGATACTGATTCTCGATGAGGCCACATCGGCTCTCGACAGCGAGAGCGAGACCCTTGTGCAGCAGGCTCTCGACCGACTGATGAAAGGCCGCACAACCCTCGTAATAGCACATCGCCTGTCAACCATCCGCCGCGCCGACCTCATCTGCGTGCTCAATCAAGGCCAAATCGTAGAGCGCGGCACCCACGAGCAGCTCATCAAGCCCGAGGCAAAAGGCTTCTACCGCCGCCTCGTCGAAATGCAGCAGCTCAACCGGTAAAATAGGCAAAGAAGGTCAAAAAGGCAATTGCCTGCGGCAGGCAAGAGAATGCCTTTTAAATCCTTTTCTCCTCAGCCCCTTTCTTGCCTCCTTCCCTTTTCTTGCCTCTGTCCTTTCTTCGCCTCTGTCCTTTTTTTTCGTTGCAGGCGCGTGCGAAGCGCGCAGGGCGTCAGAGCCCTCCTCCAAATCTAAATAATCTATAAAAGAGCTAATCTTTCGGTTTGTGAAAATCGGGGCATAAATATTAAAATAAGTTAATAATTCGACTTTAATGCGAATAGTTTAAAAACTTTGTTTAAATTTGGCATCGGCTAAGAGCACTCTCCGCTTAAAGCCTTAAAACATTTTTAACTAAAAAGATGAAAATCTGTAACTTATATAAAACTCACATCTAACCCCACCTTAAATTGCCCGGCACAGCAAAGAAAAACACCCCCTTCCGCTCCCCTCATCACCAACTTCAGTAACTAATAAACACTACCCCGGCTGAGCAGCAATGCTCAGACATAAAACGAGAATTAATCACTATCATCAAACTTTTATGAGAAAGCATCTTTATCTGACAATGCTTCTTCTGGCAGGAGCCCCGGCGCTTGGCACATTCCAAGCCATGGCCAACCCCGAGCCGCAAGAGCAAGGTCAAGCGGTGACCACCATCAACGGTACCGTGCTTGATGAGAACAACGAGCCCGTCATCGGTGCAAGCGTCGCGCAGAAAGGCGCAGCCAGAAATGCCGTGGCCACCGACGCATTCGGACATTTTAAAATCCGTGTCGCTGCCGGAACTCCTCTCGAAATCAGCTATGTAGGATATAAGGCGCAGATTGCAAAGGCTGCTGCCGACATGATTGTTTACCTCGAACCCACTACAGAGGTGCTTGACCAGCTCGTTGTCGTTGGTTACGGTACTCAGAAGCGTGCCAATCTTACAGGTGCTGTTGCCACTGTAGATGTAGCCCGCGTGATGGATGGACGTTCGACTACCGACGTAGCCAAAGCCCTCCAAGGTGCTGTCCCCGGTCTTACCGTTACAAATGCCAACGGTGATATCAACGGTACTGCCTCAATCCAGATCCGCGGTACAGGTACTCTCTCAAATAACGCCACATCTTCACCCCTTATCATTGTTGACGGTGTTGCTGTCGACGACCTTTCTTTTGTAAACCCCGAAGATATTGCCGACATTTCTGTACTTAAAGACGCTTCGTCGGCCTCTATTTATGGTACACGCGCTGCCTTCGGTGTTATTTTGATTACAACCAAGAATCCTAACAAGGAAGACAAAGTATCAATCAGCTACAATAACAACTTCGGCTGGAGCCAAGCAATGAACCTCGCTGATTATCCTTCTGTTTACAATCAGATTTATGGCCTTACCGAAGCCAACATGCGTTCAGGCGGTGAGCTTGGTCTTTTTGGTATGAATCCTTGGGATATGATGCCTTTGGCTCAACAATGGGCAGAAGAACACGGCGGTAAGAAATCAGGCTACCGCGAAATGATTCCTTGGACAAGCGACGATAATATCGGTGACTACAAGATTACTCCTACAGGCGCTGCTATATATTATGCCGACTGGGATGTCAAGGGTATAATGTTCCGCACTGCTCCGTCGAATTACCATAATGTCACTCTGCAAGGCCGCAGCGGCAAGACTCAATATCGTCTCTCGTTCGGCTACAGCGGCAAGTCTGACGTAATGGCTTTCAACCCGGCAAAAATGCACCGCTATAATGCTACAGGTACATTGTCTACCGAAATTTTCAAATGGTGGCGTGCAGGTGTGCGTTTCAGCTTCTCTGAAAAAGATTATACCGGTCCTTATAACGTCCGCGGTGACTACCTCTATATGTGGCGCTGGGGTTCGTACTTTGGCCCTTACGGTTATTCTTATGATGAAGAGGGTAATCTCGTAGACTACCGCAACGATATCGCCTACCGCAAACAGGCCGGTGACTACAAGGATGTTGCCACCAATACCCGTATGACAGCCTACATGGATTTTGATATCTGCAAAGGTCTTTCACTCCATGGCGACTTTACCTACGATGTCACCAACTACCGTCAGACCGTAGCTTATATGCCCGTATATGGTTATGATTCATGGGGTAATGTGACGAAACCCTCTTATATAGTGCCTATCAGCTATGCCAACGCCCGCCAGACAAACACTACCGACGACCGTTGGAGTATGAATGTTTACGCTACATACGAAAAGAGCTGGGCAGACGCTTTCAACCTGAAGGTTATGGTTGGCTCTAACGTTGAGCAGGGCGACTACAACTACCTCTATGCAAAACGCGACGAGCTCCTCGACCTCAATCTTCCTTACCTCGGCCTAACTACCGGTGGCAGCAACAAGACCGGTTATGATATCAACCAGACCATCACACACTGGGCTTCTGCCGGTTTCTTCGGCCGTATCAACTTTGACTACAAAGGTATCTACCTTCTCGAGTTGAACGGACGCTACGACGGTTCGAGCCGCTTCTCGGCCAATGACCAGTGGGCATTCTTCCCCTCTGCTTCTGTCGGTTACCGCTTCAGCGAAGAGAACTACTTCAAACCCGTAAAATCTTGGTGGAGCAATGGTAAGATCCGTGCTTCTTACGGCTCTGTAGGTAACACCGCCGTAGGCGACAACCGCTTTATCTCTGTTATCAACGGCCCGTATAGCGGTTCATGGCTTTCGGCCACCGGTTCGCAGGTTCAATATGCAAATATGCCGACTCTCGTGCCCAGCTCTCTTACTTGGGAACGCGTTACCACCGGTGACGTAGGTATCGACCTCGGCTTCTTCAACAACACTCTCAACGCAAGCTTCGACTGGTACGACCGCAAGACTACCAATATGCTCGGCCCGAGCGCTTCTCTGCCTGCTACTCTCGGCGCTGCCGCTCCTTACGGAAACAACGGTACTCTCCGCACCCGCGGTTGGGAACTCTCGCTCAGCTGGAATCACAGCTTCGGCGACTGGGATGTTTACGCTACCGCAACCTTGGGCGACGCTCGCACCAAGATTGAGAAATGGTATGACAGCACCGGTATTATCCACTCTTGGACTCCTTATCAAGGAAACTACAACGAAGGTTATTACTACGGTGATATCTGGGGCTTCGAGACCGACCGCTACTTTGAGGCTTCTGACTTCGAAAACGGTCAGCTCAAATCCGGTGTGCCCAGCCAGACTGCTCTTGAATCAGGCAGCTTCAAATACGGTATCGGTGACATCAAGTTCAAAGATCTCAACGGTGACGGCGTAATCAACTATGGCGACCCCAATATGAAAGATGAAAATGGCGATCTTATACCTGTAGGTTCTCCCAAAAACCATGGTGACCTTAAGGTTATCGGCAACACCCAGCCTCGCTACGAGTATTCACTCCGTCTTGGCGCTGCATGGAAAGGCTTTGACCTTGATGTATTCTTCCAAGGCGTGGGCAAGCGCAATATGTGGACAACCTCAGCATTCGTAATTCCTCTGTCGCGCGGTGCCGACGCTCTTTATTCAAACCAGATGTCATATAACCAGATGACCCTCGAGCAGACTACCAAGATGGTAGACGACGGTAAAGGCAATATGGTAGAGACTATTACCTACAATATCACTGATATCGCCGTTGACCAAAACAACAAATATCCTACTTTGTACCCGGGTAGTGGTGGTGGCTTGGGTCAGGTCGCAGGTCTTAACTATGGCCGTTACAACTTCTATCCTCAGACCCGTTACTTGCTCAATATGGCATATCTGCGTCTGAAAGCTGTAACCCTCGGCTATACCTTGCCCTACGACATCACCAAGAAAGCGCTTATTCAGAAAGCCCGCGTATATGTAAGTGTTGACAATCCTTGTCTGCTCTACAACGGATTAAAAGACTATCCGATGGACCCCGAAATCACAGCAGCCGGTACAGGTATGCACCGTCAGTCAACGGATGCAAGTATCTATCAAAACGGCTATCTGGGTCGTACAACCCCTATCTCTCGCACTTACTCCTTCGGCATTCAAGTTACTTTCTAAACTAAAATCGACCTCAAAATGAAAAAATCATATTTAATTTTGGCGGCAGCGGCTGTAGGAGCATTGTTCGCAAGTTGCGACGATTTCCTCGACGACAACCGCATGCCTATGACCTCGATTGTCGATGACCCGGCATATTGGTCGACATCTGCCAACGTTCAACTTCAGCTCGACCGCATGCTTTCGGGCTCTCCTCTCTATTCCGGCTATAGCGGTTGGTATTACTTCAAATATCTTAACGACGATCAGGTCGGTGCAAGCTTCGAAAACTGGCCTTATCCGACATTGCCTGCCGATGTGGGTGAATACGACTTCAGCACCGTCCGTGGCGCCAACTACATTATCAATAATGTGGTTACATCAAGCTTGGCAGAGGCTGATAAAAACAACTACTGGGGTATCGCCCGCCTTATCCGTGCTACAGCCTACTATCGCCTCGTGCGTATGTTCGGAGATATCACTTGGGAAAACTATGTGCCCGATGTCAACGACCCGATTCTCCAAGCTCCACGCACAAACCGCGATATCGTGATGGACTCTGTCCTCGCCGACCTTGACTTCGCGATTGCTACTATCTCTGCCGACAAGGCGCCCCTGACATGGAGCAAAGACCTTGCGCGTGCTACCAAGAGCGAGGTATGTCTCTATGAGGGTACTTTCTGCCGCTATCGCACTGAGGCTGACAATGGGGTCGCTCCCAACGAAGAGCGTGCAAAGAAGTATCTCACCGAAGCTGCAAACGTTTCTAAGGATCTTCTTGGCAAATACGGATTCTGCGATGACTATCATTCGCTTTATAACTCCACTTGGGAAAAGATGAAGACAGACCTCGGAGAGGTAACCGGTCTTTCAACTAACCCGGAGCTTATCTTCGGTCGTCGTTACGATATCAATCTCCAGCGTCATTCAACAATTTCATATACAGCCTCGTCTACCACAACTTCGGGTATGTCGCTCGACGCTTTCAAGGCTTTCCTTATGAAAGACGGCAAGGCTTTTGCTGACTCTGAAGACCAGTCTCTTGAAGGAGTTCCTACTGAGCTCAACTTCGGCACTGCTGAAGAGCCCGACATGCAGCCGGCATATTCTATCCAGAATCTGCTTGACAACCGCGAGGCTCGTCTGAGCATTATCACCGACCCCTACGTGTACTTCAAAGGTATGGAGTGGAGCCGCGCCGGTTGCTCGGGCATGAACTCTTCTTCGGGCTTCGGTATCGCCAAGTACGACAACGTTCTTCTGCCTGTTACCGCCCGTACAAACGCAAGTCAGAACTATACAAGCTGCCCCATCTACTGGCAATCTTATATTGCCCTCAACTATGCTGAGGCTAAGGCTGAACTCGGTGATTTCACCAATACCGACTTCGATATCTCGCTCAAGAAACTCTATGAGCGTGCCGGTCTCGACATGATCACCGATGTTGACTATCTCAAAAACCTCAATGCTTCGGACAACAATATGGGCGTATCGAGCCTGCTGTGGGAAATCCGTCGCTGCCGTCGTTGCGAGACAATGTTCGATAACTGGATCCGCTATTGGGACCTTATCCGCTGGCATCAGCTTGATAAGCTTGATACCACTAAATATCCTGATATCATTCGCGGTGCCTACGTGCTCAACAGCACCGAGCATCCTCAGGGTCAGGAATTGGTGAACGGATATGTTCAAGGTAATATGGCTGCAGGCGGCCGTAAGTACGATAAAAAGTACTATCTCTATCCTATCGGCACTAATCAGTTGAACCTCAACTTGAACCTCAAACAGAACCCCGGTTGGTGATCTGTTGATAAATAAGATTAAAAGCGCGGCTCCGCAGGGGTCGCGCTTTTTTCGTCACCGGCAGTGGAAAACTACCCCGCTGGCCACAACCCACCACCCTCCAACCACCAACCATAAAAATTTGCAAATATGCGCTGATGTGACTACTTTTGTGATATGGAACAGGAATTTTCTTCAGCCTTGCTCGAGAATGCAGTGTCGGCGCTTTCGCGCCTGCCCGGCGTAGGGCGCAAGACAGCATTGCGCTTCGCCCTGCATTTGCTCAGGCGCGAGCCGTCGGAGGCAATCACCATCGCCGACGCCATCGCCAACATGCGCAAGGGTATAAAATATTGCTCTATCTGCCATAATATCAGCGAGACAGACGTCTGCCCTATATGCGCCTCGCCCAAGCGTCAGGCCAACGCGGTGTGCGTGGTAGAGAGCGTAAAAGACGTGATGATCATCGAAAACACCCGCCAGTATTTCGGGCTCTACCATGTGCTCGGCGGCCTGATATCGCCCATCGACGGTATTGGCCCCGATATGCTTCAGATTGCGTCGCTTATAGAGCGCGTCGCCGCCGGAGGAGTCGATGAGGTGATACTTGCCACCGGCGCCACCGTCGAAGCCGACACCACAAACTTCTATATCTACCGCCTTCTGCAGCGAAGTATGCCCCAAGTCAAGGTGACGCAGATAGCCCGCGGCGTATCAGTGGGCAACGAACTCGAATATACCGACGAGGCCACGCTTGCCCGCTCGCTTGTCGGACGAATACCCTTTGAACTATGAAAAATCAATATGAAGCCTTGGCTCTGCGGGGAGCGCGTGTGGCCCTGCGCGCTGTAGAGCCCGCCGACCTCGACCTGCTCTTTATGCTCGAAAACGACCCCCACCGCCGTCAGAGCGCATTTACCACCGCCCCGGCGAGCCGGCAGATGTTGTGGGAGTATATCAATGGCTATCAAGCCGATATCTACGCCGAGAAGCAGCTGCGGCTGATAATCACCCTCATAGACGGCGGCGAGGCCATAGGAGCGATTGACATAAGCGACTTCGACGCCCGCGACCGCCGCGGCTTCGTAGGCATAGCACTGATAGAGAAATACCGCCGCCAAGGCTATGGCAGTGAGGCCCTCGGTCTGCTCACCGCCTACGCCTCGCAGACCCTCGGCATGCACCAGCTCGCAGCCCTCGTGGCCATCGACAACACCGCCTCGCGCGCGCTCTTCGAGGCCGCCGGCTTCGCCACCTCCGGCCGCCTGCGCTCATGGATCCGCACCGCCTCGCACTACACCGACGCCCTGATCTACCAGCGGCTGTTTATGTAGCCCCGGCTCGGCTTTTTCCGGCCTGTGCGTGAATTTCAATTCGTGCGATATCGTTGAGTTTTGTTGAAACTTTCGTAAAAATTGCGTAATATAATATTTTTTTGTATTTTTGGGGCGACATTAGCTGTGCTGATGTCGCTTAACCTTATTATTTAACGTTTATGGACATGCACGATCCCTCTTTGGTTCCCGGCGGAGAGACCAAAGATTCAACTCTCAACGAAGCAGCGGCCACCGAGGCCGAAGCTGTAACCGCAACCCCCGATCCTGAAGCCGCCGTAGAGGTCGAGGAAATCATGGCAGAAGGCGAAGAAGATGCCGAGCTCGCCGCCGAGCGTCAGCCTCTCACCGACGAAAGCCTTATGGCTCAGGCTCTTGCTCTGCTCGCCAAAGACGCCTCAGAAATCACCACCGACGAGATTCGCCGTCTCCGTCAGCTCCACAGCATGCTCCATAAACCCGCTCAGGCGGCTGAAGGTGAGCAGCCGCAGGCTGAGGAAAAGGGTGAGTTCGAGCTCGTGATAGAGCGTCTGCGCACCAAGAAAAGCGAATGGATTGCCGCTCAGGAAGCCGCCAAGGCCGCAAATCTCGAGCGCAAGAACGCCATCATCGACGAAATCAACGCTCTCGCCGAAGACACCGACAATGTAAACCGCACCTTCCCGCGCTACCGCGAGCTGCAGGATGAATTCAACGCCATCGGCGATGTAGACCCCATGCAGGAGACTTCGGTATGGAAACGTTTCCAAGAAGCCCGCGAGCATTACTCCGACAATCTCAAAATCAACAAAGAACTGCGCGACTACGACTTCAAGAAAAACCTTGAGGACAAAGAAGCGCTTCTTGCCGAGGCACAGTCACTTGTGGCCGATGAAGACGTCATCGCCGCCTACCGCCGTCTGCAAGACCTTCACAATAAATGGCGTCAGGTCGGCCCTGTAGCCAAAGAACTGCGCGACGACATCTGGAACCGCTTCCGCGAGGCGTCAACGGAAATCAACAAGCGCTATCAGGCATTCTTCGAGGCCCGCAAAGCCCGCGAGGCTGCCAACGAAGCCGCCAAGACAGAGCTGTGCGAGCGGATCGAGGCCATCGACCTCGGAGCACTCAAATCATTCTCCGACTGGGACGCCGCCACCAAATCGATCGTCGCCCTTCAGGAAGAATGGCGCAAACTCGGCTTCGCCTCCAAGAAAGCCAACCGCAGTCTCTTCGCCCGTTTCCGTCAGGCATGCGACAACTTCTTCGACGCCAAGGCCGAATTCTACCGCACCACCCGCGAGGAGCTCAACTCCAACCTCGCCCGCAAGCAAGAGCTCGCCGACCGCGCCGAAGCCCTCAAAGAAAGCACCGACTGGCGCTCGGCGACAGAGCAGTTCGTGGCTATGCAGAAAGAGTGGAAGTCAATCGGCTCAGTTCCCAAGAAATACAGCGACGCCCTGTGGAACCGCTTCACCACCGCCTGCGACTACTTCTTCGACCGTAAGAAAAAAGCCGGCAGCGGCACACGTGCCGTAGAGGCTGCCAACCTGCGCACCAAGCGCGAGATCATCGGCCTGCTGTCGGCTCTCGTGAGCGAGGCCGCCGACAAAGACTCGGCTCTCAAAGAACTCAAGGCACTCCAGCAGCGCTGGAACGAGACCGGCCATGTGCCCTTCCGCGAGAAAGACAAGCTCTACGAGGCATACCGCTCGGCTGTCGACGCCGTGCGCGACCACTTCGCCCTTGCCGAAAAACGTGCCGGCAGAGAGCGCTTCGTTGCCAATGTAAACTCTCTCGAAGGCGACACCGACAAGCTCTACCACGAACGCGAGCGTCTTGTGCGCGTGCTTGAAAACCGCCGCAACGACCTCCGCACCTACGAGAACAACCTCGGTTTCCTCTCGGCCAAGTCGAAGAGCGGCAACTCTCTCGTGCACGACATGGAGCGCCGTATCGAGCGCCTCAAGGCCGATATCAAAGACATCGAAGACAAAATAAAGATTCTCGACGGAAAACTGTAACAATACCCGAAGGAGTGTATGGCACAGGCCGTACACTCCTTTACTCCCATAACGCCTGCTAAATGACCGGAAACGAACGCAGCACAGGTCGCGGACGATATATACCATCGCTCTTCATCTTGGGCGGTGTAGCCATCGTCAACCTGCTTTTCTGGCTTACCATCAGTGTATTCCCGCAGATAACGGATAATTTCCATTATCTCCGTGTGCTATGGCTGCTGGTGGAGGTCTGCTGTATACCGATGATTATGGTGTCGCGCCGCAACAAGCTGCAGATCCGGGCAATACGTCTCGACTTCGAAATGCGCGAAAGCCTTATCGAGGTCGGCATTTATGCGATGTGTTTCCTGTCGCTGTGCGAATTTCTCGGTGTGAGAAGCGTCCCGGTGAAGGCCTACGTCTTTTTCCTCGGCCTGATGGCTGTGGCATTGCCATTGTTCCAGATACTTGGCAAATTCGCACTTAAGACTTACCGTCGCCGCGGCAAGAACTTCACCCGTGTGGTTGTGATAGGCACCGGCCCTACCGCGCGGCGCCTCACCGACAATATGGAGTCGGACCCCGGCTTCGGTTTCCGCATACTCGGCTACTTCGACGACAGCGGCGAGAACGACTTCCGCCCCGAGCTCACCATGCGCCTCGCCGACCTCGAGAACTTCGTGAAAGGCAACGACATACGCCAGATATATTTCACGCTTTCAGGCCACGACGAATCGCTTGCCAAGGTTATCAAGATAGCCGACGACAATTGTGTCGATTTCTATTACGTGCCCCAGATACCCTCGACACTCTCGCGCAGCTTCGACCTCTACAATATCGGCTCGCAGCCGGTGCTGTCGATACGTCACAATCCCCTCAAGAGCATAGTCAACCGCGGGGTCAAGCGCATGTTCGACATCGTGGTGTCGTCGGTGTTCCTCTGCTTCTATCCGCTGATATATATCCCTGTGGCCATCGCCATCAAATTGGGCTCTAAAGGCCCGGTATATTTCAAGCAGGAGCGCACAGGCTATCGCGGCCGTCCCTTCAAGTGCCTGAAATTCCGCACCATGCGCGTCAACGCCACGTCCGATACCAGTCAGGCCACGGCAAACGACCCCCGCAAGACCCGCTTCGGCGACTTCCTGCGCCGTTCGTCGCTCGATGAGTTGCCCCAGTTTATCAACGTCTGGAAAGGCGACATGTCGATAGTGGGCCCGCGTCCGCACATGCTCAAACATACCGAAGACTATTCGCGTCTGATAGATGGCTATATGGTGCGCCATGCCGTGAAGCCCGGCATTACCGGCTGGGCGCAGGTCAACGGCTACCGCGGTATCACCGACGAATTATGGAAGATGGAGCGCCGTGTGGAGCACGACGTCTGGTATATCGAGAACTGGAGTATCCTGCTTGACCTCAAGATTATGGTGCGCACTGTCCTCAATGCCTTTATGGGCGAGAAAAACGCGTTCTGACATGCTGACGGTTTATAAGGCATCGGCGGGGTCGGGAAAGACTTTCACGCTGGCATACGAGTATATCAAGACTCTCTTGGGTGTAAAGCTCGAGAAGGGCGGCTATCGCCTCAACAGCACCAAATATGCGCCCGGAGGCTGGCGGCGTCCCAACCGTCACCGCGCCATCCTTGCCCTGACCTTTACCAACGCCGCCACCGACGAGATGAAGCGGCGCATTGTAAAGCAGATCAACAGCCTTGCCGCCGACGACAACAGCGGCGCCGACTATACCGCACGTCTGATTGCCGAATATGGCTGCACTGCCGACGAGCTCCGCCACACCGCCACCCTCGCCCTGAGCGAGCTGCTCTACGACTACTCCAACTTCAATGTCAGCACCATCGACTCGTTCTTTCAGGGCGTGCTGCGCACATTCTCGCGCGAAATCGACCAGCAGGGCGACTATGAGCTTGCCATCGACGCCCGCGACGCCATTTCGCAGAGCATATCGCTCATGCTCGACGAGCTCAACTATGCCCCTCCCCAAAATGCCGGCCGACTCATCGACTGGATAAGCACTTATACCCTCGAGAAAGTACGCGAGGGCAAATCCTTTAACTTCTTTGAGCGCGACGGCCATCTCATCCAAGGCTTGACCTCGACGATGGAGAAGTCGATGGACGAGACTTTCGGCCTCAACTCCAAGGCATTGCGCGACTATCTCTCCACTCCGGCCAAAATCAACGCTTTCGACGCTCTTCTGCGCAAGGAGTCGGCCGAGGCTATGAAAGACGCCGCCGCGATGGGCCGCAGGGTAGAGCAGCTCCTTTCTGCCGCAGGTATCAGCGACGAAGTCTTCGGCTCGCTCCACAAGCGCTTCGCCCTTGCCGCTGACCCTAAGGCAAAGATAGGATCCGCCGACTTCAAAATCAAGGCTCTGCAGCCCGGCTTCAGCGACTCCGACCTCTTCGGACGCGGCAAAGAGAAAAAATACGGCTCGGCAGCAGGCATGGACGCTATCGTGGCCGCCGCACGCGACTTCTGCATTGAGTTTCCACGTGCCTACAAACGCCGCAAAATCTACGACTCGCTCAGAGCCTCGCTCGGCACGCTCGACTTCATCGGCATGGCCCTGCATACCCTCGAGCGATATCTGCGCGAGTCGAACACCGTGCTGCTCAGCGACACCGGCGAATTGCTCAAGCGCATAATTTCCGACGCCGAAATGCCATTCATCTACGAGCGCCTCGGCATGAAACTCGAGACCCTGCTCATCGATGAATTCCAAGACACCTCGGGCGTGCAGTGGTTTAACCTCAAGCCGCTTGTCGCCAACAGCCTGTCGCAGAATTTCGACAACCTCATCATCGGCGACGAGAAACAGTCGATCTACCGCTTCCGCAATTCCGACAGCGAACTGCTTGGCTCTCAGGTGCAGAATGAAGATTTCCCGCGCCATACCGTGGTGCGCGGCAATGTGCCCGAAGAGAATACCAACTGGCGCAGCTCGGGCGATGTGGTGAGGTTCAACAACACCGTTTTCGACCGCCTCCGCCATCAGTTCGGTGCCCGCTACTATGGCAATGTGGTGCAGACACCCTCGAAGAAATACAGCGACCGGCCCGGCTATGTGCGCATACATTTCCACGCCGACCCCGAAGCCCCGGCCGACGATGATATCATCAAAGCAATGGCCGAGGATATCATCCGTCAGCACGACGCCGGCTACCGCTGGTCCGACATCATGGTGCTCTGCCGTGCACGCCGCGAGGCTGCCGATGTAGTCAAGTATCTCACCGACAACTATCCGCAGATACGCATATTGTCATCCGAGGCGCTGCTGCTGCGCAACAGCCCCGCCGTGCGCTCTGTGATGAGCATGCTCAAACTCGTGTCGCGCTCCTACCAGAGCCGTCGCCTCACCCGCGACAGCGAGGAGGCCTCGTATGCCTCGCGCGCCGACGTGGTGATGATGATCACCCGCTATTGCCACTATGAGTCAGAGGGCTACAGCCCCGATGTCGCTCTTGAGATGGCCTTGCAGGAAGGCAGCGACGCCGCCGGCGCACTCAAAGGACAGATCAATGCCATACGCGCCGAGAATCCCGCCAACCTCGTGGCGCTTGTAGAGGCTATCATTGCCCACAAACTCACGCCCGAGCAACGGCGCCGCGAGTATGCCTATATCGCTGCTTTGCAGGACCTTGCTGTAAAGCAGGCCGAGAGTGCCGAGCCCTCATTGGCCGACTTCACCGCTGCTTACGACCGCAATGAATACAAATGGGCAATCAAGGCGTCGGCCGACCTCGACGCCGTTGAGGTGATGACCATACACCGCTCAAAGGGTCTCGAGCGTGCATGCGTGCATATTCCCTTCGGCGACTGGGAGCTTTATCACAAGAGCGCGACCCTGTGGCTGCCTATGGCCGGCTTCAAGGAGTTTGCCGAGGATATAAAGCCGCCGCTTCTTCGCATAACCGTTGACGACAGTTCGCCCTTGCGCGACCCGGAAGTATCGCCCGTGGCCGATGTCCTTGCCGCCGATCGTCAGGCCGAGATTATCGACAACCTAAATGCTACCTACGTCGCTTTCACGCGGGCTTCGCGCGAGCTGATAATCCATACGCGCACTGAGCAGGTGGGCGAGTATCTCCATAATCTCTTCACTCAGAGCGACAACTACCAAACCGAGCAAGGCTTTACAATAGACCTCACCGAAGGCTACGACGACGCCACTGACATCTACACCCTCGGAGCACCTACGGCTCCGGAGCATAAAGCGGCTTCGCGCAGCGGATTGATTGAGGCCGGCGAGTATGCGGTTGTCTATCGCAGCGACACCCGCGAACTGGTGAGTATCGACGACGCCCTTGCCACCGACCTTGATATCGGAGGCGAGGAAGACAAGGAAATCGTGGATGAGCCCAAGCCGTTCGAGGCCCCACCCGAAATGCAGGAAGCGGCCCGCCGCGGCTCGAATCTCCATGCCATTCTTGCAACTATGCGCACAGTCGGCGACCTTGACCGCGCCTTGGCATGGCAATGCTCGCGCGAGGATGTGCCCGATGATGAGGCCGAAGATTATCGCCGTACGCTTGCGCAAGCCATTGCTGCCGGCGGCGCTACGGTGGCCGAGTGGTTCGACCCCAATTTCAAGGTTTTTGCCGAGCGCTCGATCTATGTGCCAAATAGCGACGAGTCATTCCGTCCCGACCGTGTGGTTGTGCGCCCCGACGGCTCGGTAGTGGTTGTAGACTACAAGTTTACAGCCGAAACCCGCAAGAGCCACCACCGGCAGGTAGCCCACTATGTAGAACTGCTTCACCAACTCGGCCGCCCCTCTGTAGAAGGCTATCTGTGGTATCCGGTCAAGAATAAGATAATAAAAGTATGAATTTCGCGTTATATCATAAATAGGTTGGTGGTTTGTTGGCAGTGGGTGGTATATTACCTTTGCAGAGCTACGCAGGGTGGTATATTACCATTGCCTAAAGCGACTGAACTGTAAGAGAACGGAATATGTTATATAGTTTCGAGAAATTAGATGTATATCAACTATCGTTAGAGTTAGTTGGCAAGGTATATCGATTGATTGCAAAGTTCCCTTCTGAAGAGAGGTATGTGCTTTGTGACCAATTGAGAAGGTCTGTTATCTCGGTACCGTCGAACATAGCCGAACAAAGTGGCCGAACTTCATACAAGGAAAGGATTCATTTTTTAGAGATAGCTTATGGATCGTTGTTTGAAGCCTTTTGTCAGTTAGATATAGCATCAAGATTAGGCTATATTTCAAAAGAAGACTTAGATCAACTGAGACAAGAAGTACTTGTAATTTCGCGAAAATTATATAATTTAAAATATAGATTAAATCAAGATTTAACAAATAAATCAGCAACTCCATAAAAAGTAATTCGCTGCCCACAACCCACCAACCACCAACCCATAAAAAGTAATTCGCTGCCCACAACCCACCAACCACCAACAAATAATGAAGAAACTGCTAACGACTCTTGCGCTCTCGATGATGAGTGCTGCGGCGATGGCTTGCACGAGCCTTATAGCCGCTCCCGGAGCTACCGAAAACGGCTCCTCGATGATTACATACGCCGCCGACAGCCATACACTCTACGGCGCACTCTATCACCAGCCCGCCGCCGACCATGCCAAGGGCGCAATGCGCGATGTGGTTGAATGGGACACCGGCAAACATCTCGGTCAGATTGAGGAAGTGGGGCACACCTACGCCACAATGGGCAATATGAACGAGCACGGCCTCACCATCGCCGAAAGTACATGGGGTGGCCGTCCCGAGCTCGAAGGCTCAGGCCTTATCGACTACGGCTCGCTCATCTATATCACCCTGCAGCGTGCCAAGACAGCCCGCGAGGCCATCAAGGTAATGACCGGCCTCGTTGACAAATACGGCTATGCGTCATCGGGCGAATCATTTTCTATCGCCGACCCCGACGAGGTATGGGTGATGGAACTTATCGGCAAAGGCAAAGCCGACAAAGGTGCCGTGTGGGTGGCTCGCCGTGTTCCCGACGGATACATCTCCGGCCATGCCAACCATGCCCGTATCCATAAATTCCCGCTCAAAGACAAGGAAACTCTCTACTCCGCAGATGTAATCGACTTCGCCCGCAAGCAAGGCTACTTCAGCGGCAAAGACCAAGACTTCGACTTCTCGCGTGCCTACGCCATCACCGACGCCGGCGCCCTGCGCGGCTGCGACGCTCGTGTGTGGGCATATTTCAACCGCTTCGCCGACAAAGGCTCGATGGATCAGTATATCCCTTGGATTATGGAAGGCCGCGGCGAGCCCATGCCCCTTTGGGTGAAACCGGCCAAGGCTCTTGCCGCCAACGACCTCAAGGATATGATGCGCGACCACTTCGAGGGGACTCTTCTCGATATGAACAACGATATCGGCGCCGGCCCCTTCGACTGCCCCTACCGTTGGCGCCCGATGGAATATACCGTTGATGGTCAGACCTATACCCACGAACGTGCCATAGCCACCCAGCAGACCGGTTTCTCTTTCGTGGCCGATATGAACAAAAACCGTCATGAAGCCACCAAGGGTATCCTGTGGTTTGGTGTAGACGACGCCAATACATGCGTCTATGTGCCTGTGTTCTCGTCAAATACCACCGTGCCCAAGTCGCTCGACGAGAAGACCGCCGACCTCCTCACACTGTCGTGGGACTCTATGTTCTGGGTCAACAACTATGTTGCCAATCAGGCATATAACCGCTACAGCCAGATGATACCCGACATCCGCCGCGTTCAGGGCGAGCTCGAGAATGAACTCAGCACACGCGTAGCCGGTCTCGACAGCGAGCTCGCCGGCAAAGACCTCGCCGCAGCCTCTGTCCACCTCAACAATCTCACCGACGTCGCAGCCGAGAACGTGACCAAACGCTACAAAGACCTCGGCGACTATCTCTTTGTGAAGTTCCTCGACGGCAACATCAAGAAAGAAAAAGACGGCCAATTTGAGCGCAGTGCCGACGGTATGCCGGTGCAGCCGACCTTCGGCGGCTACAACGAGCGCTATTTCCGCTCTATAGTCAACGACGCCGGCGAACGCCTCAAAGTGCGCGAGGTGGCTCAGTAAATTGATAATTAAAACACAACATATAAGAAAATGAAAATCGAACCCGGAAAATATTTCGAGATAGCATATAAGCTCTACCGTATCAACGAAGACGGCACAGAAGAACTCGTACACGAAACCACCGCCGACGACCCCGACCGCGTGATCGACGGCATGACCCTCGGTCTCGTAGAGGCTCTCGACAAAGAGCTCTCAGGCAAAGAGGCCGGCTATAAATTCGATGTCGTAGCCATGCCCGAAGAGGGTTTCGGCCCCTATACTCAGGATGAAATCTACCGCATACCGCGCGAGCGCATGACAGTCGACGGCAAATTCGACGAGGAGATGTTCGCTCCCGGCGAGGTGATACCCCTGCGCACCCCCGACGGATTCCGTATCGACGGCGTAGTGCTCGAGCTCACCCCTACCGATGTGGTGATTGACCTCAACCATCCCTTGGCAAAAGACAAGGTGCGCTTCACCGGCGAGGTGCTCGTTGTGCGCGAGCCGACCGAAGACGAACTCCACCCCAAGCACAGCTGCGGGTGCGGTGGTTGTGGCGGCGGTGACTGCGGCGACAGCTCATGCGGCGAGGGAGGGTGCTGCGGCGGATGCTGAGCGCCCGCGACATACACAAGACCTTCGGTGCTCTTGAAGTCCTCAAGGGTATAAGCCTTGATATCGCCTCAGGCAAGGTGACGACCATCGTCGGTCCCAGCGGTGCCGGCAAGACAACCTTGCTGCAGATTTTGGGCACACTGTCGGCCCCCGACAAGGGCGGACGTGTGCTCTTCGACGGCACCGATGTCACCGCTTTGCCCGACCGAAAGCTCTCGGCATTCCGCAATGCCAACATAGGCTTCGTCTTCCAGTTCCATCAACTCCTGCCCGAGTTTACCTTGGCAGAGAATGTGGCTATGCCGGCGCTTATCGGCGGCAAGTCGCAGCGCGAGGCTATGGAGCTGGCGGCAAGACTTCTCGACCGCCTTGGCTTGAGCGACCGCGCCGGTCACCGCCCGTCGGAACTGTCGGGAGGTGAGTGCCAGCGTGCAGCTGTGGCGAGAGCTCTTGTCAATGACCCGAAAGTCATATTTGCCGATGAGCCCTCCGGTAGCCTTGATTCGGCCAACCGCGCCTCGCTACACAAACTTTTCTTCGAATTACGCGACGAGCTCGGCGCGACTTTCGTGATCGTCACCCACGACGAAGGTCTCGCTGCCGACTCCGACACAATAGTAAGAATGGCCGACGGTAAAATCGTTGGCATCGAAACCAATTCAAAACATAATTAACGCAATGAAAATTAAAAATTTGCTTATCGGCGCGGCTCTTCTCGCCGGTTTTGGCCTCACTTCTTGCTCAAGCGACGACAACGGAGGTCCTCAGAGCTACATCGATTTTGTGACTCTCGACCATTTCAACGAGGCCGGAGCCACAATGTCATTCCGCCAGAGCGGCGATTCTCCTCTTATCACGCTCACCACCAACCAGAAGTTCACTACTTCTGAATTCAAGGTCGGCGACCGTATCGTCATCAGCTACGAGCCTTCGATGGGTCTGCGCTATGTGAGCGGCCCCGTTGTGGTGTTTGAGGCTGTTGTGGCAGAAGGCCGCGGCTCAACCCCGGTAAAGGGCAATACAATCGAATATAAAGACTGGGCGACCGATGAAGTGGCCATGCAGACCATCAACCGCTCAGGTCAGTATCTCGATATGACATTTATCAGCGCCACTGCCGCCAAGGCTCCAAAGATTCAGTTTGTTCTCGACGAGGAAACCGAAAACAGCGAGCGTCCGCAATACCGCCTTCTCTTCACTGCCGACACCAACGGCTCTATCAACCAGTACTATTTCTATTGCTCCTACAATATCGAGGATATGTGGAACAAAGAAACCACCAAGGGTATCCGCATATATTATAAAGATCCCGCCAATGGATTGCAATTCACTGATATAGATAAAGAATAATTATCACAATGGAAAATAAACCCAAACAGCAGGAGCTCAAGATCGAGCTCACCCCCGAAGTGGCAAACGGCCACTATGCCAACCTTGCAGTAATCTCTCACGGCCCCAACGAGTTCTTCCTCGACTTCATCGCCGTTGCTCCCAACATGCCTCAGGCCAAGGTGCAGAGCCGCATTATCATGACTCCCGAGAATGCCAAGACCCTTCTGTCGGCTCTGAGCGAGAATGTTCAGCGCTACGAGGCCACTTTCGGCACCATCGAGCGCAAACTCCCCAAAAACGCTCCCAAGCAGGGCGGTATACCCAACCCCTTCGAAGCGTAAATTTAAAAAGGTTGATAAGTTGTAGCTTATTGGCCTTATAACCGGATTGTAGGGACGCGCCGAGGCGCGTCCGCTCCTCAAAAGGTATATCACAAAGATAAGAATCCTCGCCGCGTCCCTACCAACCTATTGTAAAATCGATTAGTAAAGCTAAACTATGCTTACCATCTACAACTCCATGACCCGCCGGAAAGAGGAATTCCATCCTCTTCATGATAACATGGTGGGCATGTATGTCTGCGGGCCGACAGTTTATGGCGACGGCCATCTCGGACATGCCCGTCCGGCCATCACATTCGATATCGTTTACCGATATCTCACCCACCTTGGCTACAAGGTGCGCTATGTGCGCAATATCACCGATGTAGGCCACCTTGAGCACGACGCCGACGAAGGCGAGGACAAGATTGCCAAGAAAGCACGCCTTGAGCAGCTCGAGCCCATGGAAGTGGTGCAGTACTACATGGGCCGCTACCACAAGGCTATGGAGGCGCTCAATGTCTTGCCTCCATCGATCGAGCCTCATGCCTCGGGCCACATCATAGAGCAGATCGAATATATCAAGGCTATCCTCGACGCCGGCTATGCCTACGAGAGCGAGGGCTCGGTATATTTCGACGTGCCTAAATTCAACAAAGACTACGGCTACGGCAAACTGTCGGGCCGCAACATCGACGAGCTCCTCGCCACCACCCGCGAGCTCGACGGTCAGAGCGAGAAGCGCAATCCCGCCGACTTCGCGCTGTGGAAGAAAGCCGCTCCCGAGCATATCATGCACTGGCCGTCGCCTTGGAGCGAGGGCTTCCCCGGTTGGCACCTTGAGTGCTCCACAATGAGCGAGAAATATCTCGGCGAGACTTTCGACATCCACGGCGGTGGCATGGACCTCAAATTCCCACACCACGAGTGCGAGATAGCCCAGAGCGTGGCCCACAGCGGCCACCCGGCGGTGAAATATTGGATGCACAACAACATGATCACCATCAACGGCAAGAAGATGGGCAAGTCGCTGGGCAACTTCATCACTCTCGACGAGTTCTTCACCGGCTCGCATGAATTGCTTGAGCAGGCCTACTCGCCGATGACAATACGATTCTTCATCCTTCAGGCCCACTACCGCGGCACTGTCGACTTCAGCAACGAGGCTCTCAAATCAGCAGAGACAGCCCTTGGCCGTATGCTCGACGGATATCGCCGTCTTCAAGAGCTCAAGGCGTCGGAGACCTCGACTATCGATGTCTCAACCCTCGAGGCCCGCGCTGCCGAGGCCATGGACGACGACCTCAACACCCCCGTGCTCATCGGTGTGCTCTTCGACGCCGTGCGCATGATAAATCAGGTCAAAGACCACACAGCCACAGCCACACAGGCCGATATCGACACCCTCCGCAAGTTTATGGATACATGGCTGGTGGAGATTCTCGGCATACGCGTTGACGAAGGCGGTGCAGCCACCGACAACCTCCGCCCCTACCGCGAGGCCGTAGACCTGCTGCTCGACATCCGCGCCAACGCCAAGAAAAACAAAGACTGGGCCACCAGCGACCTTATCCGCGACCGCCTCGCCGCAATCGGCTTCTCCGTCAAAGACACCAAAGACGGCGTAGAGTGGTCAGTGTAATATATTGATACCATGGAACATCCTGAAAATGACAGCCAATATAGCGGCTTGAGTGTCAACCGCGGTGTGGCTCAGCCTCCGATTGTCAACCCTTACCGCGTGCCCCGAAGGCGCAAACCCCTGCCGACGGCCTCGGAGCTCGTAGAGGGCATAGTCCGCGGCGATGTCACAACACTCAGCCGTGCCGTCACGCTGGTTGAGAGTCTTGCACCGGAGCATTATGCGTTGGCGCAGGAAGTTATAGAGAAGTGTCTGCCTCATTCGGGCAACTCGCGCCGCATAGGTATCACGGGTGTTCCGGGAGCGGGCAAGAGCACCAGTATCGACGTCTTCGGCCTTCATGTGCTCAAAGACGGCGGCAAACTTGCCGTGCTTGCCATCGACCCTTCGAGTGAGCGCACAAAGGGCTCTATCCTCGGCGACAAGACGCGCATGGAGAAGCTCTCGCAGCACCCCAATGCCTTTATCCGCCCCAGCCCGTCGGCAGGTTCGCTCGGCGGCGTGGCCCGCAAGACGCGCGAGACGATAGTGCTGTGCGAGGCCGCCGGCTACAACAATATCTTCGTTGAGACCGTAGGGGTGGGGCAGAGCGAGACCGCCGTACACTCGATGGTCGATTTCTTCCTGCTCATACAGATTGCCGGCGCCGGCGACGAGCTTCAGGGTATCAAGCGCGGTATCATGGAGATGGCCGACGGTATTGTCATCAACAAGGCCGACGGCGACAATGTAGGCCCGGCGCAGCTCGCGCAGGCGCAATATCGCTCGGCACTCCACCTCTTCCCGCCGACGGCCTCGGGGTGGTCGCCCGAAGTACTCACATATTCAGGCTATTACGAGCTCGGTATACCCGAAGTATGGGATATGATCGACCGCTACTTCGCCTTTGTGAAAGAAAACGGCTATTTCGAGGCAAAGCGCCACGAGCAGGCGCGCTACTGGATGTATGAGACTATCGACGAGCAGCTGCGCAAGCATTTCTACGACAATCCCGAGATTCAGCGACAGCTCGCCTCGTGCGAGGCCGATGTATATGCCAACCGCCGCAGCTCCTTCGCCGCCGCCGCTCAGGTACTCGCCACATATTTCAGCCAACCTTAGGGTTTGTAGTTTGTGGTTGGTAGGGTGTGGGCAGCGGATTAGCAAAAACGGATAAGCGTAAGTAACCCGCTGCCCACAGCCAACAAACCACAAACCCTAAACATTAAAATATAAAAGATGAAACATCTGCGTATATTGCTCATCGCTATGCTGGGCATATTGAGCATTGCCGCCTACGGGCGCAAGACACCGGGCGAGAAAGTCGGTGCCACTTTCGAGGCTGTGAGCTACGATTTCGGCACTGTCAAAGAGTCTGCCGGCGATGTGGTGCATGAATTTGAAATTGCCAACAGCGGCACGACTCCGCTCGCCATAATCTGGGTCAAGCCCAAATGTGGCTGCACCGTGCCCGACTATCCCCGCAAGCCGCTCAAACCGGGCGAAAAGGCCAAAATCAAGGTTACATTCAACCCCAAGGGACAGCGCGGTGAGGCCGACAAAGACATCCGCGTGAAGCTGCGCAACGGCGCAGGCAAAAGCGAGGAAGTATCCCTCCGCCTCCGCGGCTCAGTGCTACCCTGAAAAAGGTTGGTGGCGAGAGGGTTGTGGGTGGTATAATGGTTGGTGCTGATTAGTTTCCAACTCCCTGCCAACCACTCACCACACACCCGGCTATATATAACTACTGAGGCGACGCTATCACAGTGTCGCCTCAGTAGTTAATAAACCAATCATTATCACATTTCTTGCAATGGAAAAAGTAATTTTGCTATGTACTAATAAAACGTGTGGGGGATAAAATAGTTCAGCGGAAATGAGATTTTTTTGAGTGAAAATATAAGGTTTCTTGTAACGTGTTGATTATCAGTGGTGCTTGGGCGTAGGGTGTGCTGAAATAAATTTATGTAAACTTTATTTAACTTTAGTGTGCTATTGTAATGCACAACCTGTGTATTAACTTTGCAACAGAAAACAAATAATACTGCATAATTATGGCAACCAAAGCAAAGAAATCAAAAGAAGAAGTCGACCCCAAGGCAGCGCGCCTCGAAGCGCTCGCGCAGGCCATGGGTAGAATCGAAAAAGCATACGGCCGCGGCGCCATCATGAAGATGGGCGACGAGGTAGTGGAGAAAGTTGATGTCATCCCCTCGGGCTCGGTGGCTCTCAACTCCGCTCTCGGCGTAGGCGGCTATCCCCGAGGCCGAATCATCGAAATCTTCGGTCCGGAATCGTCGGGTAAGACCACACTCGCCATCCACGCCATCGCCGAGGCTCAGAAATTGGGCGGTATCGCCGCCATCATCGACGCCGAGCATGCCTTTGACCGCTTCTATGCCGAGAAGCTCGGTGTGGATATCAACAACCTCCTCATCTCGCAGCCCGACAACGGCGAGCAGGCACTCGAAATCGTTGAGCAGCTCATTCGCTCGGCTGCGGTGGATATCATCGTTGTAGACTCTGTGGCCGCCCTTACCCCCAAGAGCGAGATCGAAGGCGAGATGGGCGAGCGCAACATGGGTCTGCAGGCACGCCTTATGTCGCAGGCCATGCGCAAGCTCACCGGCACCATCGCCCGCACGAACACCACATGTATCTTCATCAACCAGCTTCGCGACAAGATCGGCCAGATGTTCGGCCCCACCGAGACCACTACCGGCGGCAACGCGCTGAAGTTCTACTCGTCGGTGCGCCTCGACATCCGCTCGCGCTCCACTCTTAAAGAAGGCGACAATGTGCTCGGCCGCCATACCGTTGTGAAAGTGGTGAAGAACAAAGTGGCGCCTCCCTTCCGCCGCGCCGAGTTCGACATCATGTTCGGCGAAGGTATCTCGCGCTCGAGCGAGCTCATCGACCTTGGCGTAGAGCTCAACATCATAGTCAAGAGCGGCTCATGGTTCAGTTACAACGGCACCAAGCTCGCCCAAGGCCGCGAATCGGCCAAGCGCATGCTTGAGGATAATCCCGAACTGGCCGATGAAATCGAAAAGCTCATCAGCGAAGCTCTTGCCGAGCCCTCGGCCGACAAGAAAAAGAAACCTACAGCCGCCAAAGAGGTAGAGGCCGACGACGATGTCGATGTCGAAGAAAACGTAGACGACCCCGACAACTTCGACGATCTCCCCGAAGAATTCTCTATCGAGGAAGATTTGTAGGCCCGGGCTGTAATATCGTCAGAACACATAGCCGCGGTAGCGGCGTAAGACGGCATAGCTGTCGAAACACTGTTTAGCTTTTACCTTTGCAGACGATATTCAGAATTAACTTTTACTTTCTGAATTGT
>CAJTWH010000026.1 GCA_910579995.1 uncultured Muribaculaceae bacterium | reverse complement strand
TAGAATTGAAATAGGAGGACAAAAGGAGGACAAAAATTAAAAGAGAAATCCCGCAACTCTTGATTTTTAATGAGTTACGGGATTAATCTGTGCCCAGAACAGGACTCGAACCTGCACGCCTCGCAGCACTCGCACCTGAAACGAGCGCGTCTACCATTCCGCCACCTGGGCTTTTTGCTTTTGCGTTGCAAAGTTAATAATATTTTTTTGAAAAAAATGCATTTTTCCCAATTTTTTTTTGTTAATTTTGTTGCGAGAAGTTTGTCAAATCTCGTCTTTATTGTTTAATCTTTTAATTATCATATATTTATGAGCATACTTAAATCCGGCGTACCTGTAGGGCTCTGCAGCGACCATGCGGGCTTCGAATTAAAGAATATCATCATCGGCTTTCTTGAGTCGCAAGGAATAGAATATAAGGATTTCGGTACCTATTCTACCGACAGCTGCGATTATCCTGATTTCGCCCATCCTTGTGCGCTCGCCGTGGAGCAGGGCGAGGTGTATCCGGCAATCGCTGTGTGCGGCTCGGGCAACGGTATCGGGATGACTCTCAACAAGCATCAAGGTATACGTGCGGCTCTATGCTGGCAACCCGAATTGGCCCGTCTTGCCCGCGCTCACAACAATGCCAACATTATCGTTCTCCCCGGTCGATTCATCGAGCCGGCTCTCGCTCTCAACTGTGTAGAGGTATTTTTTGATACCGATTTCGAGGGCGGACGCCATCAAGGCCGTATCGACAAAATGCCCCTCAACGATTGTAGCTGCAAATAATCTCACACAATGAATTATCATTTCATCAAAGGTGCGGCGGCATTGCTTTTTGCCGTTTGCATGGGAGCTTGCTCTCAATCGTCGGAGTCTAATAAGCTGGTGATTCTCCACACCAACGACACTCATTCGCAAATCGACCCTGACCGCAATGACTTGGGGGGTGTAATGCGCCGCAAAGCCGTCATCGACAGCGTACGCAAAGCCGAAAAGAACGTTCTGCTCATCGACGCCGGCGACGCTGTCCAAGGCACGTTATATTTCTATCTCTATGGCGGCAAAGCCGAGCAGGAGGTCTTGAACAATCTTGGCGTTGATATGCGTATTCTCGGCAATCATGAGTTTGACAATGGTATCGATTCTCTGGCGTCGGTTTTGGCGATTTCAAATGCCACAAAGTTGTCGACGAATTATGACCTCGACAACACGCCGCTCGCCGGCCAATTTGTGGAATCAGAGATTAAGGAATACGGCGACAAACGCGTTGGCTTCATAGGCATAAATCTCAATCCTGAAGGTATAATCTCGAAAGGTAATTACGACGGCCTTGAGTTCAAGCCAATCGTAGAGACGGCCAACGCCGCAGCCCGTAAGCTCAGGGAAGAGGATAAGGTTGATGCAGTTGTGGCCATCTCGCATATCGGCTATACTCCGGCCGGCCTTGTGGGAGACTCAATCCTCGCGGTCAATTCACGCAATATAGACGTGATCATCGGAGGCCATTCTCATGATGTGATTGACCCTAAGACCGATCTTGGCGACCGCCGTTCGCACCTGCGCAATCTCGACGGTAAACCGATACTTGTTGTCCAGACCGGAAAATCAGGCCGAAAACTTGGCAAAATAGAAATCGACCTTGACAAGCTGGGTGAAGATGTATATCCAGAATATGAACTGATAGACATTGATGGCCGCTACGATGGCTATTCCGATCCGTCGCTCGCTGCCACCATTGAAAAATATTCGGCCGGCGTTGATTCGCTCATGCACCATTGGGTAGGTTATACTACACACGCTCTCAGCAACGAAGAACCCGAAATGCTTAATATCTTCACTGATTATGTGATGATGCGCGGCAAGGAACTCGCCGGCAATGTAGACCTCGCCATCACGAACAAAGGCGGTCTGCGCGACGGTCTTGCCGAGGGAAAATTCTCGAAGGGTCAGGTTATCAACATCTTGCCATTCAGCAATTATATCACAGTGATCGACGTAAAAGGCTCTGACCTTGAAGACGATTTCGACGTTATGGCTATCCGCGGCGGCGATGGTGTGAGCAGCAATGTGCGTGTGACCTACGAAGGCGGAGAAGAGCCGGAAGCCGAAGAAATTCTCATCAACGGCAAACCGCTCAACCCGGACAAGACATACCGCGTGGCAACCATCGACTATCTTGCCAAAGGCGGCGATTACATGACCGGTCTGTCTCACGGAAAACAAGTTGCCCGCAGCACAAAGGTCATTTATGACGATATACTTGATTACCTCACCGTCGGTGCCGGCAAAGACAAGCCGGTAGAAGGCGACACAACAAACCGTTGGACATTAGTAAAATAAAATGATACGCAGACAAGTTATCCTCCTCGTCTCGGCCGCGCTGCTGAGTTTCACGGCAGCCGCAATCACTCCCAATCTCGAGCGCAAGCGCGAAGCTGAGGCCATCCGCTGGGCCGACTCGGTCTACTCTACCCTGACCGAGCGCCAGCGCATAGCCCAGTTGATATTTCCCAAAGTAGTTCCCACGCAAGGCGAAGCGTCGAAAGCCACGATCAAACGCCTTGTAGGGCGCGACGGGTGCGGCGGCCTGCTCTTCACCGAGGGATCGGCCGCCGAGCATATCGTCATGAACGCATACGCCCAAGAAGTCGCAAAAGTGCCGGTGTTGATTACCTTCGATGGCGAGTGGGGACTTGCCATGCGCATACCCGACAGCCCTCGATTTCCACAAAACATGGCATTGGGTGCAATCTCAGATTATAAACTGATTTACGACTATGGCCGCGAGATGGCGCGCGAATGTCGTCTTGCCGGAGTACATGTCAATTTCGCACCCGACGCAGATGTAAACTCCAATCCGGCCAATCCTGTAATCGGCTTCCGCAGTTTTGGCGAAGATCCCGAGCGGGTAGCCAAAGCTGCTGTGGCTTATTCTTTAGGAATGGAAGACGGCGGAGTGCAGTCAGTAGCCAAACACTTTCCCGGACATGGCGATACAGACGTCGATTCACACAAGGCACTCCCTACGGTAGGACACTCACGGGCACGTCTTGACAGCACCGACCTCGTGCCTTTCAAGGAGTATATAGGCGCGGGCTGCTCCGGCATTATGGTAGGCCATATCGCAGTGCCGGCACTCGACCCGTCGGGAACGCCCGCCTCGCTTTCGTCGGTCATTACAGACAAGCTCCTTCGACATGAGCTCGGATTCAACGGGCTCATCTACACCGACGCTCTCGGCATGAAAGGAGCGAGCACGCAGGCAAAAAATCCGTCGATCGCCGCACTCAAAGCCGGTGCCGACGTGCTGCTCTGCCCTACCAATCCTGCAAACGACATCACAGCGATTGCCGAAGCGGTAAAAACCGGTGATATTCCTGCCGGAATCATCGAAGAACGCTGCAAACGTATCCTGCGCTATAAATATCTACTCAATGCCGGGCACAAGACCGAAGGATCTGCCGACGCCATCCGCAAGGCTATCAACTCACCCGAGGCCGAAGCGCTGATCAAACGGCTTGCAGCTGCTTCGATAACGGTCTTGAAAAACGAATCGAATCTTCTTCCGCTGTCTACAACAAACACAAAAGTCGTGACTGTAGGAGGAAAGGCCAACAATGAATTCACTGCTACAGTATCCCATTATGCCGACACAAAGTCAAAGAACCCCGATGTCGTGATTGCGGCAGTATATAATGATGGTGCAGCCTCACGCGAGACATTCGCACAATTGGCCTCTACATCGCAGCAAATGATAGGCGTATTCTTTATGAATCCCTATAAGATGAAGAAGTTTGCCGCCTCGTTGCCGAAATGCAAAGCAATCTTACTTGCCTACGATACAATCGACGCCTCACAAGTGAGCGCAGCCGAAGCTCTCTTCGGCGGTATCGCAGTGAAGGGAAAACTTCCGGTCAACCTCAAAGGCGTAGCCAAGGCCGGCGAAGGAATATTCCTGCCCAAGACAAGGCTCGGCTATTCCACTCCTGTCGCAATGGGATTGGCACCTTGGCTTACCGACAGTATCGACTACATAGTTGAAAAAGCCATCGGCAAAGGCGCCATGCCCGGTTGTCAGGTATTGATAGCAAAAGGCGGAGAAATCGTTCTTGACAAAGCTTACGGCCACTTGACAGCCGGCGGCCCGGCCGTAGAGCGTACTTCTATATATGATCTTGCGTCAGTATCAAAAGCCATCGGCACACTGCCGGGAATCATGAAAGCCTACGACAAGGGATTGATAGATATCGACGGCACACTTTCGCAGTATATACCTCAAATCACCGACTCAGCCAAACAAGGGCTAACCCTTCGCGAGCTTCTCTATCATGAGAGCGGCATGCCGCCGTCGCTCAACATGTTTGACGCTATGGTGAATCCTGACAGCTATACGGGAAAACTGATATCCGGGCGCCGCGACAAGGCTCATACTCTCAAGGTCTATAATCGCGTGTGGGCAAACAACAAGGCCCGCATGCGCACAGACATCGTAAAAAGTACTAAGTCAGAGTCAATTCCCATCGAGGCTGCAAACGGTATTTTCACCGGTCGGGAGACATACGACACCATCATGCAGCGTATCTATGATATACCATTGCGCAAGAACAAGAACTACACCTATTCATGTCTGAATTTCTGTCTTCTCATGGATATCGAGCAACGGGTGAGCGGCAAACCTCATGATGAATTTGTAAGAGAAGAAATCTTTACACCTCTCGGAGCATACCGCACAGGCTACCGCCCTCTGACATGGACTGACAAAGCCGGCATAGCGCCTACTGAAAAAGACAATTTTCTGCGAAAGCAGACTCTTCAGGGCTATGTTCACGACGAACTTGCCGCATTTTCAGGCGGAGTACAAGGCAATGCCGGCTTGTTTGCCAACGCCGGCGACGTAGCCAAAGTATGCCAGATGTTGCTAAACGGCGGAGAATATGGCGGCAAGAGAATACTGTCGGAATCAACCGCCCAACTGTTTACCGGCGACCAAAGCCCGACATGCCGCCGCGGACTCGGCTTTGACAAACCCGACGCAGTAAACCCCGAAAATTCACCTACATGCGATGAAGCGTCGCCTGAAGTTTACGGACATCTTGGCTTTACAGGCACCGTATTCTGGGTAGACCCTACGCAAGAACTGATATTCGTATTTCTGACAAACCGTGTAAATCCGACTCGCGACAACGCAGCTTTCAGCTCATGCAACATACGCCCGAAACTTTTCTCGCTCGTATACCAAGCCCTTGACAAATGAAAACACTTCTCTCATGCCTTGCGGCGCTTGCAATATGTCTGTCGGCCACAGCACAACAAACTGCCGACTCGACTTACCGACGTGTTCCGCGGACTATTGTGGCCGCAGGCGGCAGCGTAGTCATCAACGCTGCTTTTACAGAAGTAATGAAGCACACCATCAAAGAAGTGCGCCCCGACCGCTCGGCCAACAACTCATTTCCATCGCGACACACCTCATGGGCATATACGGCCTCTACCGTACTCTCCAACGAGCTCTACCGCTATAGCCCATGGTGGAGCATGGGTGCGCATGCTGTAGCTTCAGCAGTAGGCACACAGCGAATTCTGGCCAAACGGCATTGGGCGTCGGATGTGATATCCGGAGCGGCTACCGGCATTATCTCTACTGAATTGGCATATTTTATAAGCCGCAAAATATATGGTATGCCGTCGCCTTGGAGCTCTTCGCCGGCATGCGAGTTCCGCCCTACCCTATCTCTTGCTTCCGAAGCGGTATATTGGCTCAATTCGCCCGCCGGATATGACCTCTGCACAGGCTTCGGCACATCGCTCAACATGCGTATACCGCTTTCAGAGCGCTGGGGCATTGCCGCAAGCATAGGGCAAATAAGCACGCCGCTGAAAAGCAATGGCGTCTACGCCGCGCCTTTAACAGCAATGACAGCAAGAGTCGGAGGTGCCGCACACTTCACGCTGCCATGCGAAAAACTCGCGCTGGCATGCAATGCAGAAATCGGAGCAAGCAGATGGGTGGGAGCTAAAGACTACCGCGATTATAAATATGGGTTCGCAGCGCAAGCGGCTGCCGCATTAGAATGGCACTTGACCACGAAATACGGATTTCGCGGTCAAGCCTCATATAATCTTGCGACAGCCGGGAAGGCGCTTCATGCAATCACTTTGTCGGTGAGCTCAGTAGTGGTGTTCTGAGGACGGGACAATTGCTTGATCTTAAAGCCTGTCCAAGCCATTATCAAAGACATCACAGGCGAAAGATAATTGAATACACAGAACGGCAGATACACCAAGGTGGAGACGCCGAGGACAGCTGACTGCGTAACACCACATGAATTCCAAGGGATGAGCACAGAGGTCACCGAAACCGAATCCTCGAGAGTGCGGCTGAGAAGTCGCGGCTCAAGATTGAGACGGCGATAGGCATTGCGGTACATATTGCCGCCGATAATGATTGAGAGATACTGGTCGGCAGTGCAGCAATTCAAGAACAGACCCGAAGCGACCGTACTGCCCACGAGAGGTAAACGCGACTTTATGCAGCGCGTAAGGGCATGTGTGAGAGTAGAAAGCATACCCGTGCCAATCATCACAGTGCCAAACAACATAGCACTCAGCACAAGACAAATAGTCGACATCATACCCGTTATACCCGAAGTAGATACCAGATTGTCAAACAATTCATGACCTGTTGAGAACACGGTATCGCCCCAAAGAAGATTAAGCGCAGCTTTCGCACCCGAAATGAAATCCGAGGCTCCCAGCCAGCTTACAATACCGGGTTGAAAGACGAATATTCCGGCAAGGCCGAGCATAGCACTTGTAAAGAGTACAATAAGCGTGGGCACTCTCATGGCTATCAAGCCGAAAGTTATAGCCGGAATCAAGAGAATCCAAGGAGAAAGATTGAAGTGCGAAGAAAGAAGTGAGCGCACTTCTCCTGTATCAACCATCGAGGCTGGATCTGTGGTAATGCCGGCTATCATAAATACCACCAAAGCTGTAGCCATTGCAGGTATCGACGTGAGCATAAGATAGCGTATATGCTTGAAAAGATCTACACCGCAGGCCGATGAAGCCACCACAGTAGTATCGCTCAAAGGCGATATCTTGTCGCCAAAATACGCACCTGAAATTATGGCTCCAGCAACCCATCCGGGATGAAAACCCATCACGGTGCCGATTCCCATAAATGCCACACCTATAGTAGCGATAGTACTCCACGAACTACCCGTGAGCACCGAAATTACTCCACAAACAATACAGCTTACAACCAAGAAAAAGGTAGGGCTTAGCATACGCAGGCCATAGTCGATAAGAAGAGGAACAACACCCGACAACATCCACGTGGCCGACACCATGGCAATGAACAACAGCATAGGCACCGCCGGCAGAATCTGGCGGGCACTTCTGTAAAAGCCAAGCCGCAGCCCTCGCTTACAGAAGCTGCCACAAACAATTGACAATATCAAAGCCACCGCCGAAGAACTCAGCAATGCAATAACACTGAAATCAGAAATGGAATCTGGACCCAAGAAAAGAATCACTCCCACCAGAAACATCAACAAAGCCAATATGGGCGTGGCTGATATAAAAACAGAGGGTGCTCTGAGAGCCCCTTTCTCAAACGCTTTACTGTTCAATTTTTACCTTAGTTATTATGTTTTGATTATTTGGCTGCAAAAATAGCAATTCACAATCATATAACGCCGTAATTTAAATTTTATTATATCAGATTTTACATGTTTTATATAATAGCGGTTTTCCTGATTCCCCTTATTTTTGTTAATACGGAAAGATAACGGTATATTTTTCTGTGTATTTTCATAAAAATGACGTATCTTTGACAAAAATTTCATACTCACTTAAAAAACATACAAAAACCAAGATGAAACCCTACGTTCTCGGCATAGATATCGGTGGCACCAACACCGTATTCGGCATAATAGATGCACGCGGCAATGTGATAGCGAGCGGATCGATCAAAACAGGCAAACACACCAATTTTGAAGATTACCTCGACGAGCTCTATACTGAAGCCTCGCGTCTTATAGATCAGAACGACGCAACAGATAAAATACAAGGTATCGGTATCGGAGCCCCCAATGCCAACTACTACACCGGCTGTATCGACGACGCAGTCAATCTGCCTTGGCCGAGCCTTCCGCTTGCCAAACTTGTAAGCGAAAAATTCGGCATACCGGTAGCCGTGACCAACGACGCCAACGCCGCAGCTCTCGGCGAAATGACCTACGGAGCAGCCCGCGGTATCAAAGACTTCATCATGATTACCCTCGGCACCGGTGTAGGATCCGGTATCGTGATCAACGGTCAGGTAGTATATGGCCATGATGGTCTTGCCGGCGAATTAGGACATCTCTGTGTCAAGCGTCATACCGGCCGCCAATGCAACTGCGGCCGCACAGGTTGCCTCGAGACCTATTGCTCGGCCACCGGTGTTGCCCGCACAGCACGCGAATTCCTCGAAATCCGCAAAGACCCTTCACTTCTGCGCAATCTCGACATCGACCATATCACGAGCAAGGACGTTTACGACGCAGCCATGCAAGGCGACGCCCTCGCAAAAGAAATCTTCGACTACACCGGCACAATTCTCGGCGAGGCCATGGCCGATATGATGACATTCTCTTCGCCTGCCGCCTTCATCCTCTTCGGTGGTTTGGCCAAGAGTGGCGATCTGATCATGCGTCCGCTTAAAGAAGCTATGGACCGCAACATGCTGTCGATGTACCGTGGAAAAGCAAAAGTATTGCTGAGCGAGCTCAAAGAAGCAGACGCAGCAGTGCTCGGCGCTTCGGCTCTTGGCTGGGAAGCTAAATAACTCTTACCGGTTGTGGTGTGTGGTATGTAGGCTGTAAGCTTAATTATACCACAGATCACAACCTACCAACAATCAAACACAAACTACTACTATTATGGATAATGCAATGTTTAAAATCCCCTACGGGCTCTATGTGGTGACCACAAATGCCGACGGGCGCGACAATGGATGTATTTCCAATACATTCCAACAAGTCACAGCGTCGCCCGAGCAAGTGTCGGTATGCCTCAACAAGAGCACACTCACCTGCGAGATGGCGCAGAAGTCAGGGGTAATCACAGTCTCGATTATAAGCGAGAAAGCTGATTTCAGTCTTTTCAAGCACTTCGGTTTCCAATCAGGGCGCACGGTCGACAAATTCAAAGACTTCACCGATGTAAAGCGTCTCGACAACGGAACCCTTGCTGTAACCGGCGGTACAAACGCTTATATCAGCATGAAAGTATCGCAGACAATCGATTTGGGTACACATCTGATGTTTATCGGCGAGGTTACAGAAAAAGCATGCCTTTCCGACGTGCCGTCTGCCACCTACGATTATTACCAAAGCCATATCAAGCCCCAACCCAAATCAGATAAAGGCAACGGGCACACGGTGTGGCGCTGCCGTATTTGCGGCTACGAATACGAGGGCGACGAGCTACCGGCTGATTTCGAATGTCCGATATGCCTGCACCCGGCCTCTGATTTCGAAAAGGTAGAGATTACCGACAATGTCTCTGACCATCCCACCAACCAATACTCAGGCACAAAGACTGAGAAAAACCTGCAGGAAGCCTTTGCCGGCGAGAGCATGGCGCGCAACAAATACACCTATTTCGCCTCGGTAGCCCGCAAAAACGGCTTTGAGCAGATAGCCGCTATTTTCGAGCACACTGCAGCCAACGAGAAAGAGCATGCAGAGCTATGGTTCAAGGCTCTTGGCGGAGTCGGCGACACAGCCACCAACCTGCTTCATGCCGCCGAGGGCGAGAACTATGAATGGACCGACATGTACGACCGCTTTGCCAAAGAGGCCGACGAAGAAGGCTTCCACGCCCTTGCAGAGCAATTCCGCGGCGTGGCGGCCATCGAAAAGACGCATGAAGAGCGCTACCGTGCTTTGCTGCGCAATGTGGAGGCTCATGAAGTTTTCCGCAAGAGTGGCATAACGGTATGGGAGTGCCGCAACTGCGGCCATATATGCGTAGGCACTGAAGCTCCTGAAGTATGCCCGGTTTGCTTCCACAGCCAAAGCTACTTTGAAGTCCGCACGGAAAACTATTGATGAAGTATAACGACGCAGGGACGCCCGGCAATGCCCTGCGTCGTTTTCAATATTTATCATTTAACTTCGCTAATTTTTAAACCTAAGCACCATGACAAGAGGAAAACACATCTGCGGGATACTTAAAGATATCCGCCGGAAAATTGCCGAGGCCAATGATATCGAATTCAAGACTTCTGAGTGTCAATTCACAGGCGAATGTAAAGGAACATGCCCTAAGTGTGAAGCAGAAATCCGCTATCTTGAAAATGAACTCCGCGCACGCCGCAGGATGGGAAAGGCAGTAGCTATCGCAGGAATCTCGGCAAGTCTGTTTGCGCTGCCTTCATGTAGTGGCAGCAATCAGACTACAAATGCAGGGACTAATGATATACCACTTGAGAAAATAGAACTTACCGATACAATCATCGCTCCGGCAGATACGATATCTGAGTCAGCGGAACAAACCGACACATGCCCCGAACCAAAGCAATTAAACAGAATAACAGAACTCCTCATTGTCGGAGAAGTTGAAGAAAGCGATATGACAACAACAGACTCAGCGACTGAAACTGAAGAAGAGCAAACAGTTGCTACAGACTCAGTGTCGGAAACAGAAGCACCGGTAGAAATGTGACATAAATCATGTCCGTAGGACATAGATTAATGAGTAACCGAGGTACACCGTAGCTTGCGGAGGTGTGCCCGGTTGATGATACAATCCATAGTTAGCGTTCGCAAGGACGCTGATTACATAACCGAACCCGGTAACCGGCGTTCTGCGAACGCTACATGGCTGACCCATCCTATTTTAAACAGTCATTTGCAAACTACTAAATAATTTCCACCGAAAAAATATAGTGCAAGCCTAAGGTCTATTCATCAATTTCTGCACAATTGCAATGGCGTCGGCAAGAGCGCTTTCAGCAGGAAGCCAGATGACATCGCTGTCGCGTTTGAGCCATGTCAGTTGTTTCTTGGCATAGACTCTTGTATTTTTTGCTATACGCGCTCTAACAAATTCGAGGTCGGCCTCGCCATCGATATACCACTTCATCTCTTTATATCCGACTGTATTGAGCGAATTGAAATCGCCTTGGGCAAACGCACGCCGGGCCTCATCTTCAAGTCCCGCTGCAATCATTGCGTCGACGCGCCCGTTAATGCGGTCGAACAATTCTTCACGAGGGCGGTCAATGGCAAATTTAACTACATCGAAATCCCGCGGTTTGGCCTTTCCTGTCCGTAGAGAAGAATATGGCACACCGGCCTGCAGACATATTTCAAGAGCGTGGACAACGCGACGGGTATTGGCCTTGTCCACTTCATTGTAATACACCGGATCGCATATCTGGAGCTGTGCCAGCACGCCCTCTATGCCATGCTCACCGAGAAGAGAGAGCACATACTCGCGCGTAGCGGATGATATTGTGGGCATATCGTCAATACCACGGGTGAGAGCGTCGACATACATCATCGATCCTCCACAAACAATAGCGACATCGCGAGACTGCCAAATCTGCGATAATATACGCAGAGCGTCTTCCTCAAACCTCGCGGCGCTGTAATACTGGTCAAGCGCAAGGCAGCCGACAAGATGATGTGGAGCTGCGGCGAGTTCATCGGGCGTAGGAGCTGCCGTGCCGATGGGGAGGTCGCGATAGAGCTGACGCGAATCGGCCGAAACTATCTCTGTATTAAAATATGAGGCCAGCCCAACGGCGAGGGAGGTCTTCCCTGACGCCGTAGGGCCGGTCACAACTATCAGCAACGGGCGCATAAATGCTCGTCGTGGTTTATTATTTCTTACCTACAAGTTTTACAATCTCCACAATCACCTGCTGAGCCTTCTCCATCGACGGAATGGGCACAAACTCATAGCGGCCATGGAAGTTAAGACCGCCTGCAAAGATGTTGGGGCACGGAAGACCTTTGAACGAAAGCTGGGCACCATCTGTGCCGCCGCGGATGGGCTGCACCTTGGGGGTAACGTCGGCAACGCGCATGGCCTCCTCGGCTATATCGACAATGTACTTCACAGGCTCGATTTTCTCGCGCATGTTGTAGTACTGGTCTTTTATCTCGATAGAGCAGCAGTCGGGGAACTCGTGGTTGATCTTGCGGGCAAGGTGTTCGAGCTCTTTTTTGCGGCGTTCGAAGCGGTCGCGGTCGTGATCGCGGATGATATAAGTCAGGACTGTTTTCTCAACAGTTCCTTCCATCGATACGAGGTGATAGAAGCCTTCGTAGTCTTCGGTATGCTCGGGAGTCTCCCAGCGTGGCAGCATTATTACAAACTGGTTTGCGATACGCATAGAGTTGATCATCTTATGCTTTGCATAGCCGGGATGAACATTGCGGCCGGCAAAGCTTACGCGAGCAACAGCAGCATTGAAGTTCTCATATTCAAGCTCCCCTACCTCACCGCCGTCCATGGTGTAAGCCCAGTCGGCGCCGAAGAGTTTGACATCGAATTTATGTGCGCCCTGACCGATTTCCTCGTCGGGATTGAAGGCTATGCGCACATCTCCGTGTTTGATTTCGGGATGTTGAAGAAGATAGTCAACGGCCGATACTATCTCAGCGATACCGGCTTTGTCGTCGGCGCCGAGAAGTGTGGTGCCGTCGGTGACGATGAGGTCTTGGCCTACGTAGTTGTTCAACTCCGGGAACTGACCGGGCGAAAGCACAACATTGTCAGCCTCATTGAGCACGATGTCGCCACCGGGATAAGCCTTGACAATGCGGGGGTTGACATGTTTGCCCGACATGTCGGGAGATGTATCGAGATGTGCGATAAAACCGACAGTAGGCACGCTCACACCTACAGGCAGATTCGAGGGCAAGGTAGCCATCAGATAGCCGTTGGCGTCGAGAGTGATATCTTTAAGCCCGAGCTCTTCGAGCTGTTTCTTGAGGTATTCGGCGAATACCATCTGCCCGGGGGTAGACGGGGTCATATTTGTCAGTTCGTCGCTCTGAGTGTCAAATTTGACGTATTCGAGAAAACGTTCTACAAGTGTCATTTTATTCTTGATTAAAATTATAAATCATCAGAATTTGATCATACGCCAAGGAATTGCGGCATGGATTTCCTTGGTATCAGCCTCGTCGGTATAAACGAAGCGGTAGCCCTCGATCTGCATTGACTCCATCATCTCAGCAATCATCGGGCCGCATGCTCCGAAATAATCGAATACAGGATTGATGACACCGATATAGCGTCCGAGAAGCGAGCCGGGAGTCTGATTGGCGTAGGCCGACGCTTTCTTGAATGTAAGAGTATACTGAGCGAAACTTCCTTGATATTTAAACTCGCAGCTGACAGCATTGACAGCCTCTTTATATTTCTCACAACGTGTCTCAAGGATTTCAAACACATTGAGGCGTGCGTCCTGATAGCCGAGTTCGGTCTGCTTGGTAGTCACCATTTTCTTTAGGGTTGCCGAAGTGAGCTCGAGAACTTTCTGATCGCCATAGATGTCTTTCACAGTCACTTTCATAATGCCCTGCTCCTTGCCGAGGGTGTTGAGGGTGATGTCGAGGTTCTCGCCTGTGTTGGCTTTCATATACATACCCATCACATATCGGATGAGAGCGTCCGACAACTGGTCGGCATGGATCAGTGAATCACAGAATTCGACGCCGATATTCAAGGTGTCGTTGGCATACGAAGCCGAAGCACCGGCCAAAAACATGGGGCTTGCCTCTGTCAAGGCTTCCAAATTCTGATTAATGCGCTCACTCTGAGCTATCAGCGCCGACGGTTCTTTAGACCCCGACGAACATGCGCAAGCCAGACCCAACATGGCCAAGCCTGTGCCGATGATTAAAAATATTCGTTTCATAGTCTTAAATAAAAGTCACTTTAGCTATATTCTGCAAAGTTACGAATTATTTCTCTAATATCAATCCTTAAGATTCTCCGTTGAGTGGCGAGAGCCAATATCGGGCATATTCCCACTCGGGGTCGTGAAATATCTCGTATTTGAAGTCAAAGGGATAATCTTTTTTCTCAATGATTTTCTGTAGTAGATTGTGAGCCAGCTCCGGGTTATTGGCATACCACATCATGCGGGTTTGTCCGGCACCGGTGACGCGCCCGAGGAAGCATACATTCTGATGGTTCGGG
This sequence comes from uncultured Muribaculaceae bacterium, assembly GCA_910579995.1. Classification (GTDB taxonomy): domain Bacteria; phylum Bacteroidota; class Bacteroidia; order Bacteroidales; family Muribaculaceae; genus CAG-873. The sequence continues at coordinate 27,220 of CAJTWH010000026.1, read as the reverse complement.
TCCATTATCAATCTATCGGTGAGCCCATCGCAGAAATCCGCCATTTTTGCCATTTCATTTTCATCAGGCATTTGCGCACCTATATTGAAATCAGACAGGAGAGATATAAACCAACCGAAGGCTTCCTTTGGCTCAAGTTGCATGATATTTTTGTTGAAGACACCGACACGAGGCTCCCCGTCCATTGCAAAACTTACAACGGCATATTCTTCCTCGGGGATATAGACTTCCGTTTGTCCTGTCGGTTTTATCTGTGACGGTTTTGCAGCTGTGCCGAAAATACCTGCGATCGCAGCGAGGATTATTGAAAATATTTTTTTCATGTTATTGTTAACACAAGGCAGACGGGCTCCTTGTCTGCGGTAGTCCGTCTGCCATGATTGCAAGTATGAGGGAAGTTATTCTTCTGTATTCTTTTCGGCGTATTCCTTGAGGAGTTTATCCTGAACGTCGCCGGGAACGAGTTCGTAGCTCGAGAACTTCATTGTGAACGAAGAGCGGCCGCCGGTGATGGAGCTAAGTGAAGTCGAGTAGCTCGACATCTCCTTGAGAGGCACGCGGGCTGAGATTTTCTCGAAACCGTTCTCGCTCGACATACCCATGATAACGGCGCGTCGACCCTGCAGGTCGCTCATCACGTCGCCCATGACATCGCCGGGAACGAATACCTCGACATCATATACAGGTTCGAGCACTTTGGGATTTGCTTCGCGGAAGGCCTGACTGAAAGCGTTGCGGCCTGCGAGACGGAACGAGATTTCGTTTGAGTCAACCGGGTGCATTTTGCCGTCGTAAATGCAGACGCGTACGTCGCGGGCGTAAGATCCGGTGAGCGGGCCTTGCTCCATGCGGTCCATGAGGCCTTTGACGATGGCGGGGATAAAGCGGGCGTCGATAGCACCACCCACAATACAGTTGCATACTACAAGTTTGCCGCCCCAAGCCAAGGGAATCTCCTGAGTGTCGCGGACGTTCATCTTGAACTCCTGATTGCCGAAGCGGTAGGTGTCGGGAGCAGGCATACCCTCTGAATACGGTTCGACGATAAGGTGAACTTCACCGAACTGACCGGCACCGCCCGACTGCTTCTTGTGGCGATAGTCGGCACGCGCAGCTTTTGTGATTGTCTCGCGATACGGAATCTTGGGTTCTTCGAATACGATAGGCATCTTATCGTTGTTCTCGACACGCCATTTGAGTGTGCGGAGATGGAATTCGCCCTGACCTTTGAGAATGGTCTGTTTGAGCTCTTTCGACTGCTCTACCACCCATGTGGGATCTTCCTCGTGCATTCGGGTAAGAATCTGGCTGAGCTTCTCGGCGTCGCTCTCGGTGACTGGACGGATGGCACGCTGATATTTTGGTGCCGGATATTTGATGAAGTCGAATGCAATCTCGCAGCCCTTTTCATCGAGGGTGTTGCCTGTGCGTACGTCCTTCAGTTTTACAGAAGCGCCGATATCACCGGCCTGAAGCTCGTCGACAGGTGTGCGGAGCTGACCGCACACGCAGAATAACTGGGCGAAGCGCTCTTTGCCGCCGCGGGTGATATTGTCGAGGTCGGCACCTGCCTTGAGAGTACCCGACATCACTTTGAAGTAGCTCACCTCACCGATATGGGGTTCAACGGTGGTTTTGAACACATAAATGCTCAACGGGCCGTTTGCGTCGGGTTTCACCTCTTCGCCGGCTGTGTCAACCGGAGCGGGCATATCTTCAACGAAAGGAACGACGTTGCCAAGGAACTCCATCATGCGGCGCACGCCCATGTCTTTTTCGGCGCTGACGCAGAAGAGAGGATATATAGAGCGGTCGATAAGACCTTTGCGGATACCCATTCGAAGCTCGTCTTCCGAGAGGTGTTCTTCCTCGAAGAATTTCTCCATGAGAGTTTCGTCGTTCTCGGCTGCCGCCTCAACGAGTGCGCGGTGGTATTCCATAGCGCGGGCATGCTCTTCAGCAGGGATTTCCTCGATAGTGGGAGTACCTCCTTCAGGGCCCCAAGAGTATTTCTTCATCAGCAGGACGTCGATCATGGCGTTGAAGCCGGGGCCGCTGACTATAGGATATTGCACGGGCACGACTTTCGGACCAAAGATATCGCGCATTTGCTCGAGCACGTTTTCATAGTCGGCTTTCTCGCCGTCGAGCTGGTTCATGGCGAAAATCACCGGTTTATTGAGAGAGGCAGTGGTGCGGAAGATATTCTGAGTGCCGACCTCCACGCCGTACTGGGCGTTGACAAGGATAACACCCGTATCGGTAACGTTGAGAGCCGTAATCGCACTGCCCACGAAGTCATCGGCACCCGGGCAGTCGATAACATTGAGCTTCTTGCCAAGGAACTCGGCATAGAAGACAGTTGAGAACACCGAGTAGCCGTATTCTTTTTCCACGGGGAAATAGTCGCAGACGGTGTTGTTGGCGGCTACAGTGCCGCGACGTTTTATAACTCCACACTCGTAGAGCATAGCTTCTGCGAGCGTGGTTTTACCCGAGCCTTTGCTTCCGAGCAAGGCTATGTTTTTGATTTCTTTCGTTTGGTAGGTTTTCATGCTATCGTAGTATTTTAGTAGTCTTTTGTGTAGTTTTAAGGTGTTTTTCGGGTCTCTTTGTTTTACGGGCTGCAATTTATGAATATTTTTTCTATTTCCTGTTTTAAATTTTTATGTTATTCAACATAAAAATGATTTTTAAGTAATGCACTTTTGTGATTAACAGTATTTAACATGACACAAAGCTCAATATGACATCTTTTTTGTAATTTTGGCCTCAATTTTGCCCAAGCCTTGTTATGGACGATAATAAAGATAAAAACATCGAACTTTCAGGCGCCATGTTCGGCGTACAGAAAATCGAAATAGACCTTCTTTCATTTGATAAAGAGCCCGATCTCGACAGTCTGCCAATTTTAGCGACCCGCAATTTGGTGCTTTTCCCGGGCATGACAGTAACGTTTGAGCTCGGCAGGGAGTCAGCCCGACTTCTTGCAAAACACTCCAATGAGTCGAAGACACCGATTGGAGTGATATGTCAGCTTAATCCGGATGAGGATAATCCGTCGGTGACGACCGGCCTATATAAATATGGTGTGATTGCCGATGTATTGAGCGTGATTGAAAACGACAATACACCGTCGATGGCCATCGTGCGCTCCCGCGGCAAGTTCAGAGTGCTCGGCTCGGCAAGCTCCGACAATATATGGCTCACGGCAAGAGTGAAAGAAATTAAAGATATAGAGGCCGACAGCGACCATGATTTCGAGGCCGTGGTAAATGAAATCAAGCGTCTGATAAAGGATGATCTCAGCGACCTCATCCCCTCGCAGCTTCAGCAGATTCTCAAGCAGATCGAGAGTGCTACAGAATTTATAAATTATTGCTGCACCAATTTCCCCTTTGACCAAAAAGACAAAATCACACTTCTGTCCAAGAACAAGATTTCGGATCGCGCCAAAGGTCTTCTCGCCGAACTTGTAGTGATGTATGAGCGTCAGAAAATCACACGCGAAATCATGAACAAGACCAAGAAAGCCATGGACGAGAACCAGCGCAACGCTTTCTTGCAGCAGCAGATGGAGGCTATACGCGAAAGCCTCTATGGCGACAACGACGATGAGATCGACGAGCTTCTCGCCGCCGCAGGCAAGTCGGGTATGCCCAAGCAGGTGATGACCCTTTTTGAGAAGGAGGTCAACAAGCTGCGCCGCTACAACCCGTCGTCGCCCGACTACTCGGTGTTGTTTTCTTATCTCGACACTCTCAACAATCTGCCTTGGCGCAAAGCAACGCCTCTCAACACCGATTTCGACAAAGCCCGCGAGATACTCGAAAGCGACCATTACGGCCTCGAAAAGGTAAAGGAGCGCATACTTGAGCAGCTGGCTGTGATAATGCACAACCCCAAGGGTAAAGCTCCTATACTCTGCCTTGTCGGCGCTCCCGGTGTCGGCAAGACATCTATCGGCAAATCGGTGGCACGCGCACTCGGCCGCAAATACGAACGTGTGTCGTTCGGCGGTCTGCATGACGAAGCAGAGATACGCGGCCATCGCCGCACATATATCGGTGCAATGCCCGGACGTATCATCGACGCAATGAAGCGTGCCGGCGTAGTCAACCCCGTGCTTGTTCTTGATGAGCTCGACAAAATCGGCAACGACTACAAGGGCGACCCGGCAGCGGCACTCCTCGAAGTGCTTGACCCTGAGCAGAACTGCCATTTCCATGACAACTACATAGATGTAGACTATGACCTTTCGAAAGTGCTTTTTATAGCTACGGCAAACACACTCTCTACTATAGCCCGTCCGCTGCTCGACCGCATGGAAATTATCGAGATTCCCGGTTATCTCGCAGAGGAAAAACAGGAGATTGCCCGCCGCCATCTTCTGCCGAGAGTCATAGAGGAGCTTCATCTCAAACCCGGACAACTGCAGATTTCCGACGCTGCCATGCGCGAGATCATCAGCAACTATACATCTGAAAGCGGTGTGCGCATGCTTGAGAAAAAGCTCGCCAAGGTTGGCCGTCAGGCAGTGCTCGCACAAATGACAGGAAAGTCGTTTCCGACACCGGTAGAGCCTTCTGACCTTTACGACATTCTCGGGCTCGCTCCTCACATTCCCGACCGCTACGAGGGCAATGACTTCGCAGGCGTCGTCACCGGCCTTGCTTGGACTGAGGTTGGCGGAGAGATACTTATGGCAGAGTCATCGTTGGCACTGTCGAAGACGCCCGCACTCACCCTCACCGGCAAACTCGGTGATGTAATGAAAGAATCGGCAACGATAGCTTATCAATGGGTAAAGGCCCACGCTGCTGAAGTCGGTATAAACCCCGAGCTGTTCGACAAATACAGCCTGCACATCCATTTCCCCGAAGGCGCCATACCTAAAGACGGTCCCTCGGCAGGTATCACCATAGCCACCTCTATAGTATCGACGTTCACCCAGCGCCGTGTGGCCGAGCGCATAGCCATGACCGGCGAAATCACACTTCGCGGCAAGGTGCTTCCTGTTGGCGGCATACGAGAGAAGATTCTCGCAGCCAAGCGCGCGGGTATCGACACCATCATACTTTGCTCTCAGAACCGCCGCGACATCGAAGACATGCCGCCGGCTTTCATCGAAGGCATGACATTCAAATATGTAGATACCGTTGCCGAAGTAATATCCATAGCAGTCACCGACATACCGGTCGCCAACCCGATAGAACTTTAGTTATAAATACATAAAACTCAGGCATCAGGCTCCCAAAGGCTTGCTTGCCTGAGTTTTTTTGTGTAACTTTACAAGTTAAAAAGCACGAATCAAATGGCAGTTTCCGATATAACAGTAAAGGGTGCGCGCGTAAACAATCTCAAGAATATCGACGTAAGCATACCACGTAATAAATTTGTTGTAATCACCGGTCTTTCAGGCTCGGGAAAATCCTCGTTGGCTTTCGACACTCTCTACGCCGAAGGCCGCAGGAGGTATGTAGAGAGTCTTTCGGCCTACGCACGTCAGTTTATGGGCAAATTGCGCAAGCCTGAGTGTGATTTCATACGGGGGCTTCCACCGGCAATTGCCATTGAGCAGAAAGTAAATACACGCAATCCGCGCTCTACTGTTGGGACATCGACAGAGATTTATGACTATATCCGTATGCTCTACGGGCGTATCGGCCGCACTTACTCACCGGTGACGGGAGAGATAGTGAAGAAACACACAGTAGAGGATGTGATTGCGGCAGCGCGGACTTACGGCGAAGGTACACGCATGGCTCTTGCCGCACCTTTTGTTGTGCCGGAGGGGCGCGACCTTGAGCAACAGCTTCAGATATACGCCAAAGAGGGTTATTCGCGCGTTATAGATTCTGAGGGGGAGTTTATAGATATCGAAGAATATAATCTAACGCAGACTCCCCTGCTCCTTATCGACCGCATGGCATGGTCGGAAGAAGCAGATGAAATATCGCGCTTCGCCGAGTCGGCAGAGACTGCTTTTTTTGAAGGTCACGATGAACTTGTGCTGATGGTATGGGGCGAAGACGGCAAGATTGAGCAACGCCGCTTTTCAAAGCGTTTCGAGGCCGACGGCATTACATTCGCAGAGCCGTCGGAGCAGATGTTCAATTTCAACAATCCGGTAGGAGCCTGCCCTGTATGTGAGGGATTCGGCAATACGCTCGATATTTCAGAGCAGCTTGTCATACCCAACCCATACCTCTCGCTCTACGATGATTGCGTGGCGGCATGGCGCGGGCCGAACACACGTGCTTGGCAGCGTGCTTTCATTGCCAAAGCTTCAGACTACAACTTCCCTATCCACACCCCATACGCCGAACTCACCGATGAGCAGCGGCGCCTGCTTTGGGAAGGCGACGGTGAAAAGCTGAAAGGCATAAACGCATTTTTCGATAATGCCAAGGCAAACCGCCATGCAATAGAACACCGCATGACTCTTAGCCGCTTCAGAGGCAAGACAACCTGCCGCACATGCCGGGGCTCGCGCCTGAGGCCTGAAGCATTATATGTGAAAGTGGGCGGCCAGTCGATCGACTACCTCGTGAAAATGCCGATCGACAAACTTCTCGACTGGTTCGAGCACCTTGAACTCGAGGATAACGACGCCAAGATAGCCTCTCGCCTTATCACCGAAATCACTAAGCGCCTAACATTCCTCAATGAAGTAGGCCTGAGCTATCTTACCCTCGACCGCCTGAGCAACAGCCTGTCGGGTGGCGAGAGCCAGCGTATCAACCTTGCGACATCGCTCGGCAGCAGTCTGGTCGGGTCGCTATATATACTTGACGAGCCTTCGATCGGCCTTCATCCGCGCGATACAGCCCGACTCATAGGTGTGCTCAAAAAGCTCAAGAATCTCGGCAATACGGTTGTGGTGGTTGAGCATGACGAGGAAATCATGCGCGCTGCTGACCGCATTATCGACGTAGGCCCCGACGCAGGCCGCCTCGGCGGACAGATTGTATTTGAAGGCAGTCCCGACGAGCTTCCGAAAGATTCGAAGAGCCATACCGTACGTTTTCTCAACGGTCAAGACACTATTGCAGTGCCGGCACACCGCCGCCCGTGGCGCAACTTCATCCGTATTGAAGGTGCTTCGGAGCATAATCTGAAAAATATCAGCGTAGACTTCCCTCTCGGAGTCATGACTGTTGTCACCGGCGTCAGCGGCTCTGGCAAATCAACCCTCGTGCGCGATATCTTCTATCGCGCGATGGTGCGCGAGCTCTATAATGAAGGCGACGCTCCGGGAGCTTTCAGGAAGCTTTCAGGCGATACTTCAAGAGTCGGAGAAATTGTGTTTGTTGACCAGAATCCGATCGGCAAATCCACGCGTTCAAACCCGGCTACATATCTCAAGGCATACGATGAAATCCGTGCTCTCATGGCGTCGCAGCAGGCAGCCAAACAACTTGACCTGACACCGGCCTCATTCTCTTTCAACACCGAGGGCGGTCGCTGCGAGGCATGCAAGGGCGAAGGCCGCATAACAATAGAAATGCAGTTTCTTGCCGATGTCACCATCGAGTGCGAGGAGTGCCACGGAAAGCGCTTCAAACGCGACGTACTCTCGGTGCTCTACAACGGCAAGAACATCAACGATATCCTCGACCTTACCGTAGATGAAGCCATCGACTTCTTCAGCGCTACCAAAGGGCCGTCGGAACATCGTATTGTCGACCGCCTGCTGCCGCTGCAGCAAGTCGGCCTCGGCTATATCAAGCTCGGGCAATCGTCGTCGACACTCTCCGGCGGTGAAAACCAACGAGTGAAGCTCGCTTATTATCTATCCTTAGGCAATGCTCGCCCAAGTATCTTTATTTTCGATGAGCCGACAACCGGTCTTCATCCGCATGATATAGGCGTGCTGCTCAAATCTTTCGACCGCCTCATCGCACTCGGCCACACACTTATCATCGTGGAGCACAATCCCGATGTGATAAAATGCGCCGACCATATCATCGACATGGGTCCCGAGGGCGGTGACGCCGGCGGCAAGGTCGTCGCCACCGGTACCCCCGAAGAAATCGCCGCTAACCCTGCCTCTATCACAGGAAAATATATAAAGTTATGATACAAACCGGAGCTGCTGAATGAATCAAGCTCCGGTTTTTTATTAATTCCAAGCTATTATGGAATCAGCTGCAAAATCAAAGAAGTGACTCCTAATAGTATCGAAACACTACCCCATACAGGATCACCCTTCGATTTCACCCATAATTGATTATTGCGGTTTGGTGTTTTCAAATACGTCCGCCACTGCCTGACTCCATTTAGAATAAGAAATATAGCGATTATAAGATATTGCCATTTCATTATTGCCACAATTTTAAAGTTTTCTTATCAGACGCAAATCTTCAGTAGAAATTACAAAGACCGGCATAAAAGTTCCTATAGTTAAGCCCAGAGAGAATTGACACCGGTGGTAGAGTCGCGAACACCGACAATATAGTCTTTTACCACCAAGGATTTTTATAATACGGTCTTTCTTCGTCTGATAATGGGTAAAATATTTCATCTTGCGAGTGATAAGATTCCCATTCCGGGGACAAATATTTATCATCAACGCGAAACTCGCCATCGCCACAATCAAAATCGAAAACAAACGGAAGTCTATAGTCACCCCATATACACTTTTTCAATATAGCCGGGGTTGAATGGCTACGCCAAGTTCCTACAAAATTACGATTTGCATAGCCATCAGCATCCTCAAACATAGTATTTATCTGCAATACTCCATTCTCATTATAGGCATCGGCTTCAAAAACACCTTCAAAGATTCCAGAGCCGGACTGATTGACATCTTCTTCAAATCTATATTGAGCTAAAACCGAATAAAAATCAACATCAAATTCATCATATCTCCATTTTTCAATTTTCTTTATCCTTACCGTACCCTTGAAATCACAGACATTTTCCTTGACCCGCGATCTGCCGCTTAGAGCAAACGTCATCGAATCAACCCTCTCCAATTCCGGATAAAAGTACATATCCAAGCGACGGTAATCTTTACCTATTATACCTCTGGCCGGACATTGATATGGCACATCATTAAATGTACTGTAAGAGGCAAAGAACAATGAATCAAACGTCAATTCGCCTTTTGCAAATTTATCGGTACAATCTTCGCAATCAATGGATGAAGATGTGAGATATGACTCATAGCACTTGCTGTAATCTATAAGATTATCATATATTGTATCCTTATTCAATACAACATAGTAATGACCTTTACTATCAAAATAGTCATAATATGGACCTTCTCCAAATGCGACAGATATGCCCAAACATAATATCGCAAATGCTATAACTCTATAATTCATATTATCTTGCAAGATTAAAAAAAGCCGCCTGTCCGAATCGAACAGGCGGCAATGATTATTTGGCGAGTTGTTCGAGGATTGTGCGTTTGAATTTGGCGTGGTCGCGGAGGTCGGGGCGACCGGTAGCTTTGCCGGTCTTATCTACGAGGATATAATAAGGTATACCGTCTACGTCAAATTGGCTGCGGATAGCGGTTATCTGATCCTTTGTGAGACGGTAATGAACACCCTTGATATCGTTAATCATATCAAGGTATCTCACTGCGGGCGAACTCTCATCGGCTACATATATCCAAACGATATCGTCGGAAGAGAGATCACCGCTCTTCTCGGGCTCATTTGCCGCGAGGGCTGCACGGCACGGGCCGCACCATGTGTTCCACAGGTCAATCATCACCACTTTACCGCGGTAAGGCTCGGCTATTTTCTCGATTATCTTGTTGGCAGGTACATCGGGCGTGGGAGTCACTTTCGACCAGTCAAGGCTTGCGAGTTTGTCGACAGAGTATTTGTTGTGAGCTTCGACATCGGCTGCAAAGCCTTCGGGAGCACTCTTGAGGTCTGCCGGTAGTTCAGTCAATTCGCCTTTATCGGCTTTGCTATATGCCTCGATGTATGCGCGCAAGCCCTCATATACCGGAGCATTGACGCCGATCTGACGCCATATATCAGTGTTAGAAGCGTCGGTAGCCATCGAGGACAGGTAGATGGCAGGGGAATTGAAATCTATAAGTTCGGCAAAACTGCGGGCATTCGCAGGCGACAATACGGTCTTTATACTGTCGGCAGGGAAGGGCTTACCCCATGCCTCATTGAAAGATATGTAGCTGTAGCGAGCAACATCCTTGACACCCGAGGCAGCGTATGCAAGCGCCACCTGAAGTTCGGCCTTGGCATATTCCTTGGCCATTTCAGAAAGACCGGAAGCGTCAACCGAATCGCAGAGAGCATGGTATTTGTTGATGAAAAACTCGGTATATTCATCACCGCTTTTCCTATAAATAGGTTCTTTGCCATTTAGACCGAAGTCGTAATCGTTGGCAGCGCTAAGATCGGCGCGGTCAAAGTTGGCATAATATCCGTTGTGATATGAAGCGATGAAATCATCAGGAACTTGTTCACCAAGACCATCGCGTGTTGCCATATTGAGAATACCCGACAAATGAGTGTCAACATACATATCGACACTCTCACCGGGTGAAAGATGAGCTTTGCCGGAAAGGGGGAAACTCTGATTGCCACGGATAGTAAGCATTGCCGGACCGGAGAGGGCAAATTTCAGCTGCACATTACCGTCTGAATCAGGATTGACAGGCTTATCCGAGGCCTCATAGCCACGGAGTGTCTGCAGCAGATAGCCAATTTCGCCCATATCGGGTGTATAGCCTACAAAATGAACATTGACTGTAGTAGAGTCGTATTTTAGCACCGGCTCAGGAAGTTTGCCATCAACAAATTCGACGCGGGCCTCTGCCGGAATCTTCGAGAGGTTTACGGTATTGTCGAGTGTACCTGTAAGGTCGATACCGCGGAGAGCATATCCTCCTGCAAAGCCTTCGTTGAAATCGATTGTCTTTACATCTGCCGGAACAGCAGGGAAAGTCATGGAGAAATGTACGATACCCGAATCTGGCATTGTAACGTGCTTGTCGGCCTCGATACCATCGATAGCAGTCATAAGGTATTCCTCACCACCGGCTACGATACGCGAGCTGTCGGATATTTGAAACCACCATCCGGGACGGTAGTTGACAACGGCGTCGAGGACTGTCGAAGAGTCTGTGAGAATCACGCGCTCCACACTGAATGACGAGCCGTCGGCACTTGTGATAAAGGGGCGGTCGACCGTGCCACGGTTAGAGAACCGCGTGCAGGCTGCAAGAGCTATCAGCAAGAGCAGCAAAAGAAGATTGCAGATCTTTTTCATTTGATTGAAGATTAGGTTTTATGGTTGATATTAAAGAACAGACCCCCTTGCGGGCTGATAAGAGTCCGTCAAGGGGGTCGGCCTATTTCAGAATACTCTTATTCAGAGAATTTTGCGTTGATAAACTCGCGGTTGAGACGGGCGATGTTGCTCAGAGGAATGTTCTTGGGACATTCGGCTGCGCAGGCACCGGTATTGGTGCAGTTGCCGAAACCAAGTTCATCCATCTTGCGCACCATGGCACGGGCACGACGTTTGCGCTCAACCTGACCTTGGGGAAGGAGAGCGAACTGGCTTACCTTAGCCGATACGAAGAGCATGGCTGAGCCGTTCTTGCAGGCAGCCACGCAGGCGCCGCAACCGATACAGGTAGCCGAGTCCATTGCAGTGTCGGCGATTTCCTTGCTGATGGGGAGGTTGTTGGCATCCTGAGCACCGCCGCAGTTGAACGACACATAGCCGCCGGCCTGCTGGATTTTGTCGAAAGCAGAGCGGTCAACCATAAGGTCGCGGATTACGGGGAATGCAGCCGAGCGCCAAGGCTCGATGGTGATGGTGTCGCCATCGTTGAACTTGCGCATGTGGAGCTGGCAGGTGGTGATACCCTGCACGGGGCCGTGGGGATGACCGTTGATATAGAGCGAGCACATACCGCAGATACCTTCGCGGCAGTCGTTGTCGAACACGACGGGTTCTTCGCCCTTCTCTACGAGCTGCTGGTTGAGCATGTCGAGCATCTCAAGGAAGCTCGAGCCTGTAGAAACGTTGTCGAGCGAGTAGTTGACGAACTGTCCTTTCTCTTTGGGACCACGTTGACGCCAAATTTTCAGTTTTACGCTGATTGTATGTTCCATTGTTTTTGATTCTTTGGTAGCTGTGCGGCTAAAAACCGCAGCAGCCGCGTGGTTTGATTAGGATTTATAGTTACGTGTCTGAACCTGAATAGCTTCGTATTTGAGAGGCTCTTTAACGAGTATAGGCTTCTCAGTGTCACCGGTCCATTTCCAGCAGCTCACGTACATGTAGAGGTCGTCGCGACGCGCAGCCTCGCCGTCGGGAGTCTGATACTCTTCACGGAAGTGAGCGCCGCACGATTCGTTGCGGTTGAGGGCGTCGATAGCCATCATGCGGGCGATAACGAGGAAGTCTTCGAGACGAAGAGCTTTCTCGAGCTCGGTGTTGAGGTCGTCGGCCTTACCTACCACGCGGAGGTCGGTGTAGAATTCCTTGCGAACTTCCTCGATTTCGCCGAGGGCTTTCACGAGGCTCTGGAGTGTGCGGCCCATACCAACGAGGTTCCACATCACATGACCGAGACGTTTGTGGATTTCATCGGGGCTCTTTGTACCCTTGATATCCATCAGGCGCTGTATACGCGAGCGAACGTCGGCTTCGGCCTTGTCGAATTCGGGATGTGAGGTGTCGAATGTAGAACGTGCAACCTTGATCTGGTCGCTGAGGTAGTTCTGCATGGTGTAGGGGAGCACGAAGTAACCGTCGGCAAGACCCTGCATGAGAGCCGAAGCACCGAGGCGGTTTGCACCGTGGTCAGAGAAGTTACATTCACCGATAGCGAAGAGACCCTTGATAGATGTCTGGAGCTCGTAGTCAACCCAGATACCACCCATGGTGTAGTGGCTTGCGGGGAAGATCATCATAGGAGTCTCGTAGGGGTTATCATCGCTGATCATCTGGTACATGTCGAAGAGGTTGCCGTAGCGGTCGCGTACAACATCAGCACCAAGACGCTCGATAGCATATTTGAAGTCGAGGTAAACGGCATTGCCGGTACCTACGCCGAAGCCTGCGTCGCAACGCTCTTTTGCAGCACGCGAAGCGATATCACGGGGGCAGAGGTTACCGAATGCGGGGTAACGGCGCTCCAGATAGAAGTCGCGGTCTTCGTCGGGGATATCGGTGGGGCGTTTCTTGCCGGCGCGGATAGCCTCGGCATCTTCTTTTTTCTTGGGCACCCAGATACGGCCGTCGTTACGGAGCGACTCGCTCATAAGGGTGAGCTTCGACTGGTCTTCGCCGTGAACGGGGATACAGGTGGGGTGAATCTGAGTGAAGGCGAGGTTGGCGAGGTATGCACCTTTCTTGAATGCCTGAACAGCAGCAGAACCGTTGCAGCCCATAGCATTGGTAGAAAGGAAGAAGGCACGGCCATAGCCACCGGTGGCGAGCACTACAGCGTGGGCTGCATAGCGCTCGATTTCGCCGGTAACGAGGTTACGGACGATGATACCGCGGGCACGACCGTCGACGATAACAACGTCGAGCATTTCGCGGCGTGTGTAGCTGTGTACTGTGCCTTTCTGAATCTGACGGTTGAGCGAGCTGTAAGCACCGAGAAGGAGCTGCTGGCCGGTCTGACCTTTGGCGTAGAATGTACGACTTACCTGAGCGCCGCCGAACGAACGGTTGGCGAGAAGGCCGCCGTATTCGCGGGCGAAGGGAACGCCTTGGGCAACGCACTGGTCAATGATGTTGTTTGAAACTTCAGCGAGACGGTAAACGTTGGCCTCACGCGAGCGGAAGTCGCCACCTTTTACTGTATCGTAGAAGAGACGGTATACAGAGTCGCCGTCGTTCTGATAGTTCTTGGCGGCGTTGATACCACCCTGAGCGGCGATAGAGTGCGCGCGGCGGGGGCTGTCCTGAATACAGAAGTTATATACATTGAAGCCCAATTCGCCGAGGGTAGAGGCGGCGCTGGCACCTGCAAGACCTGTACCTACAACGATGATGTCGAGGTTACGCTTGTTGGCGGGGTTTACGAGGTGCTGATGAGCTTTATAGTTGGTCCATTTCTCAGCGATAGGACCTTCGGGAATTTTCGAGTCGATCGTGTACTCAGGCAGATTGCCGGTTTCGATGTCGGCGTATTCGTGCATGATAGGTGTTGAGTCGATCATGCCCTCAAGTTTGGTTGTCTGTGCCATATCTCTGAGTTATTATTCGTTAGTTGTTTCGGTTTCTTCAACCTCAGCAGCTTCTTCGGTCTGAGGAGCCTGCTGTGCGGCAGAGTTCATTACTTTAGCTTGGGCAGCACGCTGCTTTACAAACTGACCGAACTGGCCGATCTGCTGGAGGTACTGGCCATTCTTGCACTGGGGAGCCTGAGCCTCGGCAGCATTGCTGATAGCTTCGGCAGCAGCAGAATAGTAGTCGCCGCGCTCTGCGAAGAATGTTGTGGCAGCTTCCTGGCTTGTCTGGTCAAGGGTAGCGGCCTCGGCTTGGAACTCTTCGATGAGAGCCTGAGCGCGCTCGTTCCAGTATTCGGCATACTGTTCCTGAAGTGCGGGAGCGGTGAGGAAGTACTGTTTGTTTGCCTGAACAGAGAAGGTGATGGCCTGAGCCACGAAGAGAAGAATCACGATAGATGTCCACCAGCAAGCGATAGCTTTAAGACGGGGCAACCAAATGCTGCCGTTCCAGCCGATAGTCTGGAACATCGACCAGAAGCCATGATTCATGTGGAACCAGAGAGCTACGAAGCCGATGATGTATACAACGGGAGTCCACCAGTTCTCGAAAGCGGCCTGAAGGAAAAGAGTACCGAATTCGGGAGCTGCGGGTGCGTCGTGAACAGTGGGGAGAGCCGAGAGGCTGTGCGACATGAGCTCCTGAAGCTGCATCTTAGCCCAGAACTGGATAAGGTGCACTACAAGGAAAGCAAGCACTACGATACCGAGCACGAGCATGTTTTTCGACGACCATTCAACGCCGGGATAGTGAGCGTTGACAGCATAGCGGTCGTTGCCACGTGCCTTACGGTTCTGAACGGTAAGCCACAAAGCATAGATGATGTGGATGATGAAGAGCAACGCCAGACCGGCCGAGGCTGCCAGCGCATACCAGTTGGCTCCGAGGAACATGCAGATCTGATTGTAAGCTGCAGGCCACAGGAGGGCAACCGAATTCATCAACACGTGAAAAGTTACAAATAGGACGAGGCAGATGCCCGTGATGGCCATCACGAACTTACGTCCTATAGATGAGCTTGTTAACCACATAAGATGATTGATTTTGATTGATTTATGAATTGTTTGTGTCTATTCGTTATGTTCACGACGATGATGTCGCCCGAGGGAGACTTCACCAATCATTGTGCAAATTTAAGGAGTTTTGGCTATCTTAACAACTAATTGGCTAAAAAATTCTTCAATTATAACTCAGATTTTTATTTTTTACCTAACTTTGCACCAAAAGAAAGTGACATGGAACATAAAATCAACAAATGGAAGACCATTGAGTCGGAATACATCATCCGCCGGCCATGGCTTACCGCCCGACGCGACCGCGTAGAGCTCCCCGACGGACGTATTCATCCCGAATATTATGTACTTGAATATCCGGATTGGGTGAATGTGATAGCCGAAACCACCGAAGGCAAATATATATTGGTGGAGCAATATCGCCACGGACGCGGCGAAGTTGGCTTCGAACTTCCTGCAGGCTGCGTAGAGCCGGGAGAAGAACCGATAGAAGGAGCCAAACGCGAGCTTCTCGAAGAAACCGGATTCGGCGGTGGAGAATGGGAACTGATAGCCACGATGTCGCCCAATCCGAGCACGTCGGCCAACAC
This sequence comes from uncultured Muribaculaceae bacterium, assembly GCA_910579995.1. Lineage (GTDB taxonomy): Bacteria > Bacteroidota > Bacteroidia > Bacteroidales > Muribaculaceae > CAG-873. The sequence goes on along the minus strand of CAJTWH010000026.1, from coordinate 11,370 downwards.
ATGCTATGCCTTCGTTGCGCGGGGAGTGGAACGTATCAACCAAGAGCAACACCTCGACAGCACTGAAGATATAGCGGTACATGAAGTTGACCGCGACACCTTATATAATATGCTTGCCGGAGGAGAAATCATGCAAGCTATGATGGTGGCACCACTTTGGAAATATTTTGCCACAAAACAAAAATAAATTCGCCTAAAGCTATTGGATAATTAACATTTTTTGTAACTTTGCCCCATTAAGTGTAAAGTTATGGTTAAAATCAAGACCAATGTGTGGCGCACAGCCCGCGACTATATTTTCATAACAGTTGCAATGGCGATCTACGCCTTCGGCTTCTGCGCCTTTATTCTGCCTGAAAAGGTGGTAATCGGTGGCCTTGCAGGTGTCGGCACGATAGTGTACCTGACATTAGGTATTCCTGTTGCCATCACCCAATATGCCTGCAACCTTGCATTGCTCGCAATAGCCTATAAAATAGTAGGTAAGAAATTTGTATTCGGTACGATTTATGGCGCCACGATGATATCTGTTTTCGTCGGAATCTTCCAGCCCTTGTTTCCTGAGCCGCTGACAAACGAGCCGTTCATGAATATTGTCATCGGTGGATTGTTGGCCGGTCTTGGCGTGGGTATGGCCTTTACGCACAACGGCTCATCGGGAGGCACCGACATCATTGCTGCCATGGTGCAGAAGTACACCAATGTGACTGTAGGGCGAACAATGCTTTATAACGACTGTATAATCATTTCATCGTCGTACTTCATCTATCACCGTATTGACCTTGTGGTATATGGCTTCGTGGTGCTGATACTATGCTCCTACATGGCAGATATGATTATCAACACCAACCGCCAGGCTGTGCAGTTTACCATATTCTCACAGAAATGGCAGGAAATAGCGACAGCCATCAACAACGACGCACGCCGCGGCTGCACCATCCTATCGGGCATGGGATGGTATTCAAAGCATGAAGTGAAAGTGTTGCTTGTGATGTGCAGAAAGATAGAATCTGTGACTATATCACGCATTATAAAGAGCATTGATCCGGACGCATTCGTAACCCAGACAAACTGCAACGGCGTATACGGCAAGGGCTTCGACGAACTGAAAGTGAAAATGCCCATGCCTCATAAAAATGACAAGAACAGAGTAAAAGTTGCCGATGCCGACGTTGCTGAATAAAATAATCACCTTTTATGCCGACGGATTCCGCAGCATGACAGTCGGCCGGAAGTTATGGATACTGATATTGGTCAAGCTATTCATATTCTTCGCCGTGCTCAAACTTTTCTTTTTCCCTGATATACTTCAGAGCCGGTATGACAATGACGCAGACCGCGCCGAAGCAGTCAGAGAAGCCATGATAAACGACAAACCTAAAAACTGAAATATGAACGATTTATTAAGTGTAGTGGATTGGTCGAGGGCACAATTTGCCTTGACGGCCATGTATCACTGGCTCTTTGTGCCACTGACAATCGGCCTGTCGGTGATAGTGGCCATCATGGAGTCAATCTATGTCCGCACCGGTAAGGAGCGGTGGAAAGGTATCACCAAATTCTGGATGACCCTTTTCGGTATCAACTTTGCCTGCGGTGTGGCCACAGGCCTTATCCTTGAATTTGAATTCGGCACCAACTGGTCGAACTACAGCTGGTTTGTGGGCGATATATTCGGCGCCCCGCTTGCCATAGAAGGCCTGTTGGCCTTTTTCATGGAGGCAACCTTTGTTGCTGTGATGTTCTTCGGTTGGAAAAAGGTAAGCAAAGGTTTCCACCTGCTCTCAACGTGGCTTGTAGCCTTGGGAGTATCACTCTCGGCGCTTTGGATTCTCATTGCCAACGCATGGATGCAATCTCCTGTAGGCATGGAGTTTGACCCGGCTCAAATGCGCAATGTGATGAGCGACTTCTGGGCTGTTGCTTTCAGCCCGGTGGCTATCAACAAATTCTTCCACGCAGTATTCAGCGGCTGGACTCTTGCCGGTGTATTCGTTATCGGTGTCAGCTCATGGCTTCTGTGGCGGAAACGCAACGTAGAGGCTGCCAAGAGCTCCATGCAGATTGGCGCATGGGTAGGCCTCGCAGGCATTTTGCTCACATTCATGACCGGCCACGGATCGGCCGTAGAAGTAGCCCGCGTACAGCCCATGAAACTTGCCGCGATGGAAGGTGTATATAACGGCAAAGTCGGTCAGGACCTTACGGCTTTCGGCCTGCTTAAGCCCGACGCCGCCTCCACTCCGGACGACCCGATGATTTTTGCAATCGACCTGCCGCAAGGACTTTCATACCTCATCAACATGCGGGGGGATTGCTTTGTGCCGGGTATCAACGACCTTATCGAAGGCCGCAGCATTACTGCCGAGGGCGACACCATCTACGGGTTGAGCTACGCCGACAAACATCAGATAGGTCTTGCGGCACAGGAAGCCCTGCGCGAATATGCAGCTGCAAGCGAGGCCGGCGACGAGCAAGCGATGGCCGAGGCTGCAGCCAAAGTTAAAGAGAATTTCCAATATTTCGGCTACGGATATATAGAGAATCCTCAAGACGCCGTGCCACCTGTAGGCATGACTTTCTATGCCTTCCACCTTATGGTAATCACCGGCGGCTACCTTCTCCTTTTCCTGTTTGTGATAGCCTTTGTATGCTACCGCCGCATGAGCGTGCTTGAAAAACCTTGGCTGCATTGGATAGGCATGCTGTCGATAGTAGTTGTATGGGTATGCAGCCAGTCGGGATGGGTGCTTGCCGAAGTCGGACGTCAGCCTTGGGTGATCCAAGACCTTATGCCGACCGGAGTAGCCATCAGCGGTATTCCCGCCTCGTCTGTGCAGCTCACATTCTGGATTTTCGCAGCAATATTCACAGCCCTTCTTATAGCTGAAGTAAGCATTATGCTCCGCTATATCAATTCGGCTTCAAAAACTAACATCGAAACACACGACTGATATGGAAACACTCGCAATCTTACAGGCCTATTGGTGGCTTCTTATAGCAGTATTGGGCGCGGCGCTTGTATTCCTGCTTTTCGTGCAAGGCGGCCAATCAATGCTCTTCTGCAAATTTACTGAAGACGAACGCCGGCTAATGGTGAACTCGCTCGGACGCAAATGGGAGTTTACATTCACTACTCTTGTAGTCTTCGGCGGCGCATTCTTCGCCTCATTCCCGCTCTTCTACAGCACAAGTTTCGGCGGTGCCTACTGGCTCTGGATGCTCATTTTGGTGAGCTTCGTACTTCAGGCGGTGAGCTATGAATTCCGCCGCAAGAAAGGCAATATCTACGGCACACGTGTATATGACGGCTTCCTGATGTTCAACGGTCTTTTCGGCTGCGTGCTTCTCGGAGTAGCTGTAGGCATGATGTTCTTCGGCGGCGCTTTTACTGTCACCAAGACCAACATCCTCAATTTCGGTTCGCCTGTAATTTCTCAATGGGCACCCACTCATGGACTTGAGGCTATCGCCTGCTGGAAAAACCTGCTTCTCGGCTTTGCCGTTTTCTTCCTCGCACGCACCATGGCCGCGCTCTATTTTATCAACAATATCGGCGGCAAGGAAGATTTCACAGCCCGTATGCGCAAGAAAGTGCTTGTAAACGGCCTCATTTTCGCAGTTCTCTTCGTGGCTTTTCTGATAGTCCTGCTCTGTCAGACGGGCTACCGCTTTGTCGATGGTCAGTTTGTGGCCGAGCCCAATCTCTATCTCCATAATCTTCTTGGTATGTGGTATCTGGCCGCAATACTCCTTGTCGGAGTGGTGGCAGTGCTCTACTCTATCTTCCGCAGCGCACTCGACAAGACTTGGCGGTGCGGAATATGGTTTGCAGGATTCGGTGTTGCTGCTGTTGTTGCAGTGTTGATCCTTATTGCCGGTTATGCCGACACAGCCTATCTGCCATCGACCGTAGATATGGCGTCGTCGCTGACGATTGCCAACAGCTCGTCGTCGCTTTTCACCCTCACAGTGATGAGCTGGGTGTCGATACTCGTACCGTTCGTTTTGGCCTACATAGCCTACGCTTGGTATAAAATGAATTCCAAACCGCTCACCGACAAAGAGCTCGACAGCGACTCACACGTATATTGATGGCTGATACATACAAAACCATAACAGCACCAAGCGAAGCTATCTTCAAAGAGAAGATGAGCAAGTTCTTAGCCTTTGCCCATCCTGTGACAACAGCGGCAGAGGCCAAGGCTGTAGTGGCCGTGTATCAGAAAAAATACTTCGACGCCCGCCATGTATGCTGGGCATATATGGTAGGCGCCGACAGGACTGATTTTCTAAGCAGCGACAACGGCGAACCCTCGGGCACGGCCGGAAAACCGATATTGGGTCAGATCAATTCGTTTGGTATCACTGATACTGTGATTGTTGTAGTCCGCTACTTCGGCGGTATCAAGCTCGGCACCAGCGGCCTTATCGCGGCTTACCGCGAAGCCGCACGGATGGCGCTAAGCGAAGCGACTATCGAGGAGAGGCATGTGATGAAGACTATCTCATTCTCATTTCCATACCTCGCCATGAACGATGTGATGAAACTGACCAAAATGCCCGGCATTAAGATAGTGTCGCAGGAGTTCGACAACACTTGCCGGATGTCTGTCGCCATCAGGCTTGATGATTCAGACCTATTGATTGCCAAACTGAGCGATATCGACGGTGTCTGCATAATCGATTGAACTTTTTGCAGAGCCCATGCGTTGTTATAGTCAGAAAGGCATTTTGCTGACTTCATGAAAAAAGTCCGTGACTAACACACTCCTTTCTCCTCAACCCTTGCCATACCCCATGGCGAGGGTTTTGTTTTATCAGCTAATCGTTCTCTCGGATAATATCATTCATCCGGCTTGATGATATGATGTCGGATACTCCGTCGGTTGTCAGTAATTTACCATTATTGTCTATGCCTGTTTAGCAAAAATTGCCGTCAACCCTTTATTCAAGCGAAGTAGCGGGTCTGAATAATGATTGCCCGGTACGCTCTGAAATATCGTCGATACGCCGTGTGAGCCGAGGTATGCTATTATTTCTTGCGTTGCACTTCCAACAGTGGCGAAAGCTTTTTCTTTGGATTTTGGCTCGTCTACTCCCAATAGAAAATAAGCCTTTCCGCTCTTGGCCGGTATGTTGCGCGATGTCACCCATTCTTCGAATCCTTCATACCAGAATGATCCCGAGAGTGATATTATATTGGTAAACGTGTCGCACACAAGCCATTGCCACAAGGCAAAAAGGCCAGACATCGAAACGCCGACCAAAGTGCGCTCGACATCGTCGGTGATTTCCAACTCTCTTTCAACCTGAGGTATTATAGACTCCCGCAATTTTGCAAGAAATTCGGGAGCTTCTCCCTTGAAATCGGGTGTGCCGGCCGGCACACCCTTAGCCGGCCAAGGGCTGAAAACGTTCTGCCAATCCATTCCGGTGATTACCACTATTGTGGTATTAAAGCTCTTGGCAGACTGCTCTACCCAACTGTCCGACAGCTCCATGGGATATAGCAGATATGCTATATTGCCTGCATGGGGTGCTTTTGAGCACACGCATTTGAGGCGGTCTGTAATCTTAATGTTTTGTATCATAATATTTCATAATACCGGGCAGAGGTTTGAAACCGGATGTTTCATAAACCGGTCTGCCCTCTTCGGTGGTTTCAAGATAAATCTTCTCACATTCATGCTTTCTCGCTTCTTCTATGAGGGCACGGATTATCCTGTGGGCTATGCCTCGGTTTCTAAATGATTCCCGAACATAGATATTCATCAGATAGGCACATCGGCCTGTAGGGTTATCGGGTGATGGCAGCTCTTCGGAGAAGCAGACACTTCCACAGCCGCAGTCTTCGCCATCTACATTCGCAATGAGAGCAATGTGCGAACCATCGGCAATGTGCCTGCGGTAATAGCGGCGGTTGGCGACAAGAAGCCTTTTCGATGGTTCTTGTTTGAAAACGCACCGCAACACCTCTATTCGCCATGCCATCAATGTAGGCAATGCCTTGACCGGTCTCAACTCCACATTCATACGCCCCCCTCTTTCATCACTACAGGCAGAGCCTCAGTATCTACCTTTCCTCGGCGGGTGAGAGGTATCTTCTTCATTTTTACAAAAAACTCGGGTATCATAAAATCTGTCAGATGTGCCGCCAAGTGCTTACGGATTTCATGAAGCGTACAGTCCTTACCCGCCACAATATATGCTACAAGGTAATGCAGCCCGTTTTCATCAAGAAAAGCACGGACAATACCTCGCTCTACGCAAGGGCATGTATTGAGTACGTTTTCCACTTCTTCAGGCTCCACACGTTTGCCAAGTATCATCACCTGCTCATCGCGTCGATGAAGAAAAGCGAGATTACCGTCAGGCAACATATAGCCAAGGTCGCCGCTGCGATACATTCGCGTGCCGTCGGCGAAGGTCACAAAGTTTTTCTGCTCCGGCGGTGTGCCAAGATAGCCACGGCTCACACCCTCACCGAAAATACATATTTCACCTACCTCTCCTTGTGGCACTTCTTTCAGTCGTCTGTCGAGAATCTTTACCTCGACTCCCTTGATGGCTTTTCCGACAGGGTATGTGCCATCATCGAGCGGAACGGCGTTGTCCACTCTATAATAATTGGAGCATACTGTTGTCTCTGACGGGCCGTAGGTATTATATATCTTTACGCCGGAGTTTTTGAGATTTGAAATATATGTCTCCCTGATTACATCACCGCCACTTATGAGAAGCTTTACAGACTCAGGGATTTGCGGAAGTTTGTTCATCTCGGCAAGCAAATATGGAAATCCGTCGATTATTGTCACACGATGTTTGTCAACAAATCGCATTAGCCCTTGAATCGAACCATTGCGCACAGACGAAGGAGGAATACACACTGCAGCTCCGCTTAAAAGCGTTGTAAACACTTCCTCTACAAATATATCGAAAGAGCATACCGAATACTGCAACATTACATCGCCGGGGCCGGTGCGGAACTCGTCATGAAACGCCTCGGCATAGTTGACCACAGAATGATTCTCCACTACGACGCCCTTTGGTTTGCCCGTGGTGCCGGAGGTATATAGTATGTAGGCCACGCCGGGTGCGGTAGAGCGGTCTGGCATAAGCTGCGGCGCGGGCGTGAGGTCACGACAATAACTGTCGGTTATGATTAACTGCACGCCCGCAGTCTTCATCATATAATCTATGCGCTCCTGCGGCAAAAAACGCTCTGCCGGCACGTAGGCTGCGCCTGATTTAAGAACTGCCAGCATGCCCGCAATCTGCTCTACCCCATGCGACATTACGATACCCACAAACGCAGGCGCCGATTGATAGAATTTCGCCATAATGGCGTCTACCATCACGTCGAGTTCAGAATATGTAATGACGCGCTCATCTTCTATAACCGCCGGAGCGTGGGGATACTTTTCTACCGTTTGCTTGAATTTTGAGTAAATCGTTTGTTTGTCCATTCAGTAAAATGCTTTACTCTATATAAAGCTAAAAGGGCTTGCTTGTTCATATTCAAGCCAAACTTCACATAAGAATACTCAACGGATTATTACTTTTTCCGTGCCGGTAGTTGTCATACGCAGATACAATCCGGGGTGTTGAGGCCGTGTCAACAGGGAGCGTCCATCGGGAGTAAAGTAAATGTCAACATCATGGCCTTCAGATGTTTGCCCGATACCGGTCTGAATCATCTCCTCGCAAAGCGTATAGCGGGCGAGGCCGCTGTGTGCGGTAAACAAGTAGAAATGGAGCCCATCGCCGGTATCACTGTCGCAGCGGACTACCTGTGCCGGATATTTCATACTGAATTGATCGGTACACGTCTCATTTTTATCGGAATAGCTTATATCTCGTCCAAGGGCCCATAAATGATTTGAATCCAGACTTTGCGGGAAATCCGTCAATTGGGCGACTGCATAGCGCGCCGGCTCATAGCCACTGCCATAAATCATAAAATCAACACCATTATAATTGGCTATGGCCAACCCGCACGCCGCCTGATTTTCAATCTGACCTCTAAAGACATCAATCTCTTCAAATAAATTGTCGTTTGTCAGTCTGCCCAATGTAGGGACAGTGCAGTCATAACCATCTGTATTATCGATATTATCAGCACAATTGTAAATTATCACCATATCATCGCCAACTGGTTTGGCCTCTCCTATCTGAAAATTCATTTTTGCTGAACCGGAAACAATCGGCTCGCCCTCTTGATAGCGCCATTCTGCGTAGCCCCATGGTACCCTCATGTTGCCGTTACGGATTTTTATAGACCCCACTGCGCGGAAGCGACCATCATTGAGACTACCTGATACAGCTGTGCGTCCTACAACCCACCCCGGTTCGGAATTAGGAAGTGTAAACATCAAATCAGCTTTAGGTATACCATCTTCAATTTTCAAGGTTGCAATTGTATAAGGATATTGAAGCAATGACGAATCGCTGAACGAGGCAACAAACGGCGTGCCGTCGTCGTCTTGTCCGACATAATTGGAGGCGGCTGTAGAATGAGGTATGTTTCCCCAATCAATTTCCACTACGCCGAGATAATCGCCGGTCAATGCGTCAACCATGCTAAGCGCATGTTCCTCCTGATCAGTATGACTCAGATAAATAACATTGTCAAACACAAAGAAATCAATGCAGATATTTCGCATATTCATCTCCCCGAAGACAGATTTATTAAGCCAATCGCAAGAAAGTGTATATTCCTGATTATCAATAACGACAGACTCATATATTACCCCATCATTAGCTTGGCTACGGACTACCATCGACATTAAAAGACCTGTGATAATTGTAAAAAGACGTATTTCCATGGACTAAATATTTGTTTCGCCAAAAATACAAAATATTATCCATACAGACAAAAAAAGAACAGCGCCTCTAATTGAAGCACTGTTCTTCTCATCTTAAAGCAATATCTTATTAAAGAATGCTCTCTTTTATTGTGTCGACAATGTAGCGGACGTCGTCGTCGGTGACGTAGGGGCCGGCGGGGAGGCAGATTCCAACTTTGAAGAGGGATTCACTGACGCCGTTTACGTAGGCAGGGGCGTCTTTGTAAACCGGTTGCTTGTGCATGGGCTTCCACAGAGGGCGCGCCTCGATGTTGGCTTGGTCGAGGTAGACGCGAAGAGCTTCGACGTTGTCGTTTGGCTGGCAGTCGGTGGTGGCCGTTGAGGCTGCGTGGATCACGCCTGCCGCACCACCTACTGCTCCGGTAATGATGGCTTTGTAGGCGTTCTCCTGACCTTTTATGCGCAGGTCGGGGTCGAGAGTGGCTGTGCAGAGCCAGAAGTTGGAGTCATACTCCGGCGCAGGATTGCAGTGCATGGTAATGCCCTTGACATCCTTAAGCAACTCGCAATAAAGCTCCTGCACATGGCGGTGGTGGGCAAGATGTTCTTCAAGCACTGTGAGTTGGGCTCGACCTATGCACGCGGAGATATTTGAAAGACGGTAGTTGTAGCCGACAACCTCATGTTGATAATATGGATAGCCTTCTCGCGCTTGGGTTGCATACCATCTGGCTTTGTCGGCAGTCTCTTTGTCGGGACAAATCAATGCGCCGCCGCCCGAGGTGGTTATCATCTTGTTGCCGTTGAAGCTCAATATGCCGAAATGACCGAATGTTCCGAGGACCTTACCACTATAACGGGAGCAGAAACCCTCGGCGGCGTCTTCTATCACAGGAATGTCGTAGCGATTGGCAATCTCCATGATTCGATCAATCTGATACGGCATACCATATAGAGCAACCGGAATGATGGCTTTTGGCTTTTTACCGGTCTTAGCTATACGGTCGTTGATGGCCTCTTCGAGCAGATCCGGGTCTATGTTCCAAGACTCTTTCTCTGAATCTACAAAAACCGGAGTTGCACCAAGATAGGCAACTGGATTAGTCGAAGCACAGAATGTCATGGATTGAACTATGACCTCATCTCCGGGTTTGACGCCACAGAGAATCAATGCAAGATGAATGGCAGATGTTCCGGATTCGAGAGCGACAACATTTTCTGCACCGATAACGGCAGCAAGCTCTTTCTCGAAAGCATTGACATCCGGCCCCATCGGCACTGCCCAATCCTCAGCGAGCGCAGGCTTGATAAAATCAAGTTCGCGCCCGCTCATCTTCGGCTTGCAGAGTAAGATTCTTTCTCTCATCAGTCGAGCATGTCTTCGGGTTGGAGCGGGGTGTAGGGGCCGTCTTTGACTTCGAAGATGGCGGAGGGTTCGATGACTTCTATGCCGTGCCATTGGCCTGCGGGGATTTGCACGCCGTAGTTGCCCTGCGCAGGGTCGAGGAGGTGGCGGGCGGTCTGAGCGCCGAGATCGTTGTAGAAGACGACGTACATTTTGCCACGGAGGATGATGTATGTTTCGGCTGTGTGGCGGTGGCGGTGGATGGGCAGGGGTGTTCCGGGGAGAAGAACGTTGATGAGGCGCTGGGCCTTGGCGTCGAGGCTGTCGTGAAGATTGTAGTTCATGCGGAGGCGGGGGCTTCCGGCGGCCTCAGCGGTCACTTTGTCGAGGAGTTCGTCGTTGATAATCATGATTGCTGTTGCTTGGATTTGAGGTAAGCTTCGTGCAGGTGATAGTTCTTCTTCATAAAGACGAGGTATGCTGCCAATAGCACCATTATGGTGATTGCGAGATAGATGTAATGGTTGACCGGGCAGAATATCATGCCGAAAGAGATTGCCAGCTGGACTGCCATATAGATGAGCGAGACTTCTATGTGTGGCATTTTCAATTCGTTGGCCATCAGCTGGTAGGCGTGCTTGCGGTGGGCTTCGCCGAGGTTTTCATGCAGCTGTATGCGGTGGCAGATGGTGAGGATTGAGTCGGCACCGTAAACAGCGAGGAAGACGATGTACGCGAAGTCGCCTGTCTGGAGAATCAGCCGCCCGAGAGCGAAAAGCAGGATAAAGGCAATGGTGATTGATCCGACATCGCCGGCAAAGCATTTGGCCTTTTTGCGGAAGTTGAAGAAGCAGAACACGATGAGGCTCAGGCCAGTGATGTAGAGGTATGGCATATCAATGAAGCCGTGTTTGGCGTTGAGATAAACGAGCGGGGCGAGCACGGCAAGGGAGTAGCCGCCTGTAATGCCGTTGATTCCATCCATAAAGTTGTAGGCGTTGGTGATTCCCACGCACACGATCAAAGCCACAAGCACTATCCACCAGTCGTGCCAGTTGAGAATGCCGAACTGATAGAACATCAGGAACATAGCTGCGAACTGCACCACAAGGCGCACCGAGTCGGGAAGCGAATGAATATCATCGATAAAGCTCACAAGTCCGATGAGCGTGAGGCCAAGCAGGAACCAGCCGTATTCAAGGCCGAAAAACGCGG
>CAJTWH010000025.1 GCA_910579995.1 uncultured Muribaculaceae bacterium | reverse complement strand
ACCCGCGACCCCGACCTTGGCAAGGTCGTGCTCTACCAACTGAGCTATTTTCGCAAGTGCTTTTCTCAATTGCGTTGCAAAATTAGTAACTTTTTTTGTCTCCGCCAAATTTTTCTGAAGATTTTTTCAAGAAAAATTTAACAAATCAGCCATCTGTTTGATAATCAGCACACGTTTAATTCACAGTTTTTTCCCGGGGCGCTCTATGATAGCCGAAGCCAATGTGTCGGCGGCATGGATGAGCGGTTGGAGCGGGGTTGCTTTTCCGGCCTGACGGTAGAATTTCTCATCATCACCCGACATATTCCACGGCCCCATGTGCCAGCGGATGGCGCAAATCTCGTCGTCTTTGAGGTCGAGACCCGACTGAAGAAGGAGTATCACCGATTTCTCGCCGTGGCCTACAGGGAAGTTCTCGTCGTGAATCTCGTATTGCTCAAATTCCTCATACTGCCCCACTTCATTGCGGCGTTTCTTCTTCACGAGCCTGTAGAGGTCAGATTTGCACACATCATGGAGCAATGCAGCGATGGCAATACTGTCAGCTTTGAGGTCGTCTTCGAGGTCCGGACGCAGGACAATCATAGCCTTACGGGCCTCAACAGCGGCGTCGTAAACATTCAGCGAATGTTCGAGCAGGCCGCCGGGATATGCTCCATGTCCCTTGGCCGACGCCGGCGCTGTAAAAAAGCCCCATGCGTCAAGGTCTTCTATCACATAATCGATATTTTCACGGCCTGTATCGCGCAAAATCTTCTCGAACCGCGCGCGGGCCTCATTGTTATTTTCCATTGTTTATATTATTACATTAGAGTACGGGGCTTAGCAGGCGCAGCACTGACTCGGCTACTCGGCGTGGAAGCGGGCGTCGGTGCCAGTTTTCGGGCAATATCCGCTCACTCGAGGCAAGGTCTGTGCGGAATATCTCGGTCATGCGGCGGTTGAGCTCGCGGCTGTAAAAGAAAAGATTAGCCTCGAAGTTATAGTCAAAGCTGCGGAAATCGAAATTGGTGGAGCCGATAGTCACAAACTCATCATCGATTATAATCATCTTCGAGTGCAACATACCGGCTTTATACTGATATATCTTTATACCCGCACGCAGGCTCTCCGACACGTAGGAGTTCGACGCATGGGTAAGCATGGCTGAGTCGCTGTGGATAGGCACCATTATCCTTACATCGACATGAGCCAAGGCGGCCGACTGAAGTGCTTTGAGCAAAGCCTCGGTAGGGAGGAAATAGGGTGTCTGGATATAGACACGCTTGCGGGCGTTGGATATGGCTTTGTGAAGGGCAAGCGATATGTTGGACCACTGCGATGTAGGGCCCGATGTGAGCATTTGCGCTCCGACATCGGCAACGGTATTGGCGCCCGGGCTTACAGAAGGTGCAGCGTAGGTCACAGGTCTGTCTTCTATCAGACCGCCGCCGTTGAAGTTCCAGTCAACGATAAATGAGTATTGCAATGCTTGGACTACTGAGCCGGTCACCCGCACATGAGTGTCGCGCCATGAAGCGAAACTTTTTCCACCGTCGATATATCGCTCGGCCACATTCATGCCTCCGAGGTAGCCTATCGACTGGTCAATCACACAAAGTTTGCGGTGATTGCGCCAATTGACATGAGAGCCGAATGTAGGGAAGGTGACTTTAAAGAACGGCTGCGCGTCGATTCCGCGCTCACGCAGGTGTTTGAAAAACCTCGACCTCACGTGGAACGAACCCACATGATCGTAGATCAGCCTCACTTTCACGCCGGCGGCAGCGCGCTCGGCAAGTATATCCGCTATCCTCCGCCCTACTTTATCATCTTCAAATATATAATACTGCATGTTTATCGACTCGCGAGCGTTGCGCAGGTCGCGCTCGAGAGCCTCGAATTTATCAGCGCCGGAAGTAAATACCTCCACAATATTGCCTGAATAAAACTGTGCGCCGGTAAGAGAGCGGGCAAGGAAAATTTGCTGCAGCGACTCCGAACTGAGCCCGGCACTCTTGGGGTCGGCAAACGTACGCCCCTCGCGGCGCCTGAGTTTGCGCCGGCTGCGCCGCGATATCATGCGGGTATTCTTTATGCTGCGGCCAAAAAAGAGATATAATATCAGCCCGACAACAGGAAGCAGCAGAAGCACCGTAACCCATGCCAGCGATTTGACAGGATTGCGGTTTTCCGACAATATGATTATGATGATAAGAAGTGTCGACAGCACAGCTATGAGAGCCAGCACCGAGTAGAGCCAGCTGTTTGCTGAGAATATCGCTGATAATGAGTCGAACACTTATTGCAGTCTTATAAAGGTTAGAAGAAAAACTTCAAAGCCCCGTCAGAATTATCCGACGGGGATGAGGTAATGCGGTGACAGCGACGCCGGCTTATTCGTCGAATGTCATTTCATCGAAGCCCTCAGCGTCGAACTCGTCTTCGTTGAAGCTGTCCTCGCCATAGAAGTCTTCGTCGATATCGGTGGCCACGCTTGCTGCCTTGGCGTCGATTTTGGCGTCGAATTCATCAAGGTCAACAGCCTCTGCCGGAGCGTTGCCCATGGCAAGCGTACACAAAGGCTCGCGGAGAGATTTGCCGGGCACCATCTCTGTCATTTCTATAAAGAATGCTCGTTCGGTGAGATAGTCGAACACATAGAGCAGCTTCTGACCCTCATCCTCGATAAACTCGTCGAGCGGCGACTCATCCATCAGGAACACTTCCTGATCGTCGTCGGTGTCCATATCTTCAAAGGTTATCTCTTTTTCTTTCTCCCAGTTGCGGTCGCAGAGGAAAAAAGAGCTCATCTGTGTAGTGTCGTAGCCTACACTTTTGCAGATTGCTTTCTTGAGGTCAAGAAATGTAGCGGTCGAGTCAATCTGAATCTCGCGCTTGAAGTTGTCAACCTCGTCGGATACTATTCTAAAATTGAATATCATAATTTATATAGCGTAGTTCTTTTTCTGTTTTACTTCGCGAAGTTAATAACAAAGAGTGGTTACTTGCAAAAAAATCGGCCAAAAAATTTATCTCAATGTGACAAAAATGTCAGTTATGCTCTATTTGGCACAGACTTTGTCAATATCTTTTGCATACCAATCAAACCAAATCGGCTTGATACTTGTTAGAGATATTGTAATTAGAATTTAAACAGAACATTCAACACACTACCTCATATTATGAATTTCAACAATTTCACAATTAAATCACAAGAAGCCATCCAGAAGGCTGTTGAGATTACCCGCGGCGCCGGCACTCAGGCTATAGAGCCTGTATGTCTGCTCAAGGGCATTATCGACGAGGGCGAAAGTGTGGTTAACTTCATCTTCCAGAAGATAGGAGCAAACCCTGCGACTGTCACCCGCGCGGTCGACGCAGAAATTGCCGCACTTCCTAAAGTTTCGGGCTCGGAACCATATCTCAGCCGCACCTCAAACGATGTTCTTCAGAAAGCTCTTGACGTGGCCAAGAGCATGGGTGACCAGTATGTGACTCTCGAGACATTGCTCGTAGCTATCTTCGAGGTCAACTCTCCCGCTTCAACTATTCTTAAAGATGCAGGCCTTGGCAAGAAAGAGCTCACCGCAGCCATCGAAGAGCTGCGCAAGGGCAAGAAAGCCACCGACCAAGGAGCCGAAGAAACCTACAACGCGCTTTCGAAGTATGCCATCAACCTCAACGAGCGTGCCCGCGCAGGCAAACTCGACCCGGTGATCGGACGTGACGAGGAAATCAGGCGCGTGCTTCAGATTCTTTCGCGCCGCACCAAGAACAACCCTATGCTCATTGGCGAGCCGGGCACCGGTAAGACAGCCATCGCCGAGGGTTTGGCTCACCGTATCGTACGAGGCGATGTGCCAGAGAATCTCCGCACCAAGCAGATTTATTCTCTCGACATGGGCGCGCTCGTCGCAGGCGCCAAATATAAGGGCGAATTTGAGGAGCGTCTTAAAGCTATTGTCAATGAAGTGACATCGGCTGACGGCGAGATTATCCTCTTTATCGATGAAATCCACACTCTCGTGGGGGCCGGCAAAGGCGAGGGCGCCATGGACGCCGCAAACATCCTCAAGCCGGCTTTGGCCCGCGGCGAGCTCCGCAGTATCGGCGCTACCACCCTCGATGAGTATCAGAAATATTTCGAGAAAGATAAGGCTCTCGAGCGCCGCTTCCAGAAAGTGATGGTCAACGAACCGGACGAGACAAGCGCTATCGCAATTCTCCGTGGCCTCAAGGAGCGCTACGAGAACCACCACAAAGTGCGTATCCGCGACGAGGCGATTATCGCCGCAGTTCAGCTCTCAGAGCGATATATCACCGACCGCTTCCTCCCCGACAAGGCCATCGACCTTATCGATGAGGCAGCCTCGAAACTCAAACTCGAGATTGACTCTGTGCCTCAGGCTCTCGACGACATCACCCGCACCATCGCCCAGAAAGAAATCGAGCGCGAGGCAATCAAACGCGAGGGTCGCGACGAAGAGGTTAAGGCTATCGAGCGCAGCATTGCCGAGCTCCGCGAGGAGGAGAAAGAGTTCTCTGCCAAGTGGAAAGCCGAGCGCGACCTCATCAGCCGCATACAGCAGAACAAGATTGACATCGAACAGCTCAACTTCGAGGCCGACAAGGCCGAGCGCGAGGGCGACTATGCCCGCGTGGCCGAAATACGCTACTCGTCAATCGCCGGTAAGCAGAAAGAGATTCAGACTATTCAGGAGCAGCTCGACATGATGCAGGGCGAGAAAGCTCTCATCAAAGAGGAAGTCGACGCCGAAGATATCGCCGATGTAGTATCGCGCTGGACGGGCATACCGGTCAACAAGATGGTACAGAGCGAGAAAGAAAAGCTACTCCACCTCGAAGAAGAACTACACAGCCGCGTTGTCGGCCAAGACGAGGCTATCACAGCCATCGCCGACGCCGTACGCCGCAGCCGCGCAGGCCTCAACGACCCCAAGCGCCCTATCGGCTCCTTCATCTTCCTCGGCACAACCGGTGTCGGCAAGACAGAGCTCGCAAAGGCTTTGGCTGAATACCTCTTCGACGACGAGAATATGATGACCCGTATCGACATGTCGGAGTATCAGGAGAAGCACTCAGTGTCGCGACTCGTCGGAGCGCCTCCCGGATATGTTGGCTACGACGAGGGCGGACAGCTCACCGAAGCAGTACGGCGCAAACCCTACTCGGTAGTGCTTTTCGATGAAATCGAGAAAGCTCACCCCGATGTATTCAATATCCTGCTTCAAGTGCTCGACGACGGCCGTCTGACCGACAACAAGGGTCGAAACGTAAACTTCAAGAACACCATAATCATCATGACATCGAATATGGGTTCGAATGTGATACGCGAGAATTTCGCCACCCTCACTCCGCAGAACAAGGCTGAAGTGGTGGAGAAAACAAAGACCGAGGTGCTCGATATGCTCAAGCAGACTATCCGCCCCGAGTTCCTCAACCGTATCGACGAGATTATCATGTTTACGCCTCTCAACCGCACTGAGATTGAAGAGATTGTAGGCCTTCAGATCAAATCGATACAGCGCATGCTCGCCCACTCTTCGGGCATAGAGCTCACCATCACGCCCGCTGCCCTGAGCTATCTCGCCGACGAGGGCTACGATCCTGAGTTCGGCGCCCGCCCGGTTAAGCGTGCAATCCACCGACTTGTGCTCAACCAGTTGTCGAAAGACATACTCGCACAGAAAGTTGACCGCACGCACCCCATCGTCATCGACATAGAAGGCGACGAGCTGGTGTTCAAGAATTAAAGGTTGGTGGTTGGCAGTTGGTGGGCTGTGGGCAGCAAATTACTTACTGCACCCCTCTTAAGCTAACTCGCTACCCACACCCCACAAACCACCAACCACAAACTACCAACCACTCCCCCAACAAATACAACTATTTTTTCTTTCTTCAACCTAATTCACTCATAACCAAAATGAAAAAGTTCATCTATCTCTTGCTGCTACTCGTGGCCGTGCCGGCTCTGGTATCTTGCAGCGACGACGACGGCAACGATCTGCCCAACGTCGACTTCGACCTCTCGTTTGAAAACGCCGTTGAAATCGAAGGCGAATTGTATATAGTAAAAGGTGAGAACCTTGTAATATCGGGTATCGATGTAATTAACAAAGAATCCGGCAAGGGCGCCATGATCACCAACGCCTCCTACTATTGGGATGGCTACTACATGGGCTCAAACGTACAGCCTCCTTTCGCATTTGAGTATGTGATCGGCGAGAATGTACCCGTAGGCAAGCACCAGATTGAAATATCGTGTCCGGTATATGCCGTAGACAAAGCGCCGGCCCGCGCTATAGTATATTTCTACGTGAATGTGGTAAGCTCGGCTGAGGAGATACCTTCACAACCCTCCGAGGGCGCCACCACCGTACACCCGCACATCCTGGCCGACACATCATCCGCCGACTAAACCCCTACCCTATATATCAAAGCCGCTGACGACTAAAAAAGTCGTCAGCGGCTTTGATATATAGGGTGGTGAGTAGGCTGTTTTATAGTTGGTGGTTGGAGGGTTGTGGGCAGCGGATTACTTATAGTTATCCTCAAAAGCTAACTCGCTGCCCACAGCCACCCACCAACCACATCAAAACCACTGGCCGGCGATAATATGGCCACCGGAATATACCACGACATACTCCGCCGAAGAGAGTCCTCTGACACCTTCAAGAGTCAGTTTGCCTGAGCCCTCTTTGACCGATACAGTCTTATCACACTTATCGAGGTATGAGCTACGGGTGAAACACCTTATCTCAATACTTGCCGACTTATTGGCAAGGGCATTGTAGGATATATAGAGAGTGTTGCCGGCTTTCGAAAAGCCTGTAGCTATAAACGGATAAGAACTCATAAGAGTTTTATATCTGCTGCTTTGCGTCTGGGCTGCACGCATATTGCTCTCCGCTGTTGACACTTGCGTGCGCAGTCTCCTCATCTGATCATTAAGGTTGTTTATGTCAAGATACAGGTCTTCGATTCGCTGACATTGATTGAGCGAGTCTGTCTTCTTATCCTGAGCAATAGACCTCTTCTGATACTCAAGATTATCGACCTGAGATACGAGATTGACAATTTGATTGTCGCGGGCAGATATGGTATCGCAGGCGTTGGCAAGCCGTCCATGATAGGATACTATGGTATCATTGGCCTGAGAGAGCGAATACGCTGTCTCGTTGAGCGTACGGTTTAGTCTGAACAATCCTATGCCTGCTATGCAAAGAAACGCCAGCATGACAATTACAAACCGGTATTGCTTGCGGGCGCGTTCAAGCTTGGCGACATCGCCTTTGAGAGAGACGATTTCCCCATCCTTTTCTTCAATCTGAGTCTGTAGACCGGAGATGACGCTATATGTGGCGTTGTCTTGCCACACATTGCCATCACTCATTATCACAGCATTGTATTCATTGAAAATCAGATTCTCAATCTTGGCGAAATCTTCACTCTTGCGTACAGCTGTGACATCTTTGGGAGACGGAAGCGATGGAATGTTCATCGACTTGACACCAAGCCTTGACCTGTTCGACGACAGAATCTTGAATATCTCGTTTCGGAGATTTTCTACTGCGTCGGGCGAATCTGCCAACTTTGGATTGGCGAATATCAGATTACCATCGGTGTCGTATTTCAATATAGTGGCTTTCCTCGGCATACCCTCCGCCACCAAATCCGACAAGAGTTTCAACAGTTTCGCCGGCTCTGTTATCACAAGGTCTTTGAAACTGAGAAGAATTCCAAACACAGATTCGCCGGGCAGCTTGAAGAAAGAGTAATAATAAATCACTCCACCCTCCACCCAGACGGCAATATTGCTGCCGTCGCCATCTGTAGACAGATATTTCAGATAATCAGCCTTGGAATCAAGAGGATAAGCGTCGAAGCTCTTCCCCCAAAGCGATGTTATATGCAGCGAGAAGTTCATTGTTTAAGCACGAAGCACGATTCGCTCTCGTCGCGGTAGAATTGGCCCAGTTGGTCAATTACATTTTTGCCGAGGAGACTTGAACTGTTTGGGTTCGGCGAAACCAAAACTGATATATCATGGAGCACGTACGGTCGGCCATTAGTAGTGTTGAAAGAGACATCGCGGATATTGAACTCGAAATTTTCAACAATGCTGCCGTCTGCAATCTGGGCGTACTTGGTATCACTGTAGTCATATCCCGATATTTTGCCCTCGCGTATCATTCGCTGGAATTCAGTCACCGGTATCAAAGTAGTTGTGCAACCGGTATCCCAAAGTAGATTCATAGGTACACCATTGAAAGAGACTGTCACCATCTCATGACTGCCGTTAGGCTCGTAGGGAATTCGCACACCATCAGTGACATCTGTCTCAGTAGTGACATGTTCGGGCACACGCTCGCGTGGAACCTGCTTGTTTCCACAGCCGGCCACCAGCATGGCTACGACAAGTAAAGTAAGGATTTTGATTTTCATTGGTAAATTTCTAATAATAATTTATTGTAATCTTCTATCAGCTTATCTATATAGTCGTTTTGTTTTTCAGAGAACATCCGTCGGTCTATGACATCAACCTCAGTGGCTGCTTTTGAAAGTTCTTGCATTTGTTCTTGCACAGGCCGGGTATTGAGAAAGCCGTTATAGTCTAATGACCTATCCTTTCGCGAAACTTCCGAAAATGTAGCAAGAACTTCGTTCATATTCTGCAACGCAACCTGCAGTGCACTCACTTTTTCTATTGCATTGGCGAAAGGAAGCAGAGCCGGGCTGAATTGATCGACCGGTACATTGTTCCTGAAAACCGAGATACTATCGGTAAGCAGCAATAGATCGGGATTCTTTTCATATTCTTCCAAGCTTTCGGATAGCTCTGCATTTTCTTGGTCAAGCATTTCAACCAATTGCACATAGATTTTAACCTTTTCACTGTCTTTCTTTATCTCAGGGAGCTTCTGTTTCAGCAATGAAACCGAGTCCTGAGCCACTTCTTGCTCGGGATCCTGCGCATGGCAAATCCCAACTACAGCAAGCAGCATTAAAAGCAATATTATCTTTTTCATTGAAAAGTTAGTTTATAAGTTTTCCCGCCGGTTTCCAATATTACTACAATGGTAATTGAATTCGAACGGCTCTTCAATTGTATCTTCTTATTGTTTATGACATCAACTGTCTTTCTTTTATACGGTCCTGTATCTTGTTTTAGCTTGATATCTTTATTGGACTCCAAAATATAATAATCCGAATGTTTCAAACTTGTACTTTCAGATAGAGTTATCTCCTGTTTGTCCGTATAAGAATCATCAGAACGAAACAGGTGCACTTCAAGCGGAACTTCCATAAGCGGTTGCTCATTTTTAAAGTCTTCAGATTTTATCACGGAAGATGTATGATGAGTTGCAACCGAATTGAGCATTCCGTTTAATCGCACTACGAGAGTTTCATAATCTGAGAATTTGTTTATCCGCTCGCGTAAGATGCTTTTTTCATTATCGGTAAGCTGCGGTTTGGATAGTTCGCTATAGATTTCATCCAATACCAGAGCTTTATCCTCTATCTGATCATTGAAATTGAAGAGGTTAGGTAGATTGGAAACGGGCTGATTATCACGTTGGAAATTGACAAAAGCTCTGTAAGCTTCACCGTTGCTTTCCGTAAGCACAGCGTTTGCCATATCTTGGTACTTCCGGACTATTCTATTCATCGCGTCGCTGCCGGCTGCCAATCTATAGTCGTATGCTATCGCCAATTTACCGTCAGTCAAAGCACGTTCAAAATTTTTTACACTGTCGTTATGAGCCACCAATGCAGAATCATCAGTAGGTTCAGGCTTAGTCTGTTCTTTCCCTCCTGATGAAATCAGTGCCCAAGATATTAAAAGTATAGCCAAGAGCACAGCCACAATGCCTATCAATTTAGGATCTATCTGCTTCCATATCGGCATTGGCTCCGGAGCGCTGCATTTCTTGCAAATCTCAGAATCTGCTTCAAAATCTGTCAACGGTTTCACTTTGCCGCACTTCATGCAAAGCCTCTTTCTCCGCGTTTGAGGCTGCGGAGTCGGTTCTGGAGTGGGGGGTGGAGTCGGTGTCGGCTCTGGTTTCGGTCGAGGCTGTGGTTGAGGCTGTGGCGCTACTTGAAGCTGCCTTATAAGGGTGGAGGCATTTGAGTGCAATGAACTCAGCTTACCGCTCAGCTCGTTGATCTGCTGCAACTCCTTATTTTCGAGGCCACCCTGAGCGGCATACTTTTTGAGCAGTTGCATTGAGGTAGCTGCATAAGAAGCTATTTCCTCAAGCACACCCTTATCGGTGGCATGCTTATGGATTGCCATGCGGGTGAGCAACTCAAGCGACGCCGTATATTTTTGGTTCATGTCGCCCAAGTCTATTTCGATAGTCGGCTCGTCGGGTTTGAAATAGGGCGACACGGCCAGCCATTGACTCTTCTTGAAAGCGTCAGTGAGGTCTTTCTCGGGAGTATCAATGTTTTTCAGCGCTATCTGACCTGAGGCGTTTGCCTTGAAACCGGCGTCGAAATACTCGGTCTCAAAGTTAGATAGGCCGGCCATCAGGGCTGCGAAATAAGCGCTTATCACATCCTCCGCCGCCTTGAATTTTCCTACAGCATATTTATATGTTTTGCCTACAGGTGTAAGTAAACGCCCGGTAGACAACAATCTGTCGAACTCCTGATTGAACAGACCATACAGACTGCGCAAATCGGGAATATACTGATTGCCACGCAGTGTAAACGATGTGCCGAAAAAAGCATGCTGACGCAGGTCGGTCTCCACAAGGTCGTAGACCAAGAAACTGTAGACCGTCGAGCCGTCGTTGCGTCGGTTGGCCATCAACATGCGGCCACGACGGTTTGTGCGATAGAATTGCTCGCAATATTCGCCCATGGCCTGGGGCACCTCATAGCTGTCGAAGCCATGAGGTGTTCCATATACGCATAAATCTATGCTTGCCATTCCTTGTTTATTTTATTGCTTTCCAAAGCTGTTCACAATACCAGTCGTCGCCTTGTATCCACGTTTTTGTCAGAGGGTCAACCTCAGTAAAACTTCCGACTGAGAAGCAAAGCGCCTTGAAGTTATATTCGCCCTGAAAAACGCGGAAGAAACTGTCGTTGCGGTAGTTGTCAAAGATTCCGGGATATTGGCCGGAGATGTCCTTGAAGAAACGCTGGCCTATGGGGTAGCCCGACTTGTCGTAATACTGCGGGAACTTATCGGCCTTGTTGAAAAGGAATACTACCCGCGCACGTTTACCCAGACGGTTTATATTGACCTGCATGTTTTTTATCTGCAAGGAATAATTTGTGCGCGTCTGCTGCACACCACCCCAGTCTTTCTCGCAGAAGAAAACCCACACTTTCCTGTTGGGGGCGTTGACAATCTGCTGGATGTAGGTGGGGAACGGACGGTTGGGCTCCGACTCCTTGAAGTAGTGCTCGCCCGGCGCCTCGAGTATCTGGCAAAGCGGGCGGCCATGGTCGTCGAGTATCTTCACAAGCATGAAACTGATTGTATCATTGCCCGAGGGTGCTGTAGTGCTATATACCATAGTCGACAGATTATCACACATACGCTGATAATGCTTGTCATGGCTCGGGCGGAATATGCGCTCCGGCACAACCTGAAGCCCGTGGCTCTCAGCCCAACGGATCATACGGATAAGAGCCATTGTCTTACCCGATGAAGGAGCTCCGAAAAACACCACTATAGGCGTCTGTGTGTCGGGGATCACTACAGAAATTGCATTTACATTCAGTATTTCCTCTTGATTGAGGCCTAAAATCATCTCCTCATTCTGAGGGGTAGACATCACAGGTCCCACCGGGTCGCTCACCACATTTATTGTGGCGGTGGTCTGCTGCACCGGCTGTTCGGTTATCTGGTCTCCTACTTTTGGCATGGTTTAGTTGTATGATAAGGCGTTATTATTCTTTTTGCTGAACGCGATGTTGAAGAACACAAAGCCGGCGATATCTACCAGTATGGCGATAAGAATCCAGTAGCTCATGCCTTTGTATTTGTCGGTCTTGGCGTAGTCGCGCACTACCTCTTCAACGTTGAGAAGATTTTCGGCGTCGGTATGAAGATTCTCGGCTGTATAGCGTGCTTTGTCTTCGTCGGAGTGAAACTCAAGATACTGCTCATTTCTCTTAATATATGAGTAACTCTTAATCAAATCATTTGAAGCAGCTTTTATGACCTCGGGATTAACTCCTGTCATATCATTAATATCCTCTTGAGCTATTGACAAGTTTTGTATTTTGGCTTTAAGCTCATTATCGTTCATAGCTTGCCTTACTCTACGTATTTTCTCATCACACTTTTTACTGTAAATATCAAAGTTGGCATTTATCGCCGCTTGATAAAATTCAAATGTACGATTCCATTCACGCGGAGTCGAACCCACCCGTTCTGCTCGTGTTATCTTCACTTGCCGTCCAAGCGCGTTGGTGAGAATCCTCTCCACATCTGTCAATATAGAATTGAAACGATAACCTATACCTTCATGACTTGGATGGATAATTTCATCTTGCATTGACTGCAAACGAGAAGATAAAAGATTTGCCAAGCCATCTCTATCAGCCTCTATTGCTTTTATTTGCTGATTGTTATCTTTCAGGTCTGTGAGATATCCCTTCGTGCGGCTGATATCCTGCGTCATCACGGTCTTGATATTGGCGCCATAGAGCAGTGTGTGGGTGTTGGTGGGCAGGCTCACGCACATCCAGAAGAATACGAGGCCGAAAAGACCGATTGCAAAGGCACCGCCGCGGCCGAAGAGCTTGCCATAGAAATCTTCGTTGCGGTCAAGGGCGCGCAATAGCTGTGAGAAACATAGCGACGCAATCACGAATGAGAACACTGCGATAGCCCATGCTCCGGCAATCGTCAGGTCAGGGTGCCACATATAGAGCGACTCGGCGGTCCATTTGCAACTCATAGCTGCAAGTACCACGAACGCAAGCATGGCGAAAAGTCTGAAATAATTAGTTCTTCCCATGGTTTTGGAAATGATTGGTTTTTAATTGGTTTGTTGATAATTTAAATATTCGTTTTTAATGCAATGGATTTAAACACTTTAAACCTGTTAAGCCCATAATAAACAAGTTTCTCCTAAGAAACTTAAATTTATGAAGTTATAGCTCACGGGCAGACAGGCTGCTCATGAGCTGATGGTAATGGTGTGACTAATGATTCATAAGCGGGGAGATGCTTGTGGTCGGCGGTTCAAAAACCCAAAACACCGCCGGGGATAAAAAAATGACGTGGGTATTGCTACTTGCGCTTATCCCGCGTTCAGGCCTTCGCATTGCCTACCAATCAGGATAAGCAACTCAGCCAGCCCACGCCAAGGATGGTTATATATAATGCCTGCATGCCTCGGCATGATTCTCTCATACCGCAGCATACATCCGGCAGAAGATATAAACATCTCCCGTGGACGCTTACGTTGCCGTTTCTTCCGATTGGTATCAAAGTTGCGAAGTTTGAACGCAGAAGAAAAACGTTGAGTAAACGTCTCTTTAATAATATGTACTGCCCCGTCGCCCCATGGGCAGGCGGAGTCGCTGCAAAATTAGACTAAATTATTTATCTGTGCAAATTTTTTCTTTGCTTTAATATAAAAACAGCAGACTTTGGGGTCATCTGCTGTGTATTGTTAAAGGTGATTTTTATTAATCTTGCTTCATTCTGTCGTGTATCCAGTCAAGCATATATTCATAGCCGCTGATCTCACGACCTCCTATATCGCGCAACATACCTGACGAGTAGCCTTTTGATATCTATTCTTTCACCATAATCTCAGCCTCTTCCAGTGCGCCGGTATGCAGCAAGGCAAGCAAATATAAAAGTGCTACATCTCTGTCGGGAGCAGGTGGCTTGGGGAAATATTTGTCAGGGTCGGGATGTGCGGCAAGGAATGATTCCACATCCTGCTCTACTCTTTGAAATACATCTCGCCAGACGCTTTCAATCATCTCTTCCGTATATTGTTTCCACGACCCCGGGAAAACCGGATATGTAGCCACCTTCTCACTCGAGACACTGAAAGCACCGTTTCCTCGCAGACTTTTGGGGGCTTTCTTATTGTCGGGGCATTGAAATATATCCCACCACAAGTCGTCGGCGTACATAGGCTTGACTTCCAAGAATGCGTCAGGAGCACAGAGATGATTAAGTGTAAAGAAATAACCGCCAACTATTTTATAGCTGATATAAGAGCAACGCTTAAATCCATACTCCTTGCCTATCGCCTTGCGGGTACTATCATCTGCTTTTTCAAATTCTTTCGATGTCATACAATGATATTATTGTTGGTGGGTTATGGTTGGTGGTTGGTGGGCAGCGGATTACTTATTGCAATCCTCAAAAGCTAACTCGCTGCCCACAATCCACCAACCACAACCCGCCAACTATTTCTTATTGAACTTGGGTTTGAGCTCGTCGGGGGTGTCGTTGGTATACATCTCGATGGGCTCGGTCTGCTTGGTGAACATGTCGGCTATCGTTGAGGCCGGGAGTTTCATGGCAGGGGCAAAGTCGTCGGAGGCCATGTAGTCGAGTATCGCGCGGCGCATTTGGCGGGCTACAGGGCGCTTGTCGAGCTTGCTGTCGATATCCATGGTGGTGAGCAGAAGTTTGCCTCCCTCTACCTCTGCCTCGACTATCATGCCGAGCTTGCGGCTGAGGTGCCAAGTGTCGATAGGCTGCACGGGCGACTGATATTCGGCCGGCAGATCTACGAGGTTAATCACCTGCGCGCGGTTTACAAGCTCCCACCAGTTGAGGTTGCCCCAATCGTCGGTGGGGAAGGCTTTGGTGAAGAGGGGGTGATCTGTGTCGATGGCCACGCCTGTAGTATGTGGTGGACGCATTTTAAACCAGCTCGTATTCCAGAACACCGGCAGATAGTGCTGCACAATATCGCTGCCGAGGGTGATTTTGCCTCCGGCGGTGATAAGTACTTTGCCACCGGCGCGCAGCACATCAAGAGCCTCCGTAGATAGCGAGTCGGCCACGAAGATGTCGGCAGGCACAGCGGTGTCAACCTCCTCGGGATATACCCAGAAATCCCAGCTGTTGGTGATGGTGTCGCCGTCGGTCACCATATCGGCAGCAAGAGTATACTTGGCCGGAGCGGACAAGGCCGCAAGGGGAAGAGAGAGGCTACCGAGAGAATTACCCTTGCCAACAGCAAGGGCCGTGGCGGGTAATGAGGCACGGTAAACCTCCTTGCCTGCAGCGTCGGTGATATTACATGCCACAGCCGAGGGCACCACGGGCGCCTCAGTAGCATTGACGGCCTCGAAGCTCGCTTCAAGAGCCTCGGAGGCTGTATACACAAATTTAGGCAGACGCGCCAGCACCACCAAAGGAGCGCACCACTGCCTCCATTCCTTGCCATCGACATAGCCTTTCTCACGCCAGAACACATTGAGTACTCCCTCGAGAGCCGTGCCCTGACCGCTGTAGTCGTTGAGGGCAAGGAGTTGAAAGCCCGGATACTCGGGAGTGCGCAGATTGCGCTCTATCTCATATTTATAAGCGAGCGTCTGCAGCTTGCCACTGGCCATCAAGAAGTCGCGCTCGCGGCCTTTCATGCCATTCTGATAAAGCAGGTCGCGGAAAATCTCGAAATTGCGAGCCTTGTAGGGACCGGTATACTGCGAAGTCTCGTCGAGGTCGGGGAATGCGCACCATTGTCCCTGCTCATGGGCAAGGATAGGATGGGTGTTTTCGCTGTCGGCCGGATGATTGTTGGGGTGAAGGATGTCGGCGGTGTAGTCATCGTCGCAGCCGGGTGTGCGTTTTGCCCATGTGAGGCCACGGCCGCCGCCGCGTATGTTATACTCGCTGCCATAGTCCCACTGCCAGCCACCGCCGAGGGCGGCGCTGCTGTAGATTTTTGTCGGGTCGTAGGCCTTCATCAGCTTTACCCATTCGGCGCAGTATTCAGGCCAACGCCCGGCGGGCTCGTTGCCAGCAGCCATCATCACAAACGAGGGATGGTTGCCGTAGCTGTCGACAATGCGGCGGCTCTCGTCAAGAAGATATTTGTCGATAGCCATACCCGTGCCGAGCTTCACGCCATGGTTAGGCCACGACGGTCCTTCAGGCTGCAGATAAATGCCCATGGAGTCGGCGGCAACAAAAGCGGCTTCAGGCGGACAATAGCTGTGGAAGCGCATCATATTGATACCGTACTCCTTGCATTTTTCAAACACAGCCGTCCACGATTCCACATCTGTCGGTGCATAGCCGGTGAGCGGGAAGCAGCAGTTTTCGACGGTGCCGCGCATAAGCGTCGGTATGCCGTTGACGGTAATTTCACGCATACCCGTGGCGATGTCGCGCAGGCCGAATACGGTATTGACCGTATCGCGCCCCACAATAGTCTGAAGATCATAGAAATCGGGGTGATGTTCGCTCCAAAGTGCAGCGTCGGCTCCCATGTCGAGATTGAAAATCAAGGTGTCACCGGCTGTGGCCGAGGGTGCGCCGAGGTATACCGGCGAACCCTTGTCGCCGCGCGGTGTGGCGCGCACGCTCGAAGTGAGTTTCTTACCCTGCTTGCCGTCAACAAGCACCTTGACAGTTGCACGGCGCCCTGCGGCGTCGGGATAGACGCGCACACGCTCAATACTGTTGTCGGCAGGAAGAGCAACCAAGGCGATCTCGCCGACAATACCGTTCCAGTTGCCCTGCGTCTGGTCGGTGACGCTGTGCGAGTCCTGACCTACGCAGACGTTTTCTATACCGTTATAGATTTCAATGTCAATTACGTTTTCCTTGCCCGGCTTTATGTATCGTGAAATATCGAAAGTATGAGGTGTAGAGAGCGACATATCGTGCCCCACCTCTTTGCCGTTGACCTTAACGGTAGTTTCGATGTGCGGACGCTCGAGCGAGAGGACTACCCGCTTGCCTTTCCAATCCTTGGGCACTGCCACACTGCGGCGGTAATAAGCCTTGCCTACATACTCTTTGTCGGGTGTGAGGAAGAACGGAAACTTGATATTCCCCGGCTCGCGGTAAGGAGCATAGCGGTCGGCATAGTAATATGACTGGTCGTAGAGCGAACCGGTCCATTTGGTGTCGGTGTCGACATCGTTGCCCTTGCCGTTGGTAAGCATAGAGCCGGGCAACACGATGGTATCATCGTAAACGGCCTCAGGGCCATAGCCAAACTGCCATGTTCCCTCAAGCGAAATATAATCTCTCGCGCCGGCACCGGTCGCGGCAAGGGCGGCAAGAGTCAGTAAAGCTAATCGTTTCATATCTTCAAAGTACTCCCGGAGTGCCGTTACCGGCGCCCCGGGGGTATAGTTTAATAATTCAACTTTCGCAAGCTTAAGTTGAACAGGCTAAGAAGGTTAAAAAGGCAATTGCCCATGGCAGGCAAGAGAATACCTTCCAAATATTACTCAAATACAAGACTATTATCTTGCCTTTTTACCTTTATTTCCTTTTTTGCCTGACTGAAGTGTAGCTTGCGAAACTTCAGTTTATAATAGATTTTTAGGTGGGTGGGCTGTGGGCAGCAAGTTACTTTCAACTTGCCTAAAGGTCAAACCACTGCCTACCGCCCGGTCACCTCAAACCATTTGCGTTCAATCAAGCGAATGGATCACGAGACCCGAGCGGAGCTTGGGCTCGAACCAAGTAGTCTTTGGAGGCATGATGTTGCCGGTGTCGGCGATGTTCATCAGCTGCTCCATGCTCACCGGATAGAGGGCGAGGGCGAAAGCCATCTCTCCTGAATCCACGCGGTGCTTGAGTTCTTCAAGCCCTCGGATACCGCCAACGAAGTCGATACGCTTGTCGCTGCGCAGGTCGGTGATTCCGATTATGTCGCGCAAAATCAAATCCGAAGAAATGGTTACGTCGAGCACGCCTATAGGGTCGTTGTCGTCGTAGGTGCCGGGGCGGGCTGTAAGCGAATACCAGCGGCCTTCGAGATAAAGTGCGAAGTTGTGGAGCCCGGAGGGATGATAGGTTTTCTCACCTTTTTCTTCCACTACGAAGTTCTTCTCAAGGCGCTCGAGGAATTCGGCGGGCGAGAGACCGTTGAGGTCGCGCACCACGCGGTTATAGTCGATTATCTTGAGGTGCGAGGCCGGGAAAGCCACAGCGAGGAAGTAGTTGTATTCCTCATCGCCACGATGGTCGGGATTCTGCTTTGCCTTCTCATCGCCAACAAGAGCTGCGGCGGCACTGCGATGATGTCCGTCGGCTATATAGAGATAGGGAATCGCCTCGAATGCGGCTGTGATACGGTCGTTGAGAGCCTCATCAACTACCCAGAAAGTATGACCGAATCCATCGGGAGCCACGAAGTCATACTCCGGCTCGCCGGCGGTGACAGTGCGGATCACATCTTCAAGGTCGGCATTGTCGGGGAAAGCGAAGAACACCGGCTCGATATTGGCGTTGTTGACGCGCACATGCTTCATTCGGTCTTCTTCTTTATCGCGGCGGGTGAGTTCGTGTTTCTTAATGCGCCCCTCCATATAGTCGGCGACGGCGGCTGCAACTACGATACCGTATTGAGTGCGGCCGTCCATGGTCTGGGCGTAGATATAATAGTGCTCATGCTTGTCTTGCACAAGCCAGCCGTTGGAGCGGAATGCAGCGAAATTATCTACCGCTTTCTGATATACGCGCTCGTCGTGCTCATCCGTGCCGGGAGCGAAGTCTATTTCAGGTTTGATGATATGGTAGAGCGACTTTGGATTGCCCTCGGCTTCAGCACGGGCTTCTTCGCTGTTGAGTACATCGTAGGGACGCGAGGCTACCTCGGTAACCATTTCGCGCGGCGGACGGATTCCGCAGAAGGGTTTTACTTTGGCCATGGTAAAGATATAAAGGTAAGGATTTTAGGTGATTAAGCGCTTGTGCGCCGGTATAAGGTATGGTATTGACGCGCCTGAGGCACGTCAATACCTGTTTTTATGGAGTGTTTTATCTTACAATGGTCTCGGTGCGGTCGGGGCCCACTGATATGATGGTCACGGGCACACCCACTTCGCTCTCGATGAATGCCACATAGTCTTTGAATGCCTCGGGCAGTTCATCGTAGCTTCGCTTGTCGGCGAGACTTGTCTTCCAGCCCTTGAACTCCTCATATACAGGAGTCATGCAGCCGGCACCCTCGGCATTGTCGCCGATGGAGAAGGGGAAGTCGCGGGTGACGGTGCCGTCGGGCAGACGGTAGGCCGTAGCCACCTTGATGGTGTCGAATCCGTCGAGCACGTCGCTCTTCATCATGATAAGGTCGGTGGCACCGTTGATCATCACGGCATAGCGCAGAGCCACGAGGTCGAGCCAGCCGCAGCGGCGTTCGCGGCCTGTTACTGCACCATATTCATGGCCGATATTGCGGATCTCGGCACCGGTCTCGTCGAAGAGCTCGGTAGGGAACGGACCACTGCCCACACGGGTGCAATAAGCCTTGAAGATACCATACACCTTGCCGATACGGCCGGGAGCAAGACCGAGACCTGTGCATGCGCCGGCAGCTACGGTATTGCTTGACGTAACGAAGGGATACGAACCGAAGTCGATGTCGAGCATAGTGCCTTGAGCACCCTCGCAGAGAAGACTCTTATTGTCGGCGAGAGCCTTGTTGACATAGTGCTCGGTATCGGTCAGGCGGTAGCCGCGCAGGTAATCGACAGCCTCGAGCCATGCAGCCTCTGTAGCCGCGAAGTTTTCGGGCAACTCAGCTCCGGCGTCTTTGAGAGCCTGAATGTGCTGGTCGCGCAGGGCGTGGTAGCGGTCAAGGAAATCTTCACCTACAGTATCGCCCACACGCAAGCCGCGGCGCGAGATTTTGTCGGTATATGTCGGGCCGATACCTTTTCCGGTTGTGCCGATTTTCGAAGAGCCTTTGGCGCGCTCACCGGCGGCGTCGAGCAGGCGGTGGGTAGGCAATATCAAATGTGCTTTCTTGGAAATGCGCAGGATCGAGTGGAGGTCGAGTCCTTCGGCTTCAAGAGCAGCAGCCTCCTCGCGGAAAAGAATGGGGTCGAGCACGACACCGTTGCCGATCACATTGGCGCCGCTGCCGCTGGCGAATACACCCGAGGGAATCGAGCGGAGCACATGCTTGCGACCGTCGAACTCGAGGGTATGCCCGGCATTGGGACCGCCCTGAAATCGTGCTACAATGTCGTATTTCGGCGCAAGGACGTCTACAATCTTGCCCTTGCCCTCATCGCCCCACTGGAGGCCTAACAGTATATCTGCTTTCATTTTCTCTTGAGAGATTTAGATAATATTGTTGGATTTGAATTATTTTTCTTGGTTGACGCTGCCTTTGCAGCCTTTGTGCAAGCCGAGCACACGCCATAAACCGTCAACTCGAACGACTCAGGTGTAAACGCCGAGAAGCGGCGGTTTCGGATGAGCGTGTCGAGCGTACCGTCGCGCACATCTTTGATCTTACCGCATTTCGAGCATACGAGGTGCATGTGCGAGCTGCCTTTACATTCATAGCGCGTGGCGCCGTCGTCGAAGCGGTGACGGCACACTACCCCGCACTCGGTGAGCAGCTGCAAGGTGCTGTATACAGTAGCCACAGCCACCGGCTTGCGGGCTGAGGCAAGGCGCGCCACTATCTCTTCGGCCGTGAAATGCCCCGATATGCCGCTGACACACTCCAAGATCATGCTTCGCTCTTGGGTGCGACGCCGACCGGTGCGCGACAGATACTGGTCGAATATCTGCTGCGGATCTGCGTTTTTATGTTTGTCGGGCATCATTTCAGGGCTCGTATTGCATGTATTTGTTGCAAAAGTACGAATAATTTTTTATTGCTCGCCCATTTTTTCGTACCTTTGTGCATTATTCGACTATTATGAGTAAAAAATAGGGTAACAAACCTCCTGATATGAACGATTATTACAAGGTAAATTTCACTTTTACCCCTGCAAATACCGACGCAGGCGATCTGCTTGCGGCTTACCTCGCCGACGAGGGTTTTGAGAGTTTCGAGCAAGACGAATCACTTCCCGGTGCGACAATGACTGCCTACGTGCCCTCGAAATTGTATGACAACAGAGCCGTAGAAGCCGCTGTCGCCGAGCTGCCTTTCGATTGCGAGGTCTCGTTCAATGCCGAATATGTGCCGGGACAGGACTGGAACGCCGAGTGGGAGCGTCATTATTTCAAGCCGATTGTCGTAGGTGGCAAGGTAGTGGTACACAGCAGCTTCCACACCGATATACCTCAGGCCGAGCACGATATCGTGATAGACCCGCGCATGGCATTCGGCACAGGCCACCATGCCACCACCACTCTGATGATGCAATTCATCCTTGCACACAACATAGATGGAGCTGACGTGATCGACATGGGCACAGGCACTGGCATTCTTGCCATCCTCTGCGGCATGCGCGGCGCAAAGCATGTGCTTGCCATTGAGATTGACCCGTTTGCGGCTGAGAACGCCGTCGACAATGTCGCACTCAATCTTGCCTCAAAGCCCGGTGTCGTTGACGTGCGCGAGGGCGACGCCTCACTGCTTCCCACCGAGGCCACTGCTGATTACCTGCTGGCAAATATCAACCGCAATATAATCACCGCCGACATCGCAGCCTACGCTGCCGCCCTCCGCAAAGGCGGCATTATGGCAGTAAGCGGTTTCTATGTAGAAGACCGCCCTATCGTGGCTGCCGCAGCCGAAGCTGCCGGGCTCGACTTCGTGGAGGCTGACCAAATAGACAACTGGTCGTCGATGGTTTTCTCAAAACGCTGACCGAGATGAAAAAGATACTGTTTTTCTACGTCCTGCTGATTGCCTCGGCCTTGTCTGTTTCGGCAGCAGAGCAACCCGACTCGATTCCGTCGCCCAGAGCAGTATTTGCTTGGGGAGCCGACGCCGGAGCCTCGATCGACCTCACCGGCAGCGACATGAGTGATATCAACTTCAGCGCATATTTCGGCTTCAGCCGCGGATGGATCAACTTTCTCGGAATCGGAGCCGGAGCGGATATCACCACGTCCAACTCCTGCCGCTCATACGACCTTTTCGCCGCGTTCCACACCAATTTCGTCAACCGTCCCACTCTGCTCTTCTGGCCCATTCGCGTAGGTGTCTCGCTCAACTATCTTGAGAACAACCACCAGCAGACAGGGGTTTATGGCACTACAGGCCTTGGTATCAATCTTGCCCGCGGCCGTAGCTATTGCTCATACATGATGATCGGCTACACATTCAGGCAGCGCCGCCCTATTGTCGGTGAGATTACCCATGACTTTAAAAACCTACACTACGCAACGGTAAAAATCGGTATTTCATTTTAAGTTTCGCATGCGAAACTTGTTTAGGCTGAGTTCAACAGGTTTAATATGTTTAGATTAAACTATTAAAATCTCAAGTTTTATTCTGATGTCGAGACTATATCTCTTCAATCCTGAAAACGACCTTGCCCTCGCACAAAACACCGCCAACTACACCCCGCCGCCTGCCGCCGTGCGTCTGCGCAGAGCCGGTGCCACTTTGCCGCTGTGGTTTGCCGGTGATGATGATTATGTGATCACCGACGGTGTAAATGCACGCTGGCTCACTGAAATACAGAATCGTTTCGGAATAAAAGCAAGACTCTTCAGCACATACGCAGAAGGGATGACACCGGCGCCATGGGGGTGGTCGAAAGCCGCCCGACGCTTATTTGAATACAGAGGTGTACCCGCCTACGCTATGCCCGATGACGAACAACTCGACCGCTTGCGCGAGCTCTCACACCGCCGTACGGCAAGCCTCATAGCCCAAGCGCTGACAGGCTGCAGTGCCCCGGCAGCTATAGAATGTCGCACATTCGACGATGTAAAAACTTTTACTGACCGGGCAGGCGCTGCTGTAGTCAAACTGCCATGGTCATCATCCGGACGCGGTGTTATCCCCGTAAACCCGGCCGACATTGAGCGTCAACGCCAACAGATAGAAGGCGCCATCCGCCGACAGGGCTCGGTGATGGTAGAGCCTCGCTACGATAAACTTCTTGACTTTGCGGTGCTCTTCCATATAGAAAACGGCAAATGCCTCTACGATGGTTTGTCGGTATTCGATACCGCAGGGTTCAGCTCTTACGCCGGCAACGTATTGGCAAGTCACGACGAACTCCACGCAACCATCTGCCAAGCACTCGGCGGCAAAGAGCTGTTCGACAGCGTTGTCAGTCAACTCCCGGCTGTGCTTGAAAACATAATCGGCGACGCCTACTCAGGACCTCTCGGCATTGACATGATGGCCGTGAAAGCCTCCGGCTATTCACTTGTGCCTGCTGTAGAACTCAATCTGCGCATGACAATGGGACATCTGTGTCACCGCTTCTACCGCGACCATGTAGCAGAGGGCCGACGCGGCCGGTTCTCAATCCTGCCTCAGATATCAAGCGGTTCTATCGATTGCCGGGCCATAGACGGACGCATTATATCAGGCAATCTTGACCTTGCCCAGCCCGGCTCGGATTTTTCTTTCATTATATCCATTGAATAATTTGTCAAAATAATATATTTTTACTAACTTTGCCAACATAATAATACAAACCTGCAATTTAATCTATCATTTTGCCTATGAAAATTTTTCTACACCGCTTCGGAAGAGGTATACTCTTTGCCGGTCTTGCGTTGTTGGCTACGCTCGGTATGAAAGCCGAAAAAGGCGTGATTCTTATCGACAGCGACGGCAATCAGCGACAGATGACCCTCGCTGAAGTAAAACGAGTGGATATCGGCACAAGCGGCTTGACCCTCCACCATGTCGACGGCTCATCATCTGCGCACGAATATGCCAATATCGACCGTCTGCTTATCGGCGCCGAGACAACATCTGTCAAAAATCTCATGAGTGAAGGAGAAATAGCCGTATGGCCTACCCGCACATCTTCGTCGGTCAATGTCACAGGAGCAAAGCCTGCTACGGCAGTTTCTGTCCATAGCCTCAACGGCACTTTGGTATGTAGTGCGCAAGTTGACTCCGACGGCTCAGCTACTGTCGACCTTTCTTCTTCAAATACCGGTGTCTATATCATCACCGTCGGTTCACACTCAGTAAAAATCGTAAAAGAATAATCCCATGACCAAACATATTCTTGCAGCCGCAGCGCTCGCTGCCGGCGTACTCTCGGCTTCGGCTCAGTACGACACAATGTATCTCATCAAAGACAATCACGTTGTCGGTAAATATAATGTCGAAGATGTCGACTACGCCTCTTTTACCCTCCCCGAAGGAGTGGAAGACTCACCTATAATACTCGGAGTAGACAACGTTGGCAAAAACACCGTGACCTATACGGTAACCACCGTGTCGCCGACTACTGTCTATGCACACAACATCCTGTCGTTTTACGATGTAGAATTCACAGCCCTGAGCTATTTCGGTGAATCTTTCGACAGTCTTACCGACGAGCAGAAAGTGGCAGCACTGCAATACACGCTTTCATACGACGCATACATCGGAGGCGGCACACAAACCTATAAGCAGACCGACTTCGACCTTGCGGGCGTAGACGACTACACCCGCTTCAAAGTCACCCCCGGCACAAAATTCTATCTCTGTGCATGGGAAGTCAACCCTTCAGATTACTCTCCCCTTGAGACATTCACATACACCGACCTCAAGACCCTCGACCCCGTTGAGAGCGCCTCGGCAGAACTCAACTGCTCTTTTGTCGGTCAGACCAAGGATGGCCTGCAATTCGACGTCACCGGCAGCGGCATTAAATACATAAAGACCGTCTATGGTTTCGCCGACGACATGAATGCTTACAAACAAATCTATGGCCTCGACTACCTTTTCGGTCTCTTCGGCCAAGACTGGACTCTTGACGAGTTGCAAGGCGACGACCCCGATCTCGGTATGCCAAACGCCACATGGCCTTGCTATGAATCAGGTGACTATGTACTCTACCTCCGCGCCTACGATGAAAATGGCGACTACATCAACAAGTCTGTAACCGCCACGGGTGAAATCGTTGAAGAAGGAGAAGGCCCGACTATCACCATATTCTCTAAAGAAAAAGGTGCAGGAAGCGTTAAAATCAACTTCGAGATTGCCCCCAGCAATGTAGAAGAGGCTTACGTACGTCTGTGCTCGGAAAACTTCGTGGACGACCGTCTTAACCTGCAGTACGAACTCCATGAAATCGCAATGGGAGGTGACGCAGAAGACATCACTACCGAAATAAACACCGCCGGCGAATATACATTCTCCGCCAACGACCTCACGGAAGAATGGAAATCACTTCTCATCTACGCCAAAGACAAAGACGGCGGCCGCACC
This sequence comes from uncultured Muribaculaceae bacterium, assembly GCA_910579995.1. Lineage (GTDB taxonomy): Bacteria > Bacteroidota > Bacteroidia > Bacteroidales > Muribaculaceae > CAG-873. Next base: position 18,551 of record CAJTWH010000025.1, on the reverse strand, counting down.
ACTCTTAGAATAAACTTCTTCCCCGACCCGGATTCTTACTGGTCGATCGAAGACCCCAAGCACGCGCCCGCCCGCCGCGCCATGCCGGCAGTGAAATCCATAAAGGCAAAAAATAACCCCACCCTCAAGCGAGTGAAATAATGCAAGTACTTCGACACCAATAAAAATTTACCCCTGTTCAAAATGATATGAACAGGGGTAAATTTTTATTTTAGGACTCGTATTATTTCGTAGCGGCTTCGTCGGCGGCTTCTGCTGCCTCGGCTGCCTGATCTTCGGCGATTTCTTTCTCTTTGAACTCGGTAACACCGGCTGCTATAAGCTGGTTATACCATGTGAAGAGTTTGCGGATATCGGTGTTGTATACTTTCTCTCGGTCGAAGTCGGGGAGGATTGTAGCGAAGAACTCACGCATGGCCTCATCGCTGCCGAAGCCTTTGATATCGATGGCTTGACCACCCTTCACCTCATAGATTTTCTCCATGATGTCGGGCAGGGGCACATCGCCGCTCTCGCTATACATGGTGATGTCGGCAAGAGAAATCACTTTCTCATGCGGATAGGTGGGAGTGCGCTTGCCTGTAGTGAGCGATTCAACTATCAGACTGTTCTTGCCGCGGGTCAGAAGGCGGTAGAGACCCGGTTTTCCGGTGATTGATATTATTCCTTTTAACATTGTCAGATGTTTATACGTTAATTCTATGTGCAAAATTAACAATTACGCATGATATTCGGTTCTAATTTTGTAACTTTGTAGCCTAAAAAATCTCCGTATTCTGCAATATGGCGCATTATTAAACTTTATTTGCGAAATGTTAACACTTCTTAGATATATAATCCAGCTCATACTGTCTCCTAAAAACGGCTGGGAAGACCTCGCCCAGACAAATCCCGACCCCGATGTGCTGCTCACCAAGGGCGTCTACCCTCTTCTCGGTATCGCCGCTGTCACCGAGTTTCTCGGCATGGCATATCATGGCTATGCGCTCGGGCAGGTGCTTATAAGCGCAATCAATGTCTTCGGCTCATACTTTGTGGCTGTCTTTATCGCGAGACTGCTCTTCGACCTGTACCTCAACAAGCTCGCCGGAGCCGAGATTGACAAACGTCATTCGTCTACAGTAATCATCTGTGGTATCGGCATGATGATTGTATTTCAGATTATCGAGAATTGCCTGCCGTGGAATCTGCTTATCATAAGATTTCTTCCTCTTTATGCCGCCCTGATAATATTCAAGGCCTGCGCATATCTGCGGATTCCCAAAAGCAACGAATTGAAATTCACAGCTCTTGCGGCTTTCACCATAGTAGCTGTGCCTCTCCTTATTTACAACATAATCAATGTATTGATACAATGAAAACAAAACCAAAAGATATAAATATCAAAAACCGTCGTGCCACTTTTGACTACGAGATTTTAGAAACTTTCACTGCCGGTCTCGTTCTTACCGGTACAGAAATCAAAAGTATCCGCAGCGGCCACGCCTCGCTTGTAGATACCTTTTGTTATGTCAGCGCAGCCGGCGAAGTCTGGGTGAAAAACATGAATATCGCCCAGTATTTTTATGGCACATACAATAACCATGAAGCCCGCCGCGACCGTAAGCTGCTGCTCACTAAAAAAGAGATAGCGAAGATCGGCAAGATGGGCAAGGATTCGGGCTACACTATTGTGCCGCTGAGGCTTTTTATAAGTGAAAGAGGATATGCCAAACTTGTTATCGGCATTGCCCGAGGTAAGAAAGAATATGATAAACGACAGTCTATCAAAGAACGCGAGGACAAACGAAATCTCGCCCGATTGATGCACAAATGATTTATCCCGACACATTAGAACATAAAATTGGATTCGACGGCGTGCGCGAGCATATCTCGCGCCTTTGCTCGTCGCCTGTAGGTGTTGACCGTTGCCGTGAGATGACTTTCCACACCGACTACGCCTCTGTGAGCCGCCTGCTGCACGAAACTGCCGAAATGCTCGCCATCATCAGCTCTGAGGCCGGTTTCCCAAGCGGCAATATCCACGACTGCCGTGCGGCGCTGCTTGCCCTGCGCGTGCCCGGCACATGGCCGGCTGAGAGCACTTTGCCCGGCCTGCGGGCTTCTCTGGCAGCCATGGCCGACATCTCGGCCTTTTTTGCGAAAGCACGGCGCGACGACAGCAACGCCACCCCCTACCCAGCCCTCGACGCCCTGGCCGCCGACCTGCAGGCCTTCCCCGACATTGCCGCGGCAATCGACCGCATTGTCGACCGACATGGAGAAATCAAAGACAACGCCTCGCCCGAGCTCGCTGAAATCCGACGCGCAATGTCGGCAGCCTCGGCCGGCATAAACGCTGCCATGCGCCGCGTGATGGCAGCTGCCGTGCGCGACGGCTATCTCGAAGCCGACGCAACTCCCGCCGTACGCGACGGCCGACTTGTCATACCCGTCTCGCCGATGTATAAACGTAAGATCAACGGTATCGTACACGATGAATCGGCCTCGGGCAAGACCTTCTATATCGAACCGGCTGAAGTGGTAGAGGCAAACAACCGCTTGCGCGAGCTTTCTATTGAAGAGCGGCGCGAGATTGTAAGGATTCTCCAAGGACTCGCCAATACAATCAGGCCGAGAATCGACGAGCTCATCACCGGTTTCGAGCAACTCGGTGTATTTGACTTCATCCACGCCAAAGCCGAATATGCCCGCACTGTCGACGCCGAAATGCCGGCGCTATCCGACAGCACCGAGCTCGAATGGTATGGAGCACGACACCCGGGGCTCGCTCTCTCGCTCCGCCGTCAGGAAAAAGAGATAGTACCTCTCGACATCACCCTTACCCCCGACCGCAGGCTTCTGATTATCTCAGGCCCGAACGCGGGCGGTAAATCGGTAACGCTCAAGACCGTAGCCATAGTCCAGTACATGGCGCAGTGCGGCATACTCCCTCCGCTGCACTCCAATTCGCACCTCGGCATTTTCGAAAGTATTTTCATCGACATAGGCGATGACCAGTCGATAGAGGATGACCTCTCGACATATTCGTCGCACTTGCGCAACATGAAGTTTTTCCTCGCCCACGGCAATGCCTCCACACTCATTCTGATAGATGAGTTTGGATCGGGTACAGAGCCGCAGATAGGCGGAGCTATCGCTCAGGCACTTCTAAAGCAATTCAACGCCAAAGGTATGTGGGGCGTCATTACCACCCACTACCATAATCTGAAGCAATTTGCAGAAGAGACGCCCGGACTTGTCAACGGCTCCATGCTCTACGACCGCCAGCAGATGAGGCCGCAGTTCAAACTCGCAATCGGACAGCCCGGCAGCTCTTTCGCCATAGAAATCGCACGCAAGACCGGTCTGCCCGATGACATCATCAATGACGCACGCGAAATTGTTGGCAGCGATTATGTCAACCTCGACAAGTATCTGCTCGATATCGCACGCGACCGCCGGTATTGGGAAAACAAACGCGCCGACATACGCAGGAAAGAAAAAGCTATCGAGGAAACCCTCGCCCGCTACAGTGAAGACGCCGAACGCCTCCGCCAGCAACGACGCGAGATCATCAGCGAGGCCCGCGAGGAAGCCAAGAGGATTCTCGAAGGCTCCAATGCCGCCATCGAGCGAACTATCCGCGACATCCGCAGCGCGCAGGCCGACAAAGAGGCCACTAAAGAAGCCCGCCGCAAGCTCGAGGAAGAACGCCAGGCAATCACAGCCCGGCAATCCGACCGACACCCTCTGCTCGACAAAGCCAAGAAGAAGAAAACCGACCGCAAGCCGCGCGCCGAACATACCGACAAACCGATAGAAGCCGGCGACAGCGTAGTGCTCGACGGCAGCAACACTGTAGGCACCGTCGACTCCATTTCCGGCAAAGACGCCATCGTTGTTTTCGGACAAATGAAAATGACCGTGAAACTCGCGCGCCTCAAACGCACTATCCGCAAGCCGGCAGAAAGCAAAGGGGGTGTGTCGTATATCTCGTCGCAGACATCGGAGTCATCGCGCGAGCGCCAGCTCAATTTCAGCCATGAAATCGATGTGCGCGGCATGAGGGCGGATGAGGCCGTGCAGGCTGTGATGTACTATATCGACGACGCCGTTCAGTTCAATTCCTCGCGAGTCAGAATCCTCCACGGCACAGGCACAGGCGCACTGAGGCAATATATCCGCAATTACCTTGCTTCAGTCAAAGCTGTCAAGTCATATCACGACGAAGACGTGCGTTTCGGCGGTCCCGGCATTACTGTTGTTGAATTTTAAAATTATGCTATCAAAATTATTCTTTATCTTTGCCAAAATCGGTGCTTTCACTTTTGGCGGCGGATGGGCTATGATAAGCCTGATAGAGCGTGAGATGGTAGACAAACAGAAGTGGCTCGAGCGCAGCGAGTTCCTTGACCTGCTCGCGGTAGCCCAGACACTTCCGGGCTTGCTCGCCGTCAACATAGCAGTGGTTGTAGGCGACAAACTACGGGGGCTCAAAGGTGCGCTTGTGGCTGCCGCCGGCACCATACTGCCATCTTTCATCATAATTCTGCTGATAGCCATGTTCCTCACTCCGGAACTGATAATCACCAATCCTACATTGGCTGCGATATTCAAGGGTATCCGCCCAGTTGTGGTGGCTCTCATTATCGCACCGGTTTTCACCACTGCACGCTCTGCCGGTATCGGTTGGAAAATGGCTTGGATTCCGGCTATTGTAGCTCTTTTAATCTGGTCTAAACTACCGTATATATCAAACCCGATTTTATATATCATCATCGGAGGAGCAGCAGGTTATTGGCTTGCCGTCCGCTCCCACAGATCGCTTAAAAAATCATGATATACCTCAAACTGATATGGAGCTACCTCAAAATCGGTTTCTTCGGTTTTGGAGGCGGATATGCTATGTTGGCTCTTATTGAGAATGAGATAGTGGCTCCCGGATGGATCACCGAGCAGACATTCACCGACATCGTGGCAATCTCACAGATGACTCCCGGCCCGATAGGTATCAACTCTGCCACCTATATCGGCTATGTCGCACCCATGGCCTCCTCACCGGAGTTAAATCATCCTCTCTACGGCATATTGGGCAGCCTGATATGCACTCTCGTAGTCATATTGCCCAGTTTCGTGCTCGTGCGCTATGCCGGCCATTTTATTTCGCGCCATAAAGACAGCGTCGCCCTCAAGGGTATCTTCAACGGTCTGCGCCCGGTCGTAGTCGGTCTGATAGCCTCGGCTGCCCTGTTGCTGATGAACGGCGCGAACTTCGGCACGACACCGTCAGATCTTACTAAAAGCATAATACTCTGCGCGCTTTCGTTGGCTGCGACTTTGTATACAAAGATTCACCCGATTATCCTCATCATTCTGGCGGGTATTGTTGGCTTAATAATATTCTAACATGAACTATCAGGAGACTCTCGATTATATCTATGCCCAAGTGCCGATGTTTCAGAATCTTGGCGCAGGGGCATATAAACCCGGGCTGCAAACGACCAAGACCTTGGCGGAGCACTGGGGCAACCCTCACAAACAGCTAACCTGCATACACGTTGCAGGCACAAACGGCAAAGGCAGCACAGCCTCGACCATAGCAGCAATCCTGCAGGCGGCCGGCTATAAAGTCGGGCTTTATACATCGCCCCACCTGATTGATTTCAGAGAGCGCATTCGCGTCGACGGCACTCCGGTAAGCAAAAATTTCGTTGTGGATTTCGTAGCGGAATATCTCGCGGATGAAGAGCTCAAGGCTTTACACCCCACATTCTTCGAGCTGACAACGATAATGGCTTTCCGCTGGTTTGCTGACCAAAATGTCGATGTTGCCGTAATTGAAGTCGGGCTCGGAGGACGTCTCGACTGCACAAATATAATCACACCGATAGTATCTGTCATCACCAATATCTCGCTCGACCATACTGCAATATTAGGCAACACCGAAGCGGAGATTGCTGCCGAAAAAGCGGGCATTATCAAGCCCGGAGTGCCCGTAGTGATAGGCAACGCCGAGGGTGAGGTTCTTGAAGTATTCAAGAGCAAAGCTTCGCAAACGGAAAGCACTATTTGTGTAGCCTCTTCAGAGAAGCCATACAACAGTGCAGAAATCACCGACGATGGCATAATATATACAGGTACCCGTTGGGGCGACTTCAAAGGCGAGCTCTGCGGCGACTGCCAGCGAGAGAATGCAGCCACGGTATTGTGCGCATTGCAGTTCATCACCCCTCTTTTTCCAAAAATCGACAGCAATGCTGTGGCGACAGGCTTCGGCAATGTCTGCTCCCTGTCGGGGTTGGCCGGACGCTGGATGGTGCTTTGCCACACACCGGTGCGCGTTATCTGCGATACGGGGCACAACATCGGCGGTTGGCGCTGGCTCGGGCCGGCACTGAAAAAAATAGCAGGCTCGGGAACTCTCCATATCGTTATCGGCTTCGTCAATGATAAAGATGTAACAGCAATCATGCAGCAAATGCCGCAAACGGCCATATATTATTTCGCCACACCGAGTGTGCAGCGCGGACGGGCCTCGGAATCAACAGCCGAGACCGCACTCGCATGCGGCCTCCACGGCAAAGCATATCAATCTGTAGCCGAAGCATTCGAGGCAGCGCAAATGGCCGCACGGGACGGAGATACAATTTTCGTGGGAGGCAGCACATTTGTGGTTGCCGACCTTCTCGCACTAAAGCAGTTTGCCGAGTAATCAGTTCAAGTTTCGCAAGTTGCCTTGCAACTTGAAAACTTGAGGTTTAAAGCGCCTTCAGCGCAGTTTATCAAGTTTAGGAAGTTTACATTTACCAATGTAATTCTAAACTTCTTAAACATTTTAAACACACAAAATAAACAAGTTTCGCTCGCGAAACTTAAATAATCTGTCTGTTTTTTCCTATGAGCGATTTTAAGGTAAAAGGACATTTGGCCATGTTGAGTGCAAATGTCATGTGGGGCTTGATGGCCCCCATCGTCAAATTGGTTCTTATTTCAGGTGTAGTAGCCCCCTTTCTGCTTGTGGATTTCCGTATGGCAGGAGCTGCCGCACTATTCTGGATTACATCTTTATTCTTGCCAAAGGAGCATGTTCCCCTCACCGACAAGCTCCTTCTCGGGGGCGCGGGGCTGCTGGGCGTATTCTTCAATCAGGGTTGTTTCATCATGGGCGTGAGCCTCACCACTCCCGGAGAGGCAAGTCTTGTCACCACCACCATGCCAATGTGGGTAATGCTGCTGGCATGGCTGATTCTGCGCGAGCCTATCAGTATGCGCAAGGCCGGCGGCATTGTCATAGGCGCGGCAGGCGCACTCATTCTGATGTTGGGAAACAATTCTCAGCAAAGTGAGGCTCCAAATCCGGCTTTAGGTGATTTTATTGTCCTGATGGCTCAGCTAAGCTATGCTCTCTACCTCACGCTTTACCGCAATTTCATAAAGAAATACTCACTGGTGACGCTGATGAAATGGATGTTTCTTTCGGCTACTATCGTATCTCTCCCCTTCAGCCTACCCATCATATCCGCCACCGAATGGCAGGCAATAAGCCTCAACGAATGGCTCGGAATAGCAGCTGTGGTGATAGGCGCCACATATATAGCATATATCTGTGTGATGATAGGTCAGAAGAATCTCCGCCCTACCGTTGTCGGAATATATAATTACGTTCAGCCCGTCATCGCCACCATAGTCGGCATAGCGATAGGCATGGACCATTTCACCCTTATCAAGGCTGTAGCTGTAGTATTCATTTTCAGCGGTGTATGGCTCGTGACCTCAAGCCGGGCACTGCAGAGCGACAATCAACGGCGGTAGCGAGTCAGAAATCCGTCGTCAAATACCAGATATATACCGTCGGAATAAGTCCAGCGCTCCTGCATACCACCGTTGGTAGGTATACGCAGAATATCTGTCGGCTGTCCGAGAGCGAGCCTACATTCGTCGCGGGTCATTCCAGCTCTCACACGCGAACATACAATCATCGCCCATACATCATCTTTGATTTCAGGATATTGCTTGCGCGGATTTTCGAAGGCAAAGAGGCTGTCGAAAGTCCGCGTAACTCCTCTGCCCTTTCCGAGCCCCATCAGCAAAACATATTCGTTGTCGTTCTTGCTGTCGGCAACATGAAAGCATACGGCTGCAGGGAAATTGGCTGTGCCCGGTACGATACTGTCGATTTCCACCTCCACATGCCGCAGACCGGATATAGGGGTAAAAGTACTGTCGGCGGAATACCAAAGCGGAGTACGCACATAATACCGGCGGCCGCGCATTTTCTTGTCTACAGCCTCTACCACATCAAGATCTATCGTAAAAGGCACATCAAGCGACTCCACCGAATCAAGACGCGCAGCGTCGTAATTGTCGGGTCGGTAATAAAACTTACGTCCTCTTCCGTCGGTAAACTTCAGGATAGTCGCGTCCGCTCCTGTCAGACTCGTACCGACCTCGCGGCCAAGGTATTCGATATCATGCCCTACAAGATTGATGCTCGCGTCGGAAGGCGAGCTGAATATAAGCGATATCCTGTCATCAGCCACTCTGAAACGTTTTCCGGTTTTCCACTTCGCCGGTGCCTGCGGACGGATATCATCGAGATACGACGCTTCGGCAACGGGCTCCGACGCTCGCTGCTCTTTCACTGTCGACGCATCAATGCGCGGAGTGCTCTCCACGCCTGTAAAACATGCGGTAGTCCCCGCGCATATCGTCATGCCGAGGACTACCGTAGTAAGGGTGCTTAATTTCATTTAGCAGTCTTGGGTGTTATACCGAGATTATTGTAGATAAATGAGTAAATATCGGTATATTCGTCTATTACTTTGCTTATCGGCTTGCCTGCGCCATGACCGGCTTTGCTGTCGATACGGATAAGCTTGGGAGCGTCGCCGGTGTCGGAAGCCTGAAGTGTAGCGGCATATTTGAAGCTGTGGGCGGGCACTACACGGTCGTCGTGGTCGGCAGTGGTCACAAGTATAGCCGGATAGGGTGTGCCATCGTTGCTGATGTTATGCACGGGTGAATAATCGAGAAGATACTTTGCCATCTCGGGGCTGTCGTCGGCTGTGCCATAGTCAGCGGCCCAGTTCCAACCGATGGTAAAGAGATGATAACGCATCATATCCATCACGCCTACGCGCGGTATTGCCACCTTGAAGAGGTCGGGGCGAAGATTCACGGTAGCGCCTACGAGCAAGCCGCCGTTGCTGCCGCCTTCAATAGTCATGAGTTCGGGAGTGGTCCAGCCTTCATTTATCATATACTCGGCAGCCGAGATGAAGTCGTTGAAAACATTGAGTTTCTTCATCTTCGTACCGGCCTCGTGCCATTCGTCGCCATATTCGGCACCGCCGCGGAGATTGGCCTGCGCGTAGATACCGCCGTTTTCAAGCCAAAGCAGACGGTTGGCATTGAAGCTCGGGTTGAGAGTGATGTTGAAACCTCCGTAGCCATAGAGGTATACGGGGTTCTTTCCGTCGGGCATCACATCCTTGTGCCGCACGGTAAACATAGGCACCTTAGTGCCGTCGGAAGAGGTATAGAACACCTGCTCTGTGACATAATCCTCGGGATTGAGGCCTTCGATTTCGGTCTGATGATAGAGTGTGCTCTCTCCGCTTGCAATATCATATTTGAAGAGTGCCGACGGATAAACAAACGAAGAGAAAGCATAATAGACCTCATCATTGTCGCGGCTCGACGACACTCCCACAGTTCCGTAGGTCGGAAGCTCTATCTCGCGCACCATCTCACCGGCTTTGGTATAGAGGTATGCGTGGTTTGAGGCATCACGGTCGAACACTGCCACAAGATGGTCGGGGCCGGCGAACTGTACCGATGTAAGTACACCGCCCTCGGGATCTTCGGGTATGATTTCGGTCCAGTCTTTCGATGTGGGTTTGGCCGGGTCTACAAGCACGAAACGGTTGCGAGGTGCGCCCACCGATGTGTAAAGATAGAGTTTGCCGTCGATGATTGCTATGGGCGAGTTGGTGAAGTCCTGCGACTCTTCAACTGTCACCCATTTTCCGTTTTTGCGAAGATCGCGTATCATCACCGACTCACCGGTGCCTTCGCCTCCGCCGATGATAGCCATCGCGCTGCCGTCATGAGCCACAGCTGCGCTGTGGAAATGGTAAGGATGGGCGTCGTCTTCAAATGCAAGTATGTCTTCGCTCTGGGGGGTGCCGATTTTGTGATAGTATATCTTATGACCGGTATTGGCGTTGCTGAATTCCTTGCCGGCTTCGGGGGCGTCGTAAGCGCTGTAGTAGAAGCCGTCGCCGAGCCACTGTGCGTCGGTGAATTTTGCCCATACAATGTGGTCGTCGAGGAGCTGCTTGCTCGCGGTATCCATCACATAGATTTCGGTCCAGTCGCTGCCGGAGCGAGATATGGTATAGGCTGTATATTTGCCGTCGTTGCTCTGGTATACGCCTGTGAGAGCCACGGTGCCGTCGTCGCTGAGCTCGTTGGGGTCAAGGAATACCTCGGGCTCGCCGTCGTAGCTGTCGCTGCGGTAAAGCACACTTTGGTTCTTGGTGCCGTCGTTGGCATAGAAATAATACTTGCCATCGTTTTCTTTCGAGGGCAGACCTTGTCGCTTGAAGCGGTTGAGCACCTCAAGGCGATTGTGGATACCTTTTCTGAATGGTATCTGCGACAGATAGTTTTCTGTCACCTTGTTCTCGGCCTCAACCCAAGCGAGGGTTGCCGACGATGTGTCATTCTCCAAGGGACGGTAAGGGTCGTTGACCGTCATTCCGAACGCTTCGTAAGTGGTGCTGTCGCTCGGAGCGGCCGGATATTCTATTTTTGCCTGACGTGAGCAGGCGCCGGGGAGCAGTGCTGCCATGGCGATGATTGGTATTATCCTCATATATCGGTTTTTATGATTGCTGTAAATGAACATCCATCTGCGGGAAGGGGAAATTGATACCCTTGGGAGGCAATTCTTTGTAGAATCGTTCGTTGAGGTCATAGAAAACGCCCCAGTAGTAATCCTTGAAAGTCCACGCAGTCACTTTCAGATTGACACTCGACTCGGCAAGCTCATTCACTTTCACTGCCGGAGAGCAATCCACCTTCTTTGTACTGAGCAACTGCGAAGGCGAGGGAAGGTCTTCTATCTCAGGCAGACTCGGACGATGTTTGCGGTGGAAGAGACGCGCCAGACCTCTGCGGGGCTTCTCTTCCTCTTGTTGGTTTGCAAGCTCACGGCGAGCTTCTTCTACCTTCAGCTCCTGACGTTTCTCAAAATCATCTTCGAGATATTGCTTGACTATGCGTTCGTCGGATTCGATGATATCGAGTATGGCCTTGCGTGCGACATCGACATCATCGCCGTAGCTTATACCTACAACCCAGTCGACTCGTCGGTAATCTTGTTTGCTGTAGTTATTGATCGTGCCGGTAGAGAGGCCGCCGTTGGGGATGATAATCGATTTATTGTCGGCCGTGGTTATGATAGTGCTGAAAATCTGAATCTCACGCACCGTGCCCGAATATCCTTGAGTCTCAATAAAATCGCCTATCTTGTAAGGTTTGAGCAGCAAGATGAGCACACCTCCGGCAAAATTCTGCAGCGTTCCGCTCAGAGCCATACCTATTGCGACGCCGGCAGAGGCAAAGATCGCGATAAACGATGATGTCTCTACGCCAAGGATTCCTATAACCGTAACTATCAAAATGAAGTACAGCACTATCCGCACCATACTCAACACAAATGTCGCAAGCGAACGGTCAAGCTGACGGCGCACGAAGATACCGCTTACAAATTTATATAGTTTATTGATAATGAGCCGGCCTACGTAGAACACCAGAATGGCTATGGCCAGATTGATGGCGAAAGTCACCATCGTGCTCACCAAACGGTTCATAAGTTCGTCGAAAGGCAGCGACTTCAACATCGACAATTCCTCGGCGCGGGTCGGCACAGAATCAGTCAGTTCGGGGGTGATGTTCGGTATTTGAAGAAACATGAATTTATTGGAATTTTATAGCCGACGCCACATCGCGATACCAAGCGAGCTGGTCGTAGTTTTTAGTTGTATGAGAGGTCTCGGTGCGCAGTATGTAGGTCGACAGACCGGAGTGGTGATCAATCGGGGTGTTGCGCAAATATGGAGTAGCGGCAGCATAAAGCACAGCATCAGACATTGCGGCATTGAACACTGCCAGATCTTCGCCACTTACAGCCATAGCTTCGGCATACTGCCCGAAATCGAAATAACTGCAGCTCGACAGCGTCACATAATTTGAATACATCTGCGGTGTAAAACCGGCCGGCAGAGATGACGGTGCTTTCTCATATATCTCTTTGGTTACACGTGCAAGCTCGGTAAGAGCCGAAGCCTTTACCACACTCATAGTGCAATAGTTGTTATTCCTGTCGCCGGGATTGGCGGCTATGCGATCCTGATAATAGTCGAATGTGCTTTGCGCCGCACCAATAAGATCGGCTTCTCCCGGTGCAAAGAAATACTTCATATTCAAGTCGTAAGGCATACCGGGCACCTGTAACTCCGTGACACTGCCTACAAACAGGCGCGCGCTCCTGCGGAGCTCATAGAGTGACTCTACCGACATCATATAGCAGCAGTCGAAATATATCCAGTCTACCGCGCCGGCTTCTTCTATCGCGATGGCAAGGTCGGTGGTGTTCATACGCTTGCCACCATCATCGCCGAATGCGCGTTTGGCTGCTGATTGTGTCATGCCGTCCTGAATCCATCCTGATCCATGACTCCACAGAATCAGGCCGGTCTGCTCTGCATTGGCATATTTTTTTGCGTCGTTGATAACCTCAACCATCCTCGATATCTCTACCGAGTAGGTATCTGTATCGTATGTAAACAATGTATCGACGCCTGAAGGGGTAATCTCCACGAGCATAGGAGCAACACTGCGGGTATGGCGGTAGACAAGGAAATGATTATCCTCACCTATACCCTCAGCCACGCCAGCCAACATCTCTTTATAGTCTTCATTGGCCGCACTGCTAAGATTATTGTTTGCCACCTGATACACCAGCACCATGCGCCCCTTGGCCGGCTCTACTTCGGGTTGTGGAGTCGGGGCGGGTGTATCATGGCAGGAAGACAGCATTGCAAGCGCCGATAATACAAACAAAAATTTCAAATATAATATAACTCGCTCTTTCATAATCTACAAAATTACAAAAAATCTCTTATATAAAAAAGAAGAAATTCTATATAAGCACAATTCTTTTTCATCCACGGCGCGAGCGTAGCTTGTGCAAAACCTCATCTCAAAAATTGAGCCGTAGGAGAATCGCCGGCAGCAAGCTCCTCCGGAGTGCCTTGCGCGAGTATTCGCCCGCCTCCGCGACCGCCCTCGGGACCCATATCAATTATATAGTCGGCCTGCTGCAGCACATCGATATTGTGTTCTATCACCAGCACGGTATTTCCGCGGTCGACAAGCTTGTTGAGGATAGCCATCAGAGTGTTTATATCATCGAAGTGAAGGCCTGTAGTCGGCTCATCGAGTATGAAGAGCGTGCGGCCGGTGTCGCGCTTGGCAAGCTCCGTAGCGAGTTTCACGCGCTGATTCTCGCCGCCCGACAGCGTCGCCGAGGGCTGACCGAGCTTGATATAACCGAGACCTATATCTTGCAGCACCTTGATTTTCTTATAGATATTGGGGATACCTGCAAAAAACTCACAGGCCTGATTTATGGTCATATCGAGCACATCGGCTATAGATTTACCCTTGAAGCGCACTTCGAGGGTCTCGCGGTTATAACGCTTGCCGCGGCACTCCTCGCAAGGTATGAGTACGTCGGGCAAGAAGTTCATTTCTATAGTCTTGTAACCGTTGCCTTTGCATGCCTCGCAGCGGCCACCGGCCACATTGAAGCTGAAACGTCCCGGCTTATAGCCGCGTATCTTGGCCTCAGGAAGAGCAACAAAAAGATTGCGTATATCTGTAAACACGCCTGTGTATGTTGCCGGATTTGAGCGGGGTGACCGCCCCAAGGGAGATTGGTCAACGGTCACGACCTTGTCGATATTCTCTATGCCTTCAAGACTCTTATAGGGTAGAGGTTCTTCGAGCGAGCGGTAGAAATGTTTGCTCAAGATAGGCTGCAGCGTGCCGTTGACAAGCGATGATTTACCTGAGCCCGACACACCTGCTACTACTGTAAGAGTGCCCAAGTTGAGAGTGAAGTCAACATCGCGAAGGTTATGGCCCGAGGCACCTTTCAGCGTCAGGGTCTTGCCATTGCCCTTGCGTCGTTTTTCGGGTATTTCAATCTTGCGCTTGCCGTTGAGATACTGCGCCGTAACTGTGTCGGTCTTCAACATCTCTGCCGGAGTGCCTTGGAATACGACTTCGCCACCTTTTCGGCCTGCTCCGGGGCCGATATCCACAATATAGTCAGCCTCAAGCATTATATCCTTGTCATGCTCAACCACTACTATCGTATTCATGGCGTCGCGCAGGCGCTTCAATGAATCAATCAGCCTGCGGTTGTCGCGCTGATGAAGACCGATCGAAGGCTCGTCAAGGATATAGAGTACATTGACAAGCTCGCTGCCAAGCTGTGTGGCCAGACGTATGCGCTGGCTCTCGCCACCCGACAAAGTCGCCGAGGCTCGATTGAGCTGAAGATAGCTCAAGCCAACATCAACAAGAAAACGCAGACGGGTGGATATCTCCTTTATGATTTCGCCCGCTATCTTCCGGTCGCGGTTGTCGAGACGCTCAAGCACTGAGTCTGCCCATTGCGAGAGAGCGTCGATGTCGAGAGCTGCCAGCTCGGCGATATTCTTGCCGTCGACATAGAAATGGAGCGCTTCTTTGTTCAGACGTGCGCCCTTACACTCGGGGCACACGGTGCGGGTGGCAAACTGCCCGCTCCATTTCTTCTCTTGGTAAGAGCCGTCTTCATCAGCATTCTGCTCTATAAACTTGATCAGACCGTCGTAGGTTCTGAAATAGTCCATACCCGAGTATGTGCTGTCGGCAAGTCGAGGCACCGACGTGCTGCCGTTGAAAATCTCATCTACAACCTCATCGCTCAATTCTTCAAACGGAGTCTTGATATTATAGCCGTTGGCTTCAAGGATAGCGCGTATCTGAAGGAAAATCAGCGTTTCGCGATATTTGCCTAATGGCACAAGTGCACCGCCGTGTATGCTCAGTTTCTCATTCGGCACAATCTTGGCGCGGTCGATCAGGTTGACATAGCCAAGACCTTTGCAGCACGGGCATGCTCCCTGCGGAGAGTTGAACGAGAAATTATGTGGGGCCGGGTCATGGTAAGAAATACCCGACACCGGGTCCATAAGCTCTTGGCTGTAATAAGCTACCTCATTGGTGTCGGCGTCGCATACAAGCATTTCTTTGTCGCCTTGGTCAAGGGCGCTGTTTACCGACGCAAGTATGCGCTCGCGGTCTTTATCATTGACCTTAAGGCGGTCTATCACAAGCTCCACGCTGTGGTTCTTGTAGCGGTCGAGCCTCATGCCGGGAGAGATTTCCATCAGTTTACCGTCGACGCGCACATTGAGGAAGCCCTTGCGCGTAAGTTGCTCGAAGAGCTCCTTGTAATGGCCCTTGCGGTTTTTCACCATCGGCGCGAGGATATAGAGTTTGCGCCCCGCGTATTTCTCTATGATAAGGTCTACGATTTTCTCGTCGGTATACTTCACCATCTCCGCGCCCGACACATAGCTCTTGGCTTTGCCTATACGCGCAAAAAGGAGTCGGAGGAAGTCATAGACCTCAGTGGTGGTGCCTATCGTGCTTCGAGGATTGCGGTTGACAGTCTTCTGCTCAATCGCTATCACAGGACACAGACCCGAGATATGGTCAACCTCAGGGCGCTCAAGTTTTCCGAGCATATTGCGGGCGTAGGCAGAGAAAGTCTCGATATAGCGCCTCTGCCCCTCGGCAAAGATTGTGTCGAATGCGAGCGACGACTTACCGCTGCCGCTGAGGCCGGTGACAACTGTCAGCGACTGGTGCGGTATCGTCACATCAATATTTTTGAGATTGTTTACCCGCGCACCGATAACGTCAATACAACCTTGAGTACCGTCATCGGCAACCGGGATCATATCGTCGTGTCTGCTCATTTTATAGTCCAAGCTTGGTTATAGGTTGTGGTGCCGGCGTTCTTGCGCGAAAGTGATTTGGCTTCGGGTATTCGCACTTTGTAGGTCTTACCGGTCTTGTTGGTGAGTTTTTTGGCGCGTATCCAAGGATTCGCCTCGCGCAATATCGAGTAGTTTATCCCTTGAGCTTTAGCCCATGCAGCCCAATCGTCAACCGGGCCGGAGACTTCTACTGTCTTGTATTTTTCGGGCTGATAGAGCTGATCGTCGCGCAGACGGAAACCATATTTGGGCGGATTTTCCATCACCGTCTTCATCGCCATCACACGATATGGATAGCGTGTGGTCTCCTCGGTTAGATAAAGGTCGAGTGAAGTGTCAACATCCTGAGCGTCGAGCTCGCGCGACACACGGGCCATACCGCCGTTATACGAGGCCATAGCCGAGGGCCAGTCGCCATATTTGGAGTATGCTTTTTTAAGATAGCGGCATGCTGCGGCAGTGGCCTTTTCTATGTTATATCGCTCATCAACCTCATCGTTGACTTCCAGTCCGTATTCCTTGGCTGCCGACGCTATAAACTGCCAGAAGCCGGCGGCCTTGGCGCCGGAGTAGGCTCGCGGATTAAGCGAACTTTCTATGCAGGCAAGATACAGCAGATCTTCAGGCACCCCGTTGGCACGCAATATCGGCGCCATCTCGGGGAAGTATTTGTTGGCTCGCTTGATTATCAGCATGGTGGTGCCATGGGTATATACTATCGAACTAAGCTCGCGGTCGAAGCGCTCATACATGTCGGTCCGGTCAAGGTCGTATGTTTTGCCGCACAGTTTTACCGATTCAGGTACATTGGGCGAATATACCTGCGCAAAAACCTGCGACGAGGTCTGACCGGCAGCCGCAAGCGGCGCAACGGCAAGAAAAGTGAGTGCTAATATCTTTATATTCATCATTCTGTATCTGTATTGTTTGAATTGGTGGTGTTGTCTTTGAAGCCTATCACATTGATATCACCGGCTTTGTTATATTTTACCCCGTCGGCACCGACGGCTTTGATTACATAGAAATATACTCCCGCAGGTACGGGTTTGCCTCCGATCATTCCGTCCCAGCCCTCGGCAGGGTTGTCACTCTCGAAGAGTTTCTTGCCCCAGCGGTTGACTATAGTGCATTTATACGACACGAGCGATTTATAGCTCACCTTCCATTCGTCGTTTACTCCGGGCGATGTTCCGGGTGAGAACGCATTGGGGATATCAAGCTTCGACTCACCTATCATAACCTGATAAACATCGCCCTCAAACGGACATGTGCCGTCGGCGTTGTTGGCTGTAAAACGAACGTAGGTAGTACCTTGTTCGGTAAAGGTATATGTAAATTCATGTTCGCTGAACGAATTTATCACATCCGAGAAGTCGGCCATGCGCGAGATTTGCCATTCGGCGAAAATAGCGGCGTCGCTTACTGCGGCCTCGAAAGTGATGTCAACCGGAGCAGACCCGCCAAGCTCGGCTTCTACGCGCTGTTCATTGTCGTTGTTGCGCTCGGCTTGGGTGGCACGGGTCTCGGCAGCGACATTAAGGGTGGTGAACGTCGCTGATTCCACGCTCTGCTCTTGCCCCCATGCTTGCAGGAAACGGTCGCCGGTGAGCTCGAATGATGTATCGCACAAAGGTGCGTCAACGCTGAATGTCGATTCAATACCGTCGAGAGTGGTTGTCGCTCTTTCCTGACGGTAAGTGAAACTCTCCTCATCGAAACTCAGCGTGGAGTATTCAAGTTTAAGATCACGGCTCACCACAATTCTGCGGCCGAGCGGCGAGAAGGCCTCAAGCGCTGCTGCCTTTCCGGTGAAGTCGAAATGGGTGCGGTCGCAATCCTGCTCTGCCGAAAGGTTGATTGCCTCGAGGTCGAGAAAATGGTCGGCATAATTTATAATCCAGAAATATTGCGAGCGGCCGTTTTCTTCAAATACATAGCCCATATCTCCGGGCTCGCACGATACCGTCACCTTAGCCCCGTCGCGGCGCGATGAAATCTCCTCGGCATACGAGGCTCCCATCCGCGAATATTTCTTACAAACTACCTCGCCCGTCGACGATCCGGCTGTATATACCATCGACATGCCGTAAGTATCAGCCACCACATATATGCCGTTCAGACCGGACGAAGCCTCTGCCTTGACTTCTACAGGCTTTTGCGAAGCTCCTTCAAATTCTATTCCCAATGCAGAGAATGGCAATAACAGGGCAAGTAAAAGGTAATATTTCATTTTTCTTTGGTGTCAATTAATTTACAAAATTACAAAAAATTCGGCTTACACGTTTGCATATCTTCCAATCCTTTGTAATAATAATTAACGCAGATCGGCACATACTTATTGCCCAAGCCACCGAACGAATCCTGTGATATTTGATTTTTAAGATTTGTTTCGTAACTTTCCTCTAAAAAGTAAAGGTCACCCAACTTATCTGTCTGCTTTCC
>CAJTWH010000024.1 GCA_910579995.1 uncultured Muribaculaceae bacterium | reverse complement strand
AGTAGGTAACCGCCCCCTCTCAGCCCCGAAGGCACACGCCTCCGGGGCTTTTTTTTGCTTACAGTTGCCGGTGGTTAGCTATTTTATCTATTATAGCTATCTTAGCTGATTTACTCTTGCTTCTTGTACGATTTTGGACACTTGCAGCTCTCTAATTACTTGATTTTCAGTGGGGCTTGATTTTTATTTGTTTTTGATGTTATTTTGGGGTGTTTTAAATTTGTTATTATGTCGTTAATTTCATTGAATCAAATCAGCAAGGTGTTTCGCACCAAGGAGATTGAGACTACAGCCTTGGAAAATGTCAATCTAGATGTCAACCGGGGCGAGTTTGTCTCTATCATGGGGCCGAGCGGCTGCGGTAAGTCTACACTTCTCAATATCATCGGTCTGCTCAGTAAGCCGACTACGGGCAGCGTCATGATCTCCGACACCGACTGCAGCAAGATGGCCGACACGGCCTTGTCGCATTTCCGAAACCGCAATATCGGCTTCGTATTCCAGAGTTTCCATCTCATTCCTTCGCTTACGGTGGCAGCAAATGTGGAGTTGCCGTTGGTGTATCGCGGCGGTCTTTCCTCACGGGAGCGCAAGGAGAGGGTAGAGGCCGTGCTTGAGCGCCTTGAGATGTCGCACCGTATCAAACATCTGCCTGCCCAGCTCTCGGGCGGTCAATGCCAGCGCGTGGCTATTGCGCGTGCGATAGTAGGGCAGCCGTCGATAGTGCTTGCCGACGAACCTACCGGCAATCTCGACAGCAAGATGGGAGCCGAGGTTATGGCATTGCTGCATAAATTGAATAAGGAAGACGGAACAACCATCGTGATGGTGACTCACAATGAGGCTCAGGCCGCTGAGACCGACCGCATAGTGCGCTTCTTCGATGGCAGGATAATAGGGTGAGCGCTATGAAAGAAAAACTGATTCAGATATTTTATGACCTGCGCACGCAGCCTGTAATCGGCTGGGTGACTCTCTTGGCAACAGCCATCTCGATATTTCTTATCATGGTGGTGGTGATGATGCAGAGAGTAAGCGTAGCACCTTATCCCCCTGAGAGCTGCCGCGACAGATTGTTGGTAGGGATGAATTTGCATGTTGAGAGCTTCGACAAGGGAAGTTCTATGTCGAGCGAATTAAGTTTTGAAAGCGCCAGAATTCTATATGACAGTATTGATGGCGTTGAAACCGTTTCTTATTTCTGTAAAGAGACGGAGCCAATGAAAGTCAAGGGCTCAACCTCAAAGGTAATTGAAGTCTTGGGACGGTTTGTTGATCATAATTTCTTCAATATTTTCGATCATAAATTGATTGAAGGAAGGTTTTTTACCGAAGCGGAGTCGCAGTCACTACTGCCGGTGGTGATACTCTCGGAGTCAACCGCCCGACGAGCTTTTGGAAGAACTGATTGCGTCAATTCAACAATAATAGTAGACCATCATGAGTATAGAGTTGTCGGAGTCGTGGCGGACAGCTCACCTCTTGCCACAACAGGATCCGGTGAACTATTCAGAGTGACAGGCCCCAATGACCCGGCGAAACCAAATTGGCATGGAGATATAATGGGGCAGTATTCAGCAGCCTTGCTGATAAAAGACGGTGTTGATTTCGAAGATATCCGCCGACAGGTCAAAGGCCGCTATGGCGTCCTTGAAACAAAGCTCGAGGCGGAGCAACTGAAACCTATCTATCATGAGCAGCCATATTCTCAAGAAGTAATGGCCGCAGGACAGATTTATTCAAATACGACTCCAACAACCGAGCACCTCCGCCTCTTGCGATGGATGTTTTATGCTATTCTACTGATTGTGCCGGCAATTAATTTGAGCGGCATGCTCCACAGCCGTCTTCGCCGACGTGTCAACGAGATAGGTGTGCGGCGGGCCTACGGATGTACGCGTATGCGTATCGTAGCTGAGATTGTCGGAGAGAATTTCCTCGTCACGGCCATCGGAGGCGTAATCGGGCTTGTGGCCGGAATAATTTTCGCAGCAACCTACACAGGACTTTATGAAAATTACGAAAACGTAGGTCAGAACCTGCGTCCGGCTCTAAGCGCGCTTCTCAACTGGGGAACGGTGCTGTCGGCGCTCCTTATCTGTTTTGTACTCAATATCATCAGTGCGTCGATACCGGCATGGCAGGCCGCACGCATAGATCCGGTTGAAGCCATCAATACCAAATGATTATGAAAAGAAAACTTATAGCGCAAATGCTCACAGAGTGGCGCACAAACGTATGGCTTGTAATTGAGCTGCTGATAGTCCTTGTGGTAATGCAATTTCTCTTCGGCATACTGTTTCAAATCTACGAACTGCACAGCGCTCCTAAAGGCTACGATGTGGCTGATACTTATATGGGCTATACTGAGTTGATAGATGAAGACTCACCCGAATATACTCCGTATACGGGCAACTCATCCAAATTCAGCGATTTTGAAATGCTCCTTGCCGAGTTGCGCAATAATCCATACGTGGAGAGCGCCGGAGTCGCCGGAAGTAACAGCACTCCATATTCGCTTGGATACCATGGTAATACACTATGTATAGAAGATGAAGACACTACATACATGATTTCAATCAACCGCCGGGAATTGTCGCCGGAACAGATACGCATAATGCGCATGGAGGGCGCCAATGGCGAAACACCCGACCAGCTTGCCCAAATTCTTGAGCGAGGCGAAATATTGCTTGGAGCGGGAGAGCGCCGGTATATGTGGAACCCTGATGAGATTGATCCGAATGAAATTGTAGGCAAAAATGTTTTCATTGGCTTCGGCGACACAGTATATTATCATGTCGGAGGCGTGGCAAGCACGATACGCCGCAGTGATTACGAACCGGTAAAGGCAACTGTGATGTATCATGGCCTTACTCCCGGTAAGTACTATGAAAATTTAATGATACGCGTCAAGCCGGGAATGGCCGATAAGTTTGAGGAATCAATCGAAAGCGGTCGCCGACAATTCGGCAACGTGTCGCTTTACAAAGTTGTGAGCCTCGAAACCATGCGGGAGAGAGTAAATCTCGAAGCCAACCAGATGATCCGCAATACCACCACGAGTGCCTTTTTCCTGCTGCTTGTGATATTTCTTGGCTTCTTGGGCACATTCTGGTTCCGCACGCAGCAACGCGCCGGCGAGATAGCCATCCGCAAGGTAAGCGGCGCCACCGACAGCGACATCTTCCGCCGCTTTATCGGCGAAGGCTTGGTATTGCTTGTCATTGCCGCAGTATTGTCAGTGCCGTTTACCGCCTATCTGCTTCGCAGTGAGCTTCATTCACAGTTGCTTGACATCGAGGTCAGCCCCAGCATATATATCGCCGGTGCAGTCGGGGCGACGGTAGTGATGGCGCTCTTGATAATCGCCGGAATATGGGCACCAGCCCGCAAGGCAGTAAAAGTAGACCCGGCCTACGCCTTGTCAGACCAATAAAAATCACTACATTTGCATAGTGATGATACTCATAGCAGACGACGACAACGCAGTAAGACTTTCGATAGGCCTGGCATTGAAGCATGCCGGCTTAGAAAGTCTTGCCGTGGGCAATGAAGAAGAAACCTTGCAGGCCGTGCGCGACCCCAAGGTATCGCTGCTCATTCTCGACATGAACCTTACGCTCTCAAGCACCGGCCGGCAAGGAATTGAAATGCTGCGCAAGGTGCGCATACTGCGCCCCGACATGCCCGTGATACTGATTACTGCATGGGGCACGGTGCCAATGGCCGTAGAAGCTATGAGCCTCGGTGCCGGCGACTACATCACCAAGCCGTGGAACAACAAAGACCTCATCGCCAAGATCCGCGGCGCCCTTGCCGGCGCTGAAGAAGCACGACAGGAGGCAGAGCGTATCGACACCCTCGACGACGTAGAGCGCAAAGCCATCATCGAGGCCATGCGTCGCTGCGAGGGCAATGTGGCCAAAGCCGCGCAGCAACTCGGCATTACGCGCCAGTCGCTCTACCGGCGTCTTGAAAAATTCGGATTGTGATGATACGCTGCAGAATATTCCTTGCCCTTACCCTCTTGTCGCTTGCCGCCATAGTCGCAGGCCTGTATTTCAGCGTTCCGCGCCTATATACCGCAGCGGCAGCTGTCGTGGCCGCTTTATCGGCGATAGCAGGCTACCTCTCGACATCGAAACCCCTTGCAGCGGTGCAGAACGGAATCTATCTTCTCCGCGCGCAGGATTTCAGCAGCAAACTCAGGCGGGTGGGACAGCCTGACGCCGACAAGGTGGTGGAAATGTTCAACGGCATGATGGAGGCCATGAAGACCGAGCGCCTCAAGGCCCGCGAGCAGGAGCGATTTCTCTCGCACCTCATCGCCGTGTCGCCGACAGGTATCGCCGTGTGCGACTTCAAGGGCAATATCGTGGAGAGCAACAACGCATGGACCTCGCTTGTCGACGACAACGTGCTTGCCTCAGTCGAGGCTCTTGCCCCCGGCGAGTCGGTCACTCTCAGGCTCTCGGGCTCGCATATCATACGTTGCTCTCGGCTATGGTTTATGGACTCCGGTTTCCGGCGCACATTCTATATCGCCGAGCGCATTACCGATGAGATTGTCGAGGCCGAAAAGCAGCTTTTCAACAAGACAATCCGCACCATCAGCCACGAGGTGAACAACACTATGGGCAGCGTGATGTCGGTCCTCTCCACCCTTGCCGAGCTTCCCGGCACCGACGCCATGACGGCCGCCGCCGTAGAAGGCAGCTGCAAGAGCTGCGACAATCTGGTGAGATTCGTGCGCTCCTACGCCGACATTGTCAAGCTCCCCGCCCCCGAGCCCGTGCTTACAAATGTAGGCGAGTGGCTCGAAAGCCTGAGGCCAAGCCTTGCTGCGGCTTTGCCCGACAACATAGAACTGCGCATTGAGCCGGCACCCGACTTCCGCCTCTTTGCCAATATCGACGTCATGCTCATGGAGCGCGTGATGGTCAACATTGTCAAGAACTCGGCCGAGAGCATAGCTTCCAAGCCCTCCGGCCTTATCACAATCCGCACCGACACACAAGGCATCGAAATCATCGACAACGGCGCCGGAATAAGCGAAGCCAACGCCCGGCGGCTCTTCACGCCATTTTTCTCCACCAAGCGCCCCGACCGCGGCCTCGGGCTCATGCTCGTGGCCGACATCCTGCGCTCCCACAAGGCAACATTCACACTCACAAGCGACTCCGCGAGCCGCCTGACAACATTCAGAATCACCTTCGCACGGCAAAACATGCAATTTTAACAAAATATAATTGCTAATATAGCCCTCAATTGCGCGCGATTTTGTAATTTTGCCACATTATGCGAGCCAAACTCACCATAGACCGTGGCAATACGGCCATCAAGGCCGCCGCGTGGAGCATCGACGGACAGCTTCTCGATACCCTCAAGGGCGATGAGAGCCTGCCTGCCGGCGATTTGGTGCGCGCCATGGAGCAGCGTCTCCTCGAGCCCGGCGAGCATTTCGAGGCCATCTGCTGGTGTACGGTGGTGGCTTCCGAGCATGCCGACGACGCCGCCTCGCTCGAAGGCCTGTCGCCGCGGGTGATAGAGCTTACCGCGCACACCCCAATGCCCATCACCATCGCCTACCGTACGCCCGACACCCTCGGGGCCGACCGTGTGGCCGTAGTGCTTGGCGCGAGATATCTCGCCGGTCACAACCGCCCGCTGCTCGTGTCGGACATCGGCACCGCCGTCACTTACGAATTCGTTGAGGGCGACCGCTATGTCGGCGGCAACATAGCCCCCGGTCTCGACCTTCGCCTGCGTGCTCTCGCGGCATTTACCGACGCCCTGCCGGCAGTGTCGGCCCAAGGCGGCGATGTGCCCCTGTGGGGACAGACAACGGCCGAAGCCATGCGCAGCGGCGCCGTGCGTGGAATCGCCGCCGAGCTTGCCTACTACCATGCCGCAGCCGGCCACAAGGCATTGGCTGTGCTCACCGGTGGCAGCGCCGAATTGCTTGTAAACGAGAACATTCTCACATTCGACTATATCCACGACCCCTATCTTGTGCATAAGGGTCTCTACAGCATTATTAAAGATGAAAATTAGCAGAATAGCGCTTATTCTTGCCTTGGCAATAATCGCCGTTGCTCCTGTCGTGGCGCAGAACGGCACCATGACCCCATATTCAGCCTACGGATTAGGCGTACTCCGCGACCGTGCAACCTCTACCCAGCGTGCGATGGGCGGTGTTGGCTACGCCATGAACTCCGGACGCCAGATCAACGCCATGAACCCCGCCTCGTATGCCGCCATGGACTCGCTCACATTCCTTTTCGACATGGGCATTGACGCCACAATGATGTGGCAGAACGAAGACCAGAACGGCACACGCGTGAAAGACAACCAGTTTGGCGGCGGTCTCGACTACGTGACTATGCAGTTCCCCTTGGGCAAATACATGGGCGGCTCTGTAGGCCTTGTGCCCTATTCTTCGGTGGGCTATTCTTTCGGCAGCCAGATTGAAAACGGCATTGACTCCCGTCAAGGCTCAGGCAGTCTCAACGAACTTTATCTCGGTGTGGCCGGCCGTCCCTTCAAAGGCTTCACCATAGGCTTCAACTTTTCATATCTCTTCGGCACAATCATCAACGAGACCTACGCCGCCCTTTCGTCAACCCAAAGCGCTCTCTTCCAGCGTCAATTGCAGGTGCGCGACTACCATGTGACCTTCGGTGCCCAATATTCGGTAGCCCCCGTTGCCGGCGACCGCCTCACATTCGGCCTTACCTACAGCCCCGGCAAGACACTTCTCGGCACCGGCCGCTCGGTTTACTACGACACCGCTCTCGACTCAGAGCCCCAATTCTCCGACGAGCATAAACTCAAAGGTAATTACTCTCTGCCCGAAACATGGGGCGCAGGCGTCAACTATCAGTTCGGTCGCCGTGTGATGGTAGAGTTCGACTACACCTACCAGCCTTGGAGCAAAGCCAAATACCGCTACGAAGAAGGCGCCGAATCAATGCAGAGCTATGCCGACCGCAGCAAATATGCCCTCGGCCTGCAATATGTCCCCGACTTCCGCGGCTCGTATTTCAAACGCGTAAATTATCGTCTTGGCGCATATTGGTCGGATGATTATCTCAAACTCCGCGGCAATCAGCTCCGCGAGTACGGCGTGACAGCCGGTTTCGGCTTCCCCGTGCCCGAGTTCAAGACTACAGTAAACCTTGGCATAGAATGGATGCACCGTCAGGCACATCCGAATCCCCTTATCAAGGAGAACTATCTGAGCATCACTATCGGAGTCAATTTCAACGAGATGTGGTTCCAGCAGAGCAAACTATACTAAGACGTAAGCAAAGGTCAATGCTGGCCTTTCCTGCAGCCGCGGTCCTTAGCTGGATTGCGGCTACATTACTATGTGGCTGCGGGCAGGAGCAGAAGCGCTATGTGCCCAATGTAGGCGATGGGATGACAACGCCTACCATGGCCACCTCTGACGTGTCGACCCTCATAAGCGACTCCGGCTATACCCGCTACCATCTCACCGCGCCGGCGTGGTTGATGTTCGAAGACGCCGAAGAACCATTCTGGCGCTTTCCCGAAGGCCTTGAGCTGCAGCAGTATGACCTCGAAATGCAGCCGTCGGCCAATGTCGTGTGCGACTCGGCCATATACTTCTCGCGCAAACGCCTCTGGCAGCTCGACGGAAATGTGGTGATGGTAAACACCGAGGCCGATTCCTTTCTCACCCAGCAGCTCTTCTGGGATCAGAACGCGCGCAAAATCTACTCCGACTCCTTTATCCATATCGTCCGCACCGACCGTATAATAGAGGGCTATGGCTTTGAGTCAGACCAAAGTATGCTTTATTATACCGTCAACCGTCCTACGGCTATCCTCCCTGTAGAGCGGCCGGAGAAAGAAAGCTCTGCCGCAGCCGATACCGCCGCCACCGACAGCACGCGCGCCGCGCGCCGCCAGCCCCGTCAGCGCCCGAGTGCAGCCGCGCGGGAGGCTGAGGCCGACACGCAGCCCAAATACGTCAACGGCCACAAAGTTAAACCTGTAAAATTAAAAAAAATATAATAGATAATGAGTGTATCAGACCCCTCTGTGTGGATTAGCATAACTCTTGTATCGCTCATTCTGTCGGCTCTTTTTTCCGGCGTGGAAATGGCATTTGTGACCTCCGACCGCGTGCGTGTGGAGCTCGACGTGAACAAGGGCGGCTTCATTGGCCGGATAATCAACCGCTTCTATTCCCACTCCGAATTGTTTATCTCCACCATACTTGTAGGCAACAATGTGGTGCTTGTGATATACGGTATGGGAGCGGCCGCGCTCATTGAGCCTCTGCTCGCTCAGGTATATAACAACGAGGTGTTTATACTCTTCGGCCAGACGCTGATATCTACACTTGTGATACTGCTTACAGGCGAGTTCCTGCCCAAGACAATCTTCGGTATCAACCCCAACAACTCTTTCAAATTCATGGCATTGCCGATGTATCTGTTCTACATCGTGCTTTATCCGATATCGGCCTTTACTTCGTGGCTCTCGCGCACCCTCATGCGCCTTGTCGGCGTAAAAGACGCGGACAAGAAAATGCACCTTATATCTATCGGTGACCTCAACGACTATATCGAGGAGACCATCGACGATATGGAAGAGCAGAAGCAGGAGGTTGAGAATGAGGTGAAGATATTCCGCAATGCCCTCGATTTCTCTTCGACCCATGTGCGCGACTGTATGATACCGCGCAATGAAATCGTAGCCATCAATGTAGATACCGGCACACGCGAGCAGCTCGTGGAGCTCTTTACAAGCACCGGCCGCTCAAAGGTGATAGTCTACCGCGACGATATCGACACCATACTCGGCTATATACATGTGAGTGAGCTGTTTGACCCGGTGGTAGATTGGAAGACCCGTATCAAGCCGGTGCTGTATACTCCCGAAAATCTCATGGCCAACACCATGATGCGCCGTCTGCTGCAGCAGAAACGCTCGATAGCGATTGTTATTGACGAGTTCGGCGGCACAGCTGGCATGCTTACCCTTGAAGACCTTATGGAAGAAATATGCGGCAATATCGAGGATGAGCACGATAATTCAGGCCTTATCGCACGAGAGGTAGCTCCGGGTATCTTCGAATTCTCCGGTCGCTGCGAGATTGCCGATATCAACGAGCGCTTTGGCTTCGAGATACCGGAAGACGACAGCTATCAGACCGTAGCCGGCTACCTGCTCCATACCACCGGAACAATCCCCGCACAAGGCGAGACAGTGATGATCGACCCGCTCCGCTTCGACATCCTCAAGAAATCATCCAACCGCCTCGAACTCATCCGTATCACCAAGCCCGAACCGGCAGAGGAATAGTCCGGATTGTCTGTATTGTGAGGCCGTGCCGAGGCACGGGCGCTTCTCAAAAGGTAATTGTATAAGAATACGATAGCGGGTCGTCCGGTATCCCGGACGACCCGCTATCCCATTATGCAGAAAGGTTTAGAAATTCACATAGAAGCTCAGAGTGAGGTTCTGGCCGTTGAGGAGTATGCCACCTTCCTCGGCATGTCCGCCGGCTTTGGCAGCGTTGTTGGCGCCTTTGTAGCCGATGAATCCCACATGGCCGGCAATACAGAAGCGGTCGGAGAGATTGATGGCGATACCGGGAGTCACACCTATCTGCCATGTGCAGGCTGTACCCGAGTCAGTGGTGTGGCCGAGACCGAGACCTACAGTGCCGTCAACGAAGAGATTGAGCAGCCCGTTGTCGGTGCGGAAATAGGTGTAGCGGGCGTAGGGGTTGAACTCGAAGAGATGGGAGGTGATATCGAGATCGTTGATACGATTTAGCGAATAGCCGATTGTCGTGCCTATTCCCCAATGCTCGTCAAGGCTCATGCCGAGCTCGGGCAAGATGGTGAATGTGTTTGTGGAAACGTCATTCTGAGTGCTGTGCCAGAAGCCAAGTGTGCCACCGGCATAATAGCGGTACTGCGCGTTGGCGCAGATACCAACGAGCGCCATTATAGCGATAAGGATATATTTTTTCATAATCAAAGTTTATTTGACAGCTACTTTGGTAACTTCAGAGCCCTGACGGCGGATAAAAATGCCGTTCGAAGGATTCTCTACACGCACGCCCTGAAGATTGAAATACTCCACAGGTGCATTCTCATCAGCCTCGATAGCGCCCACACCGCTTGTTTCGGTAAAAGGATTGAAGGGCAGGAATATCATGGCCTCGATAAAGAATTTGTCGTAGTTGGTTGTTGTCGGCGGATTGGTTGTGGTGTATTTCTCGTTCAGTATGCCGATTGTGCCGCCCGAAGTAAGAGCCCACCAGCCGTCTTCACCTTCAACCTCAGCACCTGCGAAACCTACTTCGGTATCTTCGAGGTAGCCGTCGGCCGAACTCCAGAGATAGTATTTGAGATTGTCTTTTACGGTTATCACTTGGTCTTTGGCGTAGGCGAAATGATTGGTGTTGTCAAGCTCAAAAGTAACGGGATAGCTCCAGAAGCCGTTGCCGGCGAAGTTGTCGACAATAAGCTTGCCGTCTTTGAGCTCTACCCAAATAGGATATGCAGTGCTCGAGCCGTCGTTGTATTGCTCCAAGGTGCGGGTCTGCATCTGGCTGTTGGTAAACCACATATAAGCCATTGCGATGTTGGCGACAGTATTGGTGCCGGGGCTCATGCCGGGCATTGCGAGGGTTATGACCTCATTTACGGTCGAGCCGGATACGCCGTTGAAGAGCAGTGTACGGTGCTCTACATCGATATTGAATACCACCGGAGTGGCCTGACGCGTATTGTAGCTGTATTGATATACGGTGAGGTCGGTAAGATTGCTGTCGGTTGCCGACTGACCCGTAGGTATGGTGATTGTCTGCTTGGCAGCGTCGAATTCCACCTCGAAGCTCAGACCGCGGTATACGAAGTTGTTGATTTTCAGCGTACCTTCCTCGGTAGATGAGATTGTCACAGCGCCGATATTGCGGTTATACCATCCGGTGTTTTGCTCATTGATGGTACCTTCCATATAGTAAAGGCCTTCGATGTCTTTGGCTGTTTGGGGCTTGTCGAGTGCTACAGCTGACAGCGACAGGCCGAAGGCTGCGAGAGCCAAACTTAGTTTTTTCATTTTCAGGGATGTTCGTTAAAGTATTACTTTTCGGGTGTTGTTTCCTTTGCGCTCGATATACAGACCTTTCTCCGGGTTTGCCACGCGTACGCCTTGGAGATTATAGTATTCTGCCTCGGCATTGTCGCTGCTCACTTCCTCAATGCCGGTGGTAAAGGGATTGTAGGGCATGAGTATCTGGATGTCGGCGAATTTGTAACCTTGCTTTTTGTCGGATGTGAGAGCTCCCACGCCATTGTTTTTCAATGCGAGGCGCTCTTCCGTGCCGGCCATATCATCGGCGTCGTATATTCCCGATTCGAATGTGACAGTGCTTGACACGGGGCTGAAAGCACTATCGAGTTGCCACAGCTTCAGCTCCGAGGCATAGTACCCGTCGGTGACGCTTGCCGTGCGGTTTGCATTGTCTACCTCAAGATTTATGGTGCTCAGGGCGCCGGCGTCGCAGAAATTGGTTACGGCGATTTTGCCGCTTGCGGTAGGCTCTACCCACAGCAGGCTCATGTAGGGGCCTTCAAGGCCACCGCGGGCGTTGACATCGTAGCTCGACATGTAGGTGTTGGCATAATCAAGATAGATACCCATGATTGTAGCTGCGGCCACATCCCTGCCAACTTGTGCTATTTCAACAACAGTGCTCGACGACTCCCAGCTGATAAGATGGTTGGCCGCGTCGATGGTGAGCACCACGTCTTCCTTGGCGCCGGTCATGTCGTTGAGAGAATAAATGGTGAGGTTCACGGGGCTTGGATTGCCTATGATTGGCTTTTCCTGCCCGGCCTTGAGGGTGATGGTCTGCGTATCGCGGTCGAATACACCGTCGAAATATACATTCCAATAGAACGGGCCTATGCTTACATTGGTGTCGTCGACAGCTGCGATGGAGATGTCGCCGGGGGTGTAAAGGGTAAGGTCGATACTTGCTCCTACAAAGCCCATGAAGCTGAAGATATACGCACCCTGTACTTCCTGAGCTGTCATTGGCTGAGGCATTTGCACGCGGCTCTGCACTTTCTTTGGAAGCGGTTTGCCAAGCGCGGGCCGGTTGACTGTGACTGTCTGGCCGTCAAATACAGGCGTCTGTCGACGTGTGTTCATCTCTCCCATTGGGCTGAAAGCGTTTGCGCTCAGTGCCATGGCAGCGGTGAGAATCAGTAAGTAGAGTTTTTTCATTGTGATCGGTTTTTATACGGGAGCAAAGTTAACTACAATCAGGCAAAGACACAAATTTTGAGCTATAGAATATGAATTAAATCGTACATTATGTATGAAGCTTCGTGAAAAATCAGTAATTTTGCAGTGTAATTCTAACCAAAAGCAATGAAAAAGATATTTTTGACAATTCTGTGCCTCGCTGCCGTTGTGTCGGTATCGGCGCAATTCAACTTGAACAAGGCTATTGGTGGAGCTGCTAAAGCTGCCAAGGCTCTCACTTTGACCGACGCCGAAATGGCTGCCTACGTTAAAGAATCTGTCGACTGGATGGACGAGCATAACCCTGTGCTCCCCGACGACAACCCCTATACCGTACGTCTCAAAAAACTTACTGAAGGTGTCACCGACGCCGATGGGATACCTCTGAATTTCAAGGTCTACGATGTTATCGACATCAATGCTTTCGCCTGCCCCGACGGCAGTGTGCGCGTCTTCTCCTCGCTGATGGACATCATGAACGACGACGAACTCATGGGCATTATCGGTCATGAGATCGGCCATGTGCTCAAGCACCACTCCAAAAATGCTTTCCGCACCCAGCTCCTTACCGGTGCTGCCAAAGACGCCGTGTCGGCTGCCGGCGGTGTAGCTGCCAAGCTCTCTGACTCGCAGCTCGGTAGCCTCGCCACAAGCCTTGTCGACGCAAAATATTCTCAGAAGCAGGAGAAAGAAGCCGACAACTGCGGCTATGATTTCCTTGTCGCAAATGGCCGAAATCCTTGGGGCATGGTTATGGCATTCGAGAAGATGATGAAGATGGAGCAGGAAGCCGGTGCTCAATCGAGCTACGTGCAGAAGATGTTCTCTTCTCATCCCGAGACGAAGTCGCGTATCGAAGCAATGACAAAACGTTGCAACAAAGACGGTTTCTCCCGCCCCGAATAAAACACTGTTTCTTGAAAAATACTTCCGTACCGCGGCGCAGGCTGCGGTGCGGTTTTTTTATTTTTGCAGACGCTCGGCCAGTCGTGAGTTGCGCGAGCATATCAGCTGGCGGTCAACGGCATAGCTCAAGGCTCGTACATTGCCCACGAGCACGCATATCTGCTTGGCGCGGGTAATGCCGGTGTAGATGAGATTGCGCTGGAGCATGACGTAATGCCGGTTGGTGACCGGTATCACGACGATAGGGAATTCCGACCCTTGGCTCTTATGGATAGTGATGGCGTAGGCCGGCATTATCTCGTCGAGGTCAGAGAGGGTATATTCTATCTCTCGCCGGTCAAATTTGATACGTATCTTGTCGTCGTCATCGTCGATAAGCGTTATGAAGCCTATGTCGCCGTTGAAGATATTCTTTTCGTAATTGTTCTTTACCTGCATTACCTTGTCGCCGAGACGGTAGAGGGTCTCGCCGCGGCGTATGCTATCGCCGCGCGGATTGATGGCCTGCTGCAGGGCTGCATTGAGAGCCGACGCGCCGATATCGCCCTTATACATCGGCGTGAGCACTTGGATGTCGGTCGGCTTCAGTCCGTAAGTCTTTGGCAGACGCGCAGATACAAGATTCACTATCGTGGGTGCGATATCTTGGTCGTCGGTGTGGATAAAGAAGAAGTCAGATTTAAGTCCGTTCGAAATGTCGGGCATGCGGCCATTGTTGATGGCATGGGCATTCGTTACAATGCGGCTTTCCTGAGCCTGCCTGAAGATACGCGACAGCCGCACCACCGACACCGTCGCCGAGCTGATGATGTCGCTCAGCACATTGCCCGCCCCCACGCTCGGCAGCTGGTCAATGTCGCCGACCATAATAAGACGCATGC
The DNA here is from genome assembly GCA_910579995.1 of uncultured Muribaculaceae bacterium. Lineage (GTDB taxonomy): Bacteria > Bacteroidota > Bacteroidia > Bacteroidales > Muribaculaceae > CAG-873. The sequence goes on along the minus strand of CAJTWH010000024.1, from coordinate 32,720 downwards.
GTGGCGGCATGGCCTTGACAAGGCTGTTGAAAAGAAGAAGGTCAATCATCGAGCACTCGTCGAGAATCAGCACATCGCCCTCGAGAGGGTTCTCCTCGTCGCGCGTAAAGCCGCCGTAGGGGCTGTATTCAAGCAGGCGATGAATCGTCGACGCCTCCATGCCCGTGGTCTCGCTCATGCGCTTGGCCGCACGCCCGGTAGGGGCGGCCAGCAAAATCTTCATCTTCCTTGACTTGAATGATGAGATTATGCCTTTTACAGTGGTCGTCTTGCCCGTGCCCGGACCGCCTGTGAGCACCATCACCTTGGCTGCCAGAGCCTTGTCGATAGCTTCCTGCTGCACGGTGTCGTAAACGATACCCTCGGGAGCCCTCTCGGGCGCCGACGCCTTGCCGGCATAGCATGGTGTGGTGATAAGCTTGCGCAGACGCCGCGCCACTCCTCTCTCGGCATAAAAATACATCGGCAGGTAAGCGGCCCCGTCTTCCACTACGAGTTTTTTGTCGGCAGATAGGTCGGCTATGGCGTCGGCTGCCTCGTTGTCTGAAATCCCGAGCATTGAGGCCGCCATGCGGGCAAGTTCATCTGCAGGGGCGAATACATGTCCGTCGTCGGCAAACTTATGCAGGGCAAACAAAACACCGGCGGCAATTCTCCTCGGGTCGTTCTTGGCATAGCCCATGCCGGCGGCGATGTCGTCGGCCACCTTGAAGCCTATGCCGTCGATATCGTCGGCAAGTCGATAAGGGTTGCCGTTAACCTTCTCAAGAGCGTCGCCGCCATATTCCTTATAGATTTTTGTGGCGTAGGCTGAAGATATGCCCAAGCCCTGCAGCCCGATCAGCACCCTGCGCATAGCCACATGCGCCTGCCATCCGGACTTGATCTGAGCCCGGCGCTTCTCTCCCAAGCCCGGCACTTCGTCAATGCGCTCTATATCGTTGTCGAGAATATCTATGGTATCCTTGCCGAATTTCTTTACGATAGCCTTCGCCGAGGCCTTGCCTATACCTTTAATACGGCCTGAGGCAAGATAGGCCTCTATACCTTTCACGCTCAGCGGCATTATCTCCTGCCAGTTCTCAACGGCAAGCTGCATGCCATAGCGAGGGTCGTTGCGGTATTCGCCTTCGAGCTCAAGGCATATTCCCGAGGCCGGCTCACCCATGAAGCCCGTGGCGATCATGCGCTTGCCGTCGGGGTCGGTGCGCACCCTCACCACCGACCATCCGTTCTCGGAATTGAAATATGTCACGCCCTCTACGGTACATCTGATTCTTTCCACACTGCAAAGGTACGAATCTTTTGCCGCATGTATTGTGAAAAAATATTATAGAGTACTCCTCTGACTTAAAATTGCCCCTGTGTGAACCGTAAAGATACCCTCTGGAGCGAATTGTGCACAAAGATAGAGAAAAATCATTTTGTATATTTCCAAAAAATGAAGTAAATTTGCAATGTGGATAGAAACATATAATCTCAAGCTTGCCCACCCGGGGCAAGACACTTGAAGCAAAATATATTATTGATGGAAAACCAATTTCAAACAGCCGGAGCCAAGCCTTTCACAATGGTTGAGGCTATAGCCGAAGCCAAGCGCTGTCTCCACTGCAAGGTGCCCCAGTGCAAGAAGGGTTGCCCGGTGAGCAATGATATCCCCGACTGGATTCACGAGCTCTCGCAAGGAAACATGGGCAATGCAATGGCCATTATCAACCGCCGCAGCAATCTTCCTGCTGTCTGCGGTCGTGTCTGCGCTCACGAGCGTCAGTGCGAAGGCAATTGCATTATGGGCAAAAAGAGCACTCCCATCCGTATCGGCGAGCTCGAGCGCTTTGTCGCTGACTTCGACGGCGACATGAACCTCACCCATCCCGAATTGCTGCCCAAGACACGCGGACGTGTGGCTGTGATCGGCAGCGGCCCCGCAGGCCTTACCGTAGCAGGCGAGCTCGCCCGCAAAGGCTTTGAAATCGAAATCTTCGAGATGGAGCCCGAACCCGGCGGCGTCCTCATGTTCGGTATTCCCGAATACCGCCTCCCCAAAGCCGTCGTACGCCGCGAGATCAAGCGTATCTGTGAGCTTGGCGTGACAATCCACTGCAATGTCACCATCGGCCCAGACTGCAATATCGACCAGCTCTTCGAGCAAGGCTTCGACGCCATTTTCATGGGCACCGGCACTGGTAAGCCCCGCAAGCTGCCAATCCCCGGAGCCGACTACGAGGCTGTCCGTCAGGCTATTTGGTTCCTGCGCCGTGTGAGCCTCTATAATTCAGGCCTCATCACCCGCGACGAGGTGCCTATCCGTCAGGGCGACCGTGTGTTTGTAATCGGTTGCGGCAACACCGCCATCGACGCCGCCCGCACAGCCCTGCGTCTCGACGCCGCCGAGGTGACTATCCTCTACCACCGCACCATCGAGCACATGAGCGCCCTCATGGCCGAATATAACGACGCCGTCGAAGAAGGAGTGAAATTCCGCTGGGAAACTTCTGTGAAAGAAATTCTTGCCGACGAAAAAGGCAAGGTCAACGGTATTGTGATCACCGACCCCACCGGTGAATACCCCCTCCCTGCCGAAAAGGTGATTTTCGCTGTCGGCTCATCTCCCGCAAGCCGAATCGTATCAACAACCACCGGCATCGACGTCGACGACAAGCGATATGTGATTACCCGCGACGAGCCCTACGGCATGACGACGCGCAAAGGCGTCTTCGCCGGCGGCGACGTCACCGCACGCCCCGCAACCGTTGTGCATGCAATGCAGGACGCCCGCCGTGTCGCCGAAGGTATCGAGCAATATGTCGACGCCGTGAAACTCATGAAAAAAATTGACGAACATAACTAATAAGTATAAATATAGTAATATCATGGTAAACTTCTCACTTGAGGGTAAAGTAGCCCTCGTTACCGGTGGTGTCTATGGCATCGGTTTCGCTATCGCCAAAGCTTTCCACGAGGCTGGCGCTAAGATTGTATTCAACTGCAATACCCAAGCCTCTATGGATATGGGTGTGGCCAACTATAAAGAAGCCGGTATCGACGCCACAGGCTACATGTGCGACGTCACCGACGAAGAAGGCGTAAAGGCTATGATCGCCGACATCGAAGAGAAATTCGGCGGTGTCGACATCCTCGTAAACAATGCAGGTATCATCAAGCGTATCCCCATGGAAGAGATGGACGTTGAAGACTTCCGCAAGGTTGTAGACATCGACCTCGTAGCTCCTTTCATCTGCGCAAAGGCCGTTATCCCCGGCATGATCAAGAAAGGTCACGGCAAGATCATCAACATCTGCTCTATGATGAGCGAGCTCGGCCGCGAGACCGTAAGCGCATACGCTGCCGCCAAAGGTGGCCTCAAAATGCTCACCCGCAACATCTGCTCTGAGTATGGCGAGCACAACATCCAGTGCAACGGTATCGGCCCGGGCTATATCGCAACTCCCCAGACAGCTCCGCTGCGCGAGCGTCAGCCCGACGGCAGCCGCCATCCCTTCGACCAGTTCATCATCGCCAAGACTCCCGCAGGCCGCTGGGGCACTCCCGAAGACCTCATGGGTCCGGCAGTATTCCTCGCTTCTGAGGCTTCGAACTTCGTAAACGGCCACGTACTCTACGTTGACGGCGGTATTCTCGCTTATATCGGCAAACAGCCCAAATAAGTAACTCAAACTAAGGCGGCAGGGATTTTTCAGGAAATTCCTGCCCCTTGATTGCCTGAAATCATTTATCCTCACTCGTTATCGTTAATGGAAGAAGTTTTTAAATATATAATAGGCCTTGGTGCTGCCGTGATGATGCCTATCATCTTCACCATCCTCGGTGTATGTATCGGTATCAAACTCGGCGACGCTCTCAAGTCCGGTCTTAAAGTAGGTGTAGGCTTCATCGGCCTGTCAATCGTGACAGCCCTCCTTACCTCGGCTCTGGGCCCCGCCCTCAACGACGTGGTAGACATCTACGGCCTGCAGCTGCGAGTGTTCGACATGGGTTGGCCCGCCGCTGCCTCGGTGGCCTACAACACCGCTGTCGGAGCTTTCATAATCCCTGTTTGCCTTGGTGTGAACCTGCTTATGCTCCTCACCAAAACCACACGCACTGTAAATATCGACCTCTGGAACTACTGGCACTTCGCTTTCATCGGTGCTGTGGTTTACTTCGCTTCGTCTTCTCTCGCTTGGGGCTTCTTTGCAGCTATCGTCTGCTACATCATCACTCTTGTGATCGCCGACATGACAGCCCTCAAATTCCAGCGCTTCTATAAAGATATGGATGGCATTTCGATTCCGCAGCCTTTCTGCGCCGGTTTCGTGCCTTTCGCAATCGTTATCAACTGGCTTCTCGACAAAATCCCCGGCATGAACAAGCTTGAGATTGACGCCGAGGGCCTAAAGAAAAAATTCGGTCTGCTCGGAGAGCCCCTCTTCTTGGGTGTGATCGTAGGCGTGGCAATCGGTTGCCTCACTTGCACTTCTGTTGCTGAAATCGTCGATAAGATTCCCTACATCCTCGGCCTCGGTATCAAGATGGGTGCTGTGATGGAACTTATCCCCCGCGTCACTGTCCTCTTCATCGAAGGCCTCAAACCTATCAGCGAGGCTACCCGCAGCCTTATCGCACGCAAATTCAAAGGTGCCGACGGTCTCAACATCGGCATGACCCCCGCTCTTGTAATCGGTCACCCCACTACTCTTGTGGTGTCGATTATCCTCATCCCCTTCGCCCTTTTCCTTGCCGTGATTCTTCCCGGCAACCAGTTCTTGCCCCTCGCCTCGCTTGCCGGCATGTTCTACCTCTTCCCCCTCGTATTGCCCTATACAAAAGGTAATGTGTTCAAGACCTTTATCGTAGGTCTCGTAATCCTTACCATGGGTCTCTACATGGTCACCAACCTTGCCCCGGCATTCACTCAGGCCGCCCACGACGTAGCCTTGGCTCACCCTGACGACGCCGCTGTGGTAATACCCGCTGGCTTCGAAGGCGGCGCCCTCGACTTCGCTTCAAGCCCATTGGCTTGGGTTATCTACCAGTGCACATACTATCTCAAATGGATCGGCTCGGGATTCCTCGCCCTCCTCACCCTTGGCCTCGCTATCTGGAACCGTATCCTCATCGTGCGCAATCAGAAATTAATGATCGAACATAACTCAACGAAAATACAATCAGAAGAATGAAAGTTATAACTTTAGGCGAGATTATGCTCCGCCTTTCTCCTGCCGGCTGCAAACGCTTCGTGCAGGTCGACAATTTCGATGTTATCTGGGGTGGCGGCGAAGCCAATGTTGCTGTAAGCTGCGCCAACTATGGACACGACGCTTACTTCGTGAGCAAACTTCCTACCCACGAAATCGGTCAGGCTGCTGTAAACGCTCTCCGTCGTTATGGCGTACACACCGACCACATCGCCCGTGGCGGCGACCGCGTTGGTATCTACTACTGCGAGACAGGCGCTTCAATGCGTCCCTCTAAGGTGATCTACGACCGCGCAGGTTCTTCTATCGCTCAGGCAAAACCCGAGGATTTCGACTTTGACGCTATCATGGAAGGTGCCGACTGGTTCCACTGGAGCGGTATCACCCCCGCTATCAGCGACGAGGCTGCCGAGCTCACACGCCTTGCCTGCGAGGCTGCAAAGCGTCATGGCGTCACTGTCTCTGTCGACCTCAACTTCCGCAAGAAACTCTGGACAAAAGAAAAAGCCCAGAGCATTATGCGTCCCCTCATGAAATATGTTGACGTATGCATCGGCAACGAGGAAGACGCCGAACTCTGCCTCGGCTTCAAACCCGACGCTGACGTAGAAGGCGGCAACACCGACGCCGAAGGATACAAGGGTATCTTCGAGGCTATGATGAAAGAATTCGGCTTCAAATATGTAGTCTCTACTCTCCGCGAATCTTTCTCTGCCACACACAACGGCTGGAAAGCCATGATCTACGACGGCAAAGAGTTTTACCAGAGCAAACGCTACGATATCAACCCCATCATCGACCGCGTAGGCGGCGGCGACAGCTTCTCAGGCGGCCTTATCCACGGCCTCCTCACCAAGCCCACCCAAGGCGAGGCTCTCGAGTTCGCAGTGGCTGCTTCTGCTCTCAAACAGACCATCAACGGCGACTTCAACCTCGTTTCTGTTGCTGAAGTGGAAGCTCTCGCAGGCGGCAGCGCAAACGGTCGCGTACAGCGTTAATATCAAATAGTCCTTAAAAGTTTATAAGTTTGATTAATAATTACTTACTCATATAATAGTAAAGGTCGTTATTCGTTAGACTTATAAGCTTTTAAAATATATATAAGATTACAATGGCAAAATTCGATAAACAGGCCGTTTTGGCCAAAATCGGTGCCGCTCCAATGGTGCCGGTATTCTATCACAAAGACCTCGAGGTTGCTAAAGCCGTAGTAAAAGCTTGCTATGAAGGCGGCGTTCGTGCTTTCGAGTTTACTAACCGCGGCGACTTCGCCCACGAAATTTTCGGCGAGCTCGTGAAATTCGCTGCCGTAGAGTGCCCCGAGATGGCTCTCGGCGTTGGCTCTGTTGTTGACCCCGCCACAGCCGCTCTCTACATCCAGCTCGGCGCATGCTTCGTTGTAGGCCCGCTCTTCAACCCCGAAATCTCACGTATCTGCAATCGTCGCCTCGTGCCCTATACCCCCGGTTGCGGCACTATCAGCGAAGTGGGCGCAGCTCAGGAAACCGGTTGCGATCTCTGCAAGGTATTCCCCGGCGACGTCCTCGGCGCAAAATTCGTAAAAGGTCTTCTCGCCCCCATGCCGTGGTCGAAACTCATGGTTACCGGCGGTGTAGAGCCTACCGAAGAAAACCTCACAGCTTGGTTCAAGGCCGGCGTTTACTGCGTAGGCATGGGCTCGAAGCTCTTCCCCAAAGACAAGGTAGCCGCTCAGGATTGGGCATATATCACAAACAAATGCCGCGAAGCTTTCGAAATCATCGCCAAAGTTCGCTAATTTTATAACCCATTATAATAATGAAGAAATCTTTTCTCGCTCTGGCTTTCGGTCTTATGACCCTCGTTGCCGGTGCCCAGACATCTTACTCTATCCTCCGTGGCGTTCATCCTGAAGATTTCAAGGAGTACGACACCGACCAGCTCCGCAAACGCTTCCTCATGCCCACCGTGATGGAGCAGAACAAGGTAAACCTTACCTACTCTATGTACGACCGCCTCGTCTATGGTGGTGTTGTGCCCGTAGGCCAGACCGTTACCCTCGAGACTATCGACCCCCTCAAGGCTGAATACTTCCTTGAGCGCCGCGAGCTCGGAGTGATCAACACCGGTGGCGACGGTATCGTCACTGTCGACGGCAAGCAATATGAACTCCACTTCAAAGACGCCCTCTATGTAGGCCGCGGCAGCAAAGTGGTGACTTTCGCCTCGAAAGACGCCTCTAACCCCGCCAAATTCTACCTCAACTCTACCCCCGCCCACAAGGCTTACAAGACCCAGCTCATCACCATCGATGGCCGCAAAGGCTCTATCAAAGCCAACGTTATCAAGGCCGGCAAGATGGAGGAGAGCAACGACCGCGTCATCAACCAGCTCATCGTGAGCAACGTCCTCGAAGAAGGCCCCTGCCAGCTTCAGATGGGTCTTACTGAGCTCATGCCCGGTTCGGTATGGAACACCATGCCCGCACACACCCACGACCGTCGCGTTGAAGTTTACTATTACTTCAATATCCCCCAAGGCAACGCTATCTGCCACCTCTTCGGCGAGCCGCAGGAAAACCGCCTTATCTGGCTCCACGAAGGTCAGGCCGTGATGAACCCCGAATGGTCGATCCACGCTGCCGCAGGTACTTCAAACTACATGTTCATCTGGGGCATGGGTGGCGAGAACCTCGACTATGGCGACATGGATAAGATCACTTATCTCGAAATGCGCTGATATTTCATTTCGCTAAATATCTTGACAGACATCTGCACCTCAAAAATGCAGGTGTCTGTTTTTTTTAACGCTGATGTCACCTTTGCCTGTCGGGCTGTGTCATATAATTGAGATATCTCGAAAAAACATTGTCAACAACTCATAAAAACGATCATCATGCCCGATTTACTTCCTATTTTCATTTGTGCATTACTTCCCATGGCTGTAGTTCTTATCTCGGCCATTACCAAGATGAACGCCGACAACAAGCGCGCACAGATTCTCATCAAGGCAATCGAGACTAACAACAGCCTCGACGCCGACAAACTCGCCGAGTCGCTCAGAAAACCCAAGAAGACTCCCCGCGAGATTCTTAATCTCCGCCTCCTCCGCGGATGTATCTTCACATTCTCGGGCTTGGCTCTCATCATCGTGGGCATTGTCAACTATGCCTCTACCGGCGAAACAACAATCGACCCCGTAACCGTACCCCTGATTTTTGGCGGTGCAGCTTTCGCCGTAGGGCTCAGCTATATGATAGTATATTTCGTGACCCGCAAGGATATTCCAACCCGTCAAGCCGAATAGCAGATGACCCGCGGGCAATTCACAGCTCATGTCGAGGCCGGCCAGAGAGCGTTCCGCCGCTTTCTGACCGCCTTGTGTTGCGGTGACTCCCAGCTTGCCGACGATGTGGCGCAGGAAGCATATATCAAGGCTTACCTCGCCGCCGACTCGCTTTCGGATGAAAGCAAATTCAATGCATGGCTATATCGTATCGGCTACAACACATTTATAAATCACCGCCGCTCTGCACGGCCCTTCGACTCAATCGACACTGCCGGCAACATCTCTGCCGACGTCGCTGCCGACGGTTCGTTCAGATATCAGGAACTCTACGCCGCCCTCGACAAGCTCCCTCCAAAAGAGCGCACATCTGTGCTCCTCTATTATCTGCAGGGATACTCAATCAAAGAAATTTCAGATATCGTCGACGCCTCCGAAAGTGCCGTCAAACAACACCTCTCGCGCGGTCGCAACCATCTCCGCGGACTTATAACACCACAATGACTATGGACGACAAGCAACTAAAAGACATATTCAATAGATTCGATCCCGAAATGCCATCGGATTTCACATTCCTTTCCCAACTCCAACGCAGCCTCGACGCCATAGAAGTGGTAAAGCAAGAAAATATCTCACTGCGCCGCCGCAACCGCATAGCCGTAGCCATCGCCGCCGCTGTCGGAATCGTAGTAGGCTCACTCCTTACCTTGCTTATGCCATACTTTGGTGAGTGGATGTCGACAATAGATATTGCCGGCCGTTTCATACTTGCTGTTGATTTCCGCATTGTCGGCTTGCTGCTTGTGGCGGCAGTATCGGTGATAATTTCAGTCAATGCCTACGAGCTTGCTCTCGCACGCCTCAAAAAATAAAAAGGAACTGCTCACGCAGCTCCTTTCTATGGGTTTCCAATAGGTACAATTTCTAAGGTAAAAAAGATTGTTTTAGGTTTGCGATACAAAGTTCGGTACTTTTTGCCGTTTTACCAAATAAATTTATATGTTTTGCAACATACTTTTTTGGCATTTTTTAGCTCGCGCCTGATTTATGATGATTTATTATGCTTGATAACAGTGTGTTAGCGAAAAATATTTGCCATTTTCAAAATCTGTTATTAAACCTTAATTAAGGTTAATGTTCAAACTTTGGTGGCATTTTGTTATTTTCTTTAATTTTTACACCTGTCGTGCCATAATTTTTATACCATCTTTCACCTGCAAAAATACAAAAAATCACCACCACACCAAAATAAATTTCCCGCACTACCTTCCATCGGCCGGTGTGGTTTTATGTATGTTGGTTGTGCGGCAGGCTAAAATAGCCTCCTGTCTTTTTAGAGCCTCTGTATTCAATCAGATTGAAATCAACTAAGATTTTCAAAGCCCGCATTATGGTTCTGAGACTCTTCCCGAATTCATCGGCCAAAGCAACCGCACTGATACCCGGAGAAGAAACGATACGCTTATATATCCCTTTTTCTGTATCATTTATCGTATCATTTATCGTATCATTTATCGTATCATTTATCGTATCATTTATCGTGTCATTTATCGTGTCATTTATCGTGCCATTTATCGTGCCATTTATCGTGCCATCCTTTTGACCTGATAAATTCGGGCGCATAAATGTCACTCTGACAACACCCCTCTCATCGGTAACTGTCGGCTGAGGAAGTCCCGCGCGGTTGCACTCATCAAATATCATCGACAGACCTCTTCCCCAATGCTCTATCACGCCGCTGTAGTACATGACGCGGGCTATGATTTCGTTGGGTGGTTCTGATGTATGGGAGTCGAGTATATGAGAGCCGTATGTCAGTTTCGCCGCCGGTATCTCTTCAGGTAACATTCCTGCGTTCTCAATCTCTATCCTGTCGTCAAATATGGCCACACCTACCGACGCTGTCTTTCTCCAATCCATGTGAGCCAAAGCGTTGGCACAACACTCTCGCAAGGCATTTATCGGCACTTCCAATTCATCCTTGCGATACATGCCCTCGAACCGGCTCGCAACTGAAAGGTGCTTCAGGAAGAAAGGAGTGACTTCATTGAGCAAGTCAAAGATATTGCCTTCTATCTGCTGGTTGTCGATAAATTCACGTTTGTCTTTTCCTCGGAAACGGGCAAGACGGATTATGCAGTTGTGGTAGTAAAAGAAATCTTTTCCGAAAAGCACCGCGGCTGCATTGGTATAGACTCCATTCTTCAGCACCTTGAATTTTTCAAGAATAGCAATCGGGTCGCGGGTGTATGCGCCATCTTTTAATCTCCCCAATTCCAAGGCTTGACGTATTGCCCAATGTATGCGACTCTCATCAAGATCCTCAAACTTTAAATATTCATTTGGCAGAGTATCCCATTTGTACTTGAGGCCACCTCGGTGCATAATCATGCGAGAATGTCTGTCGTGGGGCATTACAGAAGTCACACTGTCGTGGCGTTGATAAGGTCTGCCATCGTATGAATAAGGTCTGTCAGGATTATTGCCCTCCGCTTCGAAAACAATCAGCCTCTTGTCAGAATCGGTAATTTTGATGTATTTAGGCTGTAATTCCACAGAAGGCTCGAAACGGCGCAGAGCCTCGCCTATCATACGGGTGGTCTTGTCGCCAATCTCCTGCCCAAGAATCTTACCGGAATTATTGATACCGAAGACTACAATACCACCGTTTCCATTAAGCATACCGCATAAAGTTTCCATCCCTCGGTCAAGTTGACCGGTGGTTTCCTTAAATTCAACGTCTACGCCTTCATGTTTTTCAGCCAGCCGCTGTATGTAGTCAAAATCAATAGTCATATATTCAGGGGTGTTATAGAGGCAAAGTTACGAATAAGCGAGAGCAATGACAAATTTATTTGCATTGCCGAGCGTGAGTAACTAAGAGTGAAGCTCAAAGTTACTAAATTTTATTGAAATACAGGCGCTTTACCTTTTTTTATAATTTTCATCCTTGCCCCTTTCGTTGTCTCTTTCGTTGCCGGTGTGGTCGCAGGCCACACACCTATTTTACTGTGATGATATCTTCGAGGCGGGTGGTGTAGTGTGGGGAGCGGTGCTCGCAGCGCACCACGCTTTCTACCGGCATATAGGCGGCGATGTGTATGCGGTCGTGGCTCAGTGATGATGAGTTGATGGCGTCGAGCGCGGCCATCAGGCGCTCACGCTTCTCGCGGTCGGAGCTGTCGGCGAAAAGCGACTGCTGTATGTGGCCGGCGTCGCAAAGCTCTCCTATTATTATGCCGGCGCGCTTATAGCCATAGCCGCGGCGGAAGATTGCATTGAGCGCTTCCATGGCTGCCGCGCTCAGGCGCATGTCGTCGTTGACTGCTTCGGCAAAGGGGTAGAAACTGCTGTTGCAGTATTGAGGCTGGTCCTCGCGGAATGAGTTGGTCTGCAGAAACACCGTCAGCGACAGGGCCGCAAGATTATGCCGCCGCAGGCGGCGCCCTATTATGGTGGCGAAAATGCCCATGGCCTCGGTGAGCTGCGAGAGCTCGGTGAGATTGTGGCCGAACGAACGGGTGCAGCACATCTGCTGTTGGGGCGCCACATCGTTGGCGTCAACCTCGATTGCCGGCGCACCGTTGAGCTCGCGCCATGTGCGCCATCCGCTGATATTCACAATCTTGTTCACATCCTCCTCGGCCATATTGGCAAAGTCGGCGGCGGTGTTTATGCCGTATGCCGTAAACCGGCGCACCAACCGTCGCCCTATGCCCCACACATCGCCGATGGGGGTTAGCTCAAGGGCGCGCCGACGGCGATATTCATTGTCGATGAGGCACACGCCGCGGTATGCCCCGTATTTCTTGGCGAAGCGGCTCGCGATCTTTGCCAAGGTCATCGTCGGCGCTATGCCCAAGGAGGTAGGTATGCCCACGTCGCGGCGCACCTTGCGAACAATCGTGCGGCCGATGTTCTCTATTTCAGTGTAGCGGAACGCCCCGAAGTCGATGAATCCCTCATCTATCGAATATACACATACATCGCCGGCTATCGAGGCTATCGTCGTCATCACCCGGTTGGAGATATCGCCATAAAGGCGGTGGTTGCCCGAAATCACATGCACCTTGCCGCGCTCCACCGTGTCTTTGACCTTGAAAAGCGGGTCGCCACGGCGCAGGCCGAGAGCCTTGGCTTCGTTAGAGAGAGCTACAATGCAGCCGTCGTTGTTGCTCAGCACGGCCACAGGCTGCCCTTGCAGGCGCGGATTGAATACGCGCTCGCACGACACGAAAAAATTATTGCAGTCTATCAGCCCTACCATTAGCGGGGAGTGCCGTCGCGGCGCTTGCGACGCGGTCGGCGGTTATGCTTGATGGTATATGTGACGACGCCCCATATCTGGAATTCCTGCCCCGGAGTCACCAGAATAGGGTCGAAAGATTCGTTGGAAGGCACAAGCCACACCGCTCCCGGCGCCAGCCTGATACGCTTGAGCGTGAACTCGCCCTCGAGGCAGCACACGGCAAGGTCGCCGTCGTCGGGCTCTATAGAGCGGTCTATCACAAGTATATCGCCCGGCTCAATGCCTTCTTCTATCATCGAGTCGCCGCTGACGCGCCCGTAGAAGGTCGCCGCCGGGTGCTTCACAATCTCGCGGTTGAGGTCGATATATTCGTTGATATAGTCCTGTGCCGGAGAGGGAAAGCCCGCCTGTATGCCCTCGTCGGCGTAGGGCAGTTCGAGCCGGCTTGAAGTGTCGGGGAGAAATATTTCAAGATGTATATGTCGTTGCATAGGTCGGTTGTTTCTGCAAAGATAGGTAAAATACTTGACGTAGGAGTCATAAAAAACAGGAGGATGTGCCGTCGGCACACCCTCCCTTGCAATTCTTTATATCAGCTCGTTTACGGGCGCAGATATTTCACTGATTTGCTTGTGCCGTCGGTAGAAGTCACGCGCAGGATGTATACGCCTTTTTCAAGGCTGCGCACAGCGGATATCGCTTCGGCTGCGTCGCGCTCGGCCACCACTTCGCGGCCGTTGAGGTCGTAGGCGGCGATACGCGAGGCGTTTTCAACACCCGGAAGCGCGATTCCGCTCACTCCGTCGGCATAGCCTCCGGCAATAAACTGCGACACCGGAGCACCGGCGCTGCTGAGCACCACATATACGGCATGCTCGCCTTCTTCGGCAGGTGTATATTTAAAGGTAAGCTCGCCGCCGGCAGCAGGCAATTCTGCAGGGCCGCTGAAGTAATCCTTATATTTGCCTTCGAGGCTTACGGCGATAGGCTCGGTGAGGTTGAGGCCGGTCACGGTCACAGTCTCGATGTCGGCGCTCTCTCCAACTTTTGCGAAGCCTACAGCCTGCTGCTTGTCAACGCGGATAAAGGGCTGGGTGGTGCTGCCATAGCAGAAATCATCCACGTAGTACGACTCGGGTGAGTTGGCTCCCGTGGCGCTCAGATAATGGAAACCGATGAAGAAGGTGTCAGCAAGGTCGAGGCCTTCGAGGTCAATCACATATTCAGCCCACTCGCCCGAGGCGTCGGAGCCCGTAGGTATGTCTGTGCCGCCGAGGATTACCTGATAGCGCTCGGTCTCATCGAGCTCGGGGTCGATGTAGAGTACCGACAAAGTGCCATACTGGCCGTCGCTCAGAAGCTCGCCTTTGATTCTGAAAGAGAGCAGGCGGCTGGTGCAGTTCTTGTAGTCGAGGGCAGGGGAGAGCAGCAACATCTCGGCTGAGGGCTCGTTTTCGGTAGCGCCGCCCCATACGTAAGATGTCACCTTGGCGCATTGGTTGTCATCGCTGTCGGTGAAGCTCCACCAAGCGCGGTCGCCGTCGATGGCCACGTTTTTCCAGCCGGCAATCTGCAGAGGCTTGTTCTTGTCGCCGCTGCCGCAGAAGTCGGTAGAGTAATAGGTGAGGGGGTTGCTGACGTCGAATGTCAGCTCATCGCCTTCCTTGTCGCTGCCGGCAGCTCCGCCATTGGTAGAGCCTTTTACTTTAACAGTCTGAGTGGCAGCCTTGGGTGTGCTGAATTCGATGGTCTCGCTGAAGGTTCCCTCGGTCTTGGGGGCGAATGTCACCTTGAGTTGTGTTGTGCCGTCTTTGAGGAACATTGTAGAGCCGATGATGAAAGCACCGTTGCCCTCGCCGAGCACACGCACCGAGCCATAGTCGAGAAGACCTTGGGCTGAGATGGTGATAGTCTGCTCCTGACTCTCGCCTACTTTGGCGCTGAAGTCGGTGACAGCGCTTGCGTCAACGCTGAATTCAGGCAGGTGGTCGGGGTCGTAGGCAAGGCCTGCAAAGCTCTTGTTGTAGGTAAGAAGTGTATTCGAGGTGTCAATCATGAGATTGCCCACAAGGCGCCCGGTTTTGGTCGGGTTGAGGCTGACGGTGATCTCATAAACGCCTGTGCCGGCGGGTATTTCTTCAAGGTCGGCCTCGAATTGGTCGCGGTTGGTGCCGGTGATATAGATAGCGGCAGCCTTGGCAAGATTCTGAGCCTTGACGGTGAATTTGGCAAACGGGGTGCTGACACCTACAGGATAGTACTCGTTGGCGTCGACGAGCAGTTCTTCGCTTACTTCAAGCGTCTCTTCGCCTGCGGTGGTCATGGCGAGGTCGGCAAGCGAGCGCATGGTCACCATCACGGTTGTGGGCGAGGTCGAAATACCGGTTATCGACGAGGCTGTCTCAGGAATTTCCGTGCCTGAGATATCCGTGTCGGCGAATGCGCGGACTTTACCTGTTGCACCGCCCGAGGTGATGTCGGTGCCGGTGGTGCTGAATTTCTGTCCGGCTGCGCCGAAGCTTACATCGCTGATTTTTACAAGTCGGTTGAGATAGCTCTCAAGGTCGGCTGAGAGGTCGCTGAGCGATACCTCTTGAGGCTCTTTGGTGACACCTGTTTCTGTTACAGTGCCGTAGGCAGCCCCGTCGCTCTCAAAGTAAGACAGAAGTTCGCAGCCCGGCACACCGAAACTCGGCTCGGTGGCCATGATATAGAGCTTGGTGAGCTTGTCGCCTACCTTGAAGGGAGATTTGTCAAGATTAGTGTACTCATAGCCCAATGCCATGCCGCCCACGACGTCCTGAAGATATATCTTGCTGTTGGCAGTATCGACGTGGGTCACCGTCGCTGTGCCGGTGAAATAATAGGTCTCATACTCTGCCATTGTCGGTATGAAGCGGAAGCTGGCAAGAGTGTTGGCCGGGAAGACGTTTATCTCCACCTTTACATCCGAGCTCACATCGCCCGAGGTAAGGGTGACGGTCTCGGAGATAGCCGTGCCTGCGCTCGCGTCAACCTCAAGGTCAACGGTGAAGCCGTTCATGGCGTCGGCGGCAGAAACTGTAGTCACCGACGGTTTTGCTATGTCTGTTCCGCTGATTGTCACATCCTTGGTAAGATTCTTGGCGCTGATACTGAGCTTGGCAGTAAATTTCTGATATTGGTAGAGAGCATAGCAGTCGCCGAACGATACCGTGCCCGCAAGCGAAGCCTTTCCGTCGGGAGCTTCCGAGCCGCTGTCGCCCCACAGCTCGCTCCATGAGGTGGCTATGCGAATGGGGCCTACGAGCATTTCGGGGCTTTTCTTGACGCTGCCCGTGGCTTGACAGAGAGCAAAAGAAGCTATGCCGCGCGTGGGGTCGCCCTGATTTACAGTGGCCGACAATTCGGGTGTAGGCTCGGCTATTCCGGCTACGGGGTTGATCCATGCCTCGAATGTGTCGTTTGTTGTGCCCGGTATTGCCGTATATTTCAGCACCACAAGGTTGGTGGTGTTGTAGTCAAGCTCCTTGCTGCTTGTGGCTGAAGGGCTGCTTGTGTTCTTGCCTATGCCGAGGGTATACTTGCCTTCGGTAGAAGAGGGTACGACAAATGTAGCGCCGTAAGGGCCTGTGAACGACACTCCGTCTTTGATTGTGTTGCTGGAGTTGGTTGTGCCGAATGCGGTGAAATAAATCTGGTCGGTCACATTCTGGACATTGACAAGCATGGCTACATATACCGGACCATCGGTTATGCCGGTATAGGTGCCGTCGCCGTTGTCGGCCACAAAAGGCTTTTGACAGTCCTGATCCTGCGAGTCGTTTGGTTTGAGTCTCACCGAATTACCGCTCGCATATCCTTCATGAGCGAGGATGTCGGATGTCACTTGGATAGGATTGGTCTTGTTGTTGCTCTGAAGCCATCCGCCCTGGCCGTAGAGATCGCCTGCAGGGTAATTGAAGCCCTCGTTGAGAAGAACTTCTGCGCTTGCTGCGGTCGACGCCATGAGAGCCAATGCCGGCAAGCCTTTCAATAATAATTTGGATAATGATTTCATATTAACAAATCGAGAATTGGTTATATGTGCAAAATTACGCAATTTCCGCGTATAAAACCTGTAGTTTTTTCAATTTTACAAATTTTTAGTATTGTCGCAGCCGAGGCCTCGTGACTCGGGTTTGCCTGTCTCGATATTTTTGCGTAACTTTGTGGTAGAAAAAACATTTGGTAAACCATGAATTACAGCATTTCTAAGATTGTCAAGTATGCCTTTCTTCTTGTTGCGGCTCTGAGTTTCAGTGCCTCGGCGGCTGACGCGCCCTCGGGGCTCGACGCCAAGTCGTTCAAGAAATATTGGCATGTGGAATCGGAATCACCCGACTACAAGATTTCATTCTCCGGCGACACCGCCGAGATTTTTGCGCCCAAAGGCCTTACCCTCTGGCGCAATGAGAAAATGAGCGGCAACACCACCATCGAGTATGACGCCTCTATCTGCGACACCGGCATGCCCGGCGACCGTCTCAGCGATCTCAACTGCTTCTGGATGGCCTCAGACCCCAAGGCACCCACAAACATACGCAAACGCGAAAGCTGGCGCAAGGGTATTTTTGTCAACTGCTACTCCCTCCAGCTCTATTACCTTGGCTTTGGCGGCAACCATAACTCTACAACCCGCTTCCGCCGCTACGACGGCAATGAAGACGGTATTACCAACGAGGCAGCCCGCCCCAAAATTCTTAAAGAATATACCGACCCGGCCCATCTTCTTGAGCCCAACAAATGGTATCATATAAAAATCACCAACGACAATGGCCGTGTGCAATATTTCATCAACGGCGAGCGCCTTGTCGACTTCCTTGACCCGACACCGCTCACCGAAGGATGGTTTGGCTTCCGCACCACAGCTGCCCGTGCCCGTATCGCCAATTTCAGCTATACCTGCACTCCTGCCCAGCCCTCACAGGTGCCTCTCCACCGCGTAGGCGAGGCTCCGGCAATTGACCGTGGCGTGATGTTCGGCGTGCCTTTCGACCAAGGCGCTGTCACCGTGGCCACCGACCTGCAGCTCGTCGACGCCAATGGCAATCAGCTTGCCGCCGACACATGGCCTCTTGCCTACTGGCCCGACGGATCAGTGAAATGGAGCGGTGTGGCTGCAACAGTGCCCGCCCTCTCCGACGGCCTTAAACTCAATATCGCAGGCAAGAAAAAAGCTTCCAAGAAAGCACCCGCAAATCTTGCCGCCGACCTCGGCAACGTAATCAAGGTATCTACCGGAGCTACCGAAACATATATTGCCAAATCTGGCTCTGCTCTCATCGACAGCATTGTTCGCAACGGCATAGTAGTTGCTCAGGACGGACGCCTCGTGTGCTCAACCCAATCAGAGCCGGCTCTCGAATCTACAAAGCATGTCGACTTTGTCAACTATATCAGCAAAGTAGACTCTGCCGAAATCGAGCGTCAGGGTGCGCAGCATGCAGTGATCAAGGTCAACGGCAAACTCCGCGCCGACAACGGCCGCGAATGGCTGCCCTTCATCATCCGCCTCTATTTCTACAACAACAGCCCCGAGATGAAGATGGTGTATACCATGCTCTTCGACGGCGACCAGAACGCCGACTTCATCCGCTCGCTCGGCGTGCGCTTCGATGTGCCTATGCGTGAGGCGCTTTACAACCGCCACGTAGCCTTCGCCACTGCCGACGGCGGTGTGTGGAGCGAGCCTGTCAAGCCCCTCGTAGGCCGCCGCGTGCTCGTCCTCCCCGGCGACACATCCAAAGTGGGCATTCAGGAGCGTCAGATGATGGGCGAACGCATACCCGACTATGAAGCTTTCGATGAAAAAGGCCGCAACCTTATCGACAACTGGGCTTCATGGGATTCATACCGCCTTTCGCAGCTCAACAGCGACGGCTTCTCTATCCGCAAACGTGCCAACGACAACAACCCGTGGATCGGCACTTTCAATGGTACCCGCGCTCCCGGCTATGTATTTGTCGGCGATGTGACCGGCGGTCTCGGCGTGCAGCTCAAAGACTTCTGGGAGTCATATCCCTCTACCCTCGAGGTTACCGGTACCCGCACCGACAAGGCTACCGTGACAGCATGGCTGTGGAGCCCTGAGTCAGAGCCGATGGATCTGCGCCACTACGACAATGTAGCCCACGACCTTATCGCAGCCTACGAGGATGTGCAGGAAGGCATGAGCACCCCCTACGGTGTCGCCCGCACCTCCACCCTCATCTTCAACCCCGGCGAAGGCTACCGCGGTAAAGAAAACTTTGCCCGCGACGCTGCCGCCATGAGCACTCCCGGCCTCGTGCTTCCCACTCCCGAATATCTCCACGACCGCCGCGCATTCGGCGTATGGAGCTTGCCCGACAGTTCTACCGAAAACCGTGCCAAAGTAGAGAAACGTCTTGACCAGTATATCGACTTCTATCAGAAAGCGGTAGACCAGAACGGATGGTACGGCTTCTGGAATTATGGCGATTTCATGCACGCCTACGACCCCGTGCGCCACGAGTGGAAATACGATGTCGGCGGCTACGCATGGGACAACACCGAGCTTGGCTCGAATCTCTGGCTTTGGTATAGCTTCCTGCGCACAGGCCGCGAGGATATCTGGCGCATGGCAGAGGCTATGGGCCGCCATGTGGGCGAAGTCGATGTATACCACTTCGGCCCCAATGCAGGCCTCGGAAGCCGCCACAACGTAAGCCATTGGGGTTGTGGTGCCAAGGAGGCACGTATCAGTCAGGCCGCTTTCAACCGCTTCATGTACTACCTCACGGCCGACGACCGCAGCGGCGACCTCATGACCGATGTCAAAGACAACGACCAAATGCTTTATACCATCGACCCCATGCGTCTTGCCGAGCCCCGCGACAAATATCCATGCACCGCACCGGCACGTCTGCGTATCGGTCCCGACTGGCTCGCATACGCCGGCAACTGGATGACCGAATGGGAGCGCACCGGCAATACAGCCTACCGCGACAAAATCAAAGCCGGTATGGAAAGTATCTGCAAGCTCCCCGGCCGCATGTTCACCGGTCCGCTCGCCCTCGGCTATGACCCCGCCACGGGTGTGATAACCTCTGAGTGCGACCCCAACCTGCGCACCACCAACCACCTGATGACTATCATGGGCGGCTTTGAGGTAAACAACGAGCTGATGGACCTTATCCCCGACGCCGAGTGGGAAGACGCATGGCTCGAACATGCCACCGACTACAAGCGTATGGCCCGCGAGATTCTACGAAACAAATTCCGCGTGTCGCGCCTGGCCGCCTACTCGGCATGGAAACGTCAGGACAAAGCCGCTGCCGACGAGGCATGGCACGACCTGCTCACCACCAGCGAGCACACCGTAGCTCCACCATTTGAGATTTACAAGGTAGACGTGCCTCAGGTGCCCGCGCCGCTCGACGAAGCCACACAGATAAGCACCAACGACGCCGCCATGTGGAGCCTCGACGCAATCTACATGCAGGAAGTCATCCCGCAAGACTGACGATCCACACAACATAGGAGGCTGTGTCAAAAAACTTAATTATGACACTGCCCCTACGTTGGATATTTAAATGCCCTTTTCGTACTATAATGAAAAAACTTCCGATTGAATCATAAATATTCAGTCGGAAGTTTTTTGTTTTATAGCGGGCCGCGAAATGTTTTGACGGGATTGCCGCGTTGGAGGGAGTCATGTTCGCTCCAGTTGGCGTTTTTAGCTTGGGCGAGTTTATTTTGCTGCTCTTCAAAGATCTTTAGCAGGAGCCGCTCGCGGGCGCGTGCTTTGTTTTGTTGTTGCGAACGTTCATCAGAACATTTTACTGTCAAACCGGTAGGAGTATGAATTGCGCGGACAGCGGTCTCGACTTTGTTGACATTCTGGCCACCTTTGCCACCGGATCGACAGGTCTCATATTCGATGTCACGCTCATCGATTGCGGGCAGTGCAACAGGGTCGATGAAATGAACGCCGACAAACCAATTGCTGCGCTTATGCCCGGGACGATATGGATTTTTGGTTGACCGCCATAGGACAGTTCCTTCCCACTCGTTGACAATATCGGCAGGTAAGTCTTCTTCGGAGCCAAATGTCATAGACATAAAGCAGTCGGATACAGATTTATGCTCTTCTGAGTCGACAAGTTGCAGCATGGGCAGTTGTTTCAGCAATTCTTTAGCCACGAGTGTCACAGCTCGGGCACATTCCACCGGACCACGTCCGGCCGTTATCTGAATATATTTCTTCATGATTTGGGTATGTCTTTGATGTTGAGTCTCGGTTTTACCATAGAAATCACATCTACGGTCGGCTCAATCAGAGATAGTATTTCATCCATTGGTTTATAGGCTTGGGGTGATTCATCGAGAGTACCCTCACAAACCGACGTTGAAAAAACGCCATTCATACTTTGCTCGAAATCGGAGAGTGGAATCTGTTTCTTGGCTTGCGATCTCGACATAAGCCGTCCGGCACCGTGAGGTGCTGTGTTGAGCCACTGCCCGTTGCCTTTGCCGACACAGATAGCTATACCGTCGCGCATGTTGAAGGGGAGGCACACCTTCTGCCCTTCAGATGCGTCGATTGCTCCCTTGCGAAGCATTGGACACTCCTCATCAACAGCAATGTAGTTGTGGCTTGTCACTATCGATTCTACGCATTTTGCCTTATTGAGTTTCTTTATGATAACGAGGATTCGGTCGCGGATAATCTGATGATTATAGAGAGCGTAGGCCTGCGCGATAATCATATCGGAGAGATAGCCGATTAGAGCATCGCCCCATAGAAAACCAATGTATTCGGCACGCTTCGGGTTATTGGCAATGTTGTGCCAGTGGTTAGCCACTTTGACCCCAAGATTGCGCGAGCCACAATGGATTGTCAGCCAACCTTCGCCGGTCACAGTGTCTTCGCCATATTCTATAAAGTGGTTTCCACCACCCAGTGTGCCGATACTTTTATAGAAAATACCTTCTTGCAATTTCAATCGCTTGCAAAAGTCGGTAATAAACCGGGCATCTATTCTCGGGGCTTCGTTTATTAAATCAGGCGCGGCAGAGCGAGCCTTGTTGTACCGTGCATTGAGGAACTTGAAAAAGTCCTTTTCATTAAGGCTGTTCTTCGTGCAGATGTCAGTACCGGTAGGCACAATCTCGCGGATACGGTGGTCAAGTAATGGGAAATCCTCTGCATTGATGGGCGCTGAAAGTCGGTGCATAGAGATGGTGCATCCGATGTCAACACCCACATGGTCAGGATTGACGTATGCGCCTATACGATAGGCCGTGCCGACATTGCAAGAGTTGCCGGCATGAACATCAGGCATCTGCACGATATGGACACCTTCAAAGGCCGGATGGTCGCACTGCGCTTTGACCCAGTCGATGGCCGCTGCCTCGATATTATCAGTGAATATTTCGGCCGATGTATGTTTACCTTCAATTGTCATATTCAGTATTTTTAATAAAATCCACTACGCCTGCACAAACCACAGTATTGGCTTCTTCATCATTGTCTTTTGATTTCGTTTTCATGTTGCCGTTTGTAGGCTTAAAGTATTGCCTTGATTTGCGGAGAGGATATTAAGGGTTAAATCTTCAATAGATTGGGCAAGTTGAGAGTAGTGTAGTCAGCGTTCATTATTGCCCCGTTGGAGAAGGTGACACCATGTTCAGTCGTTATTCCGTGTTGGGCATGGATATGACCGAATAGATGTAGCTGTGGATGTATTTCCATGACTTTGGCGAGAAGTTGCTCATCTCCATAGTTGATGTTGTCGTCGAAGTCGAGGATACCGTATGCCGGGCTATGAGTCACCAGTACATCGGTATCGCCCGGAATTTTGGCAATATTTTTCGCTTGCCTGTCGGTGACGCAATCGCTCATAAACATCGGCACGCCATAGAATTTCACTCCGTCAATCTCAATGCCGGAGTTGCATAGATAATGCACATTTGAGTCAAGACCGTCGATATTGGCTCCATAGAGGCAGTCGTCATGATTTCCGCTTATGAAAATCTTATGGGCATAAGGAAGGTCACAGAACCAATTCAAGAAGTCAATTGCTTCCTGTTCTGAACCGGTCATTGTGAAGTCACCGGAATGAACTGCCACATCGGCTTCGGGCAGATCAGTCAAACGCCGATGTAATCCGTGGGTATCAGAGATATGGAGTATCCTCATAGTTTATAGAATTGCTTTACTATTGTATCCGGTATATCTGCGTTTTGAGGATTTGCAAATAATGATTGATATGTCAAGGGTTCTGATAATAGCCTTATGCGGTTGGCATAATTTATATCTGTATTAGTCCAAAAATTACAAATAGCTTCAATGATTCTTCCTGAAAAACACCCTATTGTGCTTTTATATAGTTTTTTGTACTTTTGATATTCCTGCTGTCCTCCAAAATCGGAAAGATCAAATAAAATAGTTGCATAAACCAATTTGTCGGCCTTATTATACCATTCTGAATACATGTTGTGGTATTCGGTAGGATAATAGCCTTTAGAAGTTATTTGTGGACCCCTCACCAAACCTATAAGATGCGAGATTGTTTGTTTGATTCCTTCAAAATACATCAGATCATTATCATCAGTGCTAATGGTGAGATTATCGCAATTCCAATGCAGATTGTTTTCTTTCAACATTCTTTGAATGACCTCATTCTCATATAGTTTTTTATATCCTTGCTTTAATGTATAATCACGTTTAAGATTTCTGCTTTCTGCATATTCTGTCAACTTGGATTCAAGAAATAATAAAATCTTTTGGTCTTCTGATCTCAATACAACATCCACACAAGACGGAAACCCGATTACTTGGTTTCTGACTTCGAAAAGACATTCTGAAAAGAAAATATCGACACCATCAATATTCACAGTCAGTGATCTGTTGTTGTTGCGGAGGCATGGAAATGCGAACAATTTGTTAAAACATAACAACGAGAGTAGAGCCGATGACCTTAATGAATTTATGTTTTTTGCTTCTTCTCCTTGACCGTCAGTTACGATACGGAATGATTCTTCAATATCTTGAGATAAGTCAAAGAGACGTTTGAAATCATCTGCAGTGGGTTTTTCTTTAAAAAATTTATAAGAACGATGTCCTGTGGAGTATATCTCACTATTGAATAAACCTTTTGCATTCTGTCGGAGCAACTTATTAATCTCACTGATTGTGTTCATCTTTAGAAATTCTTGTAAGGGAATAAAAACGGTGCTAACGTTCCATTTGGAATTATTGCTGTCCGCTGAAATTTTTGAGCGGACAGTGATAATTAAAATTTAAGTCCATGAAGTTTCTATGCTTGTGTGATTGTTGTTTACGAACTGGAAAACCCCCGTGCAGTATCTGAAGGCTGACTATTTCTTGGTCATTTTCAGCGTTGGTTGCCGTCAGAATGCAAAGTTACAAATATTTTTCTGACATGGCAATGTTTTTTATTGCCGCTAATATAGGCGGAGCCAAATAGGCATTTCATTTATAGCGCTCCGGATTTACATTTGTGGGATTGGGAAATTTTGCGTAACTTTGCACGGTCTTCCATCCACGGGGGCCACAGTTTATGACACCCCATAATCCACATACTTATGCAGGCGAGTACCGACGCTGTCCTCATTCTTGAGGATGGCACGATTTTCCGTGGCCGCAGTTTTGGCTACGAGGGTTCCGCGGCCGGCGAAGTGGTGTTCAACACCGCCATGACCGGCTACCCGGAGAGTCTTACCGACCCTTCTTACGAAGGACAGATATTAGTCACCACCTTCCCGCAGCTTGGCAACTACGGTGTGCCGCCGGCTGCCGGCGACGACGCGCTCAAAGATTATTTTGAAGGATCGCGTATCCATTGCCGCGCTATCATAGCTCAGGACTATGCATTCCACCACAGCCATTGGCTTGCCGACCGCAGTCTGGCGCAGTGGCTCATCGACGAGAAAATACCGGGTATCTACGGAATCGACACCCGCGCGCTTACCAAGCACCTCCGCGAGCATGGCTCAATGCTGGGCAAAATCCGCGTGGGCAATAGCGAAGACCTTGATTTCTACGACCCCAATGCCGAAAACCTCATCGCCATCGCTTCGTGCAAGGAGCCGATGGTATTCGACGGCGTAGGCTGCGAGCCCCGCAAGCTCGAAGGCAAGCTCGAGCCGGCGGCCGACGGTAAGCCGACTGTCGCTCTTGTCGACTGCGGTATCAAGCACAATATCATCCGCTGTCTGCTGCGCCGCGGCGTGAGAGTGGTGCGCGTGCCTTGGAACTATGACTTCAATACTTTTGACTGGGACGGACTCTTCATCAGCAACGGCCCCGGCAACCCCGACTTCGCCGCCGAAACTGTAGAGCACATCCGCAAGGCCATGGAAGCCGGCAAGCCTATATGCGGTATCTGCATGGGCAACCAGCTGCTGGCAAAAGCCGCCGGAGCCAAGACCTACAAGCTCAAATACGGCCACCGCAGCCACAACCAGCCCGTTCGCCGCGTAGGCACCAACAATTGCTTCGTGACCTCGCAGAACCATGGCTTTGCCGTTGACAACGAGACACTTCCGGCAGATTGGGAGCCGCTGTTCATCAACATGAACGACGGCACAAACGAAGGCATACGCCACAAGACGCTGCCCTTCTTCTCGGCCCAGTTCCATCCCGAGGCTTCAAGCGGCCCGCGAGACACCGAATTCCTTTTTGACGAATTTATAGCTTTGCTCAAAAAATGATGACCAACGATACAAAACCCCGCAAGGTACTCCTCTTGGGCAGTGGCGCCCTCAAGATCGGCGAAGCCGGCGAATTTGACTACTCCGGCGCGCAGGCTCTCAAGGCTCTGCGTCAGGAAGGTATCAACACCATTCTGGTAAACCCCAACATCGCCACCGTGCAGACCTCGGAGGGTATGGCCGACAAGATTTACTTCTTGCCCGTGACTCCTTATTTTGTAGAGCGTGTCATCGACAAAGAACGCCCCGACGGTATCCTGCTCGCTTTCGGCGGCCAGACCGCGCTCAATTGCGGTGTGGAGCTGTGGAAGAAAGGCGTATTTGAGAAATACGGCGTAGAGGTTCTCGGCACTCCCGTGCAGACTATCATGGACACCGAAGACCGCGAGCTTTTCGTAGAGAAACTGCGCGAGATCGATGTCAAGACCATCAAGAGCGAGGCTGTAGAGACCGTTGACGACGCCCTCCGCGTGGCAAACCGCCTCGGCTATCCTGTGATTGTGCGCGCCGCCTACGCCCTCGGTGGCCTCGGCAGCGGCTTCTGCGACAATGACGAGGAGCTTATCTCGCTTGTTGAGAAAGCGCTGTCGTTCTCTCCGCAGGTACTGGTGGAGAAGTCGCTCAAGGGCTGGAAAGAGGTTGAATACGAAGTTGTGCGCGACCGCTACGACAACTGTATCACCGTCTGCAACATGGAAAACTTCGACCCGCTCGGTATCCACACCGGCGAGAGTATCGTTGTCGCCCCCTCGCAGACCCTCAGCAACGACGACTACCACTATCTCCGCTCGCTGGCCATCAAGATTATCCGCCACGTAGGTATCGTGGGCGAATGTAATGTGCAGTATGCCTACGACCCCGCGTCGATGGACTACCGCGTGATTGAGGTCAACGCCCGTCTGAGCCGCTCGTCGGCATTGGCGTCGAAAGCTACCGGCTATCCCCTCGCTTTCGTGGCCGCCAAGCTCGCCCTCGGCTATGGTCTGTTTGACCTCAACAACAGCGTGACACAGTGCACCTCGGCTTTCTTCGAGCCTGCGCTCGACTATGTTGTAGTCAAGATACCCCGCTGGGACCTCGGTAAATTCCACGGCGTAGACCGCCACATCGGCTCTTCGATGAAATCAGTCGGCGAGGTGATGGCTATCGGCCGCACTTTCGAGGAGGCTATCCAGAAAGGCCTGCGAATGATAGGGCAGGGCATGCACGGCTTCACCGAAAACCGCGAGCTCAATATCCCCGACGTCGAGGCTGCCCTCAAAGAGCCTACCGACCGCCGCATTTTCGTCATAGCCAAGGCCTTCATGCAGGGCTATACGGTAGATCAGATCCACGATCTCACGAAAATCGACAAATGGTTCCTCTATAAACTGCGCAATATCATCGACACCAGCCGCGAACTCGAAGGTTTCAACGACCTCGCCATGGTGCCCGAGCTGCTTCTGCGCATAGCCAAGGAGCAAGGCTTCAGCGACTTCCAGATTGCACGCTCGATATTCAAAGACAGCTTCACCGCCGACACCGACGGCCTTATGGCCAAGGTGCGCGCCCACCGCAAGGCTCTCGGCATTGTGCCCGTGGTGAAGCAGATAGATACCCTCGCGGCCGAATATCCGGCAGCCACCAACTACCTCTATCTCACATATAACGGCACTCAGAACGATGTCGATTATAAGGGCGACGGACGCTCGGTGGTGGTGCTCGGCTCGGGTGCTTACCGTATCGGCTCTTCCGTAGAGTTTGACTGGTGCTCGGTAAACGCCCTCCTTACAGCACGCAAGGAAGGCTGGCGCTCGGTGATGATCAACTACAACCCCGAGACAGTATCGACCGACTACGATATCTGCGACCGACTCTATTTCGACGAGCTTACCTACGAGCGCGTGATGGATATCCTTGAGATGGAGAATCCTCACGGCGTGATACTCTCTGTGGGCGGCCAGATTCCCAACAACCTTGCAACGCGCCTCGACGGTGCCGGTGTGAATATCCTCGGCACGACTGCCGAGAGTATCGACCGCGCCGAAGACCGCAACAAATTCTCGGCCATGCTCGACAGCCTCGGAATCGACCAGCCACGCTGGCGCGAGCTCACCGACTTCGCCGATATCGAAGAATTTGTAGAGGAGGTAGGCTATCCGGTGCTTGTGCGCCCCAGCTATGTGCTCTCGGGCGCCGCGATGAATGTATGCTCTAACCCCGACGAGCTCAAGCGCTTCCTCAAACTCGCTGCAAACGTATCGAAGAAACACCCTGTGGTTGTGACCGAATTCGTGCAGTATGCCAAGGAAATCGAGATGGACGCCGTTGCCGCACAGGGTGAAATCAAGGCTTACGCCATCTCGGAGCATATAGAGTTTGCCGGTGTGCACAGTGGCGACGCCACCATCCAGTTCCCGCCGCAGAAGCTCTATGTGGAGACCATGCGCCGTATCAAGAAAGTGTCGGCAGCCATCGCCAAGGCTCTCAATATCTCGGGCCCGTTCAATATCCAGTTCCTTGCCAAGAACAACGATATCAAGGTTATCGAGTGTAACCTTCGAGCCTCGCGAAGCTTCCCCTTCGTGTCGAAGGTGTTGAAAATCAACTTTATCGACCTTGCTACACGTATCATGCTCGGCCTGCCGGTAGAGAAACCCGCCAAGAGTGCCTTTGACCTCGACTATGTAGGTATCAAGGCGTCGCAGTTCTCGTTCTCGCGTCTTGGCGGCGCCGACCCTGTGCTCGGTGTGGATATGTCAAGTACGGGCGAGGTCGGCTGTATCGGCGACGATACCGACGAGGCAGTCCTCAAAGCACTTCTTGCCGTAGGTCTGCGCGTGCCCCACAAGGCAGTGCTGATGAGCACCGGCTCGCCCAAGCAGAAGACCGACATGCTCGAGGCTGCACACCTTCTCCACAAGGCCGGTCTGACCATCTACGCCACCGGAGGCACATGCCAGTTCCTCAACGAGAACGGCATACCGGCAGTGCGCGTATACTGGCCCTCGACCCCCGACCAGCAACCGCAGGCGCTTGACCTGCTGCATGAGCGCAAGGTTGACCTTGTGGTGAACATGCCCAAGAACTTCACCGGCACAGAGCTCAGTAACGGCCGCAAGATACGCCGCGCCGCCATCGACCTCAACATACCGTTGCTCACCAACTCGCGTCTGGCTTCGGCATTCATACGTGCCTTCACCAGCATACCTCTCGACCAAATCGAGATCAAGAGCTGGGACGAGTATTGATATAGACAATTTTCGCAAGCAGCCTTGCGAAAATTGTGGTTTAAGGCGCATTCAGCGCAACTTACCAAGTATAAAAGTTTACTTCATAATCAAAAGAGCTTTTCCGCGCGGAAAGGCTCTTTTGTATTTTTTTTAAGGAGCCATACAATAGAGAAAAATTTAGGCTAATTTTGTAAATTGAAAACCCATTGTTAGTCATGACATCATTATCATCGAACTATGCGGCCGGAGCAAAGCCGCGCTATGAAATCCTTGACGGTCTGCGCGGAGTGGCGGCCGTGATAGTTGTAATGTTCCATCTGTTGGAGACATATTCCAAAGGCGTGCCCTACCAATTGCTCAACCATGGTTATCTTGCCGTTGATTTCTTTTTCGCTCTTTCAGGTTTTGTAGTCGGCTATGCCTACGATGACCGCTGGAGCCGGGGAATGACATTTGGAAATTTCTGCAAGCGTCGCATAATCCGTCTCCAGCCGATGTTGATTTTCGGTACAGTAGTGGGAGCGTTGCTGTTCTATATGCAGGGCGATCATCCTGATTTTGCCCCTGTCATGCACACTCCGTGGTGGATTGTTTTGCTTCTGATGATTGTCGGCGGCACGGTTTTGCCGATTCCGAAATCATGGGATATCCGCGGCTGGTCGGAGTTTAATCCTCTCAATGGCGCTACATGGTCGCTCCTGTGGGAGTATATCGCCAATTTTCTGTATGGCACCGTCCTGCGCCGTCTCAGGCTGCGCAGCCTTGTAGTCCTTGCGGTATTGGCGGCATTGCTTGTGGTGAATGTCTGCCTTGATATAGATGTTTTCGGAGTGCTTGATGTAAGAAACTATGCTGCCTATACAGTGATCGGCGGGTGGAGCTTGACCCCCGACCAGCTCCTGATCGGTTTTTCGCGATTGGCATATCCGTTCTTGGCGGGTCTTGTCATCAGCCGGGTGGCCAAGCTTCAGATACGCGTTTCGCGTCATGGATTTATTGTATGCTCCGTGATATTGGCAATGATATTGGTTATGCCGCGCGTCGGAGGTGCCAATCCCGAAAATTATTGGCTTAACGGCCTTTATGAGATATTGGCCATACTTGTGTTGTTCCCCCTGATTATAATGATGGGCCGCGGCAGCAGAGTCGCCGGCGAGAGGTATGAGGGCTTGTGCAAATTCTTGGGAGATATTTCCTATCCTCTTTATGTGACCCACTATCCATTGATCTACGTCCAGATGTCGTGGGCGGCGACACATCGCGAGGCGCCTCTTTCTACCCATATCTTCATGGGGGCGTGCTTCTTCTTGATTGCGATAGCATTGGCCTACGCTTCGATGAAACTATATGATTTGCCTGTACGGGCGTGGCTTTCTGATAAATTTCTTAGCCGCAAGATGAAGTAAAGCTTCCGCATGCTTTCAATCAGGCAAAAGAAGGAAATAAAGGTAAAAGGCAAGATAAGAGTCTTGAAGTTTAATATTTGAACGGTATTCTCTTGCCTGTCACAGACAATTGCCTTTTTAGCCTTCTTTGCCTGTTCAACAGGTATCCGGAAATAAAAATCCCCGGCCATTGCGGTCGGGGATAAAGCTTTTTGCTTTGCGCTGATTACTTGCGGATACCGAGCTCTTTCTGAGCGATGATGGCACGGTAGCGGCTGATGTCTTTGCGCTTGAGGTAGTCAAGCAGACGACGACGCTTACCAACAAGCATCTTAAGTGCGCGCTCTGTAGTATGATCTTTGTGATTTGACTTCAGGTGAGCGGTCAAATGAGCGATACGAACCGAGAATAATGCAATCTGTGCTTCAGGTGAGCCAGTGTCAGTCTTACCCTTACCGTATTTCTCGAAGATCTCAACTTTTTCTTCAGAACTTAAGTGCATTCTTGGGAAATTTTAGAAAGTTAATAAAGTGATTTGAATATGCTCTGCGCATATCGGCTGCAAAGTTACAAATAATTTGCGAGAGTGCAAAATATTTCGCGGCTTATTTGCCCTAAAAAGCTGTGGATAATTTCAACGCCTTGATGCGTTATTTTATAGGTTATTAGCTCTAATAGGCACAAAATAAGACACGGCTGACAACGAGTATATTTTCATTGTTAGCCGCGTTGAGTGCTTATAATCCGATTGCAGGTGGTGTGCTATGAGTGGGGTAATCGATAGTACGATAGGGAGTAGCCGGTTCTGCCACCATTGACTTTTCATCGTCGGTGGATTGGGATTGGGAAGATGGTGGAGCCTCGATGACTTTGGCTGGTTGTTGCTGCTGGGTGTCAGGCTTGACTTCCTCTCCGTCTTTCTCGTCGTGTTTAGGGGCTAACTCGGCGGCGATGACATGATGACACAATCATAGTCATTGTTCTTTATCTGGTTGAAGAAATATACACGGTTCTCCGCCTTGAAACTTATGTTTAAAAACATATCATAACTTTTTATCATTCTATCAAATTTTCATAATTTTGTAATCTATGAGGAGGTTATGGCTATATCTTCTATTATTTCCGCTACAGCTGTCGGTAAAAGCGCAATCAATGACTGCTGAGGACTATTATGTGCATGCTTTTAATGAAATGTCTGATATGCTTGCCGGCCGAGACACGCTATCAATAAAACGAGCCGTCTACCTTGCTGAATGGGCATTTTATGAAGGGAATTTAGACTATAAAACTGACTTTTGCAATGAAATTGATAGAATAACGACGTTTATTCAATCTTTATATGAGGTAAATAAACTTCAAACATACAAAACAGGCATGCAAATGGCTATCAGTTCATATATAGTCAGCCCATATTCCGGGAATGGATATACTCCGTATACCTATGACTTTGAAACTTTTTCAATGGACAAAGAGCCTTGGGAACGTCAATTTGTCAGCAGAACGCTCAAAACACATAAAGGGCAGTGTCGTTCCCTTCCGTGGATGTATAAAATACTTGCAATCATTTTGGATTTTCAGAGGGCTACCAGATTTCCACGACCCCTGAACAAGATGCAACCATGAGAAACAGCTTTTCTAAGACAGCAAAATCAGAATATGATTTGATTGACAATAATTGCGCCACAGCAGTTCAAAAAGCGATGGTTGAAGCAGGAATCCCTGTCTCAGAGCCTAAGATTGTGCCGTCTTATATTCCCATGCCTACTCCATTTGGTATTGTTGATGTATTCAATGGTTATCAGATGAAATGCAATTTTTATACTCTACCGAGTTCAGCATTTCAATCAATTATGAAATGGAATCCGATCGGTAATTATATACAAAAATAATTGAATAAAAGTATGCGTCAAGGATGTAATAATCAATCAATAAAAATTTTCAAAAGAGTAGCTGCGTTTTTATTTCTTTACGCCGCTTTCATAGGTATATTTTATGATTTTGCCTATAATGCCTGGATTTGTGCTAAGCCAATCGGATTGATGTTGGTACTACTTAAAGCCTGCTTTATTATATTATTATACGCATTTATAAATCATATAATAATAAGAAAAATTGTTGGATTAAAGACTGTTGTAATCTTTGAAACCATCTTGATTTTGGTAATTATTGTTCTATCCCATTGTTATGCTGCTATAGAGAATCGCTTTCATGGTGATTATTCCGCCCAAGTAACTTATCACGAAGAGCATCGTTGCAGAAAAGCAAGTGTCTCAGTACCGGGATAGAAATGCAGAAAAGAGTCAACAAACGCACCCTGTCCTACGGAGGGTACAAGAAATTTCCGTATCTCCACTCCTCTCGCTTTAAGGGAGTCGGCAATTGCATCAACGACGGGAGAAGGGGTATAGAACGCTGACAGCACGGATGTCTTCAGCGAGTCCATGTACTGCGCAAACTCATGGTCGTCCTTTGAATAGTCGTGGATGAGACGGCGTAACTCAACCGTGGGCGCAAACAGCTCAATATCGCTCTTGTTCCACTTGGCGGCATCGGCAAGTTCGTTGGCCTCCTGCAAGATACATTTCAGTCCGCCAAACCCGGCATACTCGCGCAGTATCTCCCTTTCAAGGGCATTTCCCGCGTTGCGATGTTCAACATCAAGGCGCAGGGCAAGCCTTATGGCATTGATGTT
>CAJTWH010000023.1:42590-52149 GCA_910579995.1 uncultured Muribaculaceae bacterium | reverse complement strand
GACCTTTTTATTCTGCCGGTGTAAAAAATCTCGAATTTTTTATGTACTTTTGCAAATGGAAAAAGTATCCCTCCTGCACCTCTCAATTATCTAAATAGTAATCAATCAAATATAGCAGTCTTGAAACATTTTACCCCAATCGTGGCTGCAGCTGCGCTTTCGATAAGCATTGCAACTGCCGCCGCACCGTATAAGCATTATACGCCGGTGCGCTTAGCACCCCGGGCTGAAGCCTCACAAGTATTCAAAAGTGAGCGTCAGAAATCTATCGACAATGCTGTCAGCCGCATGGAAAAAGGCAAGCCCTCGAGGTTTGCAAACACACTCACCGCTCCCACTCCCGACGGCGGATATGCCCCCGACTATATCTTTGATGTAAAAGATATCTTCGGCGATATCGACGGCCCCGACGGCGAGCTCTGGTACTATCAGGGCAACATCGAGTATGAGACAATCAATTATGAGTTTTACAGCGAAGAACTTCCCAAGTCGTTCGAACTGAGCGTCTACGACAGCGACATGCAGCTCGTAGGCACAATAAAGGACACTTTCGTACTGAAAGAAGATGAGCTCAGGGTGCGTCAGGTCGACTTCCTGCCTATCCTCACCAAGAATTATTTCAACAGCGACGATGCATACGAAGTAGTGATTTCTATAGTTGTGAATCCGAAGCCCTACGGCCTGCGTTCGTATTCGTATGTATACCAGTTCGACGGCGCCAAGGACGCAAGCGGCGATGATGAGCCGATCCGCGTAATCAACGGCCTTATCAGCGACGTGCTCGACGCCTCAGACGAGTCCGGCGAGAATGTGCTCATGACATTCATGAATGAGCACAACGACTCGGGTATCGATGAGGAAGACACTTTCACCATGGTTGTACCCGACGGCAACGGATGGTCGTCGCTCACCGAAGAAGAAAAGGCTGAGATTCTTGCAAAACGTGAGAAATTCTGGCAGTATCAGCTTGGCAACAAAGTCGACACCAAGATTTACGGAGCAGTCGACGAAAATGGTGAATTTACCCTCCTGTTCGACAAGACAAGCGTCTACTATCAGTGCAACGGCAACCAGCAGGACGACCCTCTGATCATGACAATGCTCAACGGCGACAAGCCGGTGCTCGTGTATCCCTACTACGAGAACACCGTCTACGAGCCTTTCTACTCCAACATGGACGACATGACGCAGCGTCAGCCCAACAACCTTGTCATCGAGCTCTATCAGCAGTCTGAGCCCGGCAAGGAGTTTGAACTTATCCAATCTACCAAAATCCCGGTTATCAAGGTTACTGACGACGATGTGCTCTGCTCATACTACGGTATCGGCGGATTCAGCTATCGCGACGACGTGGCTTTCGTTGACGGCAAGGCTCAATTCATCATCACCCGCCGCGACTATATCGCCAGCAGCGACAGCGAGATATTGAGCTTCTTCACCTACGACTCCGACGGCAAACTCATCGCTTCGCTCTTCGAGAATTCCGACAGCCACACCCGTCTGTCAGACATCGACGGCTTCGACCCGATGGAGGTATTCGTCACATACGAAAACGGAGCTTACTACTTCAACTTCTTCAACATGCGCACATTCACCACAGAGCTCCGCCTCAACTACGGACTGCGCCTTGACGACTACGAAGACTCCGATCCCGACTACATGATGGCCAATCTCGACCGCACCCCCACCGCCGACGGCAAATCATTCATGTATGTGGCAGAAATGCGCCAGCCGGGCTACGATGACATCCATGACATCAACTATATGCGAGTGGTATGGCTCAACCGCGACGGCAGCTTCGACCACTTCGACAACATCAACATGGGCAACAATGTCAATTATGCCTCGCTCTTCCTCAATGGCCCGACCTTGCAGAAAGACTTCTTCCACAGCGACGACAAGCAGGAATATATGATGCTGATCAAGCGCGCCACTCCTGAAAATCCCGATAAGGCAACCGAAGAGCAATTGCTCATTGCCCAAGTTGTTGACAAAGACAACCCCGTCGGCAAAGACCTGCTGCTTTTGGGCGAGTGCGAGTCTGGTGCCCTGCTTTCAATCTATCCTATCTATGGCAAGCAGAACCGCCTGTCGATAACCTACGGAACAGAAGGCTCTACTATCGGCGCCACCACCCACTATTACAACCTGCCGCTTGACTTGGCGACATCGGGAGTAGAGGATGTGGTATCTGACGGAGCCAACGACATCATAGTAAACGGCAGCCTCGTCAGCGCTCCGGGCCATATTGAGGTATACAATGTGCAGGGTGTGCTCGTGGCCACCGGTACCGACAGCGTAGACCTCGGCGGCATGGCACGCGGCATATACATCGCCCGCACAGCCAATGCAAGCGCGAAAGTAGCCGTACGATAATCATTCACTGACACAAGTTATGCTCCCTCTGCCGAGGGGGCATAACTTCAGAGCTTGTTTAAAAATCAATGTTAACGGATTTAAGTCGTATTTTTGAGGAAATTTCTGGAAATGAGGATAGAGCGTAGCGAGCTACGCGACTGACGAATTTGCAGAAATTTACCAAAAAGACGGCCAAAGACGTTGACAATTAAAATATGTAGAACGGACAAAATTGACAAATGGCTGCGCAGCAAGCATTTGATGATTTTGAGAGTGATTCATTTTAAGTTTCATTTTTAAACAAGCTCTTACATAAAGAAGCTAAATCATTATTCTATAAACATTTTTAATATGAAAAAACTATTCCTATCATTTCTACCGCTTCTGCTGGTATTGGTGAGCGGGTTCGCGGCCCAAGCCCAATTCAGCACTACTGTGAAGTGGGGAGAGCCCGGAGCAGTAAAAGTGCTCAAGGGCACATCTTATGCCGCGGCTACAGAAGTCACACTTCCGGCCGGTGCCACCGAGGTGACACTCACCGAAGCCGCCGGTTACTTTTTCGAAGGTATCAACGACTGGGTTGTAACCAAAGCTACACTCGATGGGGCTAATCAGGCTCTTACCACCGCAGCCTTCAACAATCCAACCCCCGTTTTCAACCTTCGCGCCCAATATTCGGGAATAGCCGGCAACTTCAACGGCAAAACTGTAGAACTGACATTAGATAAATATGCCGGCAGTTTCGACGTGACAGTCAACGGCGCGGTAACATTCTACACAAGCGACCTGCTTGGTGCTGATGGAGCGACAATATCGTCGGCAGCCATCACCAACAATGCACAGTCGACTGTGAAATATTTCTCAACCGCCAAGACCTATAAGTTCGCCATCTCAAATGTGCCTTATCAGGTGAGCGTAAACGGCAAAGCCGTGACCGGCACACTCAACGAGACCACAAAGAAGACCGAGTATCTCATGCCCGTTGAAAACGGCATGCAAGTGGTGATCGATGTCAACGAGCCCAAACCGGCAGTAAAACTGACATTCGAGTTCACCAACGACAATCCCGGATGTATCAACACTATCCGCGACTGGACAACCGGCACATGGCTCGACCTTACAAAACTTACAGAAGGCTATGAAATCGCCGACGGCAGCCAGATTCAGATCAACATGGTTGAGGACTGCATTGTAAACAGCATTACAGCCAATGGCGCAGCATACACCAAGAGCACAAAGTATACCATCGACGGTGACACCAAGTTTGTAATCGACGCAACCACCTCGTCGTTTCAGACTCTCTCGGCCACACTGTATACCAACATGATCGACGGTGTCAAATTCAACAACAGCACCCTCGACAAGACCACCGGCGACATTACAGTGACCACCGTAGGCGCCAAACCCGCCGGCACTACCCTGCCCTCGGGCTTTGCCATGAGTGAGGCTACCACCGAATATACTCTCGGTAACATTTCGGGTAAATATGCAAATGTATTCTTCGAAATACAGCCCGGCTACTATCTCTACGACGGAGTGCTTGGCAACCCGGCCGACGCCGACGCTGCCTATATCGCCGGCGCTGCCGCTTTCGCCCAGTCGGAGGCTCCGGTATACTTCAACATCGGCAAAGTAAACTTCGACACCCCCGCCCGCGTATACTATGACGGTCCGGCCAACAAGGCCCGCCTGCGCGCCAAGTTCCAGCCCATCCACGGTGCAGTAGAAACTGCAACCTACGGAGGTCAGCTCTCAGGAGAATACATCGCCAACGGATGGACCGATATCACCATCGACCCCATATACGACAGCTATTTCGAGATTTCGCTTATCGTAGACAACGTGACAGGCGATTACTCTAAAGTCGTTATGCTCGATGGCGTAGCTCTCGCTCCCGGCGAAGAAGGCTATGTATATTCAGGTGTGATCAAGAAAAACTCTGTACTTCAGATTTTCTTTACAGAAAAAGCACCCGAAGCCAAGACCATATCCTTTATCACCGCCGGCGACGCCAAAGCAAGCGTAAGCTGCGACGGCACCACCACCACAGACCTCTCGGCTCCTTTCACCACTTATTCTTCTTCAGAAGTTGTAATCACTCCCGAAGCCGGCACTAAAGTATTTGTTGACGGCAAGGAAGCAAGCCTCACCAATGGCAAATACAGCTTCATCCCCGCAGCCTCGTTCACCGGTGTGCAGCTTGTAAAAGAAGGATTCGGTACTCTTGCCTATACTTCAACCCCCGCACAGGGAGCTACCATCAAGCAGCTCTCTGCTGTAGAACTTATGCTTTCGATGTCGAACTTCGAAGAAGGTTCGAACTTTGGTCTGGCTGAAAATGCCGACAAGTTTATCACCGTAAGCAACGGATCGAAAGTGAGCTCAATCGAAGCCGGCGACCCCGACGAAGCCGGTGTACCTCTGACACTCACACTCTCAGCGCCCATCACTGCAGCAGGCGAATATACAGTCACCATCCCTGCCGGTGTAATCTACGAGACACTTCCCAATGCTTCATGGGATGAATGGAGCCGCACCGCCGCTTCACGCGTCAACCCCGACATCAAGCTTACCGTAACCGTAGACCCCGCTTTCAGCTACAAATGGGAATTCACCCCCGAGGCCGGCAGCACCAACGAGCAGCCCGACGACAATGTGCTCATTGTATTGAACCTTCCTGAAGCCAAGACTCTCAGCGAAGAAGCTTACAACGAAGCTGCAGGACCGTGGCTGACCTACAACGGCTCGCCCATCGTCAAGAGCGATGACCTCGACAGCAAAATCGGCTGGACATTCACCCAGACAATGGCTACATGGGGCAAACCGGCTCTGTGTATCGAAATTAGCAAGGAAATATTCGAAGTAGCCGGCAAGCTCACCATCACAGCTGATGAAGGTGCATTTACCGTAAACGGCAACGAGGCCTCGCCCGCAGTTGAATACTCGGCTGTATTCGGCGACCTCAAGTCATACTCATACGAGTTCACACCGGCCGAAGGCACTGAAATCGGTGAATGGCAGGAATTCAAGCTCACCTTCCCCGAGGCAAGCAAGGTTACATATAATGAAGATGAAGCCTATATCATCATCCGCCAGGGCTGGAACTGGGGCTCGCAGGATATCGATGTAGCCGTAGAGGGCAACACAGCCACTCTGACAGTATACAGCGAAGGCGCACCCTCAAACGGTGTCATCACGCTCGCCATCGGAGCCGGCACCTTCATTCTTGATGATACAACTTCAAGTGAAGAAATCATGGCTAATTGGAATTACGTGCGCTCTACTCCTGTAAACTTCGAATGGACCGCCGATCCTGAAAAGAACTATATCAACGAGGGCTACGGAATCTATCTCGCTCTCATCTATGATGAGATGGAAACCGTGAACATGGGTGACAACTTCGACCAAATCGTTGTGAAACTCAACGACAAGGTTCTCGGCGGATATAACTATGCCGACGACGAAACCTTAGGCGTAGAAGTAATGTGCGAAGGCTACAACGCTCTTATAATCAATGTAATGGGCGGCGAGGCCTACGATCCGACCCTTACCGGCACAGTAAGTGTAAGCATACCTGCAGGCGCTCTGTCGATCTCAGGTCAGCCCAACCCCGATGCCATTGAGTTTACATGGAATATCATCGCCAAGAAAGAGTATACCATGATTGCCACCCCGGCGTCGGAATCGACAGTCAAAGAGCTTTCGGAAATCACACTTGAATTCCCCGACGCAGAGACTGTAGAACTCAGCGAATACTTCCTCATCCAGTATTTCGGTGTATGGGAAGGCTACTCGATGAAAGCCAATGCCACCGCTATTGAAGCTGTTGCAGGCGCCGAACATCCGACCTTCAAGGTATCATTCGACCCCATTACTGAAGCCGGAAATTACCGTATCACAATGCAGAACGGTATATTCGTATTCGACGGAACTCAGGAAAATGAATTTGCAGAGCTGTTCTATACCGTTGATCCCAACTACACCGGAGTTGAAGACGTGATCGCCGGCGCAGACAGTTTCACCGTATACAACCTGCAAGGTATCCTCGTACTCAGCGAGGCTACGGCAGATGATGTCAAAGCTCTCCCGGCAGGCATCTATATTGTAAACGGCAGCAAAGTCGCAGTGAAATAACAAACCCCAAGATATTGTCGCGGAGATGTATCCGCACATCTCCGCGACAATTTTTAATTTAACTATCATGATTAAAGTCACTACAGGCTTCAGGTGAAGCCAATGTTTTTTAATGACATAAACAAGATCTATCAAATAATGACAAAGAAATTTTACACATTTGCACTTGCAGCCCTACTTGCCGCCGGAGCTTCAGCCCGAACCCTCTCTCCGGCAGAAGCATTGGCCCGAGTGAGCAGCGACAACGGCGCGCGCCGTGTGGCCGCCAAGCTCAAGGTATCGCCTCAACCGGTATATACCGAAGCTACCGAGTCGGGAGCTCCGGCAGTATATGTCTTTGCTGACAGAAGCAACGGCTTCATGTTGCTTTCAGCCGATGATGTTGCCCGGCCTGTACTTGGCTATGCAGAGCATGGCAGCGGCGATACCACAGAGATGGCACCGGCCATGAAATGGTGGATTGAAGAATACGCCCGTCAGATTGCATGGGCGAAAGAGCGCGGCATAGAGCCACAAGCAGTAAGCCCAAAAGAAGGACGCCGGGATATTCCGGCAATGATCAAGACTGCATGGGACCAAGGAGAACCATATAATGAGCTGTGCCCGGTAGTGAACGGCACGCGCGCATATACAGGTTGTGTGGCCACTGCCATGTCGCAGATATTGTATTACTTCAAATATCCGGAGTGCGGTAAAGGCAGCATAAGCTACAACGACGAAGACGGCTGCGGCAAACGTCTTACATGGAACTTCGCCGACCATCCCTTTGACTGGGACAATATGCTGCTCACATATCAAGCCGGGAAATATAATGACGATCAGGCCTACGCAGTTGCCGAACTTATGAAATCGGCCGGAGCTTCTGTGAAAATGAGCTATGGGACAGACGCCTCGGGTGCATTGTCGATGATGCCCGGCCAGGCATTCGTGCGCTATTTCGACTACGATCCCAACCTGCAATATGTGCTTCGCAGCTATGTATCGGCCAGCCGCTGGGACGAGATGGTATATGATAACCTTGCCAATGTCGGTCCGGTGCTTTATGGCGGAGCTTCAATGCTTGGTGGCGGCCACTCCTTTATCGTCGATGGATATCAGGCCGAGACAGGCCTCTATCACTTCAACTGGGGATGGAGCGAGATGAGCGACGGCTATTACAGCCTCGACGCCCTCAACCCCTCGTCGCTTGGCACAGGCGGCGGTGAAGGTGGCGGCTACAATTTCACTCAGGACGGTTTCTTCGGTATCCAGCCCCCGACAGGCAAGCCCGCAGAGACACAGCCTATCCGTCTCACCCAGCAGGGTACACTGAATGGCAGCGTTGAAAACAATGCGCTGACAATCGAGCTTGCCGATGATGGCGAACCGATGTTTATCAACTATACTTCCTACGACCTTGATGTGATGTTCGGCCTCAGTTTCGGCAAAAAAGACGCGAGCCCTACCGACACCACCATCACTGCGGTATCAAGCCCCATAGCACTGGAGGCAGGCTATGGCGCCTCTCCGAAGGTCTGCAAGAGCGTGAATCTGACCAATCTCGCCGACGGCACATATAATGTGACAATGATGACCCTTATCACCAACCGCGAGGATCAGCAGTGGCAGCCTACTCAGGTGAATTACGGCTACTCGAATTCATTTGAACTTATCAAAGCCGGCACCCGCTACCGTATTAACTACACCCCTGCCAGCTTCTATACTATCGACGAGTTGTCACTTGAATATGACCTGTATTTCGGCTGCCTTGTGAAAGTCAACTATAAGTTGACCAACAACAGCGACATAGAGATAAGCCGCGGCATAGCCCCGATGTTCTACGACGGTTCGACACCGGCTTTCATCGGCAACAGCAAGCTTATCAGCCTCAAGCCGGGAGAGACCACCGAGGGCTCTATTGTAACCATGCTTCAGGCTATGGGTCAGGACTACACAAACATTTCGGCCAACACCACTCTTTATATGACCGTGATGGATGAGACTTCAATGCGCGTGATGGCCGACCAAGTTTTTGGCAAAGTTGTCATGCAGCCTAATCCCGGCTTCCCGAGCCTGACAGTAGAGCCTGCCTTCGAAATTCTTAATGCCGAATACAATCTGCAGCAAAAGTGCTACATGGTTGACGATCCTGCCAATATGGAAATCGCCGCCACTGTATGGCTTGACGGTGGCTACATGGCCTATCCGATGTATGCAGCCGTGCTCGGTAACCTGAACCAATCTACTGGTCAGGCAGAGATTCTCGACTTGGTAGGAGAGAATGTATTTATTGAAGACCCCAATGAACCATACGATTTTTACCAAGTATACAACTTCAAGAAAGCTGTCGTAGGCGAGACCTATTATCTTGCTCTCACTATCGAATATGGCTCATCGTATCTGCCGGTAAACAACAAGACTCCGGAGCTTATGTTTAAAGTTGTCAGCTACAGCGGCATAGAAAATGTCGAGGCTGAGAATGCTCCTGTAGAGTATTTCAACCTGCAGGGCGTGAAGGTTGACTATGACACTGCTCCGGCAGGTATCTATATCCGACGCCAAGGCGATAAATCTGAGAAAATTCTCAAGAAATAAAAATACATTCTTAACAAACGACGGCGGGAACCGACTGAAAACGGTTTCCGCCGTTTTGTGTCTAAAGAATCTTTTTATTATGCAATGTGATAATTTCGTGATTTTTATGTATTTTTGCATTAATCTTTCAGTAAACTACTATGGCTCAGAAATTATTATACCCAATCGGATTGCAGGCTTTCTCCGGAATAAGGGAAGGCGGCTACACTTATGTTGATAAAACCGATTATATACATCAATTGGTTTCTTCCGGTAAATATTACTTTCTGAGCCGCCCAAGGAGATTCGGAAAGTCACTGCTTCTTTCTACCATAGATTGTTTCTTCTCAGGCCGCAAAGATTTATTCGACGGCCTCGCCATCAGCCGATACGAATATGACTGGGAGCCTAATCCGGTGCTTCATCTTGACTTTACAGCAAAGGATTATAAAGAAGTGATAAGTCTTGATGAAAAGCTTAACAGCCTTTTCGAGCCATGGGAAAAGATTTACGG
>CAJTWH010000023.1:0-42490 GCA_910579995.1 uncultured Muribaculaceae bacterium | reverse complement strand
CAAGCTCGACAGGACGCCGCAGGAGGCCATTGACCAGATAAACAGCAAAGACTATATGCTCCCCTTCCGCGCCGACGGCCGAACGCTTATTAAAATCGGAGTGAACTTCTCTTCGGCGATACGCTCTATCGAAGATTGGATTATTGAAAAAGTTTGATTATGCCTCAGAAATTATTATACCCAATCGGATTGCAGACATTCTCTAAAATTAGGGAAAGTGGATTCTTATATGTCGATAAAACCGAATACATACACCATTTGGTTAATTCGGGTCAATATTACTTCCTGAGCCGCCCGAGGAGATTTGGAAAGTCGCTGCTGCTTTCTACTATAGATTGTTTCTTCTCCGGGCGTCGCGATTTATTCGACGGTCTCGCTATCAGCCGATACGAATATGACTGGGAGCCGAATCCGGTGCTTCATCTTGACTTTACCGCAAAGGATTATAAAGAAGAGGTAAGTCTTGATGAAAAGCTTAACAGCCTTTTCGAGCCATGGGAAAAGATTTACGGCTGCGAAAAAGACGGCAGGGCTCTTGAAGAACGCTTTGAATACATCATACGCCGGGCTCATGAGCTGACCGGCAAAAAAGTTGTGATTCTAATTGATGAATACGACAAGCCTCTATTGGAAACAGTAGACCAACCACATTTACAAAAGGCTTACAGAAATAAACTCAGGGCTGTATACGGCAACTTGAAGAAGATGGACGAGCATATACGCTTTGCCATGCTCACGGGCGTGACCAAGTTTGGCCAACTGAGCATTTTCAGCGACCTCAACAACCTGCAGGATATTTCCCTGAGCAAAAAGTACAGCGGAATCTGCGGGCTGACACAAGACGAGCTCCATGAGTATTTCCACGACGGAATCGAAGAGTTCGCAAAGGAGGTAAATAAAACAGCCTCGCAAATTTACATTGATCTAAAGGCCAATTATGACGGCTACCATTTTTCGCCCGACAACAGCCTCGATATTTACAATCCTTACAGCGTATTGAACTGCCTCAGCCTGCAGTCTTTCGACAACTTTTGGTTTCAGAGTGGAACTCCGACGTTTCTGATAAAAATGCTCCGAAACGGAACTATAGCAATAAAAGACTTAAGCGAGTATGAAACATCGGTGAACTCCCTCACAAGTGTATCTTACAATCTTGGCAATCCAATACCGGTTCTATATCAAAGCGGATATCTGACTATTAAAGCACAACGCAACAGATTCAACAATGTAGTTCTCGGCTTTCCTAATGCTGAAGTCGAAAACAGCTTTTTCGAAGAACTGATGTCTGTCTATACTTCGGTAAAGGAAAGCAAGACAAGTTTTGAAATCCAACGCTTTGTTCTTGATGTGGAAGCAGGCCGTGCCGAGGATTTCATGGTCAGATTGCAGAGTCTTTTCTCCGACTTCAACCATGATGGCATAGATATAAAGGCTGTTGAGAGGCACTATCAGGATGTGATTTTCATCGTGATGAAGCTGATGGGATTCTACACAAATATCGAATACAAGACCGCCGCCGGACGCATTGACATGGTGGTGACAACGCCGGAATATATCTATGTCTTTGAATTCAAGCTCGACAGGACGCCGCAGGAGGCCATTGACCAGATAAACAGCAAAGACTATCTGCTCCCCTTCCGCGCCGACGGCCGAACGCTGATTAAAATCGGAGTGAACTTCTCTTCGGCGATACGCTCTATCGAAGACTGGATTATTGAAAAAAGTTAAGCGAACTGATCTGCAAAAGCCCTGAATAGTCCATCGGGATGACGTTTGCTTTTCCTACCATCATCAAGGACGGCAAATGTGACAAGACGGAATTTATCTTTAAACTCATCTTCGCCGAACACTTGGCGGAAGAGCGAAGCCATCTGCGCTGACGGATTATCATAAGCGCCACAGCCAAAGGCTCCCAACACCAATGAGTCGTGACCGCCCCGCAATGCCAAGCGCAGAACAGTCCGGATTTTATTGAGAGTTGTAATCACGCAAGATTCGTCCATCGTAGTTTCATCGACAAGATGAGGATGATTGATGGCTGCAACTGTTATCAGTCCTATCTTGAAAGGCTCTGACATGAGCTCGAAACCACACTTTTCATTTTTGCGGAATACCGTAACTCCGGGAGTATATACCCCGCCGAAATCTTGGTGAAGAGGATATCTCTCGGGGCGTCGGCCTACTATATCTTGCTGGCCTGAGGGGGCAAGAATACTACGGATATTTTCAAAGTCAACAAACTGATACAAGGATCTGAAAGCATCCGAGCGTCTGAAAATACT
The DNA here is from genome assembly GCA_910579995.1 of uncultured Muribaculaceae bacterium. Lineage (GTDB taxonomy): Bacteria > Bacteroidota > Bacteroidia > Bacteroidales > Muribaculaceae > CAG-873. The sequence goes on along the minus strand of CAJTWH010000023.1, from coordinate 40,208 downwards.
TTCCTCCTGAGCCCCCGAGCCTGTTATCACCCCACCACCGGGATAGACGTTGCTGGCAAAGTTGTGGACAGCAGGCAGATATCCTTCGCGCACATGACGGGCGGCAACATCAAGACAATCCTCATTCACAACACTGAAACTTGTCGGGAGTGAACGTTGCGGTATCGCCGCTACTGAAAACGGTGTGTCCACAAACACTGTATCAGCCATCATCGCCGTATCGTCGCCAAGCAGAACCTCTTCACAATCAGGCTCTTTACCTCCTATATACCTACCCTTTCCAACAATTTCTATCGTATTGACATACACCTCCTTACGGATTTGCTTTCTAAAGGCGTAGCCTAATTTATCGCCGTTTTCGATAGCGTAGCGACAATGCTCCAACCTGTTTATACAAGATTGAGCATTCCACGACGGTTGCAGTTGACAATTATCGGCAATGATATCTGCAAAGCTTCGCGGCAATATCACATTGGCCAAGCCAAGAGATTTTTGGAACAGAGGAGCGATATCTGCCGGTTGCCATCCGGCAATACCACAGCCTATCGGAGTGACCAGAAATGTAAGATCCTTGCGGCTGCGGGCAAATTCAATAAACTTGTCAACGTAAGGTTTGATTTCATCTACCGACCCAAACATCGTGGGAATCGCATAGCTCTGCCCGCGGAGTCCTTCTCCCACACCCCAAACAGCGCCGAAATGACGATACGCGTAGTGTGCCGCGCCACCGCCATGGATACCGGCGGCATTGCTTCCGAATACAAAAACCTCATCAGCGCCAAGCACCGATATATAGTCAGGCGTATACCTGATATTCTCCATATTAATAACTTATATTCATTTATACTTTATCAGGATACGCTTTTACTGAGTATTTTTCGCTTTATAAAAATATTTTTTAACATCAGCAGGTATATATTAGTGAATGTTAATGATTAATTTTGTGATTCAAACAAAAAGGCTATGTCAGCAACCACTTCCCGCAGCGATGCTGCCGTAATAATACCGATGTATAACGAATGTGAGAACGCCGCCGCCATCATCGACGCTGTTCTTGCATTGCCGGTACCATTCGATATCCTTGTCATCGACGATAATTCGCCCGACGGCACCGCCGGGATTGTAAAGCAGAAAATAGCTCAGTACCCCGGCAGGGTAGATATCATTGAGCGCGCAGGCAAACTCGGGCTCGGGACAGCCTATATCGAAGGCTTCCGACACTGTCTTGAAAAAGACTACGAATTCATCTGCGAGATGGACGCTGACTTCTCGCACAATCCTCAAGACCTTATACGTCTTCGTCAGGCAGCTATCGACGATAATGCAGATGTGGCAATCGGCTCGCGCTATGTCACAGGTGTGAATGTAGTGAATTGGCCGATGGGGCGCGTACTCATGTCTTATTACGCCTCAAAATATGTAAGGCTCATCACCCGCATGCCCGTACACGACACCACCGCCGGTTTTGTATGCTACCGCCGCGAGGTACTCAAGACAATGCAGCTCGACAAAATCAAATTCAAGGGCTATGCTTTTCAGATAGAGATGAAGTTCACAGCCTTCAAATATGGATTCAAGATTGTAGAGGTGCCCATCATTTTTGTCAACCGAGTGCTCGGCACAAGCAAGATGAACAGCGGCATTTTCGGCGAGGCTGTGTTCGGTGTGATACGTTTGAAATGGAACAGTCTGTTCAAAAAATATCAGCGATAAACGCGCCATGCTAATACATAACGCCATTCTTGTCGACCGCAACGGTCTGCGCCGCGGCTGGCTCAAAACCGACGGAAAAATCATAACACATGTCAGCGACGGAGATCCCGCGCCTTCTGAATTCTTAAATTCTGAAGAAATCATTGACGCCGAGGGCGGCTATGTATGCCCCGGATTCATCGACTCGCACGTGCATTTCCGCGAGCCCGGTTTTGAATACAAAGCCACTATTGCCGGCGAAAGCCGCGCGGCCCTCGCCGGAGGTATCTGCACCGTCTTCGATATGCCCAACACAAACCCGGCGACAACAACCATAGAAGCTCTCCACGCCAAGACCGCATTAGGCCGACTTAATGCGGCCACACACTATCAGGCTTTTTTCGGCGCGACGCCCGGCTGCATGAGTGAACTCATGAAATTGCGCCCCGGCGATACTCCCGGAATAAAAATCTTTCTCGGCACATCGACCGGAGCCATGTCTGCGCCCGAAGGCCGGGAACTTGAAGATGTATTCAGATGGTGTGCCGATCACGAGCTGCCGGCTGTGGTTCACGCCGAAGACAACAATATAATAGCAGCCAACACCGCTGCAGCCGTATTACGCTATGGAAGCCGCGAGGCAGTGCCCGTAAGCGAGCACCATCGCCTGCGCAGCGCAGAGGCTTGTCTGAGGTCGGCGGCAACCGCCGTAGAGCTTGCCCACCGCACCGGAGCCCATGTGCACATCGCCCACATCAGTACCGCCGTAGAGGCCCGCGAACTGCTCGACAGAGGCCCCGCCCGCGACAAGCTTGTCACCGCCGAGACAACGCCGATGTATCTCGACCCGTGGCTCGCCGACGAGGCACACCGCACAGGCCTGCATAAAATCAACCCGGCGATAAAGACCCATGAAGACGCCGAAGAGCTGCGCAAGGCTCTCGCCGACGGACGCATTGACACCATAGCCACCGACCATGCCCCGCACCTGCTCAAAGAGAAAGAAGGAGGAGCCCTGACGGCAGCCTCAGGAGCGCCGTCCATCCAGTTTGCGGTGCCTCTGTTGCTCTCCTACCTGCCTGTTGAGTTGGTTGCTGAAAAAATGGGTGCCGGAGTCGCAGATGTTTTCAATCTGAAAAACAGCGGTAGCCTCACCATCGGCTGTCACGCCGACCTTACTATAATAAAAGCGACAGCACCTCATGAGATTTCGACAAGCGATATACTCAGCAGTTGCGCTTGGAGCCCGTTCACAGGACGTACAATCCGCCATTGCACCCATGCAGTAGTGGCCAAACCAATGTAAACAAAAAGCTCTCCGACGACGTTATCACTTCAGAACGCGATTTTTTTCGTATAAATCTTGCCTTATCCGAAAAAAAAACATTAATTTTGCACCAACAAACAAACAACGAATATTTTTCCACCAACAAAAACTTACAACTATGGCATACGTAATCACTGACAGCTGCGTAGCTTGTGGCACTTGCCTCCCCGAATGCCCCGTAGGAGCAATCTCTGAAGGCGAAATCTATCACATCGATCCCGATACTTGCATTGACTGCGGTACATGCGCAAGCGTTTGCCCCAGCGAAGCAATCATCCCCGGCGAATAATCATTCTCGCCAAGATAACAACAGCGCCAAGCCTCATGAGGCTTGGCGCTGTTGTTATCTTCATGCCGGTGTAGAAAAGCCTACCGACCGGTGGGTGGCTGAGATACGCTCATGGAGGCATATCTCGATGATGGCTGACAGTTTGATTTCTTCGTCGCCGGAGAGTATGGCATTTACCGACAGCTTACGCACGATATTCTCAATCTCGCCGCCCGAGAGGTCGAACTGGGAGGCCAGTATGCTTGCGTCTTCCTCGTTAAGCTCCGGAATCATCGACATCCATATTCTCTTGCGGGCGTCGATTGTCGGTTTGTCGAACCGTATCTTGTATAGGAATCGGCGCTCGAAGGCCTTATCGAGATTGGTAGTCAGGTTGGTTGTGGCGATCATTATGCCCTCGAGAGTCTCCATCTCCTGCAAGATGATATTCTGAATCGAGTTTTCCATCTTGTCTACCGCGCGGGCCGCCCCCTCCATTCTCACACCGAGCACGGCGTCGGCCTCATTGAAGAGCAGTATCGGGGCAAGTTCCGTGCCCTTGCAGATATTGCGGTAGCGGTCAAAGATCGCCTTGATGTTTTTCTCGCTCTCGCCTACCCAGCAGCTCTTTATCTTGTCTACATCTACACGCATGATATGGCGTCCTGTCTGGCGTGCGAGCTGATATACAGTCTCGGTCTTTCCCGTACCCGGCGCACCATAGAATATGCAGCAGAAACCCGGACGCATACCTGCCTTGCGAAGGCGCGTCTGCACGCCCGAGAAGCGTTCTTGAGTCAGTATCGAGGCCAGTTCCTCAACCTGCCCTACCTCTGCCGGATTGTATATCAGCTTCTTCTCTGCCAAGGTATCATACTTTATCAGCCCTGCATCTGACTTGGCGGCGCGGTTGAGATCGAGTTCGCCAAGCACCTCTGTCTTGGCCTTGTCGGTGAGTTTGAAAGCATCCGAACGAGCCATGCCGTCCTCGTTGACATTCTCGATAAGACCTTTGTCGAACAGAGACATCCTGCGCGAGCGCATGCCACATTTTATATAACGGGGTATCTCATCATTATCGAAGATATTCTCGATATCATCAAAGTTGATATTATCATCGTTGTTCTCTACATACAGATGTGCCATATAAATAAACAACAGGCGCACGGTGCCACCGAGCTCGGATCTCTTCAATGACATATAGAAAGCCGAGTCAGCGATATCTTCAAGCAAGTTGTCGGTATAAGAGAGAAGTGCGTCATGGGTCAACTCTCCGTCGCGCTTCTCATCCATCAGTTTATCGAAACGGTCGAAAAACTCTGCGACACCGTTTACCGGCTCATACACATATTCATACTGCCGGTTTGCCTGCAGAGCCCTGAGGACTTCCACAGGCACCCTGTATGTCACTGAACGGCCGCTGCGCGACGACCTCAGATAGTGCTTGCTCTCAAGGACATCTATATCCGTGGCAAGACGGAGGAAGCGTGTGGTGCGGCAGCCTGTATAGCCCGCCACTTCCGACATGGTGATACGCTGGTCTTCGCTTCGGTCTACGAACAATGCCAGCAAGACGGTCTGCATAGCCGACAGATGAAGTTTGCGCGAGGCATAGCGTATCTGCGAGGCTGCCTTGTCGAAGAAATCTTTGTCGAGATTTGAATTCTCGGCAAGCTCTACTATGTACTCGAAAGACTCGAGTATGCTCTTGGGTTTGGCGCAACTGGCGGCATTTTGGCGACGAGTCTTCACTTCAGACTCGAATGGGTCGAACAGCGATTTCATAAGGCTTAAATCTTTTTTGGATTTCACCTGCAAAGTTACAGCCATGATGTATCATTTTGCGATACATGATAATTTTTCTTCACAAGCTACCAATATACGCACTGCTGAATATTTTTCGCCCCAAGCCTGCTAAAAAAAATTTCAGGCCACGGACTGATTCAAGTCCATGGCCTGAGATATAGAAGATCTTATATCTTTATTTTGACTGTTTAAACATCCACTCGCGCACGGCTGAATTGCGGTATGCGTAATCGAACGAATACATGTGGTCGGGTGCATTTACGCCTTCGGGAAGCACAGAGCCGGTCTCGAATTCGAAGATATTTACAGGCGCACCCTTCTCAAGCATTACAGCAGCCAGTTCATCTTGGCGAGCCATAGGCAAAGAAGCCGGCCACGAAGAGAATGTATACTGCACACCTCCGGCCTCGGCAGCCTCCTCAAGCGGTTTGAGCTTGGGATATGCCTTGCCGCCATCGCCGGCTATGAACCATACGAATTTATGCTTTACAAGTTCAGGGAAAGTGGCTGCGTCCCAATGGCTGTCGACAAAAATCGAAGCGGCAAACATGTCGGGATATGCCACATCATAATACATCGATATCATGCCGCCCATCGATTGGCCGGTAGAATACAGACGCGAGCTGTCGACCTGATTGTCCGCTACAATCTTATTGACGAGCCCCACGAGGTCGTCAACTTCATCAGAGTGCTGATAGTCATCGTTTGTAGCCCCGGGAGCGAGCTGAGGCACAAGCACGTAGCACGGATTCTTTGCCTGCCACTCGTCGGTAGCCCAGACGAGGGCGCCATATCCCTGCGTGAGCGGAACCTTGACATCCTTTCCGGCCGTAGAAGCGTCGGCGATGAAAAGCACCAGCGGATACTTTTTGCCGTTCTCTAAATTCTGAGGTGTATAGAGATTATATTCAATAGACTTCTCCTTACCGGGCACAGAGTAGGTCTGCTGGCTGAACTTTGGCACAATTTCCTTGATCATAGCCTGCAGGGTCACGTCGCCCGACTTATCTATGCCGGGGGCGCCACGATGGCCTTTACGTTCGGAGACTTCGGTCTTATCTTTTTCAGTCTCCGTATTATTCTTTGTACTTCCTGAGCAAGACGAAAGAAAAGCCGCGCCCGAGATAGCGGTCGCAGCTACGAGTGTCAATGTAAGAAATCTGTTGATCATAATATTCATTGGATAGGGGTAACACAATTATAACACCCCACCCGGCAAAAAGTTCAACCGAAATCACTCGATCACTTCGAAATCATCATATCTTTCCTATTTCAGAGCGAAATAAGCTCAACTATTTTGGGGTGGGATAACTATTTTGTCGGGAAATTGTTATATCTTTGTAGACACCAACATGCCTCCCCCTCTATGGAAAAGGAAACCTCACCCAAACTCTTCATCATCGCCGGCTGCAACGGCGCCGGCAAGACTACCGCCGCCATGACCCTGCTCCCCGAAATGCTGGGGTGCCATCAGTTTGTCAATGCCGACGAGATAGCCCACGGCCTCTCTCCTTTCGACCCGGCGAGCGTCGCCTTCACCGCAGGGCGCATAATGCTCGCCCGCGTGGCCATACTCATGGCCGCACGGGCCACCTTTGCCATAGAGACAACTCTTGCCACCCGCTCCTACGCACAGCTCATCAAGGCGGCCCACAAGGCCGGATATACCGTCGAGCTCCTGTTCGTGTGGCTGGCAAGTCCGCAGGCAGCCAAGGTGCGCGTGGCACGGCGCGTAGCCGAGGGCGGACATGATATCCCCGACCATATCATCGAGCGCCGCTATGCCGCCGGCCTGGCAAACCTTTTCGACGTTTTCATGCCCATAGTAGATTTCTGGACCATTGTCGACAATTCGCAAGGGCTCTACGAGATCGTGGCGTCGACGTTGAAGATAGAAAATGAAACTACATATTCGCAAATAAAAGCAACCTATGACCGCAACCGAGATGGAAAAACGGCTCTCGCAGCTGAGGACCGGCCTTGATATCGCCATAGAGCGTACGCTGCGCGAGAAGGCTTCCAAGGGTTGGCCTGTGATTGTCGTCGCGCCCGACGGCACTCCTGTTATGCGCAGTGCCGCCCATGCGCTCGACGACTTCTGCCGTCGGAAGGAATTGCATAAAGTATGAAACATCAGAAGAGTATAGAGCTTCAGGAAAAAATAGCCATTCTTCCCGACACTCCCGGCGTGTATATGTACTACGACAAGGAGGGTACGGTGATATACGTTGGCAAGGCCAAGAATCTGAAGCGACGGGTGTCGTCGTATTTCAACCGCACCCACGACGTGCTGCGAACAAACCTGCTTGTGCGCAATATCGCCGACATGAAGTATATCGTGGTGCCTACCGAGCAGGACGCCCTCAATCTGGAAAACTCCATGATCAAGGAGTACAAGCCCCGCTATAATGTACTTCTTAAAGACGACAAGTCATACCCTTGGATAGTTGTCACCAACGAGCTATATCCGCGCGTGTTCCTCACCCGCCAACACGTGCGCGACGGTTCGAAATACTATGGCCCTTATACCAACACGGCCGTGGCACGCACAGTGCTTGACCTCATAGCCGAGCTCTACCCTATCCGCACATGCCGCATACCCATCACACCCGACTACTTGGCCAAGGGTAAGGGGCGCCGCTGCCTCCAATATCATATCAAGCGCTGCCGCGGCTGCTGCACCGGTGAAATCGACAGCAAGACCTACAACACATATATCGACCGTGTGCGCCAGATTCTCCGCGGCGAGACTCAGGAACTCATGACATATCTGCGCGGCGAGATGGAGCGGCTATGCACTGAGCTTCGCTTCGAGGAAGCCCAAGAGCTCAAGCAAAGCTATAAATTGCTCGAAAATTACCGCTCGAAGAGCGTGATTGTGAGCCAGACAATCGGCGACATCGATGTATTCGGCTTCGATGACGACGGCAGCAACGACGTCTATGTCAACTATATGCACGTTCGCCGGGGTGCTGTCGTTCGCAGCGTCACTCTGCGCTACAAGCGTAGCCTCGAAGAGTCGAGAGCCCAGATTCTCGGCTATGCCATGGAAGAGATACGCCTCAGCCTTGGAGTTGAATATGATGAGATTATCGTGGCCGAAGCCCCTGAGGTCGAACTCACCGGTATCACATTCACAATACCGCGCCGCGGCGACAAGGCCAAGCTTCTCGAAGTGAGCGAGCGCAATGCACGCCAGAACCGTATCGACGACCTAAAACATCTCGAACGCCACAACCCCGAAGAACGTACCGACAAGCTGCTCGAACGTATCAAAGCCGACTTCCGCCTGAGCGAGCTTCCGAGGCATATCGAGTGCTTTGACAACTCCAACATACAGGGAACGAATCCGGTGGCGTCGTGCGTGGTGTTCCGCAACGGGCGCCCGGCAAAGAAAGACTACCGCCATTTCAATATCCGCACGGTAGAGGGTCCCGACGACTTCGCCTCTATGAAAGAAGTGCTCACACGCCGCTACACCCGATTGATGGAAGAGGGGCAGGAGCTGCCTCAGCTCATCGTTGTCGACGGCGGCAAAGGTCAGCTAAGCAGTGCTGTAGAAGCTCTTGAAGAGATGGGCTTGCGAGGTACCATAGCCGTTGTCGGCATAGCAAAGCGACTGGAGGAGATTTACTTCCCCGGCGACAGCGTGCCGCTGTATATCGACAAGAACAGCGAGACTCTGCGCGTGGTGCAGCACTTGCGCGACGAGGCTCACCGCTTCGGTATCACCCACCACCGCAACCGCCGCAGCAAGAGTGCCCTCGTGGGCGAGCTCGACGGCATAAAAGGCACAGGTCCCAAGACTGCCGAGGCCCTTCTCACTCATTTCAAGAGCGTAAAGCGACTCCGCGAGGCCTCGCGTGAAGATATCGCCGCAATTGTAGGCCCGGCTAAAGCCGCCATAATTGCAGAAGCCCTCACATCGGGCGGCGCGTCGGGAGATTGAAAATCTCGCCCATCTTACTGCTGCTGAACAATATCGACGCGAGCGTGGCTATATTCACATCCAGATCGGGGCGCTCGGCCACAGAGTCAAGGCGCTCGCAGCGGCCGTCGGCAATGCGGTAACAGCCGTTGTTTTCAGGCAACAGCCCGTCGGTGATACGGAATACATACTTCAGACCGGGGTGCCGTGCCGCCATGGCGTCGAACATCGGTTTGGGATTTACGATACGCACCATTCCCCTGCTCCGGAGATAATTACGGTCGCCGGAGAGCGGAGGGGTGTCGACAACGAATGTCTTCTGCGGTTCGAGACGGCGCAATTCATGGAGCATGGTGAGCCGGAGCTGTTCGTTATCGGCCAAAAGCATGCGCACATGCACGTTGTTATCCACCTCCGTGGCAAAGAGTATGCCCCGCTCATCGCCGGCGGCAGCTGCAAGGATGTGAGGATTCGGGAGCGTGGAGAACTCGTCGCGCATACGCTCGAAATCCTCATCTGAGAATACCGGCCCGCAGCCATACCGGAGCTGTAGACCGCGCAGAATCTCACCGCTCGGCTCTACCAAATCGCCCTCCCCTCCCTCAAAACGGTGCATGGATGTATATCTGAGCTCATCGACATACAATACCGTGGCAAAGGAAAAACGGTCGTAGAAGAAAAACAGATGTCTCCGTGGCGGAACAATTACGCAGAGGGCCTCCCCCCTGCTTCGCGCCGCCTCGAGAGTAGTCGCGACAAGATGGGTCGCGGCTCCCCGGGCACGTGCTTCGGGGCGTGTGGTAACATATTTCATCACCGACGCGTCGAGCAATCCTTGCTGATAGGCAAATTTTACCGGAAGAGCCAGCAGAGCGGCCACAGGCTTGCCCTGTCCGTCGAGATTGACCTGTATTGCCGATTCAGGTATCTCGGCCGCGTCGGCAAGCCATTTGCTGTGGGCATTATTGCGGTGTGCCGACAGATATACACTGTTGAATTGTTCGCGTGGTGTCATTCGTTCCAATAATTGCGGATAGGATAGCGCTGCGGCCTCACAAGCAGGCGAAGGCCTGTTGAGAAGGTCCAGTAATTCCATATCCAGTTGATAAATACTACAGTACGGTTTCTCATGCCGAGGATCGACATTAGATGGACAACCAGCCACATCCACCATGCCATACGGCCTGACACGTGCATTTTACCCATATCAACCACGGCGCGGTCGCGGCCTATGGTCGCCATCGTGCCCTTGTCGCGGTATCTGAACGGCTTGGGAGCGCGGTCGGGACGGCTAAGATTCTTGGCAAGGTTACGGCCTTGCTGCAGTGCTACCTGCGCCACCTGAGGATGACCGTGAGGATAGTCGGATGTTTCCATCAGAGCGATATCGCCGATGGCGTAGACACCATCGAGCCCAACCACGCGGCTATATTCATCGACAACCCAACGCCGGCCATGCCCCGGAGCGACATCCGTGCCTTTCAGTTCTATCGTCTCGCCGGTGACACCTGCGGTCCATATCACGGTGTCGGTCTCTATAGTGCTGCCGTCGGAAAAAGTAAGGACACGGTCGGAGTAGCCCTTCATGGTCTTGTTGAGCTGCACTTCTACGCACAGTTGCTCGAGCCCTTTGCGGGCGTCGGCGCTCGATTTCGGCCCCATTGCCCGGAGGAGAGCGTCGGTGCCTTCCACTATTATCACTCTCACCTCGTCAGGATTTATCGAGTGATACTCGCGTTTGATGATATAGCGCTTCATCTCTCCCAGAGCCCCGGCAATCTCGACGCCTGCAGGGCCCCCGCCCACCACGACAAAGGTGAGCAGCGAGCGGCGGCGCGCCGGATCTGAGCAAAGGGCTGCGCGTTCAAGGCGGTCGAGCACCTCATTGCGGCAGCGTATGGCCTCGGGCGTGCTCTTGAGAGTGTAGACATGCTTTTCGAGGTCGGGGATTCCGAAGAAATTGTTGGTAGTGCCGGCGGCTATGACTATGGCGTCGTAGGGAAGAGTCTCAAATTGGGTGCTTACTGTGCGCGCGGCGGTGTCGATAGACCGCACATTGCCGATATGATATTCAGCTCCTTTGTAGCGCCGCCCGTTGAGCTCGCGCCGCAGAGGAAAGCATATACTCGCCGGCTCAAGACCCGACGACGCCACCTGATAGAAGAGTGGCGGAAAAGAGTGATAGTTGTTGCGGTCGATGATGGTGACATCCCACATCGATTTGTCGACATGCTTGGCAAGATTGAGCCCGGCAAAGCCGCCGCCTATTATGATGAGTTGCTTTTTGGTCATGATGATGAAACGTATTTCAATATTGAAACAACCGAGCTTCGCCGAATGTTCCCCGCACGGGCTCCGCCCGCGCCCACAACGAAAACTCAGGAAACGGCAATGTATGCAAAATTTATTTGGCATTGCGCTCGCTTATTCGTATTTTTGGCCGGGGGCCTTAAATACTCCCGCTCGGCAAGGCTCAAATAAATTTGGCATTGCGCTCGCTTATTCGTATTTTTGGCCGGGGGCCTTAAATACTCTCGCTCGGCAAGGCTCAAATAAATTTGGCATTGCGCTCGCTTATTCGTATTTTTGCAGGATAATGAACAGAATTTTCAAAAAAATCAGCAATTTTGTCAATACGGCCTTGGCTCATCGCCGCGAGCCGTTGCGGCTGGAGTTTATTCTCAGCGACTATTGCAACCTCAATTGCAAGGGTTGCACGCACTATAGCCCCTTGGCTGCCAAGGTGTTCGAGCCTCTCGACCAACTTGAGCGCAATGCTGCAATGCTCGGCAAGGCTGTAGGCAAAGATATTGAATATGTATATCTTATCGGCGGCGAGACTCTGCTCTACCCCGAGCTCCCGGAGGCTATGGCTATTATGCGGCGTCATTTCCCGAATACACGCATTATGCTCTTTACCAACGGTCTGCTGATACCGCGCATGAGCGATGAATTCTGGCAATCGGCACGTGACAATGCCGTCACCCTCGCAATCACACGCTATCCGGTGAAATTCGACTACGATGCCGCCGAGGCCGAGTGCAACCGTCGGGGCGTAGACTACAAGGTTTTCGGCGACCGCGGCGAGGAGGGTGCTTTCCTGCGCTTCGCCCTCGACCCGGCCAAGTCGCAGCCGGCTCGGCTGTCGCACTTCAAGTGCTTCAACCGCGGGTGCATATCGGTTGTAGGCGACAAGGTTTATCCTTGCTCCATAAGTGCTTGCATAGGCCATCTCAACAAGGCTCATGCCACCCGCTTCGAGCACCTGCCGGGCGACTGGTTCAATGTGGCCGATATCCGCGGCATACGCCAGATAAAACGCCTGCGCGACCGCCCCGTGCCTTTCTGCGGCTATTGCAAGCCCAACCCTACTGTCACCGATTACGGCCCCTCGAAGCGCGACAAGGCCGAGTGGGTAGACGACTGAATCTGAAAACAATTCAAATTATAATAAACCGATGAAACAACTTCTTATCGCAGCAGCAATGACAACGCTCATGATGGCACCGTCGTGCAGCCGTACGGCAGAGAAAGCTCCCGCCGACGACTTTGACTACACGGTAGACCGCTTTGCCGACATCGAGGTGCTCCGCTACAAGGTGCCCGATTTCGAGAATCTGACTCTCAATCAGAAGATACTCGTATATTACCTGCAGGAAGCCGCCCTTTGGGGCCGCGACATCCTCTGGGACCAGAACTATGCGCAGAACCTGCCCATCCGCGACATGCTCGAGGCCATATACACCAATTACGACGGTGATAAAAACGACCCGCAGTACCTCGCTTTCGAGAAATATCTCAAACAGGTATGGTTTGGCAACGGCATACACCACCATTACTCCACCGACAAGTTCACACCCGAGTTCAGCCGCGATTTCCTCGCCGACCAACTCGCCAAGCTACCCCAAGGCACAGCCCCTGCAAATGCCGAAGAGCTCGCTGAGATAATCTTCAACCCCGCTGTCGACGCCAAGCGCGTAAATCAGGCTCAGGGCGAAGACCTCATCGCCACTTCTGCCGGCAACTTCTATGAAAAAGGCCTCACACAAGCTGAGGTAGAGGCTTACTACAACTCTATCCGCAAGCCCGACGACGCGACACCGATTTCCTACGGCCTTAACACCCGTCTGCGCAAAGCCGACGGCAAGATCGTAGAAGAGCCCTATCGCCTCGGTGGCCTCTACAGCAACGCCATCGAGCACATCGTAGCCAATCTCGACAGCGCCGCCAACTATGCCGAAAACGACGCCCAGCGCACCGTGATCCGCTCGCTCATCGACTTCTACACCACCGGCGACCTCGCCACTTTCGACCGCTACTCTATCGAATGGGCCGAGGACACCGCCTCGCAGGTTGACTTCATCAACGGCTTCATCGAGACTTACGGCGACCCCCTCGGCATGACCGGCTCGTGGGAATCTATCGTCAACTTCAAGAACAACGAGGCCAGCGAGCGCACAGAGATTCTATCAAGCAACGCCCAGTGGTTTGAAGACAATTCGCCCGTCGACAGCAAATTCAAGAAAGACAAGGTGAAAGGCGTGTCGGCCAAGGTTATCACCGCCGCCATCCTCGCCGGCGACTCTTATCCTGCCACTCCTATCGGTATCAACCTGCCCAACGCCAACTGGATACGCGCTGCCCACGGCTCTAAATCGGTGACTCTCGAAAACATCACCCAAGCCTACGACGCCGCCAGCCACGGCAACGGCTTCAATGAAGAATTTGTGATTGACCAGCCCACACGCGACCTCCTCGACCAATATCTCTTCATCACCGACAACCTCCACACCGACCTCCACGAGTGCCTCGGCCACGGCTCGGGCAAACTCATGCCGGGTGTTGAAGACGCTCTCAAGGCCCACGGCTCCACCATCGAGGAAGCCCGCGCCGACCTCTTCGCCCTCTACTACCTCGCCGACCCCAAACTGCTCGAAATCGGCCTGCTCGACAACCCCGAAGCTTACAAGGCTGAATATTACAAATATATCCTCAACGGCATGATGACACAGCTCATGCGCATTGAGCCGGGCAAGGATGTAGAAGAAGCCCACATGCGCAACCGCAAGATCATCGCCGAGTGGGCCTACGAGCACGGCAAAGCAAACAACGTGATCGAGCTCATCGAGCGCGACGGCAAGACTTTCATCCGGATCAACGACTACGAAGCCCTGCGCGGCCTCTTCGGTGAACTCCTCGCCGAGATTCAGCGCATACGCTCTACCGGTGACTATGCCGCCGCTGCCGAGCTCGTTGAGACCTACGGTGTGAAAGTAGACCCCGCTCTCCATCAGCAGGTACTCGACCGCTATGCCAAACTCAACATCGCTCCCTACAAAGGCTTTGTCAACCCCGTATACAAAGCCGTGCGCGACGCCGAGGGCAACATCACCGACGTAACCATCGACTACACCGAGGAATACCCCGCCCAAATGCTCCGCTACAGCCGCGAGTATCACCCGCTGAAATAACTCCCCCGATTCCATACGATAAAAGGCACGCCCCGCGGTGTGCCTTTTTTATTTGCTGCCCAAATTCTTTCTTTTTAGATAAAAAATAGTAATTTTGCAATGTGGAAAGCTGATGTTCCGGAGGGAGCAGACAGTCAGCGCCACAAATAAAGCTCATCGGAAGCGACTCAATGAGTCGATCGGCGATTGTATCGTCGAGAGGAAACGGGGTGAAAAGCCCCGGCAGTCCCGCTGCCGTAAGTCTTTGACTGAGATTGTTACATTATGCCACTCGTATCATACACGGGGAAGGCGTAACAATTTAGAAGACAAGCCGGAAGGCCTATCCGAAGAGAGCAGCCGCGCCCAAATGCAAAAAGGGCAATTACTTACGTGGAGATAAGTAGGCTTGTTTCGTTACCCGCTTTCCTGTGCGGGCAACATGCATCGTGCATGTCATAATGAAATAATTGCAGCTATATCCATGCAGTAATGCGGCCGCAGAGCAGCAACCTAATTATCAACCAATTATATCATTATCGACATGAAACAATTACTCTTAATGCTCTGTATAGCCTTGGCCTCGGTGCAAGTCAGCGCCGGGCAACTGCGCATACAGGGGCACGAAGTGAATGTGGCTGCCGTCGGCGACAGCGACACAGCTCCGGGCAGTGAAGACCGCTCATTCACTTTCAGTGACATCACCAACTGGACCGGCGAGGGTGTCAACAGTGCCGCTCTCGTGCTGCAATGGAACGACGAACGCGAGACCAACGCCATCGTCTTCGGCTACCGCTTCGACGGCGAGAAAAACGGCTACGACATGGCACGAGCTATCGTTGAGGCTAACCCACGGCTATACGCCCTCTTCTGTGAAACCGACATGGGCTATGTAATAGGCGGCATGGGCTGGGATATCGACAGCGACGGCGAGATATATCTCTATGAAAGCGACGGCACTCTCCGCACAGGTGAAAACGGTGTTTTCGAATCGGCCTCGTATGACTTCGACGGTATCACCGCCGCCGACCCCAACGACCTCTGGAATTCGGGCTGGGTCAGCAAAGGCTACTGGAGCTATTGGGTGAAAGACTCTCAGGCGGATTCTTTCTCTTACTCCCAACTCGGTGTATCGAACCGCACGCTCCACAACGGCAGTTGGGACGCGTGGAACTTCCGGATTATCGGAGGAGATACCGCAGATTGGAAACCGTTTGCAGCCGCTCCCGAACCGGAGGCCGAAATCAACTTCACCGAGGGCGGAATGCACTACCGCGTGCAGAGCCACTCTCTCGCTACCGTAGCCGTCGTTGCCCCCGCCGCAGGCGAGAGTGCATATAGCGGTGCGCTGACAGTGCCGGCTACTGTAAGCCACGACGGCAAGACTTACACCGTAAGCAATATCGACGCCGAGGCCTTTGCAGGCAGCAATGCCACAGCCATCGACCTCAGCGCCATCGAGGGCAATCTCATTGTGGGCAACCGTGCCTTCGCCGGCTGTGCCGCCCTTGAGAGCGTAGCCTTTGCCGCAAACGGCGCCTCATTCGCTTTCGGTAACGCAATCTTTGAAAACTCCGCCGCCCTGCGCAGCGTTAGCCTCAGCGACGAGGCTACATTCAGCCGTCTCGGAAACAACATCTTCAAAGGCTGCCGCGCCCTCACCGCTATTCCGGCCGCCATACTCAACCAAGCCAAAATCGCCGAGAGCCAATTTGAAGGTACCGGCGTGACTTCTGTAGCGCTTGCCGATGTTGTAGAACTCGGCACACGGGCCTTTGCGGACTGTGCAAATCTGGCAAGTATCGATTTCGGCGAAAAATGCCTGACAGTCGGCACCGGGGCATTCTCTCAAAGCTCGGCCATTACAGAGCTTATCCTGCATAAAATCAATCCCATCGACGTTGCCGCCGACGCCTTCGACGAATCAATCTTCGCCACAGCCGTTCTGAAAGTGCCCTACTCAGCCACGGCCAACTACCGCAAGCATGCAGTATGGGGCAAATTTGTCAACATCGAGGAAGACGCCGCAATGATTGTTGCCGGAGTCATGGTAGCCACCGACGACTTCAACTTCTGCGTGCAAGACATAAATAACGACGGCAATCTCACCCTTGCCGTAGCCCGCAAGGCCTATACCGGCGACATCGTAATTCCGTCGACTGCGAATATCAACGGCAAGGACTACACAGTGGCTGCCATCGACAACTTCGCCTTCCGCGCGTGCACACTGTCAAGCGTGGAAATTCCCGAGACCGTCACCCGCATTGGCTCAAACGCTTTCGCCTCTACCAAATTCGGCTCTGACTACCAACTCAACCTCCCCTCCGGAATATCGGAAATCGGAAGCGGTGCTTTCGCTTCGTCGAATGTGGCCATTGTATCGCGCACTCTTGCCGACAACCAACCCGAAATCACATGTGTGCCCGATTCCCTCTTCTACAGGTGCACAAGCCTGTGGTCAACCTTTATCCGCTACGAAAAACTTGAGGAAATAGGAAACTACTCATTCTACGGGTGTTCTAAACTTACTGCAGACGTCAGCGAAGCTCCTTTGAAGAGAGTGGGCAATCGTGCCATGACGTCCTTTACCATCAGTGTGCCCGAATCGCTGAAATATATAGGTGAATATGCTTTCCAAGGCTGCACATTCGCCGGAAACACCATCACCATCAGTCCTGACGTAGAATATCGCAACTACTGTTTCTCTGATATCGACAAAGGCTCTTTCGAGATTGAGATTCTTGATGGTGTCACTTCTCTGCCCGCCGGCATGTTCTATTCCTCACTCGCGGCAAAGAATTTCAAAAATGACTATCTGCCCGAAGGCCTTACAAGCATAGGCACACAGGCCTTCAGAAGCTGCTACTACTTCACCGGCGCAGTACATCTGCCCTCGTCATTGGAGACCTTGGGTCAAAGCTCATTCGAGGGCATAGCGTCGTCAACCGTCACATTACCCGAAGATTGCAAATTCACCACAATGCCCTGTGCATTCAACCTCTCCGACATCGAAACTATCAATCTGCCGGAATCAATCACCGCCATCGACGCCAATGCTTTCGCCCAGTGTAAGAAACTTCGCCGGATTATTGGTGGCAAGAATGTGACAAAAATCGGAGCGAGAGCTTTCTTCATTTGTTCGGTACTTGAGAACATACCGCTCAACGAAGGCATTGAGACGATAGAAGAAGACACATTCAACAGTTGCGATAAACTTACAGAGGTAAGCATACCAATGAGCGTGCAAGAACTGCGTGTAGGTTCTTTCGCCAGGCTCGCCTCGCTCACCGACATGGTGCTTCCCGAGAGCCTCACGGCCATTCGCAACAATGGTTGGCAAGGTGCGTTTGATGGAGGTAATACTGCCGCCAATGTATGGTATTGCCTCACCGGCACCTCTAAATTCACGACGGGAAAAGATGTTGTAGACCTCGGTATGACTTCAAGTTTCCAAATCATTAAATTTGCCAACTACTATGTGCTTCATGGCATGAAAGCGGCTCTTACGAAGCTCTACAGCAGCTACCCCTACAAGGAAGTTCCCGTAAGCCTCGCAGAAGTGACTTCGGGCCATACTTTCGACGAGTCGCTCAACTGCATAGTCACAGCCACACCGATCATGGAGCAGAGCGCCGGCGAGGGCGTACATATACCCGAGGCTTTCGCTGCCGCCAACCGCAGACTCTACGGCAAGAACCTCTCATATACCCTCCAATTGCTTGAAGAGCTGCCCAACGGCGCTTCGATAGACATTGACGAAGTAGAGGTCGGCACCGACGGAATACCCTCTGTCACAGGCCACATCAACGGCCTGCCTTGGGGCACATACCACTATCAGCTTGTTGCCCGCCACACCGACGGCTCATCGGTAGCCACCGGATGGCAGGAATTCACACTCTCAATCCAGACCGGTGTTGATGAGATAGCCGTGAGCGACAAGGCAATCCCGACTGCCTACTACAACAGCTGCGGCCAACGCTCCGACCGTCCCTTCGAAGGCCTCAACATCATCGTCTACTCCGACGGCCACACCGAAAAACAAATCATGAAATAATCCTCACAAGAAAGGGCATTAAGGGCTTAACTGACTGAAGTTTCGCAAGCTACACTTCAGCCTGGCAAAAAGGGATAAAGGTATTCTCTTGCCGGCCAATCCCTTGCCTTTCTTGCCTTAATATTGCCTTTTAACCTCCAAAGTTACACCCCTCTGTAAAAAAATTGAAGATTTTTTTGCAGAGGGGTGTAACTTTTTAAGGCAAGGCTGCGTCTTATAGGCATAATCTTATTACTGTCTATAAAAATGATTATCACATTACGCGATGTAAACAAGACTTATCCGGGCGTTGTACCGCTGCATGTTCTCAAGGACATCAACCTTGAGATAGCCCGTGGCGAGCTTGTGTCGATAATGGGAGCCTCGGGCTCAGGCAAGTCGACACTGCTCAACATCTTGGGTATTCTCGACAACTACGACAGCGGCGACTACCGCCTCGACGGCGTGGAGATACGCAATCTGAGCGAGAACCGAGCGGCTGAGCTGCGCAACAAGCTGATAGGCTTCGTGTTTCAATCTTTCAACCTCATCGGCTACAAGAACGCTCTCGAAAATGTGGCCCTGCCGCTCTACTATCAGGGTATGAGCCGCAAGAAACGCAATCTTTTGGCCATGGAGCAGCTCGAGCGCCTCGGGCTTGCTGACCGCGCCACCCATCTTCCGGGCGAGCTCTCGGGCGGACAGAAGCAACGCGTCGCCATTGCCCGCGCCATTGTCACCAAACCATCAATCATCCTTGCCGACGAACCCACCGGCGCCCTCGACTCGCATACCTCAAAAGAGGTGATGGAAATATTCCGCCAGCTCAACGCCGACGGCATGACCATCGTAATCGTGACGCACGACCCGGGCGTGGGCGCGGCCACAAACCGCGTGATACGTATCGTCGACGGAGAAATTGTAGACCGACATGCTTGACCTCATCAGAGAAATAGGGCAGACCTTGCGCAACAACAAGCTGCGCACAGCCCTTACGGGTATTTCGGTGGCATGGGGTATTTTCATGCTCATAATACTCTTGGGAGCGGCCCGCGGCGTGACAAACTACTTCGACGAGTCGATGGGCAGCAATCCTACAAATGTGATCTCTATATGGGGCGGACGCACCTCGAAGCCTTACAAGGGCTATAAGGACGGGCGCTGGATAGAGCTCAAGGAGGGCGACGCCGCTGCAATCGTCAACGATAACCCCGGACATGTGAGCCGGGTGTCGCCATTCGCCTCTGCCGACACTGCAAAAATCAAGACCTCGCGCGACGCAATCTCCGGCTTCGAGGCCGTATTCCCCGACGCCATCCGCACCAAGAAGCTCACAATGAAATACGGGCGCTTCATCAATGACCTCGACATCAGCGAGGCCCGACGTGTGATGGTGCTCGCCGACAATCAGGCCACACTGCTATTCGGCAATGACGCCGACGCTCTGGGCAAGACTGTCAGCTCCATGGGGCTCGCGTGGACCGTTGTGGGTATATACAGTCACCGCTGGAACCGCTCTACCTACGCTCCCTATACCACCTACAAGGCCGTAACGGGCAACAACGACTATGCCTATCAGCTCGACGCTACAGTAGAGGGGCTCACCGACGAAGCCTCGGGCGACGCCGTGGAAGAAGCTATCCGTGCCTCGCTTGCCGCACAGCATAATTTCGCGCCAGACGACGCCAACGCCATCTGGACATGGAACCGCTTCAACGACTATCTGCGCGGACAGCGAGGCAACAACATTCTTCGCCTCGCCGTATGGATCATCGGCCTGTTGACCTTGCTTACAGGTATCGTCGGGGTGAGCAACATCATGTTTGTGAGCGTCCGCGAGCGCACGCACGAGATTGGCATACGCCGCGCCATCGGTGCCAAACCGCGCTCGATAGTGCTGCAGGTCATCACCGAGAGTATAGCCGTGACAGGCCTCTTTGGTTATATAGGTGTGTTCTTGGGTATTGTTGTGCTGCAGTTTATAAATCATTTCGTAGGCGACAGCACCGAGGGTTTCCGCAATCCGACAGTAGACCTCTCGATGGCCCTGCAAGTCACGGTGGCTCTGATAGTGGCCGGCGCCATAGCCGGTCTGTTCCCGGCAATAAAGGCAACAAAAGTAAAACCTGTAGAAGCGCTACGCGACGAATAATCATGCGACTGACAATATTTCAACCCGAAAACTGGCGCGAGATAGCCGCCACCCTGTCGCGCAACAAGACGCGCACATTCCTCACCGCCTTCGGTATCTTCTGGGGCACGGCAATGCTTGCCCTGCTCGTTGGCGGAGCCGACGGCCTCAAAGGCATTATGAGCCGCAACTTCGCAGGCTTTGCCACCAACATGGGCGGCATGGGCTCAAGCACACGCTCGATATCATATATGGGCTTCAACAAGGGCAGCTACTGGTGGCTCACCACCGAGGACATCGACGATATCCGCCGCATTGCCCCGGCAATCGAATACTCCACCGCCATGAACGGCCGAAGCGTCACCGGCGTGTACTCAACCCGCTCGAAGGCCGCGCAGGCCATGGGCGTAGAGGCTCAGTATGCCGACATCATGCTGCCCGTAATCTACGAGGGCCGGTTTATCAACGACCGTGACTATCAGGAAAACCGCAAAGTAGTGGTTGTAGGACGCAATATCGCTACCGAGCTTTTCGGCAGTGAATCGCCCATAGGCAAGACATTGAGCCTCAACGGCGTCTACTTCACCTGTATCGGCGTGGCCGGGCAGCTCAGCGAGGCAAGTATCATGGGGCGTATCGACGACAACTATATCTTGCCGGGCTCGACGCTTAGACAGGCCTTCAACCAAGGCAACAATGTGAACTTCTTCATCTATACCGCGCCCAAGGGTCACAAGCCCTCAGAGAACGAGCCGGCCATACGCCGCTTCCTCTCCGGCCGACATTCCATACACCCCGACGACGAACGTGCTTTCTGGTTTATGGACATGTCGGAAATGTTCGAGATGATCAACGGCCTCTTCATGGGCATAGCCATACTCGCCGCCTTCGTGGGCATGGGCTCGCTGATGGCCGGTGTGATAGGCGTGGGCAATATCATGTGGATCATCGTGAAAGAGCGCACCCATGAGTTCGGCGTGCGAAGGGCCATCGGGGCAAAGCCGGCCGACATCACCGTGCAGGTATTGAGCGAGAGCGTGCTGCTCACACTTGTAGCCGGTACGGCAGGTGTATGTTTCGCGGCCATAATCCTCGGCTTGGCCGACCATCTCACCGCCGACCCCATGCTCGGCAAGGCCGGCTTCGAGATCAGCTTCGGGGGCGCCTTGGCAATTGTGGGCACATTCTTCATCCTCGGCTCTGCCGCCGGCACACTCCCGGCTATCAAGGCCATGAGAATCAAGCCCATCGAAGCATTGAGAGATAAATAATCTACAATCAAAAATAACAAAAAACACATCAGACATAAATGAAAAAGGTATTAAAAATCTGCCTGTGGGTGCTGATAGCAGCCGTATTCGTCGGTACCTTCGTATTTCTCTACAACAACGGCAAGAAGAAAGAGGAGGTCTATGCAACCGCCAATCCAAGTCATCTTACCATCGAGCGCAACACCGTGCTCACCGGCAAAATCGAACCTCGCGACGAAATCGAAATCAAACCGCAGATTTCGGGCATTATCAGCGAAATCAACGTTGAAGCCGGCGACCTTGTAAAAGAAGGCGATGTGATAGCCAAAATCAAAGTTATCCCCGACGCCTCGCAGCTCTCCAACGCCCAGAGCCGCGTCAATACTGCCGAAATCGAGCTCAGCGACGCCGCCTCGAAATTCAACCGCGACAAGGAGCTTTTCGCAAAAGACGTGATATCGCGCGAGGAATATGAGACCTCGGAGAAGACTTACAGCAAGGCCCGCGAGGAACTCGAAGCCGCACGCGACGCCTACAACATTGTGCGCGAGGGCGTCAGCCGCCTCAACGCAAAGGAGAGCAACACTCTCGTGCGCGCCACCATCACCGGCCTTATCCTCGATGTGCCCGTCAAGGTCGGCAGCTCGGTGATTCAGGCCAACACCATGAACGACGGCACCACCGTCGCTAAAATCGCCGATATGAACAAGCTCATTTTCAAGGGCAAAGTCGACGAGACCGAGGTCGGCAAACTGCGTGTGGGCATGCCTATGGACATCACCATCGGCGCCATGCCCGACATCCATCCGCTCGCCACCATCGAGTATATATCGCCCAAGGGCGACGACAGCGGCGGCGCCAATACCTTTGAAATCAAGGCCGCCCTCGTGCTCGACAATGTAAGCGGCCTACGCTCGGGCTACTCGGCAAATGCCAAGGTAATTCTTGAGAGCGCGCAGAATGTGCTCACCGTGCCCGAATCGGTGGTTACATTCTCGGGCGACAGCACTTTTGTATATGTGCTCACCGACAGTGTGCCCAAGCCCACATATACCCGCACGGCTGTTAAAACCGGCCTGAGCGACGGCATAAACATCGAAGTGAAAGAAGGCATTGACTCTACCG
Source organism: uncultured Muribaculaceae bacterium (assembly GCA_910579995.1). Classification (GTDB taxonomy): domain Bacteria; phylum Bacteroidota; class Bacteroidia; order Bacteroidales; family Muribaculaceae; genus CAG-873. The sequence continues at coordinate 17,198 of CAJTWH010000023.1, read as the reverse complement.
CTGTGCTCCGCGCCGCCAAAATCGATATGTGATGAAAAAGATTCTCTTCTTTGTTCTTTTGGCGGCCACCCTCGGCGCCGGCGCGCGCACGTGGACTCTCGACGAGTGTGTAGACTACGCCATCGAGCACAACATCAATGTGCTCAGCCGCAAGCTCAACGTGCGCGAGGGAGAGCTCGGCGTCACCGAGGCCAAAGACCGCTTCCTGCCGCAGCTTCAGGGCTATGGCTCGCAGAGCTTCAACTTCGGCCGCGGCCTCACGGCAAACAACACCTACGCCAACCGCAACACCTCGTCGTTCTCCGTCGGTGCCAACCTCAGCCTGCCCCTCTTCCAAGGCCTGCGCGCCGTGCGCCAGCTCTCCTATTCGCGCAGTGCCCTGCAGGCCCAGCTTGAAGAGGTTGAGGTGGCCAAAGACGACGTCACCCTCAATGTGATCAGCCAGTATCTTCAGGCGCTCTATGCCTCGGAGATGTTGCAGGTGGCCCGTATCAACCTCGGCATATCGCAGGCCGAGCTCGAGCGCCGGCAGGCTCTTCTCGACGCAGGCCGCCTGCCCGGTCTCGACATACATGAGGCCCGCTCGCAGGTGGCGCAGGATGAGCTCTCGGTGACAAACGCCGAGAACGACAGCATAATAGCACGCCTCGACCTCGCCCAGCTGCTCAACCTGCCATCAGCCGACGACTTCGACATCGCGCCCCTGCCCGACGAAGACCGCCTCTTGCCCTCGGCCGACGACGTGTTTGCCAACGCACTGCAGTATAACCACACCATGCGCGCCGGCCAACTCCAGCTCGACGCAGCTGAAAAGAATGTCGCCGTAGCCAAGTCGGGATATATACCCACTCTCTCGTTCAGCGCCGGCATAGGCACCAACTACTACAAGACTTCGGGCTACGACAACGAAGGCTTCGGCGCTCAGATGAGGCACAACTTCGCCAAGAGCATAGGCTTCTCGCTGAGCGTACCCATCTTCGACGCCTTCTCCACCCGCAACAGCGTACGCCGCGCCCGCGTACAGCAGGAGAGCCTGCGCCTGCAGCTCGACGACTCCCGCAACCGCCTCTACAAGGCCATCGTGCAGGCATATACACAAGCCACCGGTGCCGTCAAGAAACAGGAGTCGGCCCGAATAGCCGTAGAGAGCAGCCTTGCCGCATTCGAAGCCATGAAGATAAAATACGACAACGGCCGCGCCAACGCCACCGAGTTCCAGAAAGCACAGAGCACCTACATCAACTCCGAAGCACAGGCCGTACAAGCCAAATACGAGCGCATACTCCGCGCCCGCATACTCGACTTCTACAACACCACAACCCTCTGATTCTCCTCTCCCCCACTCCGACAAATCAGGCGCGCCCCCGCGCCTGATTTGTTGTATAATAATGCCTCATAAATCCTTGCAAGATCAAACTAAAAACATTAAATTTGCACAAACCGATCAAAGTGCTTGCCATGAGGATAGTATCTTTTAATAACAAACAAGAAAGCAATAACAATTAAACCTTAAAATTATGCGAGTGAAAAATCTATTGAAAGGACTGTTGCTTGTGCCGTTTGCATGCATGGGTGTATGCCTTGACGGCTTCTGGCAGGCCAAAACGCAGGATGTATCAGCTGCCTATCTAAGTGGTTACAGCTTTAAAGGTAATCAATTCGCTTTTTGCGCAAGCGAATATGAGTCGTTCAATCCTATCTTCAGTTTGAGAGGCACTTATGAGATCTGCGGTGACAGCATAATATTTCAGCCGCAATACGTTGAGAGATATAGTATCAAAAGAGTGGATAGAGATCCCTTCATTCTTATAGACGCATGGTACTTTTCAGATGGAGAGTATGTCGTTGACAGCCTACAGAATCAAGAGCCTATCGGTGCAGATTTCAAGTTGGTGAGTGACTCGCTTTTCATGGTGGATCTGGATTCTTTCTACCGTATCGAAGGAAAGAAGCCAAAAATGACGCATGAGGATGATTAACATGTTCGAAAAGAAGTTGGGATGAATCTCACGAGGATAGACTTGCTTTTCTACAATTCCGCCTTGATGAGGGCCACCGAAAACCGGCTCTAACACCCATCTGGCAACCATACAGACCGCCACACATTTGTCTACGACAATGTCGGCACTCAGGACTTCTCCCGCACAGACTCCGGACGCCTGCTCTGCCGCACTTACTGCCCCAATGCAAGGCGAGTTGAGGTCAACCCCGAGCTATTCAACCCGTCAGTCCTCCGCGCCGCCTCTTGGGGCGGTGTGATTGGCAGTGGCAGGCCAACTCCATCCTTACCGATTATCTACGGCTACCGCGACTCGCTTGGCACACACCTCTACGTGCGCGACTGGAATCGAACAAACACTACAGATGTATGATGAAATGGGTATTTACGTATATTAAACAGATTGAAGAACGACTCTTTTATGTTTTTTATGTCGGAACAGCTTTCCTTGGCGGTGATTTCAGTGTGTCCACACAAGTTTGGAAGATGTCTTTTACTGCTGCCATCTTATTGGATTTGCCTATCTTGGCTCATTTGAAATATTTTTTAAAGATAAAAAATAGCGCCTATATTACTTTATTTGCGTTGTTCTTAATTTTTTCTATGGTTTTCATCATCAGATGGGCTATTTACTTTCTACATGGAAAAGATATACCTCGCTACTACCGACGTTATCTGAAAGAAAAGAATCGAAAAAAAATAATCTGTGCAATATTTATAGTGCTTTTATGGGGTCTCAGTTTCAGACTTGCATACTTCACCCCAAGTCCGTCTCCAACCCCGAGAGTCTTCAAGCAAACCAACGTAGTAGAAGATGATTGTGAAGATAAAGTCAAATATGCAGAACCCTCAGATACAATCCCTCATCTCCGGTGGCCGGAGCCAATGTAAAAAAACTACAGACATGAAAAAATACTATCAATTGGAATTCACTTTAGACCCGAAGATTCGTGGCAGGTATGAAATGCCACATACCGTAGAAATAACATCAAAAGAATTTCGAGCATATAAAATTTCTCACGCAATGAATATGCGGATGTTTCTTGAAAACGAGGCGACTTTTTATAAGGATATGCCTAAGGACCTTACGGGAAAACTGTTGAAGCGCAAGAGCTGCATAGATTTCATGACCAATTCTCCTTTCTGTTTGACTCTGATTGCTGTAGTGAGCGAGAAAGTAAAGCGTATTTTTGATAATCTCGGTGTAAGCGAAGCTGAATGTATATTTAAGAAGATTACCATAAAGAAAGAAGAAGGCAATTATTATCTCATGTTTGTTCCGTTTATCCACGGCACAGAATTTATCTACAGCGAAACTGAGTTTATACCCATTTTCGGAGAAACAGAAGTAAAACATTTCAAAGATTATGAGGAATATTTCAACACTCCCGGGTATTACACTGTTAAAAAGGTGACTCTTCCTGAAAAATATGCCTCCTATAAGATACTGCACCCGCAGGCTGCCGACGTATTCTATTCTGAGGATATCATAAAAGCATTTGAAGAAGAGAAAGTTGAAGGATATGATATTAAAACCGGAGGAAAGTATCTTCTTGAACTATGCTTTGATAACGAGTAAAAGCGACTAAACCTTTAGATTTGAGACTAAATATATGAAGAAGTTAATCTTAGTTTTTATTTTGGCTGTAACTGTGTTGCAATCTGTTGCAGCCTGTGAGAAAGATGTTTTTCTCAATGCCCTTAAACAGGATCTTTCGCAAAATTCCGATTCATTGAGAACGGAAATTATGATATTTAGTCCGATATATGACCAAGCCTCAAGCGAGATGTCGGACTATATACCTATGTTCAATTATCTGCTTGACCATCGCACCGAAGAATGTTCGGAAGGCATTGGGGGACATTTCTATGAAATGTTCACAAACTATCCTGACAAGCATATCGAATTTGAAAAATTCTTGGGGTATCTGCCGAATGATGACCAACAAAAGATATTGGTAAATCTTACCTCTTCTATAGCTTTTGAAATGCTATATGAGTACGATTCTTTAGCGAACAAGGACTTAGAACAACTCTTCCGCGATAAATACCCTTATTTAAGCAAATATCCTTTTTGCTTTGCCGAATTCCAACGTATGGAAAAGAACGCACGCGGCGAATGAGTTTGTAATGTCCCGAAAGATAATCGAGAGCATTTTATTGGCAATGAAAGTTTAAATCTAATTATTTTCTAATGACATGAATATAAATCGTGCAAAGTTTTTTATATCTTTGCAAAAACCAATCTGATTGTCAGCCATGAAGTCCATTAGATATCCATTTTTAGATTTGAAGAAATTATCTATAATAGGGGCTATATTGTTGTCTCACGTCATATCGGCCAACGGTCACAGCCGCGAATATCAACGTGTGGCTGCTCAATGGCCTGATGTTGATACTTCTGAGTATATCTTTTTTGCGTCAGGTCACCACGGATATATTTGGTCTATGATTGTAAGAGAGGCGAAGGATATATCCATTTTTCATGGCGTCACCGGTCGGCAGAATGATTATGTCGAAAAATCAACTTATCAGCTTTCTGATAGTGAAAAGCAACTGATTTATTGGGCTTTTGATTCTTTACCTGCACACCGCGATAATTTACGCCCGAAAGAATCGGTGTATTCTCCGATAAATACTGCTTGGGAAATATTAAGAAATGAAGAACAATTATTCCTAAAAGACCAAAGACAAGACTACGCCGGGCCGGACAGCGTCGAAACCAACAAAAAAATTCAGCAGATCGAATATCTGATGTATTATATTTCAAGTCCCGCCCTTCAGCAATATCTTCCAGAGCCCCGGTTTACTTTAGAGGAGTTTTAATAACATTAACAACTGATTTGTAAAATAACTATATGAAAAATATTGTTCTTTTTGTCATTGCTTTTTTATGCTTTTCCGCAAATGGAAAAGCCACTGACAGCATGTCTTTCCCTATTGATTCTTTATATATCTGTATGAAGTCAAATACATATAATGTTCCAAGGGTTTGGCCAAGCGACTATTTTGACAAAGTCGAAAATAAAGAATTTAAGAAAGCGGGCATTTCATATTGCCTTCTTGTAAGCGACACTTTGATTATTGTCGGAGACAGATTCAGCAACCGTAAGCCAATCAATTATGAGTTCAAATCTTATTCAAAGCTAAAGAAGGCTTTTGATGGAGCCAAGTCTGAATTTCATGAGAAAGAGCGTTATGAAGGTGACGCTTTCTGGAGATGGATACAGGTAGTTTCGGATAATGACACGTTATATTATACCGGAGATGACAAGATATTTAGATTATTTTGGGGCGTTCTGAAAAACAACAGATTGGCGGTCAGTGATTATCATATCGGTGATTCTTTAAAAGAGTTGTATCAACGTTTCGGGCTGAGCAAGGCTTCAGAAAAGCTGCTACAATTAAATATAAATCATATTGAAATATTCGACACCATGCATTTTAAAATCCTGACGGAAAAACGCCGGGAGAGCGACATGGAAGAAGAAGGGCCGAAAAGAAAAGGTGAGTTTATGGCTATAATAATCGATATTAATGACAACAAAGTTTCTCAAATCATGTATAGCAACTGGCATTCATGCACAATGCAGTATGAAATATTCCGCGATCTTCTCAATTTTCTAAGACTATTTTAGCTTTTAAAATCATATATGAAAATTTGGCGATTCATAATAGTGATTATTGCATTAGGGGTGTTTGCTTTTATGTTCTTCCATCATGACGACATCAATACTGACATCCCCGATGTCAAGACCCTTCATGAATTGAATAAGGATTTTGGCAAACCGGAGGGCAGCACTATTATAATGCTAAAAAAGGGTATTTCGCTATATGAATATCAAAGTGATCTGTATAACTACATTCCCGACAATGACAGTCTGGCGGTCGTTCAAAACACTTATCGAAAAGGCCGTATCTTGACCGTTATATGGTATAAAGAGAAGCCTAATGATTCTATTGAAATTATTTCCCGCCTGTCGTGGGATGAGGATTATATTCAATTCTGACTTGTCAGGAATCGGATAATCAAGCCAATCCTAATCACCTGATTGACATTTAACTTTGCTATTTAAGATTTTTGAATGCACGAAATCCGCATTTGCCGCAGGGATTGTTGGCTGTATTTTTTTGATTTTGCAGTATCGCGGAAAATTCGTAAATTTGTGGCAAATTGCCCTTAAACCGCGATGTCAGAAGATCAAGATCCTATCGAAGACCTCAGCCAAGAGTCTGAAGTCGATACCACAGAAGAAACAGCAAGTGACGAGACCGAAGTAGCCCACGGTCCGAGCCGCCCATATACCTCACCCGAGGATGTGGTGAGACATCATTTGCGCGGTATGTATCAGACATGGTTTCTTGAATATGCCTCTTACGTGATTCTCGAGCGTGCTGTCCCGAATATCGAGGATGGCCTCAAGCCGGTGCAAAGGCGTATTCTCTACGCCATGAAGACTATCGATGACGGTCATTTCAATAAGGTGGCCAACATCGTGGGCACAGCCATGCAATATCACCCTCATGGCGACGCGTCGATAAAAGACGCCTTGGTGCAGCTTGGCCAAAAAGACCTCTTGGTAGAGACGCAGGGTAACTGGGGCAATATACTGACGGGCTCTAAGGCGGCCGCGGCGCGTTATATCGAGGCGCGCCTGTCGCTCTTCGCCTCTGAGGTGCTCTACAATGACAAGGTGACGGAGTGGACCCGCAGCTACGACGGCCGCAAGCCCGAGCCGGTGACGCTGCCGGTGAAGTTCCCGCTGCTGCTTGCTCAGGGCGCCGAGGGCATTGCCGTAGGTCTGTCATCGAAGATTCTGCCTCATAATTTCAACGAGCTTCTCGACGCCGCCATAGCCTGCGTGCGCGGGGAGAGCTTCGACCTCTATCCCGACTTCCTCACCGGCGGCTCCATCGATATCAGCCGCTACAACGACGGACGGCGCGGCGGCGCGGTAAAAGTGCGCGCCAAGATTGAGAAAATCGACTCGCGCACGCTCAATATTACCGAGCTGCCGTTCGGCCAGACATCGGAAGACCTCATCGACTCGATACTCAAGGCTTTCGAGCGCGGGCAGATAAAAATCCGCAAGGTAGAGAACAACACCGCCGCCGAGGCCTCGATATTGGTACACCTCATACCGGGCACTTCGTCCGACAAGACCATCGACGCCCTCTATGCCTTCACCAACTGCGAGGTAAACATATCGCCCAACTGCTGCGTGATACGCGACAAGAAGCCGGTGTTCCTCGGCGTGAGCGATGTGTTGCGCCACAGCGTGAACATCACCCGCAACATCATAGAGTCGGAGCTCAACGTAGTGCTCGGCGAAGACCGCGAGAAACTTCTCAAAGCCACCTTGGAGAAGATTTTCATCGAAGAGCGTATCTACAAAGACCGCGAATACGAGCAGGCCGCCAGCGTCGATATCGCCGTAGAGCATATCGACCGCCGCTTGGATCCGTTCAAGCCCGACTTCATCCGCGAAATCACACGCGAGGATATCCTTGCTCTGCTCGAGATAAAGATGAAGCGCATACTTCGCTTCAACAGCGACGAGGCCGAGACAGCCATCAACAACCTCAAAGGCCGCATTGCCGACACCCTCGACCGTCTCAACCGCCTCGACGAGGTGACTATAGAGTGGTATGAGTACCTGAAGAAGAAATACGGTGCCGCATATCCGCGCCGCACACAGATTCGCAGTTTCGACAATATCCAAGCCGCCAATGTCGCCGAGGCCAACGAGAAATTGTATTTCAACCGAGAGGAGGGCTTCGTGGGCACCGGGCTGAAAAAAGATGAGTTCGTATGCAATTGCTCGTCGATCGACGACATCATAATCTTCTACCGCGACGGCCGCTACAAGATTACCAAGGTGCAGGACAAGCTTTTCGTGGGCAAGGGCGTGATCTATATCAACGTCTATAAGCGTAACGACAAGCGCACCATCTACAACGTCATTTACCAGAACGGCCGCGGAGGCGTCTACTACATGAAGCGCTTCGCCGCCACCGGCATGACGCGCGACAAGGAATACAGCCTCATACCGGGCGACCCCGTGGCCCCGGGCGCCAAAATCACATGGTTCTCGGCCAACCCCAACGGCGAGGCCGAAATTGTGAAAGTGACCCTCAAGCCGAAGTTGCGCCTCAAAAACCTGACCTTCGATGTCGATTTCTCCAAGCTCGCCATCAAGGGCCGCGCGGCGCAGGGCAATCTCGTCACCAAGAACGAGGTGGCCCGCTTCTCGCTCAAAGAGCGCGGAGCCTCTACCCTCGGCGGACGCAAAGTATGGTTCGACACCGATGTGCAGCGCCTCAACTACGATGGCCGCGGCACATATCTTGGCGAATTCGGAGGCACAGACCGCATACTCGTCGTATACAACAACGGTGAATATCAGACCACCGGCTTCGAGACCACCAACCATTACGACGACGGCATACTGCGCATAGAGAAATACCGCGCCAAGACGGTATGGACCGCCGTGCTCGACGACGCCCGTCAGGGTTACCCCTATATCAAGCGCTTTACTTTCGACGACTCCGCCAAGCGCCAGCGCTTCGTGGGCGACGACGCCGACTCCAAGCTCACGCTCCTCACCGATCAGGCCCAACCCATGCTCGGGCTTCATTTCGCAGATGAAAACCGTGTAGACCAAGAGCTCGACGCAGCCGAATACATCGGCGTGAAATCATTTACAGCACGCGGCAAGCGCCTCACCACCTTTGCCTTGGCTTCGGTAGAACTTCTCCCTGCCCCCGAGCCTGAGGAGCCCGAAGCAAGCGAGGATTACGACGAATCGCCCGACGAGCCAAGCACCGATGCCGAAGAACCCGACAACACAACTATTTATGCCGAGGAGGGCGTAGATATCCCCGTAACACCCTCACTTTTCGAAGATGAAGAAACTGATTAGCCTCGCGCTTGGCCTCGCATGCGCCATCGCCGCCCATGCCGCCGACAGCACAGCCACCATCGAGCGGCCTGTGATTTCGGCCTATACACTCGAGGCCGGCACGGCGCACATAGCCGAGACCTACCTGTCGCCCCTGCGCTACAGCGGCCCCATGCTTGCCTTGAGTTATGAGCGTATGCAGGCTATGCGCTTCGATCCCGAGCGATGGGTAATGCGGCTCAGCGGCAGGCTCGACGGCGCAAAGACAAGCAATATCCCTGCCCGCAACGCCCGGATGTGGAACCTCAACCTGCAACTTGGCTGGAGCATGTCGCGCCGTTGGAATATCGGGCCTTGGAGTCTCTATGGCGGTGGCTATACCTCGGTTGAGGCCGGAGTGCTATATCTCACCCGAAACAGCAACAACCCCGTCGCAGCCAAAGCGGCATGGAACATCGGCGTTACTGCAGCCGCGGCCTACCACACATCACTGGCAGGCAAACAGATAACCCTGCGCTACCTTGCCGAACTGCCGCTGACCGGTATATTCTTCTCGCCGCAATACGGAGAGCTTTACTACGAGATATATCTGGGCAACCACAAAGGCTTAGTGCGTGGCGCATGGCCGGGGAATTATTTCCGCCTCAACAACCTCGTCACGGCCGACATTGCCCTCGGCCGCACCATTTTGCGCCTCGGCTACCGCTGCAATATCCTCTCCACAAAGACAAACAATATCGTCAACCGCCACATCGAGCACACTGCCGTTCTCGGCCTCGTGTCGGAGTGGATATCGCTCAGCCCGACAAAGCATATCGACCGCGACGCACGCTTCATAAGCGCCTTATATTGACCCCCGACATGATGAAAAGCATACGCAAAATAATAGCACTGGCGGCTCTGCTGCTCCCCTTGGGCATAGCCATGCCCGGCTGCCACTCGCTCGACAAGTTCGACAACGACTATTACGGCAACTTCGACGCTCTCTGGACGATACTCGACCAACATTATTGTTTCTTCGCCGAGAAAGGTGTCGACTGGGACGCCGTCCGCTCGCAGTACCGCACCCGTATCAACGACAAGATGGAGATGAAAGAATTTTTCGACGTATGCTCTGAAATGCTTGATGAACTCCGCGACGGCCATACCAACCTTATAAGCTGGTTCGACGTGTCGTACTACCGCAAATGGTGGTCGGATTATCCTCAGAATTTCGACTGGCGTCTCATTCAGGAGCATTATCTCGATTTCGACTATTCCACTTCGGGGGGCATGTCGTATAAGCTGTTGGAGGACTCAAACGTGGGCTACGTGCGCTATTCGTCGTTTTCCTACGGTATTAACCACAGCTTCGTCAACGATATGATGTTGACCCTCAAGGAGGCCGACGGCATGATACTCGACATCCGCGACAATGGCGGCGGCGACATGACCTCGGTAGAAGAACTCGCCTCGCACTTCATAGCCGAGCGCATACTTGCCGGATATATCCGGCATAAGACCGGTCCCGGCCACAGCGACTTCTCCGAGCCATACGCCTATTACTACGACCCGGCAGTCGGCGTGCGCTGGCTCAAACCGGTAATCATCCTCACCAACCGTTCTACATTCAGCGCCGCCAACAATTTCGTGCAGGTGATGAAACCGCTGCGCCATGTGGCCATCGTAGGCGATACTACCGGCGGAGGCTCGGGTATGCCTTTCTCATCGGAGATACCTATCGGCTGGAGTGTGCGCTTCTCAGCCTCACCCGTCTACGACGCCGACATGCAGCTCACCGAGGGAGGAATATCCCCAAGCGAAAACGGCGAAGTGTCGATGGATCCCGAAGCCGCTCTCGCCGGCCACGACACCATACTCGACTTCGCCATAGGAGTAATCGTAAAATACGCCGAAGACTCAAAAAACGACACATCCCGCACCCTCTGCGACATGCTGTAGGCTATGCTCTCGGCTTACAATCCCAAGCGTTCTATTACTGACTTGATGACCTGTATGTCAACCGAAGAATAATCGGTTTTGTCGTATATTTCCAATAAATACACGCTTCCGTTTTCTTCTGACGCGATGACAGTATAAGTTATCACCCGCGCACCTCCTGATTTGCCTTTTCCTTTGGAAGTGATTGATAATCTAATCTTACGAATTCCCGGAGCAAGTTCTACTCCTTGCATTGGATTCGTCTTTAGAGAATTCATAAAAACGCCGACATCATCTTTTAGTGATCGATGACGTTTAGCCAAGCCCTTTAGGCTTTTTAGAAAACCGGGAGTGATGATTACTTCAAAGTTCATTGAGAGCCTCGTCTATCGTGTAGCCCTTTAATTCCCCGGCCTGAATACGACTCACTTCTTCAAGACCTCTGCATATATTTTCGGTCAACGAATCTTCTTCTGTCACCGGTGTAATTTTAAAAGTACCATATCTTGAAGTAAGCAATACTGATTGCCCACTCTTCGCTGCCGTAAGAAATTTTCCTTGATTGGCGCGGAATTCTCTTGCTGAAACTACCTGCATAATTATATTTTTTGTTACAAAGATAACAAATGGCAGCCAATTTGGCTACCATTTTAATACTATTTAACATCTCCACCTCTTATGCCGCAGGCTGGGGAACATCTTGCGGAAGCGCACGAGGGGTGTGGTGATTTTGCCGCTGGCCACAACGAGGCTCACCGCCACTACAATCAGTATCAGGCCGAGGAGGTCGCGGGCGGTCAATGTCTCATCGAACACGGTGATACCTATCACCACGGCAGTGACCGGCTCAAGAGCGCCAAGGATAGCCGTAGGCGTAGGACCGATATATTGAATGGCCTTTGTAGTGCAGATAAATGACACTACAGTAGGCAGCAGTGCCAAGCCGGCTATATTGAGCCACATGCCCCAATGCGAGGGAACGATGAAATGCGAGCCGGGAGTCACCAAAATCTTGCATGCGAAGAGCATAACACCCGAAAGAAGCACATAGAATATCACCTTGAGCGTAGCCACTTGCTTGAGCCCCGGGCGGTTGACTCCAACGATATATGCCGCATAACTCAGCGACGAGAGCATTACGAATACAGTGCCGGTAACGCTGAGCGTGGCGCCGTCCTCCCCTTTGAAGAGCAAGGCTATGCCCACCAGAGCCATAACGATACACGACATCGTTGTCACCGACAACCTCTCGCGGAAGAAAGCAGCCATAATGACAGCCACCATCAGCGGATATACAAAAAGCAATGTCGAGGCTATGCCCGCGTCCATATAGTTGTAGCTCACAAAAAGCAAGAGCGACGACATGGCCAGCAAGATTCCCATCACGGCAAGCGGAACGACACTGCGCCTGCCGATACGGAAATTACGCCTGCGCCACAGCAGCATGAGAGCCACAGCAGGCAAGGCGAAAAGATAACGGAAGAAAAGCACACTGTCGGCAGTCATGCCGTCGGCATAAAGCGGCAGTGTAAACAAAGGATTGGTGCCGTAGGTGGCTGCGGCTATCGACCCTATCACATATCCTTTGACTTTTACGTTCATAAGCGCTTTTTGAGATATCTGTCGCCTCCTGCGCAGGCAGGAGGCAACAGGATGAAACATCACTTTGTTTAAGTTTCGCAAGCGAAACTTGTTTATTTTGAGGTTAATAGGTTTAAGGAGTTTAGGTATACATTGGTAAAACTAAACATTTTAAACTACATAAACCGCGCTGAAAGCGCTTTAGACCTCAAGTGATTCAAGTTGCCTTGCAACTTGAATCACTTGATATCAAACGGCTGCGGGCTCACGAAGAAGCGGTAAGCGGCAATCGCCCCGGGGGTGTTGGCCTCCATACGGGGCAGATATTGCAGTCCGCCTACGCTCTGCTCGCTGCCGAGGTCTATCACTATCACGTGAGGGAAGGGCACGCCTTTGGCTGTGCTCCAATAGGTGGATTCCTGAAGGTCGAACACCTTGTCGGCGGTGCGGTTGGCTCCCTTGACGTCTTCGCTGTCGGCATATACAGCCGTCCACGGCTCGCGCGACAGGCGCTTGCCGTTTTCATCAAGGACATAGATCTCGGCTATGGCAGCCTCGTTGCCCTTTCCTATTCCGCTGACAGCCTCAAGAGCGATATAGCGTCCGCGCACGGGGCTGTCGAGCGACACTTCCTGCCATCCGTTGCCGGGAGCGAAAGTACCGGTAAGGGCAGGCGCTACGCCGCTGAGGTCGAGGCTCTCGCCGTCGTTGCGGTGGAGCTGAGGCTTGGCAACGGCAAGATTGTCGAGCAAGGGCTCGCGCAGACCTTGGCTGCGGGCCTCGCGCGGGCCAATGATATCGAACACCACAATCTCATTCTCACCTTTGCGCAGCCAGCAGCCGGGCATATAAAGCGTCTGCTGCGGGCCGATTTCCCATATACGACCGAGGGCATGGCCGTTGACATAGACAAGTCCTTTGCCCCATGTGGAGAAATCGAGGAAGGTGTCAGACGGTTTGTTGACCTTGAACGTGCCGCGGTAGACTCCGCGCGGCAATCGGCCGTCGTCGCCGGGCGAGAAAGCCTCTATCGGCAGGAATTCTCCGATTCCGGTATATGTGTCGAGCTTATCTTCGATATTGTAGACTTTCCAACCGGTGAGGCGGCAAGTGAAGTCGTGCTTGCCGCGGCGCTCGGTGACAGTCACATTGTCGGTGATACCCTTGAAGTCTTTGATGGCGCGGCCGAAGTTGATACGTCCCATAGCCTCGACCAGTATATCGAGTTGCGCACCCTCGGCCACGGCGGGCAAAGGCAGGTCTTTCTCACCGAGACGGCGGTCAAGCTTGCCTATGAACTTGCCGTCGACAAATACCTGAGCATAGTCGTGGGGGTCGTTGACGGTGAGCTTGCTGCCGGCAGCGAGAGCCGGAAGTGTGGTGCGGTAAAGTATCGAGCCGAAGCCTTGGTCATATTCCTCCATGGTCTTTATCTCGCGGTCCTCTTTAGGCTCGGGCAGATTGGCGAAGAGCGGAGCCACCTCTGTAAAGGTAAACTCCGGCACGGCTATCGGCTTTATCGACGCCGGTATGGCCGGCATTTTCTTTCCCTCATAATACTTGGCGAGGGTATTGCGCAGGGCGTGATATTTTGGTGTGAGCTGACCCGACTCAGATATCGGGGCGTCGTAGTCGTAGCTTGTCACGTCAGGAGCGAATCCGGGTGAGTTTGCTCCGGCCCAATGCCCCCAGTTAGTGCCGCCGTGGGTCATGTAGAGGCTGAATGAGATACCTTTGGAGAGCATTTCATCTATGCCCTCGATCATCTTCTCGGCCGGACGTGTCTCATGGTTGGCGCCCCATTTGTCGAACCATCCGCTCCAGAATTCCGAACACATCAGCGGGCTGTCGGGGCGCACCTCGCGGAGTTTGGCAAACTGCTTGTCGATGTTGGCTCCGGTGCCGAAGTTCATAGTCCAGATAAGGTCGTCGAGGCCGTTGTTGAGGAAGTTCGAGGCCCAGTCGCACTGGAAGAGCGTCACCTTGTCGCCGAAATTGCTGCGCAGCATATCGCGGATATTGCCCACATACTCCTTGTCGGTGCCATACGAGCCATATTCATTCTCCACCTGCACCATGATGATGGGTCCGCCGTCGGCTACGGTGAGGTCACCAACCTGCTCGGCAACGGCTTTCTGAAACAAATCCACGCGTTCAAGGAAGTATGGGTCGTTCTCTCGCAGGCGTATGTCTTTCTTCTTGAGCAGCCACCAAGGCAGGCCGCCCATCTCCCACTCAGCGCATACGTATGGGCCGGGGCGCAGGATGACATTCATGCCGTTGTCGCGGCAAAGCTCCACGAACTTGCGCAGGTCGTTCTGCCCTGTGAAATCGAACACACCCTCTTCCGGCTCGTGGGCATTCCAGAACACATAGAGGCACACCGTGTTCATGCCCAAAGCCTTGCATTGCTTTATGCGTTGGTCCCAATATGGCTCGGGGATACGGGGGTAATGCAGCTCGGCGGCTTTCACCACGTAGGGCTCGCCATTGAGCAGGAAAGTGCCCTCTCCGGCTTCGAAGCTGCCTTGCGGGGTTTCTAAAGCTATGGCCGGAACCAGTCCGGCCATAGCGACAAATAGGCTTGCTATCAGTTTTTTCATTTGCTGAAACGATATACCGTGAAGGATTTCGCGGGCACGAAAGTGCTCCAGCGTGTGCGGCCTTTGATGTCGGCGCCCTCGGTTGTTGTCACCGGAGCGATTACATCGGGATTGTCGAGAGTATTCTCGGCAGTATCCGACGGAGCCTGCAGGCGTGTCTTCACAATTTTGCTGAAAGTCTGTTTGCTCTTGAGTCCTTTGAAGTCGACATTGAACGGCTGTTCTTTGTCGGATGTATTGGCAACCTTGATGATGATATCACCCGAAGGCTCCTCGATCACCGCCGAGGCGAATATGCCGTCTTGACCGGTGAGGGGCTTGCCGTCGCTGAGCAGAGAGAGCACGCGGCTGCCGGGGTTGTGCATGTAGAGCTGCTGGATGTAGTAGCTCGAGGTGCGCATGGAGCGTGAGTTGTCGAACCATATCATGTCGGGGCGCCACTGCCAACCCTCGACGTGGGCGAAGAGAGGTGCGTATGTCGCCATCTCAACGATGTCGGCGTTGCGCTCGAGGCCGGTCATGAATGCACCTTCGAGAAGGGCGGCATTGAAATGATTCCATTTTTTGCCTTTGCCGTGGCAGGCATACTCACCGGCAAATACCTTCGGGCCTTTGCGGTCGTAATTGTCATAGCGGTCGCCGGCGGCGAGGAACCAGCTTTCGGGGCGGTAGAAGTGTTCGTCCACGAGGTCTACTTTCAGACGTGTCATCTCCGGCCAGAGATAATCGAATTTCTTACCCTCGCTGTCGGGACCCGACGAACCTATAATCTTGATTTCAGGATGTTTCTCGCGCAGCACTTTGATGAAAGGCTCGAGATGTTCTACATATTCCGGGCCCCACTGCTCGTTGCCGATGGCGAGGTATTTGAGGTTGAAAGGCGCCGGATGTCCCATGTCGGCGCGGAGTTTGCCCCACACGGTGGTGGTGTCGCCGTTGGCAAACTCGATGAGGTCTACAGCGTCGTCGATATAGGGCTGGAGCTCTTCAAGAGGTGCATGTGCTTTGGCGTCGCGGTTCTGGTATTGACATGCCAGACCTACGTTGAGCACCGGCAGAGGTGCGGCGCCGAGTTTCTCGCTGAGCAGGAAATACTCATAGAAACCGAGGCCATACGACTGATAATAGTCGGGGAAGAAACGGTGGGGGAAGGTATAGTGCCAGCGGTTTTGGTTGGTGGGGCGGTTTTCGGGCTGACCTACGGAGTTTTTCCACTGATAGCGTGTCGCCAGATCGGTGCCCTCGACGATACATCCGCCGGGGAAGCGGAACACACCGGGCTTGAGGTCCACCAGCGCCTGCACGAGGTCGGTGCGGAGGCCATGCCATGTATGCTCGGGGAAGAGCGATATATGCTCGGCGTCGACGATATTCTTGTCGGGATGGGTGAGGAATATGCGCAGCAAGCCCTTGTCAACCGAATGATTCGGGGTAAGGGTCGCGCTGTATTTCTGCCATTCGGTGGAAGTAACCTCGATATCGGCCTTGGCATAGACCTGAGTCTCGCCCATGGCGGCGGGGTCGCAAAGTTCCACACGGATTTTGGCAGGGCCTTCCGGGGCGCGGAGCCATGCTGAGAAGAGATATGTTGAATCTTTCTGGAAAGTCACGCCGAAGAAGCCCTCGTTCTGCAGACCGGTATATTTGTCATTATGACCGGCCGAGGCCATGCGCACATAGTGGGGATTGCGCTCGAATGGACCGTCGTCGCGCACGGTGACATCGCCGAAAGCCGTCCAACCCGTCAGAGGTTGCTGGAATTCAAAAGAGCGGTTCTTCACCATTTCGGCATACAGACCGCCGTCGGCGCCATAATTTATATCCTCAAAAAATATGCCGTACATTGTCGGCGACACTTCGGCGCCGCGCTTGCCGGCATCGAGTACTGCCGTTTCAGCCGCTGCTGTCAGCGAGGCTCCGGCAAGGAGTAGTGCAAGATAGTGTTTCATGAATATTGGATTTTTTGCAAAGATACGAATAAGCGAGAGCAATGCCAAATTTATTTGAGCATTGCCGAGCCCAAAAGCGAATGAAATGAGCGCTAAAATGAGCGCTGAGCCCCGCCTTTTCGTTGTCGGCGCGAGTGAAGCTCGCGCGGTGCAGACACAAAAACGCCGAGTCTCCAAAAAGACCCGGCGTCTTGCGCTTCAAGATGGACTCGAACCAACGACCCTCTGATTAACAGTCAGATGC
>CAJTWH010000022.1 GCA_910579995.1 uncultured Muribaculaceae bacterium | reverse complement strand
AGGTCATCCAGAGTCCACCGTCTGTACCTGTTTCTCAGGCACCGGTCTATTGTTTTGTATCTTATAAGAGCATTTTTGTTGGCTGGCATGGCGGTAAAAGTCTGTACTATCCATATCGAATTTATTTGTAGGACGTGCCATGCCGAATCAACAAGGATATGCCGGACGTGGCACAAAAAATCGGGAAGCTTTCTGACGGCCTCCCGATATATCCTTATTGATGTTGAAATCTTGGAATCAACTCATACAATAATCAAAATATCGTCGCGACCATCGTGAGCATACGTAGCGATAGCTGAAGCTAAACCAATAGCTAAAGCTAAATATGCGTCGGCAGCTGAGATGGCGCAGAGTTGTTGATATATCAGACAATAGTTCTATCATTGTATGGCTCTGTTTTACGAGTGCAAAGTTAACGTATTTTCAGCACATTACAAAATTCACGCTGAAATCCGGCTGCAAAATTACTACTGGGCTACGCAATCTATCTGCGCAGACAAGTGTGATTATTTATTTTGCTCCGATAACTTTCGACATGAGCTGTTTAGTGCGCTTCTCGACCATAGCATCCCAGAGACGGGAGTCTTGAAGTTTTGCCATGGGGATATGGCTATGGAACTTGTTCAGGAACTCTTCCGGTTTCTTGATATTCCAATTGGTGATTACGGAAGACCAGTCGATGTCATCGGCAAACTTGTCGAGAAGATCCCAGTCGTTGTAAACCACATCACGGTTAGAAATCCGCTTCCAATCCCACTTATCGCGGAACTCTCGGAGAGTGGCCTCGCAGATAAAAGTGTCGGGACAGCGATAAGAGAAGTCAGCCCAGTTGATTCGGCGGCTGAATTTCTTAACCCCGTCAACTGTCCACAAGATGTTGCCGTTCTCACTGATTTCATCCCAGTCGAGTTTGTCCTGATACTTTTCAAGAATCTCCATGCTAAGAGTCTCACTCTCGGAGATTTTCTTCCAAGCTGCGCTTTCAAGCACGCTCTGAAGAAATTCGTTGTTACTAATCATGTTCATTGTATATTGGTTTTAATTTCTTGCTTATACAAGCGTCCGGAGGACGATCACTGATGCAAAATTATCCTCGCGGTGTCGCAAAATGCGATACATCTTTGCGAATTTTCAAAAAGTATAATCAGAAATCAAACTCCGTAGGTTCAACTGGCAAGTGTAAAATCAGCGATTTGTTTGAAGAATTCGGTTTTGGAGTTGAAAAACCGAGTCTTTTTCGAGGTCTGAGGTTTAATTTCCTACCAACATTCCTGATATATTCATCTGAGAAGTCATTGAAGTTGGAGTTTTTAGGTATGTATTGTCTGATAAGTTTGTTGACATTTTCAACGGCGCCTTTTTGCCATGAACAGTAGCTGTCGGCAAAATATACCTTGACATCGGGCTTACCTTTCATACGGAGCCCTGCCGTGATGTCGAGGTGTGCGGCGAACTCGCTGCCGTTGTATGTGGTGATAGTTTTCAAAAAATAAGCCAAAATGACCAATTTTTTATCCTGTTTCAGAAGCGCAAACGAAGACTATTTCCAATAAACAAGCTGATTTCCAAAGACTTACACCCGCAAAAGGGCAAAAAAAATTGATTGTCATCTCGACGTGGAAAAATTGCGAATGATGTGGAGTTTACGAGAACTTGTAAGGCGTCTTGTAATCCATGATTTTTACCTATCGACTACCCTACTCTACAAATTTTTATCTATGGCGCTCTACACCCTATACAAACTCACATCGTTTTTGCAGCTTTTTAGCTCGTTTCAGCTCATCCACGGCGTTTTTGGTATAAGTTATCATCTCGACGCGAAATCAAAGTCCAGAGGGCTTATTTTGCCGTCTTTCTTTCGGCACAATCCTGTATCGCCTAGATAAGGGCGTCGAATTCATTGAGCAACTCCGGATTTTTAATCTTGCCGGCTTCGAGCACAAGCTTATTCACTTTCTCCGGCGATAGTTTGATTTCTCGGGTATTATGCAAACCTGTCATCACCGCCCTGATAAAGCCGTTCGCCAAATCTGCATTCTCAGGTATGTCAATTCGTTTTAGTGCTGCCACGAGGTGAATCAACATGGAGTGTTTCTGTATCACTTTGTCGTTGGGCGCAAACATCGCCGCAAGCAGATGAGCCTCATTGCCTCGGATTATACCGATGTTGTGCTCGACTTCTTTCTGCAGACGCACCGATTCAGCCTCTATCCTTTGGGCGAGCTCCTCATACCTCGTGCCATAGCTCTTGTATTCAAGCCCGGTGTAGATGTTCCACCCGACAACGAGAGTGAACAATCCCGCCATCAGAGCCACTATTATAGCCTGATAGTCAAATGTAAGCTCGCCGGTATTGGGCAGCAGCCTGCAGGCAAGGAAAATGGAAAGCCCCAAGCCGAGCACCGACGCTATCGCCACAACTACTTCTATAAATTTTCTCATTATCAGATCAAATTTCTAAACTTAAAATTATCATCCCGGCCAAAGCGCCTATCTTTGCCGCATGGAAAAGCCACATAAAAAATATTTTCTTCGTCCCGGCGATTTGCGCCCCGAAGCCTTGACAGACAGCGTATGCTATCCCGACATGGAGACTGCTATTGAACAGCTCGACCTTGCAGGCAACCTTTTTGACACTGAATCTGAAGCAATAGAAGCCTCAATAACCGTCAGGGCTGAATTGCAAAGGCTCAAGACTGTTCGCCGAGAACTTCAAGAGTATAGCCAACGACGCGGAATGCATTTAAACACCACTCCGTTGCTCTCTCGCTGACACCTGCTTCTGCAAAAGTATCTAACGGAAAAGGCTCTCCTTGTCGGTGTGCTTCCAAGGCATAGCGGACAAATCGTTTCTGATCGTAGTCATTATGACTCTCCGGCCAATGACTCAGATATTCGTCAAGTAGATTTTTACAATTGTCACTCATATTCAAATTTTAAATTTTATTTGCCTCATGAAAAAACTGATTTCATTTATCCGCATAAAGTGGCATCGTCATAAATGGCGTTGTCATTTCAATTTATTCCTGCGACAAGGCAAGACGCCTTTTGAAGCTGCCGACTACGCAACAGAGGCGGTCAATGCTGTTGTGCATTGTTTTGGACTTTCCGAGCAAGTAATACCTTACGACCCCCTATTATTTCGGTTATCTCTTCCTCGGGAACAAAAGAATGCGGAAGGACAACAGGAATAGAAAATCTCATTCTTGATATATTTTGCACTATGAAACGCAGTCATATTCTATCAAAAGGGCTTTCAATAAGCAAACTTATATGCGCCATCAAATACTGGTGCAAGCGTTGCTTAAAGCCGTCGCAAGAGCCGTCCTCGACTTCAACAAACAGCTTATCGCCTGTCGGCAGAAATATTCCGTCGGCAGAAGACTTTGCGAAAATGTGGGTTGAGTTCTGCGAAAGATTCACTCCATGACTTTTGCCACAGAGAGGACACGGCACTGAATTAATGCCCTTGTTGAGATTGTCTAAGGCTTTTTGATTTATCATATTGTCAGTATAAAATCATTTTATCAGTTCGCCGATGGCGTTTTTGAGTTTCTTTATCTCCGCGTCGCGGCTTCGTAGCGCCTGACACACCATCTATCTTTAACATTTTGACTCTGCAAAATGACGTTTTGCCCTTCTGAATCCGGCATTCTCGGCCTCAGCCACAGTTCTGGCATAAAATTCTCCTTGCAGTTTAATTTCTGTCCGGTCATACTGTTGGTCAAAAGGTAGATGATATATCTTTGAGCCATTATTGATATTGCATTTTATTCTTGGAAATTCAGTAAAAGGAAGTTGAACGATTTTAATCCTTAATCTGTTGCAAATCAATTTGGCAGTATCAGATAATTGCGAAAAATCAGGAGCCATGATAACCGGTGTTATCGAGTTCAAAAACAAACTGTTTTTTGATTGACGATATTGTAATTCGTATAAAATATAACTTCCATACAACTGAAATATAACGTTTTCTCTAATCGGTCTATCAGACTTCCAACATTTACATTGGATTACATAAGTTTCAAAACATCCGGGTGCGCTTTGTCGTGTTGCAATCAAATCTATACCCATGTCCTCAAAACCTTTTTCGATACCATTTCTGCACACTCCAAAATTCCTTTGTTCCAGATAGTGGGCACAGCACATTTCATAATCTCGGCCAATTTGCCATTTAGATTTTTGCCGGCTGATATACCTGTCGAGAGCCAGTTGATTGCGTTCTGAAGTTGACAACCGGTTCCATTCCTCGTTACTTAAATAATCCCGGCTTCTATCCCTGTTCTCTTCAATTTCTTCAATCGAAGAGGCTTCAGCTATAGACAACAAGTCTTCCTCATTCTCTGCATATTCAGCAATGATTGGGAAGATTGATAAAATGTATTCGTACTTATACAATATTTCACGATACCGCCTTTCAGCATCTTTTGCAAGCCGCTTACTATCCTTTACCGCGTCTTTCGAAGATTTACATGCCGGGTGCGGTTTGTATGTTATGTAATTCTTTATCTTGTCAAATACAATGCTATGAACATCGGCCATCAATGAAGCTGAATCAGAAAAAGGATGAGTTGTTTTCAGTATATTTTCAAGCTCAATTCGTTCGCTTTCTAATTCAATTCTTTCTCTTTCCAACTCAATCAACTTGTTAGCATATATCTTATCCTGCTTTTTCTTTTCAGCTCTTGACTCTCTTTCAAGAATAGCCATCCTGTCTATGTGCAATTTATCCAGCTCTTTCTTTTTAACCTCAAATTCTCTTTCAAGTTTTGCCATCCTATCAATGTGCAGATTATCCTGCTTTTTCTTTTCAGCCTCAAATTCTCTTCTTTTGATAGAAAGTTCACCTCGCTCTTTAGCTAAAATGTTATCAATTTTATCTTTAAGAAAAAACAAGAAAACAGGTATCTGAAAAAGTATAAATACTACCAATAAAACATGTAGGATATTGAGATCAAACACCTTGGCAATAATTCGCCCCAAAATATATAAAAAAAGAGTTGGGAAAAAGGACAGGTGTACGAAGAGACTTTCAAAAAAAGCCCTTGCAACTAAACCGACTACCTGCCAATACTTCATAACGCGGCAAAAATCTACATCTCGGTTATTAAATGGCAGTCCAAGTCACCACCCCTTGTTGATCAAGACGTTGATAACTTTCCATACTTCTTTAATCATTGACTTGGGCAGCTCTTCATCGGCGGCCTCAAGATTATAAGAATGGCAGGTTACATAATTCTTGGGGTCAGGTTCATATTTGAGCACTTGCTTGGTGATACGCCTGTCATCATCAAGCCACAGCACAAAATCGTTGCCATAACCGAAATACTCCCGCCATCCATCAACCCGCCTTATTTGCAGAATTGCACCGGCAGGAATGGTTGGAGCCATGGAGTTACCCGATTGAAGTATCGCAACATCGTCAGGCCGGGCGTCGGGAAACGGCACCATGCGCTCAACATATTGCTCTGACGAAGAAAGCTTATTAAGAGAACGCATGCCGCCGACACTATCGATGTGGATCAGCGGAACGAGTGAAATGCCATCTTCATTGCCATTACCAGTCCCCGGACTGTCTGTAGCCTCAAACATAGAAAATGACACATTAGGAAATTTTGCTGCCATCTGACCGAGAATCATGATTTTCGATTTAGGCACAACTTTTCCTGCCTCCCAATTTTGAATTGTGCGAGAAGAAACGCCAAGTTTTGCAGCAAAAGCTTCTTGAGTTAAATTGAGTAAATTTCTAAGTTTTTCAATATCAGTCATATACAAATATTTAATAATTTTTAACGCGAAATATTTCGCGAAATATTTCGCGTTTTAATTTCGTTATTATAACTTTGCACTCAAAATTAGCAATTAAAAATTAAAAATCAAAATGACAGAAGAAAAAAATCCACTTGGATTAGTTGACGCTCTGCGAAATATGGAGATAGGAGACTCATTAGAGTTTCCTGCAGAAGTAGCTAATTCGACAAGAGCAACAGCAAGCGCTTACGGCTTTCAGTGGGGTAGAATTTACACCACAAAAACAGACCGCAACCGTAGGATTGTCATAGTTACACGAAAATCATAACACCCACCTCACCCCCACACTCAATCATGAAAAAGTTAACACGAGAATTCATCCTCAAGGCCGTGAGCGACAACTCGCAGCCCGCCGTAAAAGTAGCAGGCTCAAAAGACGCCGCCGACTACGCCCGCGCATTCTACGCCGACGACATCAACATCTACGAGAGCGCATTCATCATCCTGCTCAACCAAGCCCACAACACCATCGGTTGGGCAAAGATATCGCAAGGCGGCGTCGCCGGCACAATAGTCGACATCAAGATAGTATGCAAATACGCCATCGACTCACTCGCCACAAGCGTGATATTCGTCCACAACCACCCCTCCGGCACCCTCAGCCCCTCGCTTCAGGACATCAGCCTCGCCAGACGCCTCAAAGAAGCCCTCAAGATTCTCGACGTGCAATTCCTCGACTCAATCATCATCACCGCCGGCGGCTCATACTCAATGGCCGAAAACGGTAACTTCTAAATTCAGGAAGACATGAAAACAACACTACAGGAAATCCTCCACGCCGTCAACATCTTCGGCGAAGACCGCGACATCACGGTCGACGGCATAAGCACCATCGCCGTATGCCCGCCACTGATGATCACCCCCGAGGGGCGCCAACACTTCAGCCAAGCCCTCGCCGCCCCCGCCCGCGTGGAATACAACAGCAACGGTTACTGCTGCGGCCTTCAGATATGCGACGGCGACGAAAACGACGACGAGCAGGCATGGAAGCTGCTCACAGCCCTCGCAGGCTACTGCAACAACGACAAATACAAAACATGGTTCGAGGGCCCGACAGCCCAATTTATCTGAAAAATATGAAACTCATCCTCGAGATAACAGAATTCGACGGCCACAACGCTCCGCATTGGAACATGCAGATACACCCGCGCCCCCGGCAGTCCGACGGACCGTTCGAGATTATCTCCCAAGACTGCACGACAAGCATTACCGAACGTGTCGCCCGGCTCGACTGGCTCGCCCACAAGCTCGCCCCCGTGATAGCTACCCTTGTCGGTCAGATACCCCGAGGTCTCGACTATCTGACAGAAGAGCTGAAATCTCTTCCGCCGATAGACTCTCACTGAAGGTCACACGGCTGCCGCACGACAAGCGGATAAACCCTTTGCCGATACACGTAACAGCCGAAGTATTCACATACACCAAATCCTCACTGTTCTTAGGAACTCTTACAAACATAATTTATTGACTTTAAAGTTTAGCAGCCACAAAGTTAATAAAAACCCACGGAAGAGCGCGAGCGGCTGAATCAAATTAGCCCGTGGGAACAAATCAAAAAACCACACCCACAATGAAAACGACAATCATCATCCTCGCCATCGCAGCAGCAGCCCTTACCGCCTGCACATCCGGCAAGACCCTCGCCGACCGCCGCGCCTACGTCAGCTGGACTACATTCTGCGCCACCCGCGGCTACAACATCAACGACAACACCCACGCCGTCGCCAACGAATACCTCGACACATGGTGCGGCTCCACCGAAGAAGAGGCAGCATTCATCGCCGCCGGAGTAAAACCCTACTAAACAACACAGCCATGACCGACAACGACATCAAACTCATCAACACCGCCTCGCAACTCCACCACAGCCATTACCGCGAGATCGACGACCTCATCGCACAGGCCGACACCGACGAGGCACGCCGTCAGCTCAACGACTACTACTGGCTCTACTACGACCTCACACACGACATCTCCGACTAACACCTCACCCCCATGCACACCACTCCCGCCACAATACGCCGCAAACAAATAGCACGTCTGCGTCTTGCAGCGATAGCCAGTCTCATGCTCGCAGGCTTCATATTCATCTTCTACTATGAAACCGACAAATCATACACCGCCCTCGCACTCCACATCCTCCTCGACAAGACAATCGGCCTCGCCCTGATCTACACCGCCGCACAACTCTACAACCGTTGGAGCAAGACCGACACCTACCTCCGCGCCTACGACCAGAGCTGCGACCGAAACCTCACCGACAACTGACACCGCCATGAACATACTCTTCTCCGACAAAGCAATCGACTATGAGACATTCATCACCGACCTCGTGGCACGCCTCTCCGCAGCGCTCTCGCAGATACGCCACGACCCCGAGTATATCTCACAGCGCAAAGCCTACAGCATGTTTGGCCGCGCCAACGTCGACCGGTGGCGCCGGCAAGGCAAAATCCAACCCCTCAAACGACCCGGAATCATACAATACCCTACAGCACAGCTGAGACTGCTTCAAAAAACCACACAAGACTATTTCCAATAGGCAACAATATCCGAAGATGAGCGCCAAGGCCGTCGCGACGACGCCCCGCAGCGCGCCGGAGACGTAGCTCAACAGGTAGAGCAAGGCCTCAAAAACCTACATGCAGGTTCGACCCCTGCCGTCTCCCCTAAGCAATAGACGCAGCAAGTGTAAGCTTGCCCATGATTGAGGTGTGGAGGCCGGACACAACGGCCGGCCTCCTTTTTCAATCAAGCGGCCACACCCTGCAAATGTTAAACTCAAAAAAACACTTCAATCATGAAAATCGAAGTACAGATTGACAAAAAGAAAGACATCGCACAGCAGGTAGGCGAAGCCGTAGCCGAGGCAATGGCACAAGACGAAGCCAATGCCGACACCACCCCCATCGCCACCGACGGCTACTCACGCCAGCAACTCAAAGAACTCGCCCAGACCGACGAATATCAGAAATTCCACACCGAGGTCTGCGCCAAAGCCAACGAGCTAATAGAGCTTATCTCAGCCAACAAGCCACGCTACAACTGCTCCATCGTCATGGGCATAACATTCGCCCAAGGCAAAGAAAACAACTACGGACAGGCCGGCGTATGCGGACGCGGCGACAGCGTCCACGAAGCCATCGACCGACTGCTCGACCACAAAGGAATCTCCGGCATGATCATCACCTGCGCCCTCAGCCACCTCGGCGAATCCGAAAAAGAAAAGTAAGCCCTCAAAGAAACTTTCGTCCACGGCACGGGCACAACCCGCGCACATCATCAACCCTCAGACAAAGAAAACATGAGCAACATCCAACTCACCGTCGACCAGATCAACCAAATGGAGCCCCTCGAGATCGTCGACAACCCCATCGTCCGCGACCGCTTCATACAGATCTACGACACCCTTTGGGGCGCCGGCACAGGCGAGGCCGCCTATCAGCGCGAGAGTGTATTCTTCAACCGCCTCCTGCGCGACACCGAAAACGGCAAACTCCAGACAGCCACACGCTTCTCAATCTTCACCGCCTTTATCGACCTCGCCGTCATAGGCCTCTCACTCGAGCCCGGCAGCCGCGCTCTCTGCTACCTCATGGGGCGCAACGTCAACGCCGGCACAAAAGACCGACCCCAATGGGAAGGCCGCTGCGTCCTCACAGTCTCAGGCTACGGAGAGCTCGTCCTCCGCACACGCGCCGGACAGATACGCTATGCCGACAACCCCGTACTCGTCTACGACAACGACGAATTCTCTTTCGCCGACCGCAACGGCCGCAAATCTGTCGAATACGTCGCACACCTACCCCACACAGGCCACAAAGTCATCGCTTGCTACCTCGGTATCACACGCGCCGACGGCTCACGCGACTACGGAGTACTCTTCGAGGAAGACTGGCAGCGCCTCAAGGACTATTCACTCAAGAACAACCAACGGCGCAACGCCCGGGGTGAAGTCTACGGCAGCGCGAATGCCCTCTACTCTTCAGGCGACGACGGTGCCATCGACCCCGGCTTCCTCTGCGCCAAATGTATCAAGCACGCTTTCAAGTCATACCCCAAAGTACGCATAGGCCGCAACACCGAGCTGCAGAGCGAGCAACCCCTCGTCGCCGACAATGCCGATGAAGACTACTACGGCGTCGCCGACCCCGGACAGACCCCGGCAATGCCTAAGCCCGACACATTCTGCCCCGAACCCGACACCTCCGCCGGCGTCACTGTAGCCACCGACCCCGAAGACGCTTTCTGAAAGTATGCCGCCCCATCCATGCACACACTGCCCCCACATGCGCAACTGCCTCAACGGTAGTTTCTGCATGGCATTGGGGCGATATACCCATCATTGTAAATCAAAACCCTGCCAACCCAAAACCGACACTTCAATCATGACTCCCGACTCAAAATCGACATCGCTCACCATCATGCAGCCCGACAACATGCGGCAGATCGCCGCACTCGGCCCCACTGCATTTGAAGAGAACACCCTCTCACACGACCGCTGCATTTACGTCGGCCAACAACTCCTCGACCGTATCAGCCGCGAAGGTATCAACGACGAACTCGACCAAGAGCTCGCCTCATACATCAAAAAAGCCAAGGCCACACTCGCCAAGATGAACGACCGACGCTCGCCCCTCACCAAACTCTTCGACCAGATACGCACAGTCTTCACCACCCTCGAGGCCGACGTCGACCCCACAAAGGCCGCCTCAATCCCCGGACGGCTACAGCAGCACCGCGACAGGTTCGCAGCCCAAAAACGTGCCGAGGCCGAGGCTAAGCGGCTCGAAGAAGCCCGCCGTCACGCCGCCGACATCGCTGCCACACGCTACCGCGCAGAGCTCGACGAAGACTTCCGCCGGCAGTTCAACGCCTACATCGCCCGGCAGATAAACACCCTCATGCAGCTCGACGCCTCAGTCACCCTCGAAAACGCCGACACCGTCACAGCCTCAATCAACGCCGTATCGCCCGAGATTGACGCCGTCCTGTGGCTCGCCACCGTCCAGTCAGGCGTCAGACTCCCGGTAGAGCTCACCGCCGAACTCGCACGGCAGATACGCGAGGAAGTGTGCGCAGCACTCGCACCTCAGTTCAAAGAGCAATATCAGTTCGAGATCGAGACAAACCGCGACGACATCCTCGACCGCCTGCCCTCAAAGCTCGCCGAGCTGCGCCGTATCGCCTCTGCCTCCGCCGACGAGGCCGCACGTATCAAGGCCGAGATGGAGACACGCGAGCTCACCGAATCTTTCCGCCGCGACCGTGAGCGCCGCGACCGTGAGGCAGCACAAAAAGCACAGACCGAACTTGCCGCCCGCAAGGTCGAGATGGACAGCCTCTTCGGCGTCGCGCAGGCGCAGACCGCCGAATACCAACCCAAGACCGCCGTCCGCAAACGCCTCGTGCCCCTCGCCCCCGAGGCTTTCCTGCAGATCGTCGGCTTTTGGTGGAGCCACGAGGGGCAGAACCTCTCGGTAGAAGAGCTCGGCAAGATATTCAAACGCATGCTCACTTTCTGCGACAAAGCCGCAAACGACAAAGACAACCCCATCCTCCTTGTCGACGACAACATCACCTATCAAGACGAAGTAAAGGCAAAATAACCGATGAACGCCCCACTCGATACATATTACCAAAGACGTGAGGTCTCCAACTCCGACCTTACAGCGTTGAAAGAGCTGCTACACCCCCGGTTGCAATTCGGCGACCGGGAGCAGGCATTCCGCTTCGGCTCTCTCGTCGACGCCATCATCACCGAGCCCGACCGCGTCAACTACTACCGACTCACCGTCGACGACGTGCAGTATACCGACGACGAGTTCCGCCACGCACGCGAGATGTACCGCGCCCTGCGCACCGAAGCGCGGCGCGACCCTTTCCTGCGCAACGTCCTCGCTCAGGCCGCGACCCAACGCTTCATGGTAAACGAGTGTCAGCGCTTCGACTACGGCGGTCTCTCGTTCACGCTCCCCACGCGCTGCAAGTGGGATTGGTGGCTCGATATCGCACACTTCGGCGGCGACCTCAAGACCTGCTCCGCCGCCACTCAACGCGAGTTCGAGGAAGCCGTCGAAGTATTCGATTGGGACCGCAGCCGAGCATGGTATATGGACATCGCACGCTCCGACCGCGATTTCATATATGCCATCAGCAAAAAGAACTGCAACATCTTCAAACTATTCATCAACCGTGGCGACGCCATCTACAATCGCGGACGCGAAAAGTACGAGGAACTCGCCTTCCA
Organism: uncultured Muribaculaceae bacterium; assembly: GCA_910579995.1. Lineage (GTDB taxonomy): Bacteria > Bacteroidota > Bacteroidia > Bacteroidales > Muribaculaceae > CAG-873. Next base: position 41,094 of record CAJTWH010000022.1, on the reverse strand, counting down.
ATACTGGTGCCTGAGCTTATGACAACAATCCTCCAACATAATCTCAAAGTAGAACCCTACGACTACCAGCGCGAGGGCATACTCTTCGGCCTCGAGAAGCGCCGCTTCATCATCGGTGACGAGCCCGGCCTCGGCAAGACCCTGCAGAGTATCGGCGTGGCCGACTGTGCCGGTGCGTACCCCTGCCTTGTCGTCTGCCCCTCATCGCTCAAGATCAATTGGCAGCGCGAGTTCGAGAAATTCACCGACGCAAAAGCCCTCGTCCTCGATAACTCAGTCCTCACCACATGGCCATATCTCCTACGGATGGGCATGTTCCAAGTCGCAATCGTCAACTACGAGAGCCTGCGCAAATTCTTCGTGTGGGATATCCGCGGCAGCCGTGCCTCTTTCCGCCTCAAAGACGTTGTATTCCGCCCCGAAATCAACATCTTCAAAAGCATAGTGATAGACGAAAGCCACAGAGTCAAGGATCCCTCCGCCCAGCAGACTATCTTCACCAAAGGCATAGCCACCGGCAAACCTTACATCATGCTGCTCTCCGGCACACCTGTCGTCAACCGTCCTGCCGATCTCATCGCGCAGCTCTCCATCATGGGCAGGCTGCAGGAGTTCGGCGGACGCTCGAAATTCCTCGCCGACTATGGCGGCGGAGACCTCGGCAAAGACTTCCGCAACCGCGACAAAGACGACACTCCGCGCAACCTCGACCGCCTCTCCCAAGAGCTCTACTCGCGCTGCCTCATTCGCCGCGAGAAAGCAAAGGTGCTCACACAGCTCCCCGACAAGACCCGCGTAGACCTCTACGTCGATATCGCCGACCGCACCGAGTACGACCTCGCAGCCGCCGACCTCGCCGAATACCTGCGAGAATACGCCGAGTGCACCGAAGCCGACATCCGACGCAAAATGCGTATGGAAGCTCTCGTCAAGTTCATGACCCTGCGCTCACTCTCGGCAAAAGGAAAGGTATATCAGGCTATTGACTTCATCAAGACATTCCTTGCCAACGACAAGCCACTCATCGTATTCTGCTCCCTCCACGAGATTGTCGACCGACTCCGGCAAGCCTTTCCCGACGCCGTGCAGGTCACCGGACGCGACTCCATGGCCGCAAAGCAAGCCGCCGTCGACGCTTTCCAACGTGGCGAGGCCAAGCTAATCATCTGCTCAATCAAGGCCGCAGGCGTAGGACTCACTCTCACAGCCTCATCCAACGTCGCATTCATCGAATTCCCTTGGACCTACGCCGACTGCTGCCAATGCGAAGACCGCGCCCACCGTATCGGACAGAAAGACAACGTCACATGCTACTACCTCATCGGTAAGAATACCATCGACTCAGTCCTTTACAACATCATCTACAGCAAACGCTCGATTGCAAATCAGATCATGGCCGCCGACGATGATATCCCCACCGACCAAATGTATTTCGACCAACTCTCTAACCTCTTCCTGCAAAATGGAGATAGCGAAGTCTGACATCGAAAGAGCCATCGCATACCTCGACGAGGCTGCCAAGCTCTACGACGCTCTCGCTCGGCAGTCGGTGATTGTCGATGGGCACCGGAGCTCTCTCTTCCGCCTCTGTCAGCTCCTGCCACGCTTCGGTGCTGGTAAAGCACGCTGCCGCGCTCACATGATAATTCAACTATCACGCAAACTCAAATCCAAATTATCCCGATTATGACAAAACAAGACCTCATTGAAGCCCTCGTCCACGACGCAAAGCTCCCGCGCTCCTCGGCAATCAAAGCCGTAGAAGGCACCATCAAGGCGCTGTCCGACGCCATCGCCGCAGGCGACACTATCGCCATCCGCGGATTCGCCTCTATCAAGGTTGTTGATGTTCCGCCCCGCACATGGAACAACATCAACACCGGCCGACAGGAGCTGCTCCCTGCCTCTCGCCGCGTAAAATTCACACCATCCGAAGAACTTAAAAACAGACTTAATCATGGCAAACTGGATTGAAGTAAAAGCACGCTACGACCGCCTCATGGAAAACGGCGTGACAAAGAAAGTGAACGAACCATATCTCGTCGACGCACTCAGTTGCAGCGAGGCCGAAGCGCGCGTCGTCGACGAGCTGCGCCCCTTTGTCTCAGGCGACCTCAACATAACATCAACCGCGAAAACAAAAGTCGCAGAAGTGTTCACCGACGGCAAAGGCGACCGCTACTACCGCGTCAAAGTCAACTTCATCACCATTGATGAGCGCACTGCTGCCGAAAAACGCACAGCCTCCTACATCATCGTTGAGGCTATCGACTTCCCCAACGCAATCGAAAACTTCAACGACGGCATGCGCGGCACCCTCGCCGACTTCGAGATAGAGTCCATCGCCGAAACAAAATACATCGACGTCTATCCCTATGCCCCCGGCAATAACTAAAGCTCAGCTCAAGGCCATGCTCGCTGCAAAGTCAAAGCCCAACAAGTACGGCGCACGCCGCTCCGGTGGATATGACTCCACCAAAGAGCACCGCCGCGCTTGCGAACTGCAGCTCATGCAGCGCGCAGGCCTTATCTCCGGACTGCGCGAGCAAGTGCGCTTCGAGCTCATCCCCGCCCAACAGGGAGAGCGCTCTTGCTCCTATATCGCCGACTTTGTCTATACCGATGTCGCAACCGGGCAGACCGTTGTCGAGGATACCAAAGGCGTACGCACGAAAGAATACATCATCAAGCGCAAGCTAATGCTCTTCATCCACGGCATACGCATAAAAGAAGTTTAACCTGATGATCATTGCGCGGGTCGGAAGTACTATGTGTGACAACCGGGGCGCAAAGATATCAACCTTAATATGAGTAAGGATATGAAACGTGAATCAATTTTATTCTACCGGAGTTTCTACGAGGCAATCTGCGGACTGCCTAAGGATATTCAGCTCGAAATTTACAACGCCATAATGGAGTATGGCCTCAATGGAAATTTGCCTGAAGATCTTAAGCCCGTCGCAAAAGGAATGTTCGCCCTGATGAAACCCATTATCGACAGCAACAATGCACGTGCCGAAAACGGCAAGAAAGGAGCTGAGTTTGGCAAGCGTGGCGGACGACCGCGTAATCAAAAGGCAACCCTCCAAGAGCAACCGCTTACATTCGAGCAGGAAATAGAGCAGATGAAAGCCGATACCGAATGGGCTGCTTCAGTATGTAAGGACTACAGCCTCACCCCCGACCAATTCGCTGCCATGCTCGCCCGCTTCATCGAGCATTGCCGCAAGAACCGCAACGGAAAACCCCACGACAACCTCGACGACGCCAAAAGCCACCTCCGCTACTGGCTCGACAAAACAACAGCCCGCCAACCACAACCCACCAGCCACAATCCACAACCCACCAACATCCCTCCCGACTACGGCTTCAACGGCGGTTTCGGAGGCCAAGACACCTAAGCAATGAAAATCTCCGACTACCCACAATGCCTCATCCGCTCGCTTGCCGAGTTCGACTGCAAGCCCACCGGCGACATCGAGTGGGACCGCGCCGTCCTGCTCGCAATGCAGAAACGCAGGCGCGACGCCGCCGACGAGTTACGCCGCCTCTCGCCCACCGTCACAAAGATACAGCAACAATGCGAGCAGCAGCGGCAGCAATTCCCCGACCTGTCAATCCCCGCCGTCTATGAGGCGCACTGCAAACTCTTCGTCACCATTGCCAACGAGATTGTCCTCGCCCCACAGCGCCGCCGCTTCGACATCGACGACAACAACCGCGACATCCTCCGCTTCCTCCTCTACTACTTCAACGAGTGCCCCCTCGCCGAAGAAGTGTTCCCCGGCCGTGGCTACAAACTCCACAAAAACATCATGCTCCAAGGCGGCGTAGGTGTCGGCAAGACTATGATAATGCAGATATTCTCCGAATACCTCCGCCTCACAGCCAACCCACGGTTCTTCTACAACGTATCCGTCACTCAGATGGTAAACCACTTCTCCATCCACAACAACATCGACCTCTACACCTACAACGAAGACGGCAGCACCGGCTTCCAGATCAAGCCCCTCCACCTGTGCCTCAACGACATCGGCATGGAAAACCGCCCTTTCTACGGTATCGACACCACAACCGTAGTCAACGACTTCCTCCACGCTCGCAACGAACTGTGGGGCAACGCCGCCATCGCCGACCGACGCTTCGCCCACCTCACTACAAACCTCGACAACAACCGCCTCAAAGCAGTCTTCGGGGCAAAAGACGCCTACGGACGAACCGTCGACCGATTCAAAACCTACAACGTAATCCCCATGTCAGGCAAAAGCCGCCGGTAACAATATGGATAAACAAGAAAACATCTGGTGGATCAAAGACCTCGACACAAAAGAAGCCACAACTCCCGGCACACTCCAAAAGATCACCCAAACCCTCACCCACATCAGCCAAATCGACAACGCCACAATAGATATCACAATAAAAATCAAAAACAAAAAATAGCAAAGAAATTTTCGTCCCCGGCGTGAGCGCAGCTCACGCACACCATCCACCACCAAAAAGAAAAAAACATGACAATCATAACAACAACCTCAATCATCCTCACCGCAGCCCTCGCATTCCTCATCGGTCGTTGCTTCTACATCAGCAACCTCAGGGCAAAGCGACTGGCAACCCTCAAGGACGACAACAAAAAACTCCGACACCGCCTCGACTACATCGCCGACTCATCAAAGTACGACCGCTTCTATGAAATCGAGGAAGACGAGCTCTCCCACGCCTACAACGTCAACCTAAAAGTCTACGTCCACAGTCCCAACTCCCGCTACACCAAGATCGACACCATCTGCTACTGCCTCATCAAGTCATTCCCATTCGCCGACGACAAAGACTTTGCCCTCCTCACAGCCCAAGAACTCCTCGACAAACTCAACGAAAAGTGACACAGGAAAAGCAAATTTCGTCCCCGGCGTGAGCACAGCTCACGCACAACAGAAGAGTCACATAAAACCAAAAAGTTATCGCGATGAACGGAATAATAATTGACGACAAGGTCTATGAGATTATACCGCCACATATTTCCTCGCCGAAATGTAGTGAGTGTCATCTGGTTGGATGTGTGGTAGATTGAGAGGAATTTGCAAGCAATCACCCTTTTTAGGATATTTCCGCTTCTCCAAAGAATTAACAGACAAAATCAAAAAGTCATGAAACGTCAAATCAAGTTTCGCGCCAAGACAACTGCCAACGGACATTGGGTCTATGGCTCGCTCGTAGTATATAAGGATGGCTTATGTGCAATAGTAAACGCCAAATCAAATCCTTGGGTTGACCCTGCCACCGTCGGTCAGTTCACCGGACTTCTCGACCGTAATGGCCAGGAAGTGTATGAGGGAGACTTAATCAAATGCTCACAATCAAAAACTATCATATTTGAGGTTTACTACAACTTTGAAAAAGGTGCATTTTGCTTTGCAGAACACACTCGAGATGGTAGATTTGAAGGGACAACTGCTATTGGAGATATATTCAGTTTTAATCGTACAATGGACGTTGTCGGCAACATCCACGAACAATAAAAAAGTTAGAACGATGAAAAAGATTATGTTCAACGACCTACACGGTCTCACCGAAGCCGTGCTGTCCGGCAGAAAGACGCAGACAAGGAGAATAATCCCCTCTAATATTCTCTGCGCTTGCGACCTCACTGATAACCCGCCGATGATAGAGGACTCTAATGGTGATTGGCATGACTTGATAAAGACAAGCCGATACAAGGTTGGCGAAGTCGTAGTCGTGGCGCAAAGCTATAATGATTTTTACAATGATAAGTGCGACCCTCGGCAATTTCCAAATGGAGCTGGATGGACTAATAAGATGTTCGTCCGCGCAGAGCTTATGCCCCACCAAATCCGCATAACCAATGTGCGGGTTGAGCGGTTGCAGGACATTTCCCATGAAGATTGCATAAAGGAAGGAATAGTCAAAGCCATGGTTGGCTCTGAGGACACGCACTTTATGACGGCCTACTATGTACCTAACATACCGTCAGAGCCACATATCCTGCCTCAATATGCCTATGCCGCCTTGATAGACCGTATCTCCCGCAAAGGGACATGGAACTCCAACCCATGGGTATTCGTCTACGATTTTGAACTTGTAAAATGATGAAAAAGAAAACAAGACTTGAAAAAGCTTGGAGTAGGAATTGGAAATTGTGGAAGTGCAAGGGTGTATATCTCTGCGCGGGGTTAAGCCCTAAGGATATGCCCACGCCAAAACAAGTTTTACGAATGTTAAAAAGAGACGAGCTATGACTACCCCGATAATCGACCCCGCGACACTGACGGAGGAGCAGAGAGACACAATCAGACGTGAAATTATAGATGTAATACAGTTACCTGATTGCACGCCGAACGACATAAAATTGCTTTGCTTCGGTCGCAACTTGGCTATACTTACAATCTTCGGCTCAGAATTTTTTAATCAGAAAGGAGAATGATATGGCATGGCTATGCAAAGACAAAGACGGAACTGAAAGCGTATTCAAACGAAAGCCAAATAGATGGGACAAAAGAGGCACTTGGTCTGAATTTCCATATATCCAACTCCCCAAAGGCTCAATCCGCAAGCTAATCGGCAGAGAGCTGACATGGGAAGATGAACCCGTAGAACTTAAATAAACCAATGAACGCAACCGAATGTAAATGCTGCGAGTGCGGCAAACAAGCCGTGGCATTTTGGCCGTGTATAGACCCCGACATACCGAGCCATCCATACTGCCGCAAATGCCTCAACAAAGCAAAACAAGAAATGATGATGAAACTTTTCGGAACAAAGAAAGGAGCGAGAAATGAATGACGAAGATTTTGTATCGTATGAGATTGCACAAGCCATTGCCCGATGTGGTTATGACGGTCAATATAATTACATGTATGCTACGGAGTGCTTTTGCTTTGGAGATAACCCATTCATTTTCGATACAGTTCGCGTAGGAGAACGAGTTCTTACATGTGTCGCTTATTATGTGAATGACAATTATGAGGACGCTTACAGAGGTATTCCATGCCCATCTTTATGGCAAGCACAGAAATGGCTTCGAGAACGTGGATTATGCGTAAGCGTTTACCCATCACCATTCTCAGAGGACATCGACGGTGAATATGCTTACAAGGTCTATCAGTTTATGGACTACGAGGAATGGAATGACCCATGTGCCGAATACGCAAAGGATTACAACTCCGCGCTCTCAGCAGGAATCGAGGCAGCACTCAAACTGATTGAGAACAATAAAAACAACTCTGGCAACTAAAGAATATGAAATTGAAAGAAATTCCTCAGAACATTGCAGTACGCACCCCGACCGAAGCCGAAGCCAAGGAGCTACTTGCTATCTTGCACGAAGGTGGGTACAAGTGGTTATTTGGCGAAAAGTCTCTTGTGGAACAAACAATTTGGAATCGGTACGAGGATGCAACAGGATACTTCATAGAAGACGAAAGAGTGTCCTATGGCGATATGACTGACCGAGTCAGTATTGAAGACTATCCCATCATCACCCTCGTCGAGTTCAAGGAGCGGTATTGCGAAGAAGAGAAGCCTCAGCCAAAGTTTATTAAAGGCCAAAGAGTCTATTGTCGTCCTTATGGTTATCCGTTTGTAATCGCTGATGGGATTATATATGATAACAATGAGCCACATTACTACTCTGAGAATGGTGGTTGTTATAAAGAATCTATACTCGAACCCTACACCGAACCCGAAACAAAAATGACTGAAGATATGGAAACAAAAGAGCTGAACCTCGCAGAGTTGCTGAAAGGGCATGAGGGTGAGGAATTTTTCCTCACCACAATGGGAACCGTAATATTTCATGGCGTTTCCGAACAATCTATACAATTCAAGCCCAACAAAACCGCAAAAGACACTTATCTATTGTCGTCCACCGGCAAGATGAGGGATAATGGTGTGATACTCGCCTATCCCTCCCGCGTACTCTACGAGCAATACCCGCTCGAACCTTATACCGCATGGATGAAGTGGAAGGAGGAGCAACAAGTTCGCAACTTAAGAATTATTCTCACCGCCCCTGATTTTGAAAGAAATTATGTGAAAATGAATTTCCGTACCCCCGCCGACCGCGACAAGTGCCTCGAAGAAATCAAAGCAATCATCGAAAAATACAACAAGAAATAGCCTTGGGCGGCTTTGTAAAACCCGAAAAGAATCATGAAAGGATTATTTAAATTGGAGATTGACCTCTTTTATGCGGCACTCTACGGCTTATTCATAGCCGACACCGAACATGTAGAGTGCCTCAAAAAGTATAAAGTCAATGTTAATTTCGGCGAGGTTGGAGGTAAATACAATTATGTCTGCGGACCGATAGAAGACGATGACATCACCCTCGTTACTACAGCCGAGGATGTTATCAAAATGGTTCAAGATAACAATCTTGAATTTGGCTTCAACCCATTGGAAGAAGCATACGGAGGCGGCTTAGACAGCCTCCCTGAAACAGATGAATTTGATTGGGAGGATTGCTCAGTATCCTATGTAGTCGAATACATACTTACTGGCAAGATCCCAGAATAACCAACCTATCGGGAGGCAGCTCTCCACCTCCCGATTAAATTTTGAAAGACATGAACATAAACGATATTATCGGCAAAGAAAAAGGCTTTGAACCTCCGTTCCATGTTGACCATGCAGATGAATACTACAATGCCGTTATAAAAGATTCAAGATGTAAAGTGATTGCTTGTATATGGGGAGATGCCTATAAAGACATAACTCTCGAAAAAGCGAATATTATCGCAGACCACATCTGCGAGATTCTGAACCGCGAACATAAGGGACACAATCAGGAAATGTGCTTGCGAGATAAGTCAAAAATATGCGACTTATGCCACGACTGCGATGTTGATTACTAATCAATAGGATACCTGAAATGAAACCCCGCCCACTCAAAAACTTCTCCACAGATGAACTCAAGGCCGAATTGGCTGCCCGGAAAGCTGCCGAGCGCTACGAGCGCAACAAAGCGAAGAATCCAATGCGCTGCGAGCGGTGCATATATTTCCGGGCAATCATGACAGCATTCAACGTCTTGACCGCATGTTATCACTCCGAACCCAAAGATGTGGAATTCGACAAGAAAGCTTGCCGGGACTTCCAACCCAACGAATCAGACGTGATATGGCTATAAAATTTGAAGCCGAGAGAGCGTCAGCCCGCAAAGAAAGCAAAGCGGCTTTCGTCCACGGTGCGAGCGCAGCTCGCGCACACCGACCGCATGAATTTCTAAACTTATACCTCTCTTCCTCACCCACATCACTATCTTTGCTGTCCACTGACATTTAATCGATAAACAATCATGGAGACCCTACTCAACCACACCCGACGGCCCGACATAACTTTCTGTCGCAACGGTCGCATATTTATTTCCGCAAGAGTGGCGCGCCTGCTCGATATCTCTCCGGGTGACTCCATAAATATTTCCGTCACTGATGGTGAGTTTCTTTTGTTCGCAATGCGACATCCTTTTGGCTTAGGTCGTCACATCGCACGGTGCTACCCTACAAAAAAGCACTCGCGCAACCTCTCGGCAAATTCCGTCGAGCTTTGCCTCAAATTCTTCGCCGCATGCAATATCCAAGCTCAAAGAGCCGCTTTCATGACCGGTGAGCCTCTATCCTGCGGCGAGACAACCTACCTCCCCATAATAACACGTCACCCCATAATAAAGTAAGCTATGATCAAAGACATCTCATATTCCGGCCTCTCTACCGTCCCCTCCGACTACGAAGCCCCCGACGGACACCTCGCCGCCGCCGTCAACATCATACCCGAAGACGGCGCGCTACGCCGCATTTACCCTCCGTCCGTCCATTTCACCCCACCTGCTGGCCACACTCCCGTCTTTATCCACAAGCTCTCAGGTGGCGAAGTCTTCTATATCCTCTTCAACAACGACGACGACACCCTATCGGCAATCAAACAAAACGACACCGAGCCCTTACCCATATTGACTATATCCGCCGACTCAACCCTCACTCAAATCACAGCCATCGGCAACACCCTCGTTATCCTCACCTCGGCAGGCATATACTTCGCCAAGTGGGACAATATCTCGCAGTCCTATCAATCATTACCCGCTGAATTCCCCGAGTTCCCCCTCCAATTCTCCCTCACCGACGGCAAAGAAGAAATTCCATCTTTCGACATCCCCCTCGCAACCGGCCTCCCCGACTGGCGCTCCGACCTCTCCGACGAAAGCAAGACCACAATCACAAACGCCGTCCTCGGGCAAATCAACAAGGCAATCGCCGAGGCCGCACAACAAGGCCGCTTCGTCCTCCCATTCTTCGTCCGCTACGCACTGCGCCTCTACGACGGCACTCTCGTCAACCACTCAGCGCCTGTCCTCATCCGCCCCGTTATCGGCGACTCTTTCTCCGCAGCAATGTCAAACCTAAATGGCAAGATTTCCCACATCCACTACGTATCAGCAAAGCTCGCTTGGCAAATGCCCGGACAGCCCTACAAAAGTTTTAAACGCCTCGCGCAATGGAAAGACCTAATCTCTTCTATCGACATATTCGTCTCAGCCCCCATCTACGATTTCAACGCCGACGATTTCATCATTGGCGTAAGCGAGATTGAAGCTCCTGCAAACAGCGGCAGATACCGCACATGCTATACACACAATAATGTAGCCTCCGGCAATGCTCGCGAACCACTGCAAGCCGACTACGGCCATCCCATAATCTTGCCCCGTCTTGATACTGACAACAGCTTCTGGAGCCGTGCCGCCGCTAATGCCAATTTCTACCTCGTCAAATCAATACCTGTAGAATATAATCCGACCAATCCCTTTGAGTCTTGGAAAAGTGACACTATCGGCGAAGACATCCTCCCCGCTCTCGTCACACGCGAGCCCATGACCGACGACTACGGCACATCCGACTCATACATCGCCCGCAACGCCTTTGTCTACAACGCCCGCCTCAACATCGCCGATGTGACAAAACTAATCCGTCCTCGTGCCGACGTCTCTCTTGCAGCTCAGTATATCGGCGGTGGTACTCTTTATAAAGCCAAAGCTTACATCTTCGCCCGACGCGATTCCGGCTCTTTCGTCTGCGCTTCCAATATCTTCGACTTCGAGGGAGAAATCCCATTCTTCTATCACCAATGTTCAGGCGCCTACCGCCTCCTCATCGTCCGCACAAGCAACAGCGCCGGCGGCGAATGGCAGCAATACCTCGACCTACAGCTCAAACCCCACGAGTTCCTCAACGGCGCATACTTCTGCCGCACCGGCTCCGTGACAAATAAATTCGACGCATGGCTCGATGTTTCAGACAGTCTTGTAATCCCCGACGACAGCGAACTCTCCCCCTACATCCCCGAGCAAGCGTCAAACAAACTCTACTCCTCAGCCGTCAACAATCCTTTCTTCATTCCCGCCTCAAGCGCCGTCACTATCGGCAACTCACAGATCCTCGGCCTTTCATCAGCCGCCAAGGCACTCTCTCAAGGCCAGTTCGGACAGTTTCCCCTCTACGCTTTCACAAAAGAGGGCGTGTGGGCTCTTCAAGTCTCCGAAACAGGCACTTTCTCTGCCCGCCAACCCATCACACGTGACGTCTGTTGCAATCCTCAGGCTATCACACAGCTCGACTCATCTGTAGTATTCCCCACTCAGCGAGGCATAATGCTGCTCTCCGGCTCGCAGACGCAGTGCATTTCCGAGCCCATCAACTCACAATATCCGTTCAACGTCCTCACGCTTCCGGCCATGGAAGACATTCATGCCGAGGCCGGACACGACGCCGACGCATGTATACCATTGCAGGCACTGTCAACTTTCCTCGAGAGCTGCCGCATGATATACGATTACCCAAACCAGCGCATAATCGTCTACACACCCACCGACGGGCCCGTCTACAACTACGCCTACGTCTACTCCCTCAAATCTTACGCTTGGGCTACAATGCGCGCGGCCATCCTGTCTACCCTCAACTCATACCCCGGCGCTCTCGCTGTAGCACACGACGGCACCATCATAGACTTCTGCACTCCCGATACAGAAGACAACGCCATCCCTATCCTCGTCACACGACCTCTCGCTCTCGACGCCCCCGACGTCCTCAAAACCGTCGACACAGTAATCCAACGGGGCAACTTCCGTCGCGGCCACGTACAAAGCATTCTCTACGCCTCCCGCGACCTCTTCAATTGGCACTTGGTATGGTCAAGTCAAGACCACACCCTCCGCGGATTCCGTGGCTCACCCTACAAATACTTCCGCATAGCCCTCATCTGCCACCTCGATCCCGGCGAAAGCATATCCAACGCAACAATCCAATTCACCCCACGCCAAACCAACAAGCCCCGATAAAATAAAAAGGCAAGGAAAGACTAAAGGCAAAAGAGGCAAGATAAAAGTTATGTCATCGCATTTATCTTGCCTCCTTTGCCTTTCGTGCCTCTTGTAGCCTCAAAAATCAAAGCCTCCTATTTCGTTCAAGGCGCGAGCGCAGCTCGCGTACATCGGCAGCGCCAAGAAGCTCAAAACGGGTGCATTGGCCGCGTCAGAGCCCCGCGTCTCAGATTCTTCACCCGGTTGATTTCTGCAGCCGTAGCCTCAGCCTTGGCTGCCCACACCTCAGCACCCTCCATTTTGGTGATACTCAGCCAATCGGCAAGCACCCTATACACCATATACTCATGAATCAACCGGCAAAGCAGGTGCATTGTCGTCTGCGACATCGTCTCAGGCACACGGAGCACAATCATATAATCCTCAGGCTCCCAAAAACGGTTGTCTATCACTTCCTCCTCAACCTCTTTCTTCGTATAAGGATAAAGCATTTCAAGCACACCCGCATGCACCACCGCCAATATCCGGCTCACGCGGTCGATATTTCCCTCCTGCCCGATATCGATGGTCACATGGCGCCGGCACTCATCATCCTCGCCCATCACATGCCCCTCGATATAGGCATAATTGTTGATGTCATGGATAAGCTGGTCGCGCTGTAGCTTCAGCTTCACCTCCCGGCTGCCCGTGCTCTTACCGCGGCAGCATGGTATTCCACTGCACCCCATATCTTAAGGCTCTTCAGGTGTCGGCTCTTCAGGCGCTGGCTCGTCGTATGTCGGGCGTGTCGGGCGGCTGCGTTTATAGAGCGCTTTCTTGGCGCGAGCAAGCGAAGCGTCGGCGTCTATGCGGCAAGCCTCTGCCAACTCGGGGCACGTCTGCCTGTACCATTCATAGATACTGCGACCGACTATAAACTCATGGATTCCGCCGCCAAGAGCGTCCGCAGCAGCCGAGTTATAATTGCTCGGAAGCTCGAAGTCAAGCTCCACCATCTCGCCGTTCTCTATCTTCGAGCTGATGAGATTGTTCGTCTCACTCACCTCCTCGTTGAGATACTCCCCAAGCTCAACCTTGGTCTCGGCAAACGCATTGCTGATGGCGCGTATCAGCTCGTATGAATTCTCCAAGTCCTCGCTCGCCTGCATGTGTGCCGCCGCCTCATAGTTCATCTTACCCTGCGCCTCAAGGCTGCGGGCCGTCACATGTGTCTTGTTCATGATGGCGAATTTCAGCTCCTTGGTCTGAATCTTCACCTTTAGCGAATGTTTGTTCTCTGCCATTGTCTTATATTTTTTAAATTAAACTCCATTTGATTGTTGGTGGTTGGTAGGTTGTGGGCAGCAAGATAGCTTTTGCAGATTGCAGTTGGTAATCCGCCGCCCACAGCCGACAAACCACCAACCACCCCAAAGGCTGCTTTCGTCCACGGCGTGAGCGCAGCTCGCGCACATCAGTCATATCTCGGGCGCATAGGCTGCCGCTTATACATCGCCTTGCGTTTCACATCATCGAGGTGCATGGTCGCTGCCGCTGCATAATCCCCCGCCTCCTTCTTGTTGGTGAACACAAACCACTTAGCAGATATCGACTGGATAAAGTAACTCCTCAGACTCTTGCCCATGCTCGGCTCAAGAGCCTTGTCAAACGCCGACGACACATTCAGGCTCACCTCAAGACGCCCGCCGTTCATCTCCTCACGCGCGATGAGCCTTATAAGCTCATTGCACATCTCCGACTCCGCCTCCTGCCAAAAGCGCTCGAGCTGCTGCTGGTCCTCGTCGGTGGTGAATATACGCTCGTAGGCATTGGCGTCCTCATCCATCTTAGCGCCGGTATACGATGTAGTCATCGCAACCTCCTTATAGATATCCGCCTTGTCTATCTCAAAATGTATTTCCATAGCCTATAATTTTTTCTTCTTCTTTGCCAACCATACTATGATGTAGATTACCACCACACATACAGCCCCCATCGCTATGCCACCCAAATCCATCTTCGCCTGTTCCCACCGTGAGAGCCTGCGCTCCACCGGATAGGGGCGGTCTACGCTGTCGGTCCGCTCGATATACACCGTGTCATGTACCGTCTCGCGCACTGTCCGCTCGCTCCGGCGCACGTCAAGCACAGTGTCGCCGTTCACATACACATACCACCGCTCCCTGATGGTGTCACCGCGGTAGTGCCACACATCGCGGTCGCGGTACTCCGTCCGCACACTCTCCACAGGCACAAACATTGTCCTGCCGCAACCCGTCAGCAACAGCAGCACAAAAATCAGCACGAGCTTCATGACGGCTGTCTCTGAGGGCTTATCGGGCTGTAGCTTATATGCAGCCACTTGAAATCATACTTCTTGCCTATAAGCTCGAAGAAAGGCAGCTTGAGGTCTATTGCCAACTGGTAGAGCCGGCGGTTATCCACGCTGTTGCCCGTGGTGATGTCCGCAGCCCGACCTATCTGGTGCAAAGATGTCGAGACCCCACCGACAGCGGCGTTCAAGGCCGGGCACCGGTAGCCGCTCGTCACAGTGATAGGCTTGCCCCACGCCTCGCGCAAAGGGTCGAGCACCGTGTCAACCAGCGTCGCCACATTGGCCTTGTTCTTTTCCGGTAAAGTATTGTCTATCGCGTACCGCACAGCTGTCTCGCTGCGCTCAAACTCAGTAAATGTAAAATACTTCATGACGTCTTCTCCTTATCCTCAAGCAGATTGTCCTTGCCTACAAGCCTGAAAAAATTCCACTTCTTCTTTATACCCTTGTACTCAAGATAATTGTTCACACACGAATTAAGCTCAATGCCGTAGATGATAAACAACATCGCCATGCTCACAAGCGGCGTGCCGAGTGTTATGCCGAACGTACGGCTGCACACCTCGGCAAGAGTCACCCAACAAAGATAATCAACCATCTTGTTGAGCGTACGCCGCCACGCACGGCTCGGACGTATCTCCTCGCCCCTCACACGCGCCGCAAGCACACCGAAGCGCAGGTCTACAAACACAAGCACCATACCCAGCAGCAGCCACGGCGCAAGATGGCCGTAGAAATCAGCAAGCACCATCCCAAGCGCCGCCATTGCCGCAGAAAACAGATTGTTAGTCTCATTCATATCAAACCTCCTCAAATTAAAGCCGCACGCAGGCCACACCCATTTTTGTGAATCCGATAACTTTCGTTCACGACACGGGCGTAACCCGCGTGCTCAATCAGAACGCAAGAAAGCCCACCGGGCGGATACAAGCGCTAACCACTTTGCTGCCGCTGATTATCCGTGATGTAGACATATTGATCGACACAGCCTTTGAGGCGCTCACTTCATTGGCCGTCCAATAGGTGGCACCGTTGCTGCATAGCAATTCAGCTCCATCAATAGCCGAAAGACATTTATTGATCTGTGAGAAATATTTTCTCATAGCCATCATCATCTTAAGGTCTGGTGCATACCATTGTATGGGGCCATAACCTGCACCATTGATTGTGTAATGGTGGTCAAGGCAATAGGTAGCTAAGACACAGCTGTTCCCATACAATGCAATATGCCTTTCTTTCACATTTATTGTGTTATTGAAATGTTTTGTCAGCTCTGTGCTCGCTCCGTCGGCATATAAAACAGAGCTTACCGATGAATGCCACTTCGTCTTTCCCTCTGTCAACGACACGATAAACGGTTCGCCCATATCAGGCATTACAAGAATACCCAATGCCACCGCTTCATCGTTCTCTTTCTTGATTTCAAGCCACTCTTCAAGTGGAACCGCACAATACTGTTCTGTGGTCAACGACGGCCAATATGCGACATACACCCCGCCGCTCTCCAAAGCTTCGACCGTGGGCGTAAGCTTGGCGATATCCGCCTGATTCTTCGATACAAACGGCGCAAGTGTATTATGCGAGGCTTTAAGGCTATTAAGCTGCTCCTCAAGCGCCGAAAGATTATTGTCTGTCGTAGTGCTCTTTGTTTTCAAGGCGCCAACATCGCTAAGCAAACTTCCGACACCTTCTGACAATTCAGTGAATCTTCTATCGGCAATGTCATTAATCCACTTGCTGTGTTTATCGATATCGCCAAGGTGAAGCCATACGATATTCGTCGGCACACCCTGCTCGTTTACCGTCACTTGCTTGGCCACAGACATACCTATGCAGTCAGGCGCTTCCACATCAGGATAAACCACACACTGCCCCTCATGAAAGCCGGCAGGATTACCGCTGTCAGGATCGGTGTAGATTGTGGTTGTCTCATCCGGCTTGAATTTCAGGGTCGGTGTATACTCATCGCGGCTGAGCAGCGCGAGCATATAAGCCTTTGTCAGCCCGAGCTCCTCCCAGCATGCCGGCACCGAAAAACGCTTGCCCCCGATATTGATTGACTGTAAAATATTTGTATCAGCCATCTTCGATATTTTTAATGATTAAAAAAATAGGGGCGGAAGCGCCGCAAAGCCCGGTTTCGTTCCCGGCGCGAGCGCAGCTCGCGTGCGTCCCCCCGCCCCACGGCCAACCCCTAAAGTTAGCCGGCTGAGAAGCCGGTCAGGGTCAGAGTCTCTGTTGCCTCGTCGTAGCTGTAGGTATTGGCTGTTGCACTCTCGTCAATGCCGACGAGCTTGGCCTTGAGCTCGTCGGTGAAGTCATTCTTCGACAGGTCATAGCCGGTCTTGACGTTTACTTTCTTGGCAAGCTCGGTATTGATCTCGGTTTTGGTGTAGTAGCTGCTCAGGTCAAGACGGCCCATAACATCGTCGATGGCCTCCTTGACGGTCGCACTCTCACCCTCGCCGCCGAAGCCTGCGAGAATAGCCTCAAGATTGCTGATAGAGGCGGCAAGTTTGGCAGCGTCAGAGCCGTGGGTCGCTGCCCAGTCGATGAGCTCCTTGAAAGAGTTCACCACGCCGTCGTCGCTCACCTTGGTTGAGAAATCATTGAAAGCGTCGTCGATGGCTTTCTTCACTGAGCCCGCACCGGTGCCGTTGAGAGTGTCGATCTTGCCCCCGAGGGTAGTCAGCTGCGAGGTGTGGTCGTTTATCTCAGCCGCAAGAGCGGTGTCGAGGTCAGTCTTGCTAACGTTGGCCTTGTAGGCAAGTGCCGCAAGACCTTTCACGGCCACATCCACACCCTGCACCGAGATTGTGCCATTGGCCGAACCGGCGGCGATGAGAAGATTCACGATTTTCGAGGCGATGGCCACGGCAGTGCCGTTAACCTTAACGCCCTCAAGGACGTTCACCTGAGCGCCTGCCGCGATACCCGAAAGCTTCACGAAATCGGTGCCCGACATAAGACCGTTCTGACCCTGAGCCGCTGCAGGGATTACGAATGTTTTGCCATCAAGGACAAAACGAGTTACTTTTAAATCTGCCATTTTCTTAAAATGTTTTGATTGTTATTTAATTGGTTTATAGGTTTATATTCTCTTCTTCGGTCGGTGAATAGGGTATCATCTGCCCATTTACTTTCAGAGTCTCTGTCGCCGCGTCATACTCATACATCGACGAGTCTACATCTTTGAGATAAAGAGCCTGCTCTTCCTCATCGTAGTGGTCGATATAGCGGCTCACCTCATCCTTCAGATAAAGAGCCTGCTCAGCCGCGTCATAGTAGCCTATCAGCAGACCGCCGCTGCCACCGCCCTCTATAAGCTTCGCCACCTGCTCCTGCAGCTTCGCTATCTCTCCCTGCTGTGCCTCTATTGTTTTCTGCTGCTCCTCGGCATGACTCTTCAGTTGGCCGCACAGTTCCGTCAGCTTAGTGACCGCACTTGTCAGAGCCTCGATATCCTCTCGGTTCCTCGCGCCCAGATTACCCGGATAAGCCCTGTGCTCTGTCAGCCCCAACTCAAGGCCGAGATTCACAAGGCCGGCTCCGCTCCAATAATACATACAACCGGTATTCGCTTCGCGATAGAGCCGCTTCTCAAATGGTACTATCCGCTTGCTTTTGACATCTACTTCGCCGTAGTCTTTAGCGTCAGCCCAATCGCCATAATAATTGTAGACTTCCGGTAAGCGCGTGGCAACACGCAACAACAGACGACCTGTCGTATCGTACACTACCGTCGAACCTGCCTCCGTTGACAGACCGCCGCTTGTTTCACTCAGTATTATTTCATCGCCGGATACTATACCGCCAATCGCTATCGGCTCAAAGAGCCCGTCAAAACCACCCTCCAAATCCTCTACCTTAGGCTTGAGCTTGGCGATATCCTCTTGATTCTTGAATACAAAAGGCGACAGCGTATCATGTGCGGCCTTAAGACTATTCAGCTGCGCCCGCAATTCCTCCACCGACTCCGGCTCGCACTCCTGCCAAGGAGTCCATTCCCCCGAGGCAACGCCCAAATCCGATTTAGCGTCAATATTGAATGATCGGAAGTACCGACGTATCGCGCCGTCAGTATGCTCATTGGTATTGAGCACGCCACTTGTAAAAGTATGGTGTGTCTCAAACACCTGTGTCAGCACGCACCGTGAAAAATCCGAGAAGACATCGAGTGTTCCTACAAGATAGGAGTTGCGTCCTGAGCCCGTTGTCACAGCCCACCGCGTATGCGCCGGGCCGTTATAGGTGAGGGCTCGTACAAAATCCTTAAGAGCCTCAATACCGCCCTCAGTCCCCATCGAGTCAAGCTCGCCGATATCTATTTGCCGCGGTGTGGCGGCGTCAGCCGCCCCCTGCGCAGCCTCTACTGCACTCTGTGCCTTGCCGATAGATTCCTCCTGCTCAGTAAGGCTCTCCTTGATATCCTCAAGATCCTTGCCATACTGATAGTACTCTATCGTCGGGTTACCTCCTTGCTCTCCGGTCGCAGTCCACTTCCTGCCGTCCCATATATAGATATCTCCCGGCAGTCCCGAGCCGACTATAGCCCACCAACCTTTCTCCCCCTTGGGATAAGCAGTCTGCAAAGACTCCTCCGTAGCGAACAGACCCTTGGCGACGCCCTTGATATTCCGCGCCTCAAGCCAACCCTCTACACGCAGATCATGGCCTACAGTTGCACTGCCGCGCACGGTCGCATTACCGCCCGTCACCACATTGCGACCTACAGCCACATCTCCGTCTATTTTTTTAGTCGGTATACTGCTCATTATTGTAAAAATGATTTACTTAGCTCTGTCATTGCCGACGCCTTCTCCGCCTCGCCGTATGTCTGTAAGGTAAGCGCCGCCGCCATATACACCACAGCCCTGTAGCAACGCTCGCTTATATCGATACCGTCAAACCTATCCACCTTGGGATAGGGCAGATACGAAGCCACGGCCACCTCAGCCTCCTCGCTCTTGCACGAGTAGAACTCAAGCACCTTTCCCTCCGGGCGCAACGCTATGGCGCACACCGGCTTCTGCGACGTGCCGCGTATCCCTTTGAAGCGGCTACGCTGCCTCTCATATTCCTCGTCCTCGGTTGATATCGCTGTGTATACGGTCCGCTCCCAGTCGCTCATCCTGAACATCAGCAAGCGCATGAAGTCATCCGGCAACAACACCCAGCCACTCTCAAGATCTCCCCAATACACTGCGTCCCCGAAGTTATGGCCGCTCTCCAAGAGATAAGTCGGCGCCGCCGTATGCACAAGCCGCACCGCCTCCGGCACCTTCTGACGGATTATATCGTCAAGCGACAGAGTCTCGACATCTCCCGTCCTGAGCAACTCATCGCTCACGCCGTTCTCATCAAGGCTCACCCGCACCTCGCGCAATATATCCGGTATCTTGAATATCATAATGATTCGCTCCCGGCTTTCTCTTCGCTGATATACTCAAAAGTCACACCATACTGCTCGGCTGCTGCGGCAATGTTACTCTTGTAGCGAAGTTTGCTCAATGCTATGCCATAGTGGTCGCGCAGATATTCCGCAGCGTCGCGCTCGCAGCTCACCTTGACAACCGCTCCCGGCTCATTTTGGGGTTGTGAAGAAGCGTCAGCTTCATTTT
This sequence comes from uncultured Muribaculaceae bacterium, assembly GCA_910579995.1. Lineage (GTDB taxonomy): Bacteria > Bacteroidota > Bacteroidia > Bacteroidales > Muribaculaceae > CAG-873. The sequence goes on along the minus strand of CAJTWH010000022.1, from coordinate 20,834 downwards.
GGCTCGGCTCAGCAGCTTCAGCTGCCCCGGCCTCCAAATCAGCCTCCTTGTTTGCCTCTAAAATAGCCTCTTTTGCCTTGTGAGCCTCCTTAATAACCTCCGGATTGCGCTCAACCTCTACCTCCTCATTGGTAGGGTAAGTCTTGATAAGCTTGATTTTGCCGCTCGCAAATGCCGCGCTGCGCTCTATCGCAAGCTGCACCACAGGGTTGGTTGTCGTGAACGTCGCTGGTGTCACCCCCTGCGTCGTCATCGCTCCACCCGAAAACGGCACTTTTATCGTAGCCTTGCCCGCCTTGATTATAGCATGCCATTCGATGATATTATATACACCGTATGTATTCTTTGTCTTTTTCATCTCTCTCCTCGTTTTAAAAAGAGGGGGAGCAGAGCTTGCCGCTCCCCCTCAATCCACACCTGCCTACACAGTCACTACTCCGCTGTATTCTTTCCAGCCGCTGCCGTCATACTGCCACATCGAGCCGCTCACAGCCGCGCCGTCGATGTCAGGGCAATCTTGCAGCAGCACATAAACTTTGCCGCTCACAGGGCTCTCCGGTGCCGCGCTGTCGTCCCACATCACAAATGTGGTAGCGCCCTCTTCCGCACATTCACCCTCGCCGTCAATCCATATATGGGCCGAGCCCTTCAGGCCGAGAGCGTCCCACACGAGGGTCGCCTCGCGTTTGGCCTCGTGACCCTCGATGTCCTCGTTCTTCTTGTGCTCCTGTGAGAACACATAGTGCACAAGGCGGTCGTAGGCTATCACGGCAGCGCTGTTGCTCCATCCAAGACGGTCGAGCGTCGCGTCATGCTTGATCTCGAACTCGCCGAATACGGTGTGGATTGCCGTCACTTTCCAGCCCACAGGGTTGGTCTTCACAGAAATCTGCACCTCAGGGTGTTTCGAGTAGTCGATACACTGTATGTTCTCGATGAAGTTCTTGCCTGCGAGAATAACCACGTTCTTGGGCACATCCTCGCCGGTGAATGTCATCTTCGCAAGCGCGATAAGCTGCTCGAATGTCCACTTGCCGCCGTGATCGAGATGGCGCTTGATCTGCCAGCGCACACCCTCGGTAGTGTAGATGGTCTGAACGCCGAGGTCTGTCTCTACCGAGAACTTGCTCGCGCGGCTCGCCCACAGCGTGCGGTTGCCCTTGACCTTGAAGTTACGTATCTGAGCCTCAGCAATAAGCGCTTTGCCGAAAGGTATGCGCTTGGCGACATGCTCGAAATAGTCACTCACGATATTGTTCATGCCGCGTTTCTGCGCATACAAGCGCGTTGGCTGCGGTATCACAAGGTCGGGCTGCACATGCATTTGTGTCTCATACATCGCGTTGGCGAGTATCACAAGTGTAGTGCCTGCCGGTATCTCGGGCACAAGGCAAAGCTCGTCGTTGGGGTCGGTCTTCGGACCGTTCACCGCGCGGGCTATAGGGTTGCTTGTCACGCTGTCACGGCCACTGATGAAGAGCATGAGGTCCTTGCCCGGTGTCTTGGTCACGCCGTCGGCCATATAGCCGTCAACGCCCTTGCACAGCACTGTAGTATAGGCGTTGAGAAGCTGCTTGTCTGCCACAGCGAGAGGCAGTATTGCCTGCTGTGAGCTGCCGTCGCCTACCGCAGCTGTGGTCACTACTGTCGCGCGTGGCTCGTCGATGGCGAAATGCTCTATTACAGGGCTCTTCACCGTCACTCGTTTCGCATACAGCATTAACTGCATTAGAGGGGTGTCGTCACTCTCGAATTTAAACAGTTCCCTGTCTATGTGCGACTCTATAAGATTGCCGCCTGCAACGCCGCCGGTCGCCTCGGCAACTGTGCTCACGGTCGTTGCCTCACCCGGCAACTGGGTCTCAAGCCCTGCATGGCCCGGGCTCGCGGTTGGGGCTGCGCCGCCTACGGCAACATTGCCCTCTGTTGATACTTCTGCCATAATCCTCTTCCGTTTTTATTATTTTACTGATGTCTTTATTAGATTTCCGCCCGCTATGCCGCCGCTGGCATTCGCTGTATTGCTCACCGTCGTAGCCATTCCGGGCAATTGTGCCGGCAGTCCAGCGCTGCCCTTTACAGGTGTCACACCGCTGTGCTCTGCAAACCGTACTGACTCCCCTCTCATTTGGCAAGCGCAGCCTGTGCAAAGATGTCGTCGTCCTCCTCAGCCTGCCGGCGCGGGCTGTTGTTGCTGCCGCCGAGCGTCGGCATGCCATCACCGCGGCTCGGCTTGCGGAGCTTGGCCTCCACACGCGCATTGCGCCCGCGCACCTCACCGTCCTGTGTCGCGCTTTCTATGTCCATTTCATAGTTGACAGCCTTTAATGCCATCTCTATATTCTCCCGGGTGAATTTGCCAAGAAGCACCTCGTTGGCTATCTGTCCGAGCAGGTCGAGCGCTTTGTCCATCGTATCATCGTCAATGCCGCGGTCGCCCTGAAGCTGTGCCACCGTAGCCTGCGACTCCGCAAGATTGCGATCATACTCTTCGTCGAGCTCCTTGCTCTTGGCCACTCGCTCAAGATATTCCCTGTTGGCCGCCTCAAATTCTTCATGCTTCTCAGGGTCATTGAGTATGTCGGTCATACCGTCTACACCGACGCGCCTTATAAGATTGCTCCATGGGTCTCGGCCATTGGCCATATCGGTGAGGAACTGCGCGCTCCTCGGGTCGCGGTTAAACATGTCAACAAGCGACTTCTCCCGCTCTCTATAGCCGCTCAGCTCGCCGTCAAATGAGTCATAGTCTTGGTCGATTTGCTCGAACAATGCCTCATCATCCGCATAATCCCGGTCGGGATATTTCCCCTTCAGACGCTCGCTCACTCGGTCGCGCTTACTCTTGGTTTGAGGCTCAATTCTCTCGGTATCAGCCATTTCTTTATTATATTGTTTGTACCTGTTGTTTCTTTTGCAGCAAAGATACACCCTATTTCACTACCCGGCATGTTATCTTTTGGAGAACTATCATTATCTTTACACAAAGTTGCGGCAGGTGGTGAACGCACAGCCATAAGTAATCATCTTTGCAAAAGGCACTTTCGTTCCCGGCGTGAGCGCAGCTCACGCGCCATTCCAAGTAACCCACACCCCACAGCCAACAACCCATAAACCCAAAAATCAATGAAATACCCCGGCTGCATTCTCGAATTCACACGCCTGCGCAACCTCGACCTCATCAGGGCATACCGCTATGTCATGAGCCTCTCTTCTGTATTGGGGCACAAATCTATCGGTGAGATGATTGTCGAGCTCCCGTCTGCCCGCTTTTGGATTTCCGAGGAGCGTGCAACAGTAGTTGTCTCTCAACTGGCACGGGGTAAGAACCCGCTCGCGAAAATGCGCCCTACAAAGCGTGAGATGTTCATGGAGATTTTCAGTCGCTACAGGCGCCTCGCCCCGGCTATGCCCGACCTCAGACTCTCCGAAATAGTAGCTCTCATCATCAATTCCCCCGCACCAAAATTCTATATGGCACCGCGCACCGCCTCTGAAATTATCTACAGAATTAAAAGTGGTTTCTATGAACAATATTGCGATCAGGCAGATAATCGCCGAAAACGACCGAAGAAATAATATCATTTTTGCAAAGTTCAACCCCATTACAGGCCAAGGCTCAATAGGCGACCGCGTACGTGTCGAGATTGAAGACTTCCCCATTCCCGTCCAATGGTTGCCGAGGCCGATGTTGGCCGTCCCTCTTGTGAAGTCTTTGATACAGGCTAAGTCCATAGACGCCTTTATCCTCTCTGCCTTTGGCGTGGACCCCACAAACTGCGGGCGAGAGCAGGTCATATCTCAGTTCGTTCGCCTCCGCTGCCGCTTCGATTTCCCTTTTTGGGCGGCAACTTTCGTATATATCAAAAATAAAAACGTCGAGGGTGACCCCGAAGTACTATTCCGACTATCCTATCCCCAGCGCCTGTTTGTCGAGGCGCTCGAAGAGGCACGACTCGCCGGCAAGCCCATACGCATTGTCCTGCTCAAGGCGCGTCAGTGGGGCGGATCTACCACCTCGCAGCTTTATATGGCTTGGCTGCAGCTCTGTCATAAGCAAGGCCTCAACTCGCTCATCATCGCCCACCAAGGCACTGCCTCCGATGAAATCAAGGATATGTTCGACCGGATGATAAAAGCATATCCTCTCGATATGCTCTACCGCCTCGGCGAGGCATACGCCCCTAACGAGCCAAAGATGGTTGGCGTCGGCAAATCCGGCTCTATTTTCCGAGTCCCGCAGCGAAACTGCAAGGTCAAGATCGGCACTGCCGAGCGACCCGACTCCTGCCGTGGCGGCGACTACGCACTCGTACATCTCTCTGAGGTCGGTCTGTGGAAAGCTACCGAAGGAAAGAAGCCCGAGGACATCGTCCGCTCTGCTTGCTCAGGTGTCCTCAACAAGCCTTTCACAATGATTGTCTACGAGTCCACAGCAAACGGCCTCGGCAATTTCTTTCATAAAGAATATGAGGCAGCACGCGATGGTATCACCCAATTCAAGGCTCTCTTCATTTCTTGGTTTCAGATTGATTGGAACCGCACTCCCTTTGCCTCCGACGACGAGCGTCTCCATTTCGCCCGTACTCTATACCAAAACCGCGACAATGCCAATGCCGCCACCGACCGCGTAGAGCCCGGCAGATATCTATGGTGGCTGTGGCAGAAAGGGGCTACACTCGAAGCCATCAACTGGTATGTAATCGAGCGCACCAAACATCAGCAGCACGGCTCGATGGCCGCAGAGTGCCCGTCCGACGATATTGAGGCTTTTGTAAACTCCGGCGCAGCCGTATTCGACAAATACCTCGTCGAGAAACTGCGCCCTGACTGCTGCCCACCTCGGTTTGTCGGCGATGTCTACGCAAAAGCCGACGAAGGGCCCGACGCCCTCACGGACCTGCAGTTCAGGCAGGACGCCCGTGGACAGCTGTGGGTATGGTCACACCCCGACCCATACGACCCCGCCGACCGAGAGGATATCATAAACCGCTACCTCACCGTCGTCGACATCGGCGGACGCTCCTCCAAGGCCGACTGGTCGGTTATCGTTGTATTCGACCGCCTATTCATGATCGACGGCGGCAAGCCGGCTGTCGTAGCACAATGGTACGGACATATCGACATCGACCTCCTCGCGTGGAAAGCCGCGCAGATTGCAGCATACTACTCCGATTCCCTCCTCGTTATAGAGTCAAACACCCTCGAGACACACGACCGCGCCCGGCAGGTCGACGGCGATCAGTCGCAGTACATCCTATATCAGCTCGCCGACATATACCCCAACCTCTACGCACGCCGCCAATCCCCCGACGAAATACGCCAAGGACTTCCCCGCAGATACGGTTTCCACACCAACATAGCCACAAAGCCAATGATAATCTCGACCCTCATAAAAGTCATCCGCCAATCACTCTACCAAGAGCGCGACGAGCGCTGCCTCAACGAACTACTCACCTACGAGCGGAAGCAGAACGGTGCTTTCGGGGCCATCGACGGCAAGCACGACGACCTCCTCATGACCCGCGCCATCGGCCTGCACATCTGCTTCCACGAAATGGAAATGCCCCGCGCTGTCGCCCGGGGCTCAATCCGAAAGGCAATGACCTCAAAAGCAATCTCCGCCGCCACAATCTGAGAAGCCCCCCCTTTCGTCCCCGGCGAGAGCGCAGCTCCCGCACGTCAGCAAAAAGGAAAATCACGCTCTCATAGCCCCATACAGCTTATTCACAGCCTCCATATCCGCACCCTGCTGCGTCCGTGCGAGCAGCTCCGGCGACACGCCCTCCGGCACCTCGCCCTGCTCAAGCTGCTCCCGCTGGCTCTGCAATGACTGAAGCAACTGGTCGGCAAAAGGAAATTCGCCCGTCTGAAGCAGCTGCTCAAGCGATATCTGGCCGCTCTTGAATATCTCCATCAGGAAGTCATTCGCCATCGCACGGTAGGCCGGTGTCGCTGTGCTCGGCACTATATTGAGGTCAAACTCGACATTGCGTATCTTTTGCGGGTCATACTCGACCTTAGCCCCTGCACGCCCCACGATATAGAGCATACGCTTCTGCTCATAGAACTGCTGTATATTCTTTACATCCTTGTATGCCGCCTCGGTCATGAAGCTGTTGAACACCTCCAGCAGGTCAAGAAGACTCGTCGTGGCGTTCTGCGTCTGCTGGTTATAGAGCGCGGCGCTCATCCCCGAATAACCCGGCTTGCCCTGCAGCGCGCCGTTCACACCCGAGATATCCTCAAAAAACTTCAGTTGCAGTTGCAACAGCTCATTGATTCCAATGTTCGTCGAATTGCTCGCAACCTGCTGCGGCACCTGTCCCGTCTTGTTGGGTTGGTAGATAACCACACCGTTGAACTTCGCCCACGTCTGCGAGAAGTCCTCCGGGCTCATGCCTCGCGGTATGCAGTCCTCGGGTATCAGAAGCACACCCTTGGCGCTCGCACGCATTATCCAGTCATAGAGCGTCACAAGGCGGTTGGTGTACCGCTGCTGGTCTATAACATCGCTCACGAAAGAATGCACTTCACCGTCGATAAACGGATAAGCCTTGAAAACATACGGATGGCTCTTGTGCTCGTAAGGAGTCTCGCCCTCCGCCAAGATATCGCCAAGCGGCGACAGATAATAGTAATACCAATAATCGTCCATCATCCACTCAGCCTTGATCAGAGGTATCTCCTCGCGCGCCATGCCTACGCTGCGCCCCTGTTCAAGACGCCGCGCGTTCTCGGCCTCCACGAGCTCGCCGTAATCCTCAACGTCTATCTTGAAGACATCGCCGGTGTTGTAGTCATGGCACCAATACCGAGGCTTGCTCTCCTTGCGCCATACCTCTATCACGCGGCAACGCGTCTGGTCGCGTGCCGTCAGAAAATCATTGTCATAATCCTGAGGATAGCCAAACTCACCCCAAGCCTGCAGCAACCGAGGCCTGTCCTTGGCCTCGGCGTATATCCCGCTCAGCCATTGATAGTCGCCCGGGCTCTTGGCAAACTGCTGGCACACCGCCTCGAAGCTCACATCATGTATCTCGCCTATGCACGTGCAGTCCCATGCACGGAAATCGCGCATATTGTTGTCTACAAAGAAATTGTTAGGCTGCACATAGTCTGTCCAGCAATCCTCCTTGTCATTGCGCCGCCCGTACCACTTCCGGTGAACTATCAGACCCGATATCAGGAACTCCTCCATCGTCCTCGCATAGAGCTCGGTCATGCGGTTCAGCCCCATGTTATACTGAAGGGCGGTGCTCATCGTCTCGGCAAGCTGCTGCTCGTCGCGGTCGCGCGCGAAGCACGTCGGCTCTGTCGCCTGACTGCGGTAGACGCCGATCACATTCCTCGTCAACCGACGTATCATATTATTCTTCAGCGGTATATTCCCCTGACGCTTGATATACTCCTCCTCGGTCATCCGCTCGCCGTCGACGCATATCACATCGCTCCATTGGTCGCCGTAATTATAGCGCTTGTTGCGCTCACGGTCGCGACGGAAGCGGTCCATGTTCATATAATAATTCTGTGCCTCGAGCAACACCTCAAGCGCACGCCCGCGCTCACACCCATGATTGCGCGCCCTGCTACGCTTTATGCTGTCGGCCTCGCCGTCGCCGCTTGGCCGCCACACATCGCTCATCCTTCTAAGCCTCATATCATTCCTTTTTTGCAGCAAAAATAACAAATCCCTCCGCCTCCAACCTGTTATCTATTGGAGTAATGGTTGGTAGGTTGTGGTTGGTGGGTGTGGTTGGTGGGTTGTAGGCTGTGGGCAGCGAGTTAGCTTTTGAGGATAGCAGTAAGTAATCCGCTGCCCCCAACCCACCAACCACCAACTTTAAAAAGCAACCCACCAACCATTAAAAAAGCCCGGTTTCGTCCAAGGCGCGGGCGAAGCCCACGCACGTCAGCTAACGGCTCGGCTTATCATTACCCTTGCTCATTCGTCCCTCAGCACGTTTCATCTGCCGTTCCACCCGCTTGTCCTGCCGTACCCGGTCATAGTCAAGCTCCTGCTTTCTACGCCCGATTGTCTCTGCCGGATACTCATCAGGCTTTCGCATAGTCTCAATCAGCTCCGCCTTTGTGGCATTCTCCATGCTGTCGGCACGTTCTTTCATCAGCTCTGTCGGCGCGTTCTTGCCTACTCCGTGCCAATAGTCGACATCTTTCATATAATCCCGGAGTATCAGATACCTGCGCCCGTCAGGAGTGTCAAGCCAATCAGTAAGCTTCTTGGCATGGCCGCTCACAGAGTCCAAGGGCTGTGCGTTCACGTGGCGGAAATCAAGCTGCAGTTTCTCGTATTCGCCTCTGAGGTCATAATACTCGTTGTTGGTCCTCCGCTCAATCGCCCGCTCATCTACGCTCTGGGCAAACTTGCTCGCGATAGGGATATTGCGCAGCTCCCTCGCCTCCTCATCCCACAGCATGGAGATCGTTCGGCTCATCTTGTTGATTACCTTACCCATACCGCCGGTGTATGACTCAATCAAATGCTGCACTATCGCAGGATTGACATCGCCATACCATACGCCCTCAAGACGCTCTGCAGTGTTCTCGGTCGCCGTAGCCTCATACAGCCATCGGCTCGCGTCAACAAGCCAAGGGTGCGTCGACCGGTATGCCTTCGTCCATTCAGGGTCTTCGGTATTGGAAGCCGTGCGTCTGTATATCGGCTTGCCGAAATAGTCAACATTGGCGTACGCCTGCGCTAACGGTTGCAGGATTGTCGGGGTAAGACTTATCAATACATTACCGCCGTTGCCTGTCCAATCCACAGGCAGTATACCGGTAAAACCCTCGACAGCCTTATACATTGCCTCCCCGGCGTCCTCACGTCCCATAAGAGTCGAGTAGGCGAGCTCACCTATGCCGTAGAACGGTCGCAGCTCATGCGCTATCGGTATCGTCAGATATCTGCCTTTTCCGATAGGTATGACAAGATTGTTACGGCGTACCCACTCGGGTATATTGAAGTAATCGTCATCATCACCTCCCGCCAATCCGCAAAGCACCTGCGATACCAAAGGCAGCAGGAAGCCGGCGCTCATGAACGCCACCATCACCATAGCCGATTTGCCGGGATGTTTCTTGATAAGCCTGCCGCTGTTGCCCAGCGACTGCATGGCGGCATTGAAAAATACGTATGAGAAGTTCAGATAACGTGCGCCCAAGGCTCCGCTGCCTTTCTTGTTGAAGTTCACCGTTATCTCCTTGGCGTCCCATACACTCCGCGCCACTCCGCGCCCTACCTGACGCGAGGTCATATACACGGCGAAACGCGTTGCATCCTCGGCGCAGCGGTTCATAAACTCCACTCCGTCGAGTAGCCCACGCCATGCCTCGCCGGGCACAGACGAGGCTCCGCCCTGTGCCTGCCTGATAAACCGCTCCATCTCTTTCTTCACCTTGTCAACAGTGTTGACCTGTGTGAATCCTGTCTCTCCTCCGTTGGTCATGAACTCATAGAAGTAACGTTCTAAGTCTTTATCCATATCCAATGTGCCGGCATTGTACTTATGCACAAGCTTCAAGATTCGGCCTTTCACAAGCAGCCCGGAGATATTCTTGCGATACTGACTGTTGTATGCCTTGTCTTCCTTGACCGCTACCGCCGCTCCGGCAAACATAACATCCCGCGCAAGATTGCTGAATATGAATTCCGGGTTATATGTTGTGAATGCCTTAGACATAAAATTTTTCACACTCTGCCCACATCGCTTAAGACGCGTTGTTTCTCCGGTGTCAGGATTGAGCAGTCCGTTGATAGCCATCGCCGCACGCGGATTGCCGTTGATGAACACTTGATATATTTCTCCGGCTCGGCTTACCGTCACGATATGCTGCGAACGCTCATATTTGTTGACGCGCATGCCCAACTGCAGACCCTTTTTACTTTGGTATGCCTCGCCTTTCTCCTTCAATGCCTCCATATCTGCATTGTGTTGCTCTACTATCGCATTCACTTCGTCTGCTGTCGCATTCTCGGGTATCGGTGGGTCGTCCTCAAGCCAAGTCCCGTCGGTCTGCTTCTTATACCACTGGCGTCTCACCGTCAGCAGGCTTGTCCTGTGGTTTATCGCCATGTTCAGAAAAGCCATCTTCATCCTGTTGCGGTTTGCCTCCATGATTGTGCGTTCGGCGTCTACCGAAATTGTAGCCAATGGGTCGTCTGCCTGACTGCTGCGTCCAAAGGCGCTGTGCAGTGCCGTTCCCAGATGATAAGTCCCGGCTGCGTACTCATACACATCTCCGGCCACGGTATCCGCCCACCCTTTCATCGGAAGATAATATTGGTATTGTGTCCGGATCTTGTCATACACATCTTTGCTTATCAATCCTGAGTCGTAGCGTGTCTGTAATGTCGCTTTTGTCGCTGCATTGACAAGTCTCCATAGCTCCGCGGTACTATGCGCCGATTCATACGTGGCGACAAGAGCCTCCGCCCGCTGCTCAGCCTCCTCCCATTTACGGGGTGAGAGTTCAAATAAAGAAGTCAATCCCGCAAAATCACGCTCCGTCTGCTCGCCATTGGCCTCGGCTCGGGTACGCATATAGGCGTTGCGCTCCAAGCCGTGCTTCGCCATCATGTAGTCAAGGAGATTCCTATAGCCCTCGTCCCCTTTTCCTGTCAGCCGCGACACCTCTCTCATCAAAGGCTCGAAATAACGCTTTTTCCACGCCGCCGTCTGCGCACTGTTGGAGCTGCTCATACGGTTCTCTGCCCAATAGGCGTTCTCGAAATCCTTCAGCTCCTCACCGCTCTCATTCTCCACAGCCTCCTGAAGAGCTTTCAACGAAGCCATCGAGTCAAGATATGCCTCATGCCACATCGCCGCACGGTTGGCTTTCTTCTTGTTGCCCCCGCTGTCGAGCAAAACTTCACCGCTACGTTTGTCACGCTCGGTGATTGTCCGCACCCGTGCCTCGTATTCCTCGCGCGCATTGGCGTAATTGCCGCTGCGGAAGCGCAGACGTGAACTTTCATCGCTTTCTTTTGCCGTCTCAAAGAATTTTGGTAACTTTGCACCATCAAGAGGGTTGCCCCATCCGTCATGGACGTAGAGTGTAGGGTCGTTCTGTAACGATATTACACGTTGGGATACGCCCTCTTTGCTTTTGAAAAAGCTTTTTGATGTCAGATTACCTTTTCTGTCTGCATAAACCTCAAGCAGATTATAACTTCCGCTATCATTTTCTTTCAGGAAGAAAAACAGATTTCGTTCATTGCCTTTCTTCTCTTTGGCATATATCACTCTATCCGGGTTGGAAACGATTGAGGCTATAGCCCTGATATCTTCATTTGTAAGAGGGATGTTTCTGCCGTCTTTCTCATTGGTTCCGAAATGACGGTTATGTATGTGCACCATATCCGACGGATTAAGCACAAACGAAACCTCTTCCTTCAACTGCATGCCCGACAATCTTTCCAAATATGATTTACCCTCAGATGTCAGTCGCCCTACTTCTACAGGTTTGCCTGTCAGTATTCCATTGACAGCCTCATAAAACAGATTCTCAATTCTGTCTGCCACAGACCTTTGCTCTCGATCCTGTTCTCTGAAGCGTCCAACCCCCAGCCGCTCCTGCATTACCACATTGGCAGCCTCGCCCACAAGCGAGCCGTCGACGCGCTTCTGATAGGCGCGCCACAGCATATACCGCAGTTCCTCGTCTCCGAGCCGCAAGCTCTTGGGAAGCCTCCTGCCCTCGAAGAGACGGCTCAGGAAATCAAGCACCTTCTCGCGCACCTTACTCCAAAAGCCACGTTCCTGCGCCTCCATGTCGGCAAAGCCACGCTCGGAAAGCTGCGCCAGATACTCCTCCGTCGCAAGCTCAGCATTCCAGCCGTTGCGCGACATAAGGGCGTTTATCTTGGCGCGTGTCGCAGCCGACGCATGTTCATACACCTGCCGCAGGAACTCCCCGAAGCGCTCATCGCCGATAAGCTCGCGCAGCCCCTTGTGACCCACAACCTCATGGAAGATCGTCGCCTCCACATCCTCAACACTGTCGCAGTTGGGCAGCACAATCACAACCTCACCGGTCGCTGTATCATACCAGCCCTTGGCCGACCGCTTCTTCCGCCGCACATCAGCCGACGAGTCCGTAATATCCGACAAGTCCTCCACAAACCGCACAGGAGTATTCAACCGCCCGGCAATCTCAGCGCCCTTTTGCTCAAGCTCCGAAGCTTCAGCGCCGCCCTCATTTTGTTGCTGTGTAGCAGCGTCAGCTGCGGCGGCATAGCTTATATCTCCGGCTTTTTTACTCTCTTCAAGAATTTTTTCGCCCGATTTATTGTGTATCTCAGCTCCTTGTAGTATCTTTGCAATCCCTAACGATGATATATTGTTGTTAGTGGTAGCATTCGAAGTGCTTGGCGTCTCGGCGTCGAGCACTTCGATTTTTGTCACCTCGTATGTATGTAAGCGTGACAATTCGTCATCTGAGTACTCTTTGAGGGTTGTTATAACTCGATAGATTGTTCCATCAATATTGACAGCCCCCACAAAGCGGTGCATTAAAGTATTGGGAGTATAGCCGTTATCTTCGCTACGGTTGCCGTCAATCTTATTTACATCCGCATGTTCCATCACTTCGATACTCTCTCCGATAACATCTAAGAGTTTATCCATTACGGCTGCCTGGGCACCCATGTTGGAGCTTTTACCTGAATGGTTGGCCGCATACTTAAAGGACCGAGGTTTTACGATATACTCAAACCTCATACCGTAATTATCATACGTCAGCACCTTGCCGGCATATCTCTTTGAGGCTGCGTCAACAGCTTGGCTCAAAATGTTGTGTCCCTCATACCCATGGCGGGGCACATCGACAATCCGTACCGTCGCCTCATTGAGCCCCGGCATGACAGTGCCGCGGTTGGCGACAGCTGCAGCCTGACGCTCCTCAAAGCTCTCACCCTCATCCCCCATGCGGTAGCGTGACGAAGTTTTTTCACTCGCCTCCAAAAGTTTTACACCCTCATCGTAGGATTTCTCAACTCCTTTCAGTAACTTTGCAACTCCTACGGGTGTCAGCGATTCATTCTGACTGGCCGTAGGCTCCATTTCAGAGCTGTTCGATTCTTCGAGCAGCTCTATATTTGTTACTTCAAAGCTGTGTGGCTTTATTAGTGAACCGCTGTCTGAAGGTTCTACCAAGGTTGTCTTTACGCGATAAACCTTACCATCAATTGTCACAGCTCCATAAAAGCGATGAATAAGATTATCTCGCTGATATCCATTTTCAACTCGTCTTACACCATCTTCTCCTTTGTTGTAATCCGGATGAATTTCTGCCTCAATACTTTCACCAATAACTTCCGGCAGCTGTTTGAGCACACTAAGATGAACACCGAGATTCTCGCTCTTGCCTATCGCAGAAAAGCTAAGATACTTGTCTATCGCGCGCCCACTTATAACATAGGGTACTCTATCACCTTTATTGTCGGTAAGCACATGCTCTCCAACAATATTATCTTTAGCCCAACGTCGAGCCTGTGATATAGGTTGTTTTCCTGCGAAATCATGCCGCGGAACATCGACGACTCTCACCGTCACCTCATTGAGCCCCGGCATGACAGTGCCGCGGTTGGCGACAGCTGCAGCCTGGCGCTCCTCAAAGCTCGCAGCCTCATCCCCCATGCGGTAGCGGTTGCCGGTCTTGCCGCCCGCTTCATTTTCCATATCCGGCGAATGGTTGACAATAGCCTTACCACTCAAATCCTCATATTCGCCGGTCTCCAACATCTGCCGTAGTGATTCGGCTACTTGTGAGAGCAAGTTTCCATCTTTTGAGATATCTTCTTTTGTGTAGATATACTCTGTGAGTTCTACATCGTCATTTGCTACAAAGGTTTTTGGCGTATGCCGACTCTTGATCACCACACTCACATTACCATCATAGTGCCCTTTGTCTGCAAAATGTCCTGCGTTCGCATTATGATTGCTTATGCGGATATGGATTTCATCTCCATTGGCTGTTTCAATCGTCGCATAGCCTTGTGAGTCCGCACCGATAGCCATGGCAAAATCAGTAATTGCTCCGCGATGATTCGTTACTCCGGCGTATTTTGCAGCCAAGGTATTGAGATTCTCACTTATTTTCTGTAACTTTGCTGCGCCTTTCGATGAGGAGGATGTAACTTCGGCTTCTGCCGGGGGAGTGGTTAAGTCCAGCCGATTCTTCGACGGGCTTTTTTTATTATCTTGACTTTCGACCTCATCCCCCATACGGAACCGCACACCGTCGTCCTTGACACCGCGCTCCATCTCTTCCTCGGTCTTGCCGCTGAGGCGTGCGCACAGTTTCTTGAGTTCCCGGTAGACCTCTGCCTGCTCTTCATGGCCTCGGCTCTCAGCCCATTCCTCGTTAGACTTGAACTTGTTATATTTCTGCTGAAGACGCCCGCCAAGCTCTCCGCCCTCCGCAGACCAATCAACACGCTCATAAACTCCGCGGCCCGATACCAGCATATAGTCCGTGCCGACCCGCACTTCCTTGACGCCCTTGATCTCCCGCAGCGAACGGGCTACCGGCAGTGACGTCTTGCGCATTTTCGCAGCCATGTCGATGGTGCGCGCCGGCATGTCGATACCCTCGAGTTCTTCAAAGAAATCCTCTATCTTGCTATAGTCGCGGTGGCTCAGGTCTATGTGTCGTGCGTTTGAAGCCGCCTGCTGCGCAAGTGACTTGTCGCTTACCTTGTCGATGATCACCACTCGGCAGTTGACAGCCGTACCGGCACGCTCGAATGTAACATCGGGTAGCAATATCTCTCCTGTGAGCACCGCCTTCTTCTCGCCATTGTACCATTGCTCGAATTTCTTGTCAGTGCTTCCGCGTGGGATGATGGCCACTATGCGGCCGCCCTCTTCCAAGTGAGTGAACGCCTTGGCTACATGATCTACGGCCATACGGCCTGCCGCTCCGAACGGTGGATTCATCACCACCACATCATGCTTGTTCACCACATTATACTCTTCAAAGGTACAGCACTCGAACTTGCGGCCTACGCCTCCGGCCTTCACCTGAAGTCGGCCGAAGAGCGACCGCGACGGCTCTATCGCAGTCAGTGTGTTCACCCCCGGCACATACCGCGCTATCGCGCCATGACCTGCCGAGGGCTCAAGCACGCTCTCACCCTCGCTCACCTGTCCCCATTCAACCATCTTATAGCCCAAAGGCTCAGGTGTGGGATAATAGTCCTTGCCTTCGCGCGAGTCGCGGCGCCCGCTGAGTTTCTGATTGCCGTAGTAGTCGAGTACGGCGCGCTCATAGCCGCTCATCTCTTCCCGACCGCTGCCGCTGTCCATCTCCTTGCCGCCCAAGCCTTGGCTTTCAAGCGACACATCGCCGCTGCGCTCCTCTATGCCCCGGGCGAAGCTCTCGCGAAGATTGCGTGCTTTGCCGCCGAGTGCGAGATTCTCTGTCGTGCCTACCTGTGTGTTGAATTTCTGTCCGAACAGTATCATCTCCGAGTCAAGCCCGAGAAGAGGATACTCGAATATGGCATTGCTCTTGTTGCCTATGCGGTATATGCGCCCTTCTATCTGCAGGGCAGTGATGGGGCTCTGCGGAAGCGCAAGTGTGATTATCACGCGTTGGTGGCGTCCGCTGCGGTCATGAAGAGATATGCCCTCCTTGCCGCTCGCCTCCTGCACCACAAAGATATCCTTGCCGCTGTCGTCATTGTTGAAATCCTCGACAGCCTTGTTCTTGGCCTTCTTGCCCTCCTTGCCGCTGAAAAATCCTATCTTTTCCGCGCCGAAAGCGTCGGCGAGCTGCTCGCGAGGCATGCGCAGGTCAAGCGTCTTCTCCCATTCAAGCAAGTCCTGATAGTGACGGCGCAGCTTGCGTATCTCCGCAAACCCCTCTCGCTTCTTATCCTTGTCACTCTCTTTCGACAGCAATGCCTCCGCACGCGAGAATATCGTTTCGAAAGGCTGTGTGATTGGCTCGCCGCTTTCTACGCGACGGTGGAACACCACCACCTTACGGCCACGCGACAGATGTTCGCGTATTCGAGGCAACACCTGCGCCACCTTAAGACTCTCCATCAGCGCACTGCCATAATTATAGTTGCCAATGGTCTCTCCGTAGGCCTGTCGGGTGAATTCGTTGCGGCTCAGCTCGGCGGTCGCCTCATTGAAGCGTCCCGCATACTCACCCGTCACAGTCGGGAAGTCGCGCGAGTAGTCAAACTCGCTGTCTATCATGCGGCCGCTCATCGTGCGAAGGTCATTCTGCAGCCAGTCGCTGAACTCCACCTCCTGCTGCGCGAGTGCCTGTGCATTCTCTGCGCTGTGCTCAAGGCGGTGATAGCGCCATTTGTAGCCCGCGCCGAAGTGGTCGAGGAAAAAGCGGCTCCTGCCCTTGGGCACAGCATATCCCCCTCCGTCATCCTTGGGATAGGAAAAGATATAGCCCTCGGCATAGTCGAGATTTTCGCGGGTGTTGAATGGAGTCGCACTCAGAAACACCACCTTGGTGCGATTCATATCCTCCTTGGCCTGCGCCTCAAGACGCGGACGCTCTTCTTCAGTGAATCTGCGCTCAAGCTCCGTCGCCTTGCGTCTCAGCCCTGCGATATGCGGAAACCTTGCCTCGGTCGCCGGGCTCCATTCATTCGTTCCTACAGGCGGTATATAGCCGTTGACCTCGAGATGGAAGATATTGCTCTCTCCGGTAGCCTTCTTGGCATTGTCAACAAGCCGCTGATACTCATCCGCAAATTCCTCTCGCGTCGCAATCATCTCGCGGTATACAGGGTTGACGTCGCGCAGACGCTGGAATGTATGGTTCTCATCCTTGTTGCTGAGCTTGTAGTGCATGTTCACGCCGGCGGTAGCCTCGCCTTTCTTGTTCTCAAGCAGGCGGTGGCTCTCATCATAGACTATCAGGTCGAAGCAGTCCTCCATCAGAGCCTTGTTCTGTCGGAAGTTGGCGTATGTCGTTATCACGACTCCCTCGCCCTTCTCCTGAGTTGCCGGCATGCCGTGCTCCGAGCCCCAGTCGTCAAGGCTGCGGATATCAAGCCCGAGGTTCTTGCCGTCATTTATCCAATCCTCCACTTTCGTCTGCGACGGCGTAAGAATCAATATCCTGCCCTTGCCTTGCTTGACAAAGCGCTTCACTATGCCAAGACCGGTATAAGTCTTACCCGTGCCCGTGCCGTTGGTAAACATGTAGCCCTTGCCGTTACCGTGCTCGGCGTCCTGATGGCCCGGGTCAAAGAACTGCACCTCAGCCCGCAGCACATCCACCTGTTGCTGAGGCAGCAGATACGGCAGAGTCGCAGCGATATTCTCAGCGTCGCACAGCTCCACGCCCACACTCTCAGCCTCGGCCTGTGCGGCACGCTTCTGTTCAAGACTCATGCGCACATTCTCACGCAGCTTCGCCTGCCCCATAAGAGCAGCCCACTCGCTCACACGACGCGTAGTGCCGTCTACGGGATAGTCGCTGTTCCACATCTCCTCAATCCATTCGTCAACCTCTCGGTCGCTTAGTTCACCTTGCTCTCGAAGTACCGGGCCTATGCTCTGACGCATTTTTTTAGCCCATTCGCCAAACGATGTGATTCCCTTCTTGATCAGCAGATAGCCCACTTTTGCCCCGGCGGCTATAACCTTGGGCAGTAACTCAAGCTGTTCGGAGTTCATGCCCACAAGCGATATGTTCATGCTACGGCGTCCGGCACGGCTCCACGCCGCCATAGTGGCTTTGAGCTCGTCGATGGCATTGTCGATTTCTGTCTCTACAGAGCCATCAGCTGCGCTGTCAGCAGCACGTCCGGTCTGAGCTGCCCTCGTTCCATCAGCACCAGCACCCTTGTCGCCGCCGCCTCGTCGGCTGCCTCCGCCATTACCTCGAGACTGCCTGTCATCGCGGCTTCCTGTGCGCTCTCCATCACCGGCATATACATCTCCCACTCCGGATGGCTCTCCAGATACTTGCTCACCGCCGCGCTCTCCAGCAGCAGACCCGCCGTCTCGCGCACTATCCGACCGGCCAATGAGCTCTGTGGAGCTATCCGATGAGCCTCTTTCTCTATCCACTTGCTCAGAAGATACTCCGCCTCCATCTCCTTTTCCTCGCTGTCCAACCGCAGCAGTATCGGCGCCAGCCAACTGTGCCCGGTCTGTTGCGACGCCACTTCCGCCGCTATTTCCATCGGTATTCCTAACATGTTCGTATACTTTTAAATATGATATGTTTTGTAGAGCGCCATTGCGTCCGTTTAAAAACGCAAGAGCGTTTACTTTTATGTAGGGGTCAACATCTGCAGCCTCAATCTCCTGCTGTGTCAGCAGGTCATTGGCCGCAACAGCAAGCCGCTCGGCAGCGTCCATCTCACCCCAAGCCTTACTCTTCGCAACCTCCGTCTCACTATTCCGTCCCTGTGCAGCAGCTTCAGCTGCGCCCTCGGCCTTTTGCCCCTGCTCCGCAGCTTCAGCTGCGCCATACCTGCGGCCGAAAGCCTCAGCGTCCTCTCGGCTGCGCAGCATAAAGCCGCCGGTCTTCTTGTCATACCAGCCTTTGAAATCTGCCCGCGCCGCTGCTGCCATTGCCCGCTTTTCTTCATTGCTCAGCTCGCGGTCAAAGGTCACAAGGTAGGTATCGAGTGTCTGGCCCTGCTTGTTGGTGTACGGCTTGGCCTCTACAGTATACCCATTGCCGACAGCCTCTGTCTGCACTTCTCTTGCCTTGTTTGCCTCTCTTGCCTTATTAGCCTCAAAGGCAGCCTCCGCTCCCTCCTCGCTCGTCTTACCTTTCTGCGCTATTACATACTCGGCGAAAGGCTTGGTCTTGCGGTGGCTGCTCTCAACCCACTTCTCGAAGTCCTCCACAAACACCTCCGTGGCCACGATACGCCGCTGCTCATTCCAGCCACGGTCGTAGTTGGCAAGATAATCACTTACAGCCTCATCCTTGTCATTGAAGCCGAGCATTACCTTATGCTCATCGAAAGTGCCGTCGGGGTTGTATTGGTCTATCACAAACACCCTGCGTCCATTCCAAGAGTCTATGTCGGTAGAAAGGAACACATCGAGCTTGTCGCCGTCCTTCCCCTCCGTGCCCTCGATCTCGCCATAGCTGTTGTGCATGGTGTTGTGCCAATCCTCGCCCGTAGCCTCATTGTGGCCGCTGCGCACACTCCCGGCAGGATTCTCGATAGCGATATCGAAACTACCCACCTGCACATGCCCCTTCTGATAATCGCCGCTCTCTTTCTGCGCCTCGGTCGGATTGGTATCCGTCGCAGCCTCGGCGGCAGCCACAGCCGCCCCAAGCCCGGTTTGCTGTTGTGAAGAAGCGTCAGCTTTTTGCCCCTGCTCAGCAGCTTCAGCTGCGCCGGCATTATTTCGTTCCGGGGCGGCAGGCGCAGCCTCCGCCGGGGCGAAGATATCTATCGTAGGCTTCTCTGCCAAGCGCCTGTGGTAAACATTCCGGTAGCGCTCAGAGGCGGCAAGCTTTTCTTCTCGCCTTTCCCGTTCAAGCTCCTCAAGCCTTTCAGCAATAGCTTTTATACGCCGACCCTCTTTCGGAGTGCGGTGCCACTTCCCCTCAAGAGACTCCTTTTCCTCAATCAGCGCCTCTATCTCCTTGTCAAACTCCTCATCAAGAGCAGCCTCCGTGTCACTGATAAGCTGTCCGAGCTCATCAAGCTCCATAGCCTCCAACTCCTCATCAGAGTACTCCTTTTCCAAACTTTCCGCCCCATTCGCTTGTTTATCTGACGACTCATCGGCCTTTTGGCCGCTTTCCGCCTCTGAAATTTTATTATTCGGAAAGAAAGCGCTAACTTTGCTGTCAGAAGATTCCGTTGAAGAAGAATTCCCGCTCAAAGGACTGCCGCCTTGTTCCTGAACTATTTCGTCTGCCGCGGCTGGAGACGCCTCAATTGCGGGTAGAGGTTCAACGGTTTTCTTGTTTTTTGTATAATTCTCTCTGAAAATGCCGGCGCTGTTTACTGTCCAATAGCTTCCGTCCTTTGCTAATTCAATATACAGGACATTGCTTTTTTTATCGCGTAATTCAATCAGGAATGTCTGAGTGCCGTTCTTGCGTACATTTCCTATAAGTATTCTCTCATAACCCCGAGCAACGTATTCAACAAATTCGGTCACCGTTTTAAAACCGGCATTGCGTATATCATTGCCATGCCCGGCTTCAATGTGTTCTAATCCATAGCCCCTATTCTCTCCATTGGCGAGGACTTTGTTAAAGCCCTCGCTGAGACGAATTGGAAGCGACTGTATACCTTCGCCATCACGAATTGAGCCGAAGTTAACAGTGCCGTCTGATGATAAAACAAGGAATAAGCCGTTATCGTCAGTTTCTTCAGAGAGTTGATAATCTAATTTTTCGGCTTCTCCCTGCTGTAAATCACCCTGTCGTTCTGCAGTATATCCGCTATCTGCTCGTCGGTCAGCGTCCTGAAGTCTTTCAGCTCCATTTGCGGTTGTGCTTTCTCCTCTTCCTCCCGAGCCTTGGCTATCGCCAGCCGGTACATCAGCACCGCCTTGCGCACCACTTCCCGCGGGTCTACCCGCTCCATCACGTCCTTGGCCATATAGCCCCGGCTGACGCACCACTGCACCGCCTTGGCCGCCAACGCTTTCTTCACCCGAAATTTGTTCCTCTGTCAAAGATTTCGTATCTTTGCGGTTAGAAACGGTTGGCTCACCGTTGGGTTCAATAGATGATGTGCCGCTCTGCTCATCTGTTGGAAGCGAAGAGTCACTTGAAACGGCATTGTTCGGTTGCTGAGGTTCGGTCTTGGCGACCGTTTCTTTTTTATGTGAATAACCTTT